>JAZNWF010000027.1:0-25607 GCA_045593165.1 Eubacteriales bacterium
ATGACCAACTTTGATTTCTTAAAAAAGGATAGCAAGTTCGACAGTTTTGCCGATGTGGCGATTACTGCCGAGAGGGTTTACAATATCGATGCCGCAACCTGTGTTATAAATGTTCGCAGATGTGCTGAGTTTGCCGTTAAATGGATGTATTCTGTTGACGGTTCTCTCGTTATGCCTTATCAAGATAATTTTAACACCCTTATCAGCACAACAGAATTCAAAGATGTGGTTGGAATCGACATCATCCGTCGCCTTGATTTTATCCGCAAGGTCGGCAACAACTCTGCCCATTCCTCAAAGGTCATTAAATCCGAACAAGCCCAGCTTGCTTTGGAAAACCTCTTTTATTTCCTTGATTTTATCGCATATTGCTATTCCGATACTTACGAAGAAACAAAGTTCAACCCCGAACTTTTAACAAAACATACCGAAACGGTTCTCGATTCTGCCGTTGCAATCAACTTTGAGGAACTTTTAGAAGAAAACAAGGCATTAAAAGCCGAGCTCACCACCCGCCGTGAGGAACAACAAAAATACTATGTTCCCAAGCCCCTTGATATTTCGGAATATAAAACAAGGAAGATTTATATCGACACAATGCTTTCCGATGCAGGTTGGGTTGAGGGCAAGGATTGGTATAACGAATATGAGCTTTACGGTATGCCCAACAAGAGTGAGGTGGGTTATGCCGATTATGTCCTCTTTGGCGATGACGGCAAGCCTTTGGCGGTTATCGAAGCAAAGCGAACCTGCAAGGATGTCTCCGTCGGTCGCCAGCAGGCGAAATTATATGCCGACCTTTTGGAAGAAAAGTTCGGCCGCCGTCCCATAATCTTCCTTACAAACGGGTTCGATACCCGAATCTGGAACGACAGATATTATCCCGAGCGCGCGGTGGCGGCATTCTATTCGAAGCGCGACCTTGAAAAGCTTTTCAATCTGCACACGATGCGCACAAGTCTAAAGAACGTGATGGTAGACAAGCACATTGCAGGCCGTTACTATCAAGAGGGTGCGATAAAGGCGGTTTGTGAATCGTTTGACAAGAAGAATCGCCGCAAGGCACTTCTCGTAATGGCAACGGGCTCGGGCAAGACAAGAACCGTTATTGCTCTTTGCAAGGTTTTGCTTGATCATGGCTGGGTGAAGAATATTCTCTTCCTTGCCGACCGCAACTCGCTCGTTACTCAGGCAAAGCGTGCTTTTGTGAATATGCTTCCCGACCTTTCGGTAACAAATCTTTGCGAGGATAAGGAAAACTTCGATTCTCGTTGCGTATTCTCTACCTACCAAACGATGATGAACTGTATCGACACCGTAAGGGATGAAAACGACGGAAAGCTCTTTACCGTTGGACATTTCGACCTTGTCATCGTAGACGAGGCGCACCGTTCTATTTACAACAAATACAAAGACATTTTCACTTATTTCGACGCGCCTTTGGTGGGTCTTACCGCTACGCCCAAGGACGAAATCGACAAGAACACCTACGAGAATTTCGAATTAGAAAACGGCGTGCCCACTTATGGATATGAGCTTGCTCAAGCCGTTACCGACGGATTTCTTGTTGACTTTATGTCAGTTGAAAGCAAGCTTAAATTTATAGAGCAAGGTATTGTATATGATGACCTTTCCGACGAGGACAAGGAAAGCTACGAAAGTACGTTCGAAGACGAAAATGGAGAACTTCCCGAAAGCATCGCGTCTTCCGCTATAAATGCGTGGGTGTTCAACGAGGACACCATTCGTCAGGTGCTTCATATTTTGATGAGCGAGGGGCTTCGTGTTGATTATGGCGAGAAGCTTGGCAAGACGATCATCTTCGCAAAAAATCACGAGCACGCCGAAAAAATTCACGAGATATTCGGAAAAGAATATCCCAACCTTCCCGGATACACCAAGGTCATCGATAACTATATGACCTATGCGCAAAGCGCAATCGACGAGTTTTCCGATGCGAAAAAGCTTCCTCAAATCGCCATTTCAGTAGATATGCTTGATACGGGTATCGACGTGCCAGAGGTGCTTAATCTCGTATTCTTCAAAAAGGTTATGAGTAAAGCGAAATTCTGGCAAATGATCGGACGCGGCACGCGTCGTTGCGACGGTCTAATGGACGGGAAGGATAAGGATAAGTTCTATATTTTCGATTTCTGCGGTAACTTTGAATTTTTCCGTATGAATAACGGACGTCCTACTGCGAATCAAATCGCTCTTCAAGGCGCAATATTCAAGTTAAAGGCGCAAATCGCTTTCAAATTGCAGGATCTTGTATATCAAACCACCGATTTGATTGCTTTTCGCAAAACCTTGGTTGATGATATGGTACGTAAGGTGCGTGAGTTGAATAAAGAAAACTTTGCGGTTCGTCAACACTTGCGATATGTTGAGGAATATTCCAATCCCGATAATTATAATTCGCTTACGTACGAAGACACGCTTTTAATGGCGGAAGAACTCGCTCCGCTTATAACACCGGACGAAGACGAAGCATCAGCAGTTCGTTTCGATGCATTGATGTACGGAATCGAGCTTGCATATCTCGCAGGAAAGAAGTATTCCCGTGCACGTACAGATATTTATAAAAAAGTCAGTGGCATTGCAAGTGTAGCAAACATTCCCGAAATTATGGTTCAATCCGAACTCATTAACAAAATACTTCATACGAGCTATTTGGATGACGCGGGCGTTAACGAGTTCGAGCACATTCGCGAGAACCTTCGCGATTTGATGAAGTATATTCCCAGAACGTCAGTAAAGTATATCACCAATTTTGATGACGAGATTCTCTCGGTCGAGTGGAATGAATCCGAGCTTGAAAACGATGATTTGAAGAATTACAAGGCGAAGGCAGAATTCTATATTCGTCAGCATCAGGACGAAGCGGCGATAGCTAAACTAAAGAGCAACATCCCGTTGAATACCGACGACGTAAAAGCACTCGAGCGCATTCTTTGGAGTGAAGTAGGAAGCAAAAAGGACTATGAAGCCGAATACGGCGAAAAACCGCTTGGCGAGTTTGTTCGCGAAATCGTCGGACTTGATATGGCGGCGGCAAAAGCGGCGTTTGCTCAGTATTTGAACGACGTTAGTCTTGACGCAGATCAGATTTACTTTGTCAACCAAATCATCGAATATATCGTTCGCAACGGCGTGATGAAGGATATGTCTGTGCTTCAAGAGCCTCCGTTTACCGACAGAGGTAGTATCGTCGAGGTGTTTACCGATATATCCGTTTGGCTCGGTATCAGAAATATAATCGAACAAATTAACGCGAATGCTACGGCGTGATATTTTTCTGGACTTTCACGAACTTCTGTGATATTGTGTGTGCTACCGAGAAAAGGAGGTAGTACATATGTTGCGGAAGAAATACGATAATGGCGAAAACGCGATTGTCGAAGGTTTGAACGGCAAGAAAGGAAATATTGCAAAAAGGGCGGTTATGGCTCGGGAGAAACCGAGTTGCAACCGCTCTTTCGTTATGGTGCCGGAGGAGTTGAAAAGGATATATCCGAACGTGAAGGTGGAGTACATCCAAAAGGCGTTGGAGAAGTTCGGAAAACACAAGTTTGGCGACGGAGAGAGCGTGATTCAGGCGTTCGGCAAGGTGTTGGCAGCGGTGATCATTGACGAAACGATCGGAAAGCGAGGACACGTGAATGAGCATAATTGAGGATTTATGGTACGGCAACATTAGCCCATGCGAGCGGGACATAAAGCGAAGCAGCGACTACGCCGATGCGCTCGATCGAATCGTACAGCTTGAAACAGAACTGCACGCTCGGCTGAACGACGAGGAAAAAGAGCTTCTCGAACGGTTTGTCGATTGCTCGAACGAGATGTGCTGTATCTCCGAGCGTGAGATGTTCGTGCGCGGGTTCACGCTCGGAATCAAGTTGATTATCGAAGTGATGAACTCGGAAAACGGATAAAGAAAAAAGGAGTCGTGCAACAAGTACGATTCCTCTTTTCAATAATTGCTCCGCTGTAAACAAAGAGAAAGCCCCGCAAGCTCGCCCGTAGGTTGAGCGAAAACCAAAGACGGCGTTATTGCTAAACCGACAATCGTTAGGTATAATAATCATAAAGCAGGGCTCGCTTTCAAGATTGCAACAAGAAAGGACAAAACGATGTTGTATTTAGCAGAGAACTTGAAAAAGTATCGTATAATGAAAGACCTTACGCAAGAGGATGTGGCAAATTATTTGAATATCACGCCGCAAAGTGTTTCTAAATGGGAACGCGGAGTTTCCTATAGTTAAGGAAGCAGTGGATTGAATCAATTCGTGTAATACATTGCTTAAAAACACTTGGAAAATCACAAGCTCCCCTGCATACAAATGCAGGGGAGCTTGTCACATAATTACATTATTTTGCAACAACACCATTTTGTTGTTTTGAATTGCTCGTTATGATGTTTTTCGTTTTTTTAATACCACTACCATTATCAATGCACCAATAATCACAGCGCCAATAATACAATAAACTATGATTTCTAACTTATCTTCATTCTCTTCACCAGATGCATCCGAAGTTATTATGTTATCCGAAATCGAAGTTGCATTTTCAGAGTCCTGTAATTTAGTATCTTCCTTCGATGTTGTTCCTGTCGAGGACGACACTTCAATAGTTTCGTCATTTTTATAATCTTCTGATTCGTCCTCGGACACATTGGCGGTTTCTGATGTATCATCGTTATTATTGGAAACAGACTCATCGGTGTTTGCACTCAAATATGTAGCGATATCTATAATATTATCAACTTCGCTGCAACTTGTTATAATGGGAGCTGTGCCGGTAATCCCCATAACTTCATATAGTTCACCGGGGTGTTCGGCTTCCCATTCTGCTTTTTCAAGCATATACTCATTATACAGTCTTAAGTTTTCATCAGCAATTTCTTTTAATTCCGTTGCCTCCAACGTATAATCTATTTTGTGAACTGACGATGTATTTTCGTATCCCACAGGAATGATTGTGTGTTTCGCTTCGTTTTGTACAAAAAAACATGAACCTACATGATCTATAGTTACATATTTTACATCAGATGCGGGAACGAATGTCGATCTATCCAAAATGTTTTGAATTCGTTTGGCATGATCAGCATAACTACAAGATGCCATATATGCTGATGTTCCGTTTGGAAAATACTGTTCCAAAGCAGTGGAAGGCGTAAACAAGAGACCGTAAGCTATACCGTCTTCAACATAAAACTGAATGTTTCCAGCAAAATCGCCGGCCTCGGTTACTAACTTAGCGATATATACATTGCCATACAGTTCTTCTTCTGCAGACAGAGATGCTCCACACACATCTGGTCTTGTTGTCAAAACTCCCGTTTCTGCATATTCGATTATATCAATCGTATAAACTTGTGTGATCGACTCTTTGACAATCTCGATTTTATCGTCTTCCAACCATTGGTAATAGTCGAATGTTTCTTGTTGTGTAGCTTGATATACTACATTTTGAACAGTTTCCGATACATATACCGTGTCATTGGATGTCTGCGCGACAACCACATTAGGAAACACCAAAATTATTACCAATATGATAAATAAAATGTTAGTTGTTTTTTTCATCATTCACCAATTCCTTTCTATCTATAATATACAATATAACGTAATTCTCTCAGCTCAGTATTATAAGTGAACCTTATTGTGTCATTTAAAAATTGCGTACTTGTAAAATATCCAATGTCATCGTTCCATGGATCCCAATATGTATATTTTTGTTGCCCAGAATCATAAGCGGTAATTACAATTGCATGTATGAAAGTGAAATATATTGAACAGTAAATCAAAAAGGCGCACTAACCCCATTCACAGAGGTTCGTGCGCCTGCCGTTGACTATAGAAATTCATAAGTTTGTGGATGTAACCAAAACCTCTGTGATTGATATTTCACCATCTAAACTAATCAATTCAATCACATCCTATCCTCTAATGTCATATACAGTCTATCATATAGAATAAGTTGTTGTCAATATATAGTGTCAAAAATATTGTGTAAAAGTATTTGATATGCGTTCCATATAATCGTCTTTATTAATTGCGAAAAGCGAATCGATGCTGACGCCGAAAAACAAAGCCAACTGAGGAATGATTGCGATATCGGGTGTTGTTGTATTCGTTTCCCATTTAGATACCGCTTGAAAAGACACGCCGATTTTGTTTGCGAGTTCTTCCTGAGTGATTCCTCTTTCGGTTCTCAGCTTTTTTATTGTTGCTCCTAATTTAAGTTCCATAACTAACTCCGTAAAATGTTTTATCAGCTGACAATTGTATTATATCCGAGAAATGTGCATTAGTAAATAACCACGCGTTAGAATCAATTCGCTTGACGGGCGAATAGTGCTGATTATTTCTATCAAAGGTCGTGTCGCAGTAGATAAAGAAAAGCCCCACCAACGCGGGGCAAGGTAATAAGCGAAAATAAATGTTATTTTGCGTATACTTTTAGTTTGTTCAATACGGAATTAAACTCTTCGCTTTCACGAATGAAGTCATACTGTTTATGCTTTTCGTCAGTGAGCTTTTTAAGTAAAGCATAACAATTGTTGTGTCCGTCGTGCCACCAAATTTCGCCGCATTCTATTCCCTTTGCAACGGGAGAGGTGTGTACGGAGTCAGGCGAAAGTGTATCGAAATAAATCGCATAATCGGTTGCAGAATTCAAACAAGCCATCGTGTTTTCCGTATCTTTTCTGGTTGCATATATATCCGCCATTTGCCTATATGCACATTCGATATCCTGCGCCAAGAAGAAATAATCTCCGTTTGGGCAATACAGCTTTATCATATCGATACACATTTGATTCAGCTGCAACACTTCTTCATCGGTATAAATACGGTTGCCGTTGTCATCGCAAGTATTGATCAAATCATCTACAAGCGCTAATACGTTTGTGAATTGGCGGATAGTTTCATCTCTGATAACCTCGAACTGTTTCGTTCCGGTGTATATTTTCCCAAGCAATTCACCACAAGTATAGTTAATACCTTCCAATGTCTTTGCAAGCTTTTCTGCTTCTGAGGTTCGACCTATTTTCGGATACCAAAGACACGCCATAGCAAGACAGTTGTTTCTTATTTCTGAATCGGTACACTCGTTCAATATTTTCTCGATATATAAAACCGCCTTGTTTTTGTGGTTCTCTTGAACTTCGACAGGAAAAGTTGCGTTATACAAAAATATTTCGTTGGCATAGAAGTCCATCAATTTGTAAGATGACGGATAATGTATTAACGCTTTTTCCGCAAGCTCGACCGCTTTGATCTGATTTCCCTCTGTAGCGGTTTGATACATTTCGTTATATAGTTCGTCAATTTGTTTTTCTTTGTTTGACACGTCTATTCCAAGGAGCTTGTCAGCTGAAACGTTAAATATATTGCAAAGAACGGGAATCTGCGAAATATCGGGTGAGGTTCTGTCGCATTCCCATTGAGAAATTGCACGCGAGGTTATGCCGAGATATTCAGCAAGCTGTTCTTGTGTAATATCTCTTTCACGTCGTAGTCGTTTAATTGTTGTTCCGATAGACATTTTTATCGTCCTCCATAAGAGTATTCAAAAGCGCTTTTGTGATTTTAGTATAACAAATATAATGTGTTTTTCCACGAAGCATTTAATGATGCCGTGTATAGCGTTGCTATGATTTTCAAAGATATTGTATCACAAAATACATTTATATCAACAAAAAGCCCCGCTTTTGCGGGGC
Source organism: Eubacteriales bacterium (assembly GCA_045593165.1). Lineage (GTDB taxonomy): Bacteria > Bacillota > Clostridia > Oscillospirales > CAG-382 > Coliplasma. Next base: position 7,724 of record JAZNWF010000027.1, read on the forward strand.
GAAAATCAGTTGCTAAACTCAATAGATTTTAGTTCATTCAATATCGAAACGAAACGCGCATCGTTACGAACCGAATCATACATCTTATCCGAAAGATATTTTTCTCGAATGATATCCCACGGCGCACGTGAATCGGCAGTATCGCCGTATCTGTTATCGCAAACTCCTTTTACAAGATACGATGTGTGGAAATATGCCTCGGGAAGCTTCGCAAATTCCTTCAAATAGTAAAGTCCTTTTTCAAGATAGTTATACATCTCATCGATCTTTTGATTTTCTACTGAAATAGGTGCGAGCTTATAAAAATATAGTTGCGCAAGACCCAAGTTCCAATCGCCGTAATCGTCATCATCATAAACAAGTTCGATTATCTTTTCGTATTTCAAAAGCTCTTTTACGGTTGCGTCATAGCTACCGTTGTTGTCTATTGCAACAGTCCAAAGGTTCCATAATGCACGCGATAAGAAAAGCGAAAACATATCACGGTTATGCTGTTTACGTTCTTCTCCTCTCAATGCCCAATACATCATAGATTCTTTGCAGGAATCCACAGTAGGCAACGAATCAAAAACTGCTTTTCCTTTTTCGAGTTCCCCAAGTTCGCAATAGTGAAATCCCAAACGTGATTTCGCCTCAAGACGAATAGCGTCGTCGGTACAATGCTCGATAATATTGTTGCCGATGTCAATAATTTCCTGTTTGTATTTTGCTTGGTTTTCCTGCCAATTTTCAATATCTCCGTCATCAGAACCCGATACAAATAACGCATACATCAACTGATTTTGAAGTTCCCAATCACGAGGAAACTCTTTTACTGCTTTTCTTGAAGTATCAATACATTCCTCAATTTTACCGTGTTCGATATATTCTTTGAAAAGCGTTTTATATTCCTGCGCCTTCGCTTTGCGTTTGCTTTGCTCAACTCCGAGCAGTTCTTCCAACGACACAGAAAAATATTCGGCAATAACCGGAAGCATTTCTATATCTGGATAGCCGCCGTTTGCCTCCCAACGTGAAACGGCTTGATTGGTAACGCCGAGCGCATTTGCAAGGTCTTCCTGCTTGCGACCGTCGCGCTTGCGAAGCTCTTTTATTTTATCTCCAAGTGTAAGTTTCATAAAAACCTCCGAAATATTTATTTCACCGGTGTGCTTTTATTATAGCTTACACATACCGCCAAATCAATAATCAATCTCTTGTTTAAAAATCAACGATTGCTTGATTGAAAAGCCGCCCGTTTGATTTCTTTTTAGTGATATTCCGTCTTCGACGGAGTGATATTTTTGCTTGCGCAAAAGTGATATGCTTTGCATACCTCGCCATAGGCGAGATATTGCAAAAGCGTGATATTATATTCGCCTTTTAACTGTCCGAAGGGCAATATCACTCGGCTTTAGCCGAATATCACTGCGAAGCAATACCACTCGCCGAATGAAATGAGGCGAATATAACTGAAAAACCACTTCAAAAGAAGTGGTTTCTCTGGTGGAGCCGAGGGGAATCGAACCCCTGTCCGAAAACCCGTCCACAGCGTTTTCTCCGAGCGCAGCCGGTCTTTGGGATTCCCCACGCGTTATGCCGATCGGCAGGCATTACGCGCCGGTAGCTTCATTAGTTCATGGAAGGGCTCAAAGCTTTGCCCGACACACGTTCACCGCTAAGTGACGCCGTAGCCGAGGCCGCGGTGCTCCTCGGTACGACGGAAGCTGCGTTAAGCAGCTACTGCTAATTTGTTATTGTTAGCGTTTAATTTTAAAGTGCACATTTTTAAGAAGTTATGCGCTTCTGCTCGCTTACTCCGTTTCAAGATCCCCGTCGAAACCTTTACGGCCCCATATTTTGCCCGAAAAGCAAACGCGTTTTCGGGTTTGTGACTATTGTTTAACTATATCCCGTGCTTTTTGTTTAAGATATCGCGAATGGTTTTTACCATACAGTCTATTAATTCCTCAGCACGCGCTTCGTCGTGTGTGAGGAAAACTGCATTTTCGTTCGGCTTGCCGTTTGAAAACAGCTCTGCCGCAAAGCATACACGTTCGGTTATATCGTCCTTATCGAAATAATCGAAATATACGTTTTCGAAATCCTTTACTCCGCAGATTATTTGCAAAGGACGGAAATTCTTATTTCTTGCCACAAAGCGATGGTCTATCTCATACCAGCCCGAGCGTATCGTATCGATATTCGCACGCCAGAAATCGCGGCCGTGCGCATTTATATAGGGATGAATTATGTCGCGCACGTAGATAGTATCGGTAAGTATATGCACGTAATATCCCAAATAAAGCGATTTTTTGAAAATATCGGTTTCCTTTTCACCGTATTGACGGTAAAAATCGGCATTATCCTCGAAGCGTTGCTCGTAGGAAACGCCCTCTCGCTTCCAATGCGAAACGTCTTTTGACGGAAGATAGGTGAAATTATTAATCATTTTGCCGCTGTCGGGCGCAACAGCGCCGACGTAATACGCGGTTTCGTCGATGTCGATGTCGAGCGTTTCCGCAATTTTTTCGGCGACACGAAGATGAAGCACCCAGGTAGCCATTAATAGCCTCCCTTGTCGGCGCGTTCCATTTCGCGCTTTGCGGTCTTTTCCGCCTCAACCGCGCGCTTATCATATAATTTTTTACCCTTGCAAAGTCCTATTTCAACCTTGACCCAACGGCCCTTGAAATACATCGAAAGCGGTATCAACGAATACCCCTTTTGTCCGACAAGCCCAAAAAGACGGTCTATCTCGCGGCGATGCATTAAAAGCTTGCGGTGTCTGTACGGGTCGCGGTTGAAAATATTTCCCTTTTCATAGGGGCTTATGTGAATTCCGTAGGCAACAAGCTCGCCGTTATCGATACGGCAAAACGAATCCTTTAAATTAACCCTGCCGCAACGAAGCGATTTTACCTCGGTACCGAAAAGCTCGATGCCGGCTTCAAACTTGTCTTCAACGAAATATTCGTGATAAGCGGCTTTATTATTCGATATGCTTCTTATCATTTCCGACATACGAGTCCTTCCTCCTTTTTTAGTTGGGTTAGTATTCTACATCACATTTAAATAAAAGTCAACCCGAAATCTTTTCCAAGACGCAATCCGCCTCGAAGCACGCAGTATCCGTGGTCGAATTATGCGCGGAAACGACGAATCTTCCGTCCTTTTCGCCAAGGCTCAGCTTGAGCACGTCGTTGATCTTCGCCTCGTGACGGTATATAACACGTATCTCGCTTACAAAATCCTCTTTTCTGTCGTAAGGAATAATATCAAGCGAAATATCCGAATAAACGCAGTTGTTCAGATGATCGTTTTCATCAAGGTCGGAGAGGCGCACGCGTCTGTCCTCACAAAAATCAATTCCCGATATGTCGATATTACGCGGGATATCGACGCTTGCACATTCAAAATTCATCGCAGGTATTTCAAACGGGAAATTACGCGGACGCACGATAGTACGGTCATCGTATTTGATAATTACCCATTGAGTCGTAGCGTGGATGACCTCCTCGTCGCCGCGGTAAAATTCAAACTCGCGCACAAACGTAATGCCAGAAACGGTGTTGTTGTAGGTGCGCACGGTAAGCTCGTCATAAGCGAAAACGGGTTTATTTACCTTTATGCCCATTTTGGTCATAACGAAAACCATATTCACGTTGCGCATATCCACGTAGGTGCAACCCGTTCCGTCGCAATCCTCACGCGCGGACTGTTGCATATGATGCTGTGTCGCCGAGGGCTTCATCGTGCTGTTGGGAAATACGTCATAGCTTTTTACAATTAATTCTCTTTCAATCATTTCTTTACCCTTGACAGCGGATTCATTTCCGCGGCTTCCTCTAATTTCTTATCCGAAAGGTGCGTGTATATCTGCGTGGTGGTCAATTGCTCGTGTCCCAAAATATCCTTTATGGCAAGCACGTCGACCTCTCCCTCGTTATACATAAGCGTTGCCGCTGTGTGACGGAGCTTGTGCACCGAAAGCCCACGTCCGTCGAGCCCCGCGAGCTTTAAATATTTATATACAAGCGCCTGCACCATCTGATGCGATATACGCGTACGGCGCGAGCTTAGAAACAAAGCGTTTTTATCGATAATGGGCTGCCCGTACTGCGTAGCTCTGCTGTGGCGCACGGCAAGATAATCGGCAAGCGCGTGCTTGCAGGCAGAATTGAGATACACCATTCGCATCTTGCTTCCCTTTCCCGTTACGGTAAGACGGCTTAGGTCATCGGTGATGTCCGAGAGATTTATACCGACAAGCTCGGAAAGACGCATTCCGCAGTTCAAAAACAGAGTTACTATACAATAATCGCGCTCGAAATCGCGACTGTCACGCGGAATGCTTTCCAAAAGCAACAGGCTTTCATCGAGCGACATATATTTGGGAAGCGCAGGCTTCACAGTGGGACTGTCGATATCCTTTGCGGGATTGTCCGCGACCTTGCGCGATTTTATTGTGTGGTATTTATAAAACGCCTTTATCGCCGATAATCTTCTGGCTCGGATGCGGACCTTATTACCGCGTGCCGACGAGAGATAAAGCATAAAGGAATATATTTCCTCGGTACGAACCGAAGCAACAAGCTCGTAATCCATATCGTCGATAACGATTTCATTCATATCGACCCTTTCGGGATTTTGACCGCTGCGTGAAACGATGATGTATCTGAAAAACAGAATAATATCGTTTATATACTCGCGCACGGTAAGCGGCGAGCAGTTTTGGATCGAGCTTTTATAGCCCGCAAAGGTAAGTATGGGCTCGGGCAGCAGATTATTCACCGTTTCACCTCCAATCAACGCTTCTAAATAAAAATTATACCGCAAAAACGCCTTAAAATCAACAGTATTTTGTGTCCGTTTTTTCAGCACTTGATTAATAATCATAAATGTGTTAGAATAATTCGACACTTTTTAAAGGAGGCGGTAAGCTTTGGTAACCATACTTGCGGAAAAGCCCGACGTTGGCAACAAAATTGCCGCCGCGTTGGATAAGATATATCTCCAAAACGGTCAGACCGTGGAATTTTCGGGACTCAAGGCGAACGAAAAGGCAATAAAATCACAACAAAACCGCGACGGATATTTAAAGATCAACTACAAGGGACACGAATGCTACGTTACCTGGGGCTACGGTCATTTATGCACGCTCAAGCAGGCGTATGATTACAACCCCGTCTATAAAAAATGGTCGTCGCTTCCCCTGCCCTTTATTCCGAATAAATACGATATAAAGCTCCGCACGAGCTCAAACTCATCTTGGGACGCCAAGGTAGAAAAGCAGTTCAATATTGTCAAGGACCTCTTTTCAAAGAGCGACCAAATTATAAACGCGACCGACTTCGACCGCGAGGGCGAGGTTATTTTCGCGTATATTTACGAGCTTTCGGGCTGTAACAAGCCCGTAAAGCGCGCCTGCTTTACCTCGCAAACGAAGGAAGGCATCATCGAGGGCTTTACCAAGAATATAAAAAACGGCATCGATATGAAGCTTACGGAATCGGCAGGCAGAATGCGCGGCATAGCCGATTGGGTAGTCGGCGCGAACCTCACCGTTGCTATGTCATTGAAAAACCCCGGCGCAGGCGTGATGTCGGTCGGCAGAGTGCAGACTCCTACCCTTGCGATGATCGTTAACCGAGAGCTTGCCATAACCAATTTCGTAAAAGCACCCTATTGGGCGATAGAGGCGGAATTTACAAAGGCAAGCGGCGAATCTTTCAAGGCAAAGCACAGTAAGGAAAAGATAACCGAAAAATCGGAGGCCGAAGCGCTTTTCGAGAAGATAAACGGCAAAAAGGGCATCGTTACCGACGTCAAAAAGAAGAAAACGAAAAAGGAACCGCCTCTGCTTTATTCACTTTCGGCTCTGCAGATGGATGCTAACTCCAAATTCGGCTACACGCTCGACCAGACGCTCGAATACGTGCAAAAGCTTTATGACGACGGATATACTACCTATCCCCGTACAAACTCGCAATATCTGACCGAGGATATGGAGCCGGTTATAAACAACGTGCTCAATAAATTATCCGCCGTGCCGATATATCAAAGCCTTATCGTCGGACGCGAGCGCAAATTCGACCGCAAGCATTATTTCGACAACAAAAAGGTAGAATCCCACTTTGCGATAATCCCCACGGGCAATATCCCGAAGGGCTTACCCACCGAGCACAAGCGCGTTTACGATCTTATCTGCCGCTCGGTAATAAAAATGCTTTACGGCGCGGCAACTCTCGAGCAGACAAAGGTCGTCATCGACGTCGAGGGCGAAAGCTTTAAAGCAAACGGCTCGATAATCGCCGAGCCGGGCTGGATGGTAGTCGGCGACGCGTCGAAGACCGAGATTCTTCCCGATCTAAATGTCGGCGAAGCGTTAACGGGCGAATATAAATTGTGCGATAAAATGAGCGAGCCGCCGAAGCGTTACACCGATAAGACCATACTCGCGGCGATGCTTTCGGCAGGCAAGGATCTTGACGATGCCGAGCTTAAAAAGCTGATGTCCGACCCGAAAACAGGCGGCATCGGTACAGAAGCAACACGCGCCGCAATAATACAAACGCTTATCGACCGCGAATATATCGTGCGCGAGAAGAAAACGCTCCGCGCGACCCAAAAGGGTATCGACCTTATACAAAGGCTTCCCTTGGAGCAGATAAAATCGGCAGAGCTTACCGCAAAATGGGAGCAACGCTTGGGCGATATCGCGCGCGGCACCGAAAACGCCGAAATATTCCAAAGGGATTTCGAGGCGGCGTTGCGCGAATGGGTAAAGATAATCAGAACGCAGGTCGCACGCACCAACCAATCCTACGCGACGATGCTCGAGGGCGTAAAATGTCCGCTTTGCGGAAAGACCGTGCACACGGTTGAAGAAGGATTCGAATGTGCCGACCATAAAAACGGCTGTAAATTCGCAATCGGCACGATATGCGGCAAAAAAATATCCGAACCGCAGATAAAAAAGCTGCTCACCGACGGCAGTACAAATCTCATAAAGGGCTTCAAGCGAAAGGACGGAACCAAATTCGACGCCAAGCTCAAAATCGAAAACGGCAAAATGGCGTTTGAATACGCAGAGTAATCCATCATCAAGTACGTTTGGAGGAAACAAGCATGAACAAAAAATTAGTTCGTGAATTTTTAATAATAACCTTTTCCATAATGGTTGTATTTTGGGGCGGCACCGCAATAATCAGCCAATCGACCGACTTAACAGTAAACCATTGGGCGTTAAGAATAATGCATTCGGTCGGCGGATTTTCACCTACCATCGCCTCGTTTGTATCGCTTAAAAGAAACGGCAAGGTAAAAACCTTCAAGGAATGGTTAAAATTGGTTTTCGATGTAAAGCATTCTGTTTTCACCTACGCTTTAATGCTTTTGTTTGTTGCCGTATACTACGTAACGGGATGCGCAATAAACGGGTTTGAAATCGGCGCGCCGATATTTATGGCGGTGATTCTCGTTCCGATAATGCTTTTCGGCGGCGGCAACGAAGAGGTCGGCTGGCGAATGATATTACAGCCCGAATTGGAGAAAAAGCTCGGATTTTATTTGGCAACCGTTATCACCGCACTGTTCTGGTGGCTGTGGCATCTGCCGCTGTTTTACATAAACGGAACGGCAAACGCCGATATGAACTATTTCTTTTTCGGAATAATGTGCCTTACCCTCTCTTACGCTATGGCGACGGTGCGACGCATTTCCAACGGCGTTTTCCCTTGCATATTGCTCCATTGCTTTATAAACGGCTTGTCCGCTGTTTTTCTGTTTTCCCCGGGAATCGTAAGCGGCGTCACTGCGTTGGTTGTAACTGTGGCTATCTCACTAATCATTATAAAATGTATTCCGACATCCGCAAAGGAGAACACAAAATGAAAAGACTGCTTTCCCTACTCCTCTCGATATTTATTCTCCTCTTTCTTTCCTCTTGTAACAACAGCACTCCGAGCGAAAGCGACGTTTCGGGTATTTCTACTCCCGAAAGCATTAAAAGCGCTCAAGAATTGATAAAAGAAGGAAAAATTGCCGAGGCTTATGCCGTGCTTATTGCCGACAGGGACAACGAGCTCGCAAAGGATATGCTTGCGGATTTTCTCGTTGTGCCCACCCATACGAGCGCAAAACGCTACACTCAATACAAGTACGTAAAGGAAACGGTTTATAACGAGCACGGGGACACAAAATACATTACCGTTAACGACCCAGTATACGGCGAAAAAATAGAGTTCGAATACGAATATATCTATGACGAAAACGGAAATATTCTTAAAGCATCCGAACGCGATATCTCATACGACAGCGTCAAGGTGACCGAATACGTTTACGACGAGCATAACAGACCTATCAAAATCATCGAGGAATACAACACCGTTGAAAACCTATACGACGAGCACGGCAACGTTATAAAAAAGACCGTCACCGATAACGAGGGTAACGTTTCGATTTACGAATATACCTTCGACGAGCACGGCAACGAATTAAGTGAATCAAGCTCATATAACGGAGAATCCGACGGTATTTCGAGAACCTACTCCTACGAATATAACGCGCAGGGCGACATTACTAAAAAATGCTATTTCAATTCGGACAAGCTCATAACCGACGTAACGTTTGAATACACCTACGACGCAAAAGGCAGAAAAACAAAAATCGTCACCTCCGCCCCGCAAAGCACAAGTACCGAAGAAATCAGCTATAACGAAAATGGAGATATTATAAAATCGGTCAAGTTAACTCCTGGCTTTACGACCGAAACCGTGCACGAATATACCTACTCGGAAGACGGCAGGCTTGAAAAAGAGCGTATGGAGTTAAATTCGTGGAAAGACAGCGTTCTTACCGAGAAATACGACGAGCACGGCAACCTTACGCTTCGAGAATCGGGTGATTCGTGTGAAAAGTACGAATATACTTACGACGAAAACGGATTCGTTATCAAAAAAGTCTCAACCGCAACAGGCTTGGAGCACTTATCAGAATATGAAAACGTCACCACAGAATATACGAACGATAAAAACGGCAACATTTTAAAAGCAGTGACAGTTGAAGAAAACGGTATAACAAACCTAACCGAATACACCTATGACATCGAAAACAGAATTTTGAAGGAAGTCCGTTCGAAAGGACTCGCAGACAATCTCGAGGTTTATTATATCGACGAGTTCACTTACGATAAATACGGAAACGTTTTAACCGAATACACAAAATACTACGGCTCCGAAGAATCAAACACCTATGAATATACATACGACGAAAAGGGCAATATTCTCGAGAAAAAGACGAACGGAAGTCCCAAAGTCAAATATACCTACAACGAAAACGGAAACTGTCTTACCGTATCAATTTTCGAAAACGATAAATATTATCTTTCGACCGAACATACCTACGATAACAGCGGAAACCGTATCAAATCGGTTAAATATAACTCAAACGGCGGTGTTATTGCCGTAAACGAGCTTTCTTACGACGAAAAAGGAAATCTTCTGAGCGACAACCTTAAAAAGGGTGACGGCGACACCGAGAATACTGTCAGCGAGCATCTTTACGAATATACCTACGACGAGCTCGGCAACCGTTTAACCTATTTCGAAGTCGAAGTCACGCACACGGGATACGAAACCTACTTCTGTGAATATACCTATTCCCAATATGAATATTTCTATTTGAAATAAATCCCGATACGAAAATCCAATAACGTTAAAAAGCATCGCTTCTGCGAGCTCCTTATGGGAAGTCTCGAAACGAAGTCCCCCTTTATTTATTACGCTTTTTGAAAAAGCTTGGCAAAAACTTTTCATGTCCAAAAATCTTTGATTTTTGGGTTTAAAGATTTTGAAAGGAAGTTTGAGATAAAACGACACAACGGCTGATCTTATACCCAAAAATTCTTCTATTTATCAAATATAAAGAGCAGGTAAGTTAAACTCACCTGCTCTTTTTCTTTATTGATCTTTGGGGTTATAAATAATGATAGGCGTTGTATAAATATCCTTATGATATAGATTTCCTCTGTCATCATACTCGAAGTGATGCGTTATATTTCCATATTCATCGTACGCATACTCAGCTCTGCTCGTTATTCCGTACTCATTATACGAAATACAACCCATCAAGTTCCCGTTTTCGTCATAAGTGTATTCGGATTTGAACTCTGCATTCCCGTCTTTATCATATTCGATAAAAAGCGTTTGATTCCCGTTTTCGTCGTACGCTTGCTCGATTTTGAATTTAATGTTGCCGTCCTCGTCATATTCGATAAAAAACGAGCGGCTTCCGTTTTTATCGTCCTTGTATTCGGTTTTCGATATCGCCTTGCCGTCTTCGCCATATTCTGCATGGAAAATTTCCTTGCCGTTTTTATCAAACTTGCGTTCGACTCTTGATATCGCCTTGCCGCCTTCGCCATATTCGGCGGTAAGCGTTTCCTTGCCGCTGGCGTCATATGCGCGTTCGGTTTTGCTTATTATTTTTCCGTCTTTATCATATTTTATATGAATCGTCCGATTCTCGTTTTCATTGTACTCGAATTCGGTGGTTGACACTATAATATCGTTATTATCGTACTCGATATATAGCGTCCGATTCCCGTTTGCATCATATTCGTATTCGGTTTTGCCCTGTATTTTACCCTTGCCATTAAAAACGGTATAAAGCGTCAAGTTTCCGCTTCTATCGTACTCGCATTCGCAATAATAAACAGTTGTCGCGTTGCCCTCCGCATCATAAAACACATAACGTGTCAAGTTTCCGTGTTCGTCATAGATGTATTCGAATTTACCATCTATATTTCCGTCATTATCATACTTGACATCAAGCGTGATTCTTCCGTTTTCGTCGTACGCTTGCTCGGTTTTGTTTATTATATTGTCAGCTTCATCGTATTCGACACAAAGTGTATTATTCCCGTTTTCATCGTACTCGCGTTCGGTCTTGGATATAAACTTGCCGTCTTCGCCATATTCGACACGGGAAATTACTTTGCCGTTTTTATCAAACTTACGTTCGACTCTTGATATCGCCTTGCCGCCCTCGCCATATTCCACGAAAAGAGTATTGTCACCGCGCTCGTTATATGCATATTCGGTTTTGCTTATTATATTGTTATCTTTATCATATTCCACGAAAAGAGTTTCTTTTCCGAGCTCGTTATACTCGCGTTCGACTTTACTTGTTACGGCTCCGCCGTAATATTGTATACTAAGTCCAACTTTGGTAATCACGCGGAAATCCTCGAGCAGTATCTCGCTGTCTTTATAACCCTTACAATCCATCAAATGATAATAAGCTTCGCTGTAATCTCCCGCTTCGATCAAGCTTAACGCTTTGGAATACAGCATTTCTTCCTCGGAGGTTTCTGCTTCTTCTGCCTTGCTCGATGTGTTTTTATCGTCATTTGCCCCGTTGCATCCTACAAAAAGGATCGACGCAACAGTCACCAAAGCCAAAAGCACAGCGATAAAACATTTGCGGTTTTTCATATTTTCCTCCTTTTATTTGTTAAGCACTTACTCTGACCGAATCGGTTTTGCACCAAAGCGGATTTGCTGTATATATTATATCATTATTGTTTTAATAATTCAACCATTTGTTTTTTGCGTAAAAAAGGACTCCAATCGAAGTCCCTTTTGTTATGTCGTTTTTTCTCTTATCAAACGACGGATTATAAGCATAAAAGTTTTTAGCTACGATATTCTTGACAGATTGATAAAGGGGACTTACAATGAAAATAAGAAAATCACGATTCATTTGAAGAATGATTTTTGATAACATGTAAGATTTTCCGCGAAATACTGTCTTATAGGGCGAAAGGGGGAGAAAAGCTTTGGAGGATAATCAAATAATCGAGCTTTATTGGCAAAGAAACGAAGCGGCTATCGCCGAAACCAACGCCAAATACGGCAAATATTGTTATAAAATAGCAAACGATATACTTAAAAACGACAGAGACTCGGAGGAATGTGTCAATGATACATACTATCGGGTATGGAATACAATTCCTCCCCAAAGACCAACCGTTTTCAAGCTTTTTCTCGCAAAAATCACACGAAACCTGTCCTTTAACCGCTATAATGCAAAGAATGCCGAAAAACGCGGAGGCTCCGAAATAACGCTCGTTCTCGATGAACTTTCGGAATGTATCAAAAGCACGTCAAACGTAGAAGCAGAGGTTGAAGTGAAGGAGCTCGGAAGGATTATATGTGTTTTTGCACGTTCGCTTCCGGAAAAGGAATGTAATATTTTCGTAAGACGCTATTTCTTCTCGGAACCGATACGTGATATCGCCGACCGTTACGGTATAACCGAAAATAATATTTCGGTGATTTTGTCGCGCACACGAAAAAAACTAAAGAAAACACTTATAAGGGAGGGGTATTCAGATGAATAAAAACGATTTGTTCAACGCCATAGGCGAACTCGATGACGATATAATCGAGCGAAGCGAGCTTTCCAAAAGCTACAAACGCCCCGTATTTATACGTATTATCGCAATCGCAGCTTGTTTTTGTATTCTTTTATCGGTTATTGCCGTAGGGTTGATTTCAAAATCCCGCTCTGAAAATAACAACTCCGATCCCGAGAATCATTCGCAAGAGCTCGTTACCGGAAAGCCTACCTCTGAAAAATACAAAACACTCGATGAGCTTCTTTCCGATCTTAGTAAAAACGATAACCATTCGGACACCTTGGGCTCGGGCGTTGCGACAAGCAGCGACAGTGACGGTATAGATCATTTTACACGAATTTTTCTCAGAGGGGAGTATATTTTCAAGATAGTCAATATACGAACCGAGACCGTACGATCCGACTCAAAAATACAAATCCTCAAGAGGGACGATGATGGAGATTATTCAAATATCGGCAACACCGATATAGACGCGGAATCCTTTATGATTCATAATGATATTCTGATCACAACAGATTACTCCTCATTTCGTTTTTACCGCATAACCGACCCGTCGAATCCGTCGTTTATAACCGAATATACCTTTAACCCCTGGACTTCTGCCTATCGTGTCGGAGATGAGCTTTATTTAATCTTTTCTGACGGAGTCTGCGCTTGCGGTTGGTCGAGAACCGACGACGTCTCGGAGTTTTATCCGAGCTTTTCGCGCGACGGAGAAGCGGATAAATGGGGTGACGAATATATAAGCATTCTCGGCGAGCCTACCAGAGTAAGCTACATTGCAGTAATGAAAGTCTCGCTCGAAACCTTCGACGTTATCGACAAGCGCGCATATTACGGCGATATCACCGCGTTTGATTACGGCACCGATTGGTTCGCTATTTCGACTCAAACGAGTAAAACCGACGAGGGTTACGTGCTTAACCCCGACGTTTACACCTTCGACTCGTCGGAAATCTTAAAGCATACGGGAAAAATCGACCTTTCCGAATGCTTCAAGCGCGAAAAGAAGGTTTTGGTTTCTGAATCATGGCGCGCAGACGATATTAATATACTAAGTATTTTGAAAATCGACGGAAAGTTCAGAATAATTGCTAATGAATATCTACGAGACTCGACCCTTAGTTTCAGGTGCGTCTTGATGGCTATGGAGGCAGATATGGTAAACGAACGCTGTGTAAGCGCCGAACTTCCGCTCGAGTATAACAACCCGAGATTTAACCAACATCTTCACGAAACAGGACGAACGATACTTACGATGACGTACAAGAATGATCAAGAAACGCCTGATACTTTTATGTTTATCGAATTTTCAGACGAGCGCATAGATATCATACCGAGCAATATGATCGCCGAGCACGTTGACGGTATAGAAGACCATTACAGCGGCGGAATCACCGAGGCTATCGTCCCCATGGGAAATGGAATCTATATACGATATAACAGCACCCCTAACGGATGGGACGTTTATGACTTTTCGGACAGCAAAGATCCAAAGCATCTGCACAAATCGACTCCGCTTACCGAAAAAGACAGCTTTAATTCATATTCCTGGATAAGATATTCCGAAAATCTTTTCGGTGTAGCGCGCTGCACGCTTGCCGAACCGATTTCCGAAACAAGCACAAGTTATTATGACGTTTATTGGGATATATATTCATTCGATCCGAATTCGAAAACGCCCTTTACTCTCATCGAGTCCCGTCTTGTTTTCGATTATTGCATAAGATATCAGTTTACAATTAAGAATTTCGACGATACTTATTATATTTACGAAAGCTATTCACGCCAAATCGAACCGGTTATGCCATAAACTCTTCTTGCAGCCAAATCTTTTCAAAAGGGGACTTTTTTCAAAAAGTCCCCTTTTGCTATGCCGTTATCTCTTATCAAAGCTCGGGTTATAAGCGTAGAAGTTCTTGTAATCGAGGTTATCCTGAACGATACGCAACGCATCGCCGAAGCGTTGGAAGTGGACGATTTCGCGTTCGCGGAGGAAGCGGATCGGGTCGGCAACGTCGGGATCGTCGCAGAAGCGCAGGATATTGTCATAGGTCTTGCGCGCCTTCTGCTCGGCGGCGAGGTCTTCCGAAAGGTCGGCGATCGGGTCGCCTGTCGATTGGAAATATGCCGCGGTAAACGGTACACCTGCGGCGGAAACGGGATAAAGTCCCAAGGTGTGATCGACGTAATACGCCTCGAATCCGCCCTCCTTAATCTGCTCGAGAGTAAGGTTGCGCGTCAACTGATGCACGATAGCGCATATCATCTCCATGTGGGCGAGCTCTTCCGTTCCGATGTCTGTTAATATGCCGATAGGCTCGTTATAGGGCATTGAATAGCGTTGCGAAAGGTAGCGCATCGCCGCGCCGAGCTCACCGTCGGGGCCGCCGAACTGCGAAATTATCATCTTTGCCAACGCCGCGTTCGGATTTTTGATATTCACGGGGTATTGAAGCTTTTTATCATAAGTCCACATAGGTCAATTCTCCTTTCCGTCGGGCTCGTAGTTCTGCCAGGGCCACTTGCCTCTTACCCAGTTCCAGTCATTTCCGCCTGCGGCATTCGCGGTAAGCGGACCGTACATTCCTTCGTACTGTTTAACCGCTTCGTTCATCGATTTTACCGCAGCCGCATGCTTGTCGAGCGCTTTGCGGTTGTTCGGGTGGCAATCAAGATAAAGCGCACATTCGTGCGCGGTGAACGCATACATCTGAATACGTCTTAAAAGGTTTTCGCGGTTATTGTTCATCTGCTGCCTCTCTTTCCGCCGTAAAAGGGCAAATCGAGTTCTTCGAAAAGCGTGCCGCGTTGCAGCGCTTTTTCTTCATCGTATAAATTTTCGAACCTTTGAAACGGAACGTACATCATAGCGAGAGATACCTTTGCAGGAAATGTGCTTTCCTGCGGCATCTCGGGCATTTCGGGTGCTTGATCCATACAAAAAAGTCCGTATTCTTTCGGTAACATTAATTAAATTCACCTTTCTTGCATTTTTCGTCGGGGAGCGCGTAGCACTCCTTGATGTCAGTATATGCGCAGAAAAGAAAAACTCTCCAATGAAAAACATTGGAGAGTTTGGTATTTAATTATCAGCCTGCGTATTCTAGCGTAGTACCGTTGAAGAAGAAGGTAAGGATATATTTGTAGCTATAACCGTCCTTTGCAAGCTTTTCGCTTCCGACCGCGGAAAATCCAACGCCGTGACCGACTCCTGCACCGTCAACCGTTACCTTTTGGGGCTCTACCGTCATACCCATAGGGGTCTTGTAGCTTTCATCGAAGCCCTCGAACGCCTTATAGCCCTCGGAGGTCATTACACCCGCAACCGGACGCTTTTCGATTTTGCCGTCGCCGGTTACAACGGTAACGTCCGCGCTGTATTCGAGCTCGAAGTTTGCGCTCGTGAATCCGCACGCAGTACGAATATCCTCGCTCGTTTCAACCGTGATAACGTTTCCGCTGCCGTCACTGACCGAAAGAATCGTGATGTAATCCGAACCGTAGGGGTCCTTGCCGAGTATCTTCATAGATATATCGTCATCGGAAAGCGAGGAAAACGCTCTGCGCGATATCAGATATTCGTAAAACTCCTGCTTGGTAAACACCTTTTCCCAGGTGTCGCCCTCGCCCGATTCCTCAAGGAAAACGCTCGTAAGGTACGGTACCTCTTCTCCGCCCCACGCCGCAACCGACGAACAGCTTGCGCCGCCGTTGGAGTTGTGGTAAAGAACGGTTATGGGCTTGCCCTGATATGCGCAGAAGAGTCCGCGCGTAGAATCTACTATCTGATTATTCTGCTCGCTCATACGGTGCAGACCGTAATATACCTGGCAGCAGGACGAATTGTTGCATACGTCGTATCCGCGCTTATTATGCTTACTGCCCAAGGGAACGGTACGTGCAAGCACCGAAAACGCCTTGCGCGTTTCAACAGATACGTTTGTGCCGATCTCGTTAGCCATAACGCATTTGGTATAATCCTCAAGTCCGAGCACGTTTACCATCCAAAGCTTGCTTTCGCTCACCGAATATTCGAAATGACCGAGATAATCGAAATAGTTCACAGCACCCGTGCGGTGCAGCATCGGAAGATTTACGCTGTTGCCGTTCTTGCCGCGAATAGCGAGCACGCGCGAGGTATCCTCGAACGTGAAAAGTATCTTGCCCGTGCCTGCGTCTACAACGGTGATGCCGTTTGAAGCAGGCTTTGCAACGGGACGGTTGCCCGATGCGGATTTTGCGGCAGATTCGCTGTTGGATGCAAATTTACGCAGCTCGTATCCGCCGTTTACCACGGCAACGAAGCCGCCCATGCTTTTTGCGGCGGAAAGCGCCGCGCTTGCGGTGGAATAGCTTCCCATTACCGCGCTGTATGCGCCTATATTACCGTTTTCGTTCGGCTTGCAGGTGCTTCCGTCAAAAGAAGCGTTTACCTGCGGAAGAAGGATTATTGTTTTTTCGGAAATCGAAAATAACGATTTAAAGCTGTCGCCCGACGCATAGCCGATCTCGAAGCCCGACGCCGAGGTATTTAACGATGAGAACATTCTCGAATCAAGCAGAGGCGCGGAAACGTAAATTCCCACGCGCACGCTCGGCTCGGTATACTCGTGCGTTTTTGCCGAAGCAACGTTTATTTCCGAATACCCCGTTCCGCCGATGCAGAATACGAGCGCAAGCGCGAAACAGAATACACGTAAGCTTTTATTCAATCTCATAATCGCCTCTTACGGTAAAATATGCCGTTGCGCCGGTTATGAGTATTGCCTTTTTCGATTCGCTTTCGGATGCATAATAGATATGCCCGTATTCAAGCGGCTCGCCCGAATACAATTCGGTACCGCCCGACATATCGGTAATGCCCTCGCCCTTTTTATCCGACGAGGTAATAGCAACCGCACCGCCGCCGCGATAGATTATTTCGCTGTTCGGCGAAAGAAGCAGCATCTGACCTTCCTTTACGGAAACATCATTGTAGGCAGAGGTAATGGTAACACCGCCCTCGGCAGTAAGCTCGGCTATTATTTCGGCACGGAGCTGTTCCTTGAAGGCTTCGAGATAGCCGTAGGTTACGAGCGTATCATCGGGAACCTTCGTGTTGCCGCTTTCCTCTCCCTTTGCGGACGTATCGGTTACGGCAAAGGGCATCAAGGCCAGGCAGAGCGCAACCAACGTCAGCATAATAATA
Organism: Eubacteriales bacterium; assembly: GCA_045593165.1. Taxonomy (GTDB): domain Bacteria; phylum Bacillota; class Clostridia; order Oscillospirales; family CAG-382; genus Coliplasma. The sequence continues at coordinate 25,318 of JAZNWF010000027.1, forward strand.
ATTTTTTTCACAGAATAATTCTCCTTAAAATATCTAAACCTCGCTCAAAACAAAAACGTACTAAGATATAATATGCGAGGTCCGTAGAAAATATTACCGGTTTTGGCAAAAATCACTCGAAAAACGCCGTTTTTCAAATAGCGCAATATCTTCCGCATACTATTATATCACACCTTGTCAAGTCCCATAGAGTGCGGTTATAAATATCTGCCCACCCAATATATTGGGATTATAAAAAATGTTGACAAATAAAAATAGGGAGGTATACTGTAATTGAAGGTATGAAGATT
>JAZNWF010000028.1:0-2778 GCA_045593165.1 Eubacteriales bacterium
ACCATCAACGATATGTTTTCGGTACTTGGTATTACCATTCCGAATTGTACGTCGGGAAGCAGTTATAGCATTGACTCGACCTATAACAGCACTGAAAACGGAATTATAAGCATTACCGTAACCTGCTACGGTATGACGGCAGACGAAAGAGAGGCTTATACGGATGCCTTGAAGGCAGCGGGCTTTAGAAGTGAATACTATCTCGTCTACAGCCACAACAACCCGTATTATTCCGAGCTGCGTGCAATATGCACATTCCACGATGAAAATCAGACCTTCACCATTTCGTTTACAGCAACCTATGAAGAGCCTGATTACGTTCTCCCTGAAAACGTAAAGATTACTTACAACGTTGAAAATTATAACTATTACACGGCAATCAAGATCGGTAATGATTATTATGTGTTAGAAGAAACGAGCTACGACGGGACAACGATGAATTTTGATTCCCAATTGTATTACAAATGGACAGGCAACGGTTGGGAGCTGTGGGAAGATTACGGCGACGGCTGGGAAAAGAGCAACTACGGTATGGAAACCGAAATGAGGGACGTAGAAGAATTAATTTTCGATTTCATAACGCAAGAAGCAGATATATATGAAGAAGCGGTTCAGGGCGAAAATTCAACCATCCTCGGAAAGACCGTGACGGTGTGGAATTACGATATGGGTTATGGAATGAGTTCCAAAACCTACAAAGACATAGAATCGGGCATTATTTTGAAATATGAAACGGTTATGTCAGGTTTCACGATGACCTCAACTGTGACTTCCATCGACACCACTGTTACCTCGTTCGGTGATGTGGAGCTACCGCAGTAAACGAACAGAAGAAAAAATATAAGGAGATTACGACAATGAAAAGAATATTAGCATTACTTATTAGCTTAATGATGGTATTTGCTCTCGTTGCCTGTAACAATACGGAAGATCCCGATAATTCAGGCGGTGGAGGCGGTTCCGGCGGCGGTGGAGGAAATCCCATCGTAACGCCCGGAGATGACTACGATCCCGACGATCCCGAGCAGTACATTTACAGAAGCGTGTTCGCAAACAGCCCCTATAAAGCACAATGGGATACGAGCAGATCGGGCGCAGAGCTTGACGGCATTTGGGATAGCTCGGTGCTTCCCGATAAAGTTCCCGAAAAGCCCTCAACCGTAACCGAGGTTGACAGAACCGAATACGTGGGCAAGCTCGATAACAAAATCACGAGCAGACCGCCCGGCAAGCTCTCCGTGGATTACGATTATGAAGGCGACGAAAAGCCGTGGGAATACTACATGGTAATGTTCACGGGAACGATGGATACCTTCAACACCCTCGTAGCAGACCTAGAAACAAACTTTGCGTGCTACGACAACAGAGATGACAGCATAGGCGAAACGAGATTTAAGGGCGAGCTCCACGCATACCGTACCGATTTGTACGTGTTTATTAGCTATCAGGAGAACGGATCGTACAATAGTGAAACATACGAATTCGAAGGCGACGGAACGGTTTGGTTTACGCTCTATGCGATGCCCGTTCATCATCAGTTGCCGAAGGTCGTAGAGGGCGTTCCGCTTATGCAGGCAGGATACATTATGTACAGCAATAGCATTCTTACGTGCTACGGCGAAGGCGATGACGATTATACCGAACTCCCTTACGATTATCAGACCGGAACGGCAACGGGAACGGTAAAGGAAAATTGGGGCGTAGAGCTTGAATATTACGGCGCGACTACCGCAGACGCGGATGCTTACGGCACACAGTTGACGAACGCAGGGTTTACCCGTGTGACCAACGATAGCGATCCTTACTATAAGAAATACACCAAGGACAATATCGAAGTCATAGTGCAATACGAAGCGGATTCCAAGTACGTAGCGGTTAAAGTTCAAACCGAAAATTGGTGGTAAACAGGAGGTAAAGGACTATGATGGAAAAAATTAAAAGCAATCTCGCTTACGTTGGATGCGCGGTATTAGGACTGCTTAACTTCATTTTGTTGGCAATTCCTTATATCTCGTCCTATTACTCCTACGACCTCGGAGAGTGGGGCGGCAAGCAGTCGAGCTCGGACGGCATTTCGGGCTACAAGGTTATGGATCTGTGGGAAGGCGGCTTCTCGGGCGTGATGAGCTCGCTCGTTCAGCTGTTCGTGCTGATCGGCGGCATCGCCCTTCTCGCATGGGGCGTCCTCGGACTCCTCAAAGCCTTCGGCATCTTCGATAAATTCCCCGACAGGCTCGGCAATATCGAAAGTAAGAAAATCGCCGAGTTCGGCATCTTCGGACTTGCAGGACTCAACGTGCTGCTCCTCGTGTTCCTCATCATCTTCACGGCAACCAACAGCGAGAGCTATTCGGAATACGGAATGGAAAGCTCGGCAGGCATCAGGCTGTCGGCAGGCATCTTCATCAGCCTCGTGATTACCGTCGGCGCGGCGGTGGCTCTCAAAATTCTCGAAAAGAAGCTCCCGGCAACCGATAGCGGTGAAACCGTAACCTACGTTTGCAGTAAGTGCGGAAAGAAAGCAAGAAGCTCCGACAATTTCTGCAACGCCTGCGGCGGCGAGATCGAAAAAAAGGTCGTCGTAAAAGAGGAATACGCCTGTGAAAAATGCGGAAAGCGTGCAACCGCAAAGGAAAAATTCTGCTCCGCTTGCGGTGGCGAGATCAAGGTGAAGGAAAAGCCGCCCATCGAGGAAGCGGCGGCAACCCTTGACGAAGTAATACCGCAGGGATAGCATAAGGCAAATAGGAAAAGAGTGCGCCGTGAAATCGGATAACC
>JAZNWF010000029.1:0-48676 GCA_045593165.1 Eubacteriales bacterium
CTTACCGTCAGCGTCAACCACGAGGATCCAGCTGTAACGGAGGTTAGCTTCATCGGAGGTAACTACTCTGTCTTCTGCGCCTGCTGCGAATACGAATACGTCACCGTTGAGGTTGGTTACGGGAGAATCTTCGCCGTATACGCCTACTTCAACGTCAGCGCCTTCGATCTTACCGAGGTCGGTCTTGGGTGCTTCTTCTTCGTCAGCGCCATCGATAACGATGTAAGAACCGTTACCAACGAACTTGATGATGGAAGTATCGGTATTGAGAGAACCTGCAACGGTTTCGTGTGCAACGTATACACCGATATCGCCGGTAGCGTCTTCAACTGCAGTGAAGGTGAAGGTGAAGGATACATCGCCATCTTCGGTAGCAATTGCGGAAGCTGCATAAGCAGTGGTGAATGCGGTAACGTTGATGATACCGTCATTGTCAGGAACAGCAACTTCGTCAACTACGGTGTGAGCAACGTTGGAGAAGTTTTCCCACTTGCTGTTGGGAACGTTGGTAACGCAGAGAAGTGCGTTTTCATCTTCTTCATCGAGGTCGGTAGTGAGAACGAGCTTGGTAGCGTCGTAGTTAAGAACGAATTCAACAGAGGTGAGACCGCCTTCTGCGATGTTCTTAACGGTAGCGGTAACGGTGATTTCGTCGCCTGCTACGTAGCTTGCAGGGCCTTCAACAACAACGTCGAACTTGCCTTCTGCGTTTGCTTCACCCATAGCTTCAACTACGAGTTCTTCAACAGTCTTTTCAGTGGTGTCTTCGCCGCCTTCTTCAATAACGTCAGCAGCAGTAAGAACGTATGCTTCGGTTTCGGAAACGAGAACCTTGTCGCCTGCCTTGAGAGCAAGAGCTACAACCTTTGCCTGCCAGTTAGCGTAACCGCCGTTGGGGTTAGAGGATGCAGAGTGAACAACAAGAACTACGTCGTCTTCGCCCCATTCGATGCCTGCTGCTGCAGCAGAGCCGGGAGTGGGAACAACCTTAACTACTTCATAGTAGTCGCCGCTTACAGGAGTAAGCTGAACGCTGATAGCCCAGTTGGGGTTGCAGGATGCATAAGAATCTGCATTGTCAACGAGAGTTACGTCTTCGCCAACGATAGAACCGTTAACGTAGTTGATGGGGAAGGTGAAGCCGTATGCTACGCCGTAGGAAGCGTCACCGCTTTCGCCGATGGTTTCGGTTTCGTCATAGGTTACATAAGGAGTTACGGTTGCGGTGCAAACGTATTCAAGCTCGTCGCCGTCTTCAGCATCATTGTACCAAAGAACGTCGGGAGTGGTGGTAGGAATGGTCTTACCTTCGAGGTCGAGACCACCAAATACGAACTTGTCGCCGATAGACCAGGTCTTAACCATAGCAGTGGATGCATCGCATCCGGGGTTGCAGTAGTTGCCCCAGCCTGCGCACCAGCCATAATTATCAGGGTCTGCAGCTGCGAGATCGTCGTAGTTGTTACCGAGTTCCATAGCGTAAACAAAGCCGCCTTCTGGAATCTCGAGCGCCTTAGCGCCGCCTGCGCTGCCGGTTTCGCCGGAGCCGTCATCGATAGCAACAACTTCAAATACGTTGTCGAGACCTGCTACAGGAGCGAATGCCATGTGGAAGCCCCAAGTGCCGCCTAAGTCGGTTTCGGTCATGATACAACCAGCTGCTTCTTTATACTCATCATAGTGAGTAATCCAAAAGGGTTTGGTGCTGTAATCGGGAGCTACGGGTGCAGCTTCTTCTTCGCCTTCAGCAAAAGCGAAAACTGTGCACATAGAAGCAACGAGAACAGCAGAGAGAAGAATTGCAAGAAGTTTCTTCATTTGTGTGTTTCCTTTCTGAATATTGATATTTTGGGATAATGTCCCATATTCACTGCGTATTATATCACACAAATATTATTATGTCAACATAACATCAACAAATTTCAAGCAAATTTATCCTGTTTTTTGATAAATTTCCACACGGAAATTTATTGTTGCTTTTAGTTATACGCGCAAAAAACAAGCGTTTGCGAAAAAGTTCGCAAACGCTTTTCATTTCAATTAAATTAATCCCACCAACCGGATTCTGCCTGAGTTTCGTTATCGCTATTGGTAACCGCAAGAGAAGCCGCGATAATATCTTCCGTTTCGAGAACGATCACGTTAAATTCTAGTTCGATATATTTCATAATTATTCTCCTAACGCCTCGGCAGCAACGTCACTATAATTTCTGACCATCGCTTCACCGTAATAGGTTACTACATCAGATCCGGATCTGTAGGTTACGTAAGGACGTGCAACTATATTTTCGGAGGTGTAATCCTCAAGACCGAGAATAGTTACGTAATAGATAATTTCTTCGTATTCTTCAAAGTCCTGACCTTGTACGTAATTTTCGATGCTTCTTGCCTTAACGTCAACAACCGAGCTGTTGGAAGCCGCGTATTCAAGATTCAACTCGTCAGAGCCGAGTACGTTTTCGGAAATAACCAACATACCAAGACCGATAACCTCGCCTCTGCTGTTATCTCTGGTAAGGGTAGCGCCCATACGGAGACCGTACAGTTCGGCGTTAACCTTCGCGCCGAGAGAAGCAACGTTGGAATCGATTTCGGGTTCTTCAGGTTCGGTAGGTTCAACGTAGCCGTAGTAATCATCACCCAAAGTAGGCTCGTAAGTGGTGAAGCAAACGTCGGAAGTAGATCCCGAAAGTTTGTTGGTAGCAGCAGCGTTTGTAAAATCAAATCCATATGCGTAAAGCTTATCACCGACAGTAAGCGCAGCAATAGCGTTGTTAAAATCAGCATAGGAGGAATGCGTCAAAATCATAACTTCATTCGTGCCAAGAGTAATACCGGTATACGAAGTATCTCCGACCGAGGTATAGAAGCAGGTCTGCTTAACAACAAAGCTGCCATCTGCCGAATTGAACGTAAGAACCGCCTTATGCCACCATCCGTGCGCACTAACACCAAAATCTGCCGCAGTCTTATTAGCACCGTACAAAAGGATCGGGCCGTAAAGCTCTCCGTTAGAAGCGTAGCTGTTTATATCATCGATATAAATCGCGGTAGACGTTGCTGCACTTGCACTGAATGCAAAGCAAAGCGGCAACATCATCATAATACTTAAAATAATAGCAAGGGTTCTTTTCATTGAAGTTCTCCTTATCTATAGCAAAATTGTGTTACATTTACGTGATTTGGGTATAAATCCGCAAATTAAAACCATTATTGTGTGTTATTATACAACGCTCAAACAACAAAGTCAATAAATTATTTCTATTTTTTCAAAGTTTTTTAAAAAAACAACAAAAACCTCTCTGCGTTTTTTCAGAGAGGTTTTATTTTCAAAGGATTTAAAGCGTGATGTGATCAATTATATAGTTCAGATATTTTTTATATGCCTGCTTATCCGCAACTATACGCTTCATTTCATAAAGCTTATTAGGCGGGATCTGTTCCTCCTCCTCGGGCTTGAGCTTGCCCTTCATAAGCTTATCTACAGTGAGCGCATCGAATATATCCATAGAAATAATATTATTACCGCGCAGACACATCACCTGCTTCATTTGGCCGTCAACAAGATTTTCAACCGCCGCACATCCCATCTGGGTTGCGAGCACACGGTCGCGCAGAGTAGGCGCGCCGCCGCGCTGAATATGTGCAAGCCTTGCAAATCGCGTTTCGATACCGCTTCTCTTTTCTATCATACGGCTCAGCTCCTCACCGTAATCCTTACCCATACCCTCGGAGGTAACGATTATGAAATTACGCTTGCCGTTTTTACGAGCCTCGATCATTTTTTCGATAACGTGGTCGAAATCGGTAGGTATTTCTTTGATTACCGCAGTAACCGCGCCGAGCGCGATAGAGGTTTGAAGCGCGATATCGCCCGCATCCCTGCCCATTACCTCAACAACGGTGCAACGCGAATGGCTTTCACTCGTATCGCGGAGCTTATCAACAAGCTGAACGACCGTGTTCATAGCGGTATCAAAGCCGATGGTTGCTTCGGTGGATGCGATATCGTTATCGATGGTAGCGGGTATACCTATGCAGGGAACGCCCGCGTTGGTAAGGTCAACTGCGCCGCGGAACGTACCGTCGCCGCCGATGGTAACTATACCCTCGATGCCGAACTTATTGCAGGTTTCAGCCGCCTTGAGAACACCCTCCCACTGACGAAATTCGGTACTGCGCGCAGAATACAGCATCGTGCCGCCGCGATTTATAATAAAGGAAACGTCTCTTTCGTGGAGCTGTCTGATATTGCCGTCGATAAGACCCTGATAGCCGTTATAGATACCCATTACCTCGATATCCTTATAAAGAGCAAGACGGGTAACGGCACGGACTGCCGCATTCATACCCGGCGCATCGCCGCCGCTGGTGAGAACGCCGATTCTTTTGATTTTTTTCATAGCAGGTTTCCTCCGAAGGAACAAAAATTCTACGAGATGAGAATATCACAAATCAAATTCAAAGTCAATAATCGATATATGTACAAATCGTTATATTTCAATTATTTGTTCTATATATTTTTTATTAAGAATAGAATTGTAACAAAAAGCAAGGAGGATCATATATGACCGATATGGGAATATATAACGATATTGCCAACCGCACGGGCGGTGACATCTACATCGGTGTGGTAGGACCGGTTAGGACGGGCAAATCGACGCTTATTAAACGCTTTACCGAAAATCTGATACTGCCGAACATCGAAACCGACAGTATGCGCGAGCGCGCAAAGGACGAAATGCCTCAATCGGCATCGGGCAGGACCGTTATGACGACCGAACCCAAGTTTATCCCCGAAACCGCGGTGAGCATACCGCTTGACGAGGGTGCAGAATGCCGAGTCAAGCTTATCGATTGCGTAGGGTACGTTGTACCGGGTGCTATGGGGCTTATCGAGGACGGACAGCCGCGAATGGTTATGACTCCGTGGTCGGAATCTCCTCTGCCCTTTGAAAAGGCGGCGGAAACAGGAACAAGAAAGGTCATCGACGAGCATTCCACGATAGGCATCGTGGTAACCACCGACGGAAGCATCGGCGAGATCGAGCGTGAAAGCTATATAGAGGCAGAGCAACGAGTGGTATCGGAGCTCAAGGCAATATCAAAGCCGTTTATTGTGGTGCTGAACTGCGCAAACCCGCTTTCGCCGCAATCGATCCAGTTGGCAAACGAATTAGAACAAGAATACGACGTTCCCGTGCTGCCTATTAACTGTCTGCACATGAACGATTCCGACATAAAGGATATCCTCCGCGGATTATTATATGAATTCCCCGTAAGAGAGATTCGATTCGCGTTACCGAACTGGCTTGACGTATTGGGCGACGACGATGAACCCAAAAGGCAGATCTACGATGACATTTCCGAATGCGTACGCAAGATAAAGCGAGTCGGCGAAATACGCGAAGCCGCAGAAGGCTTTGCGGACGGAAGCGATATAGGCGCAAGGCTCGAGAGATTGGACCTTGGAAACGGCAGTGCCAAAATAAGCATCAGTGTGCCCGACAGCGTATTCTATTCCATCCTCGGCGAAAAAAGCGGATTTGAAATCGAAAACGAGCGCGCTCTGTTCAATATTCTTTCCGAGCTTTCCGACGTAAAGAAAAAATACGACAAGGTTGCAAGCGCGATAGACGACGTTATGAACGACGGCTACGGAATCGTTATGCCTTCTATTGACGACCTTACGCTTGAAGAGCCCGAAATCGTGAAACAGCCCGGCGGATACGGTGTGAAATTAAAGGCAAGCGCACCCTCGATACATATGATGAAGGCAGACATTGAAACCGAGGTAAACCCCATTGTCGGCACGGAAAGCCAGTCGGAAGAGCTTGTAAGCTTCCTTTTAAAAGAGTTTGAAGAGGACCCGAAAAGCATCTGGGAATCCAATATGTTCGGAAAAACGCTTCACGAGCTTGTAAGCGAGGGCTTGAACAGCAAGCTTGCCCATATGCCAGACGAGGCACGTGCAAAGATTGCGGGAACGATACAGCGTATTATTAATGAAGGCAGCGGCGGTCTGATATGCATTCTGCTTTAATAACCGTAATGAGCTCGTTTGCCGAGCTGCGAACCAAGGACGTTATAAACCTTTGCGACGGAAGCTCGCTCGGGTGCGTATGCGATATCGAATTTAATTCCTGCACGGGAGAAATAACAGCACTCATACTCCCCGGAAGCGGTCTTCTTGCTTCCCTCTCGTCGAAAAACCGTATTGTTATCCCTTGGCGCGATATCGAGCGCATCGGCAAGGACACTATCCTCGTCCGCGTAAATCCGTTGACAGACAAAAAGGATATATAATATAAAGGAGAGGTCGCCCTCTCCTTTTTGGTTTATCCCATTTCGGTTTTTATCATCGCGGCGTAGGCTTCGGCGAAAAGGGTTATCGCGTTTTCCGCCTCCTCGACCGTATTTCCGCAGGAACCAACCTCCAAAAGAACGCTTCCCGTGGCAAGCGCCTGATTGAACGCCGAGGAGCGTAAATTTATAGGACGGGCAAGAGTAGGATACATTCTGTTCATCATATCCTGCAAATGCGTAGCCACAGTCAGATTATCGCGCCAATTCGGATGAACCGCGCCGCCCTCGTTCGTGCCGACGACAAGCATAAGCTGTGCGCAATCCTCGCCGTTGATATTGGTAAGCGGCTTGATATTATTGCCCTTGGAATCGAATACCGAATCGCGATGCAGATCGATAACAAAGCGTATCGACGGATGCTCGGAAAGTGCTTTTTTTATCCCCTCGCGCGAATAGTTATACGATTTATTGAAATCGGTAAGATCATACATCGTTTTGTCGTGAACCGTATTTATCCCAAGCGAATTAAGACGTTCACAAAGTACCTCGCCGATATGTACGACCGTTTGCTTTTCCTCGAGAGAGCGAAACGTTTCGTCGGGCGAATAAAAATCGTAGCCCGTATCAAGATAGCTTTCGCTTCCGTGAGTATGAACGATAAGCACAAGCGGCTCGTTTTTTGGTATCGAGCTCGTTATCGGGAACTCACGCTCGAGATATTTTCCCAAATCGACGTCAAACTTGGTTCTGTTTATGATATTTAACGCCGGCTCCTCATCAATTTCGTACCAGCAGAGATTATCCGAAAAAACGGGCAGGTCGTCATCGCCCGGCGTAGGAATGGGTATCGGGTCCTCGGGCTCGAACTCGCCGCCGTTGGGGTAGCTTGTTTCAGGCTCGGGAATACTGCTCTCCTCGTCAAACTCCCCTGCACCGAGCGCAAAGGTGGGCATACCGTTGCCCAGCGCTGTTTCGCCGTATGCAAGCACGCGGTTTGCATTATTGCTCAGCTCGGGAATGATTCCCACAATATACGGAACGGCGGCGAACGCCCCCACAAGCATCAGCACGGACAGCGCAAGACATCCGTAGCGCAATATTGCTTGTCTTTGATGAACAGTCAATCGTCTTTGCATTTTATCACTTCCTCGCATAATTATATGCGACAGCATTTTGATTTATGACTGTTCAGTTCAAATATTCGTTTATTTCGGATATTTCCATATTCTGCAGCGCCATATTCAGCGCGTTTGCGATCAGCCTTGCAGTCTGCTCGGCTATGACGTCGTTATCCTTTGGGGTCACGAACATATTTTTCGCATCGCCCGTGAGAATTTTTTCTATAACGCTCTCGAACGTCTTATCGGGCGTACCGTTATGCTCCTCCAATATATCGTAAGCAAGCGTTGCCGCATCGACCACCGTCGGAACGCCTATCGAAATAACCGGCGCACCCAAAAGCTCTGAATTTAACTCCTTTCGCTTGTTCGAAACGCCCGAGCCGGGGCTTATGCCGTTATCCGATATCTGCACGGTCGTAGCCAACCGCTGCAAACGGCGCGACGCAAGCGAATCGATGAGAATCACACATTTCGGCGCGATGTCGGCGCAAACGCTTTTTATTATCTCCGCGCTTTCGATACCCGTCTGCCCGATCACGCCGGGGCTTATTGCCGCAACGCTTGAAAAGCCTGCAGTATTAAAAAATTGCGGATCTATCGACGAAATATGACGTGTGACGAGTAATCTTTTTACCGCACGCGGTCCCAACGAATCGGGCGTTATCTCCTCGTTGCCGAGCCCTGCCACAAGCACGCATCCGTCACCTTCGGGAACAAATCGCGATATTTCATCCGCAAGTATTTTCGTCACCGCGTCGAACCGCGCATTATCGAGCCGCCATATCTTCCCTACCTCTAAAGTAACGTATGCCCCGATACGCTTGCCGGATAACCTCTCGCCCGATTCGTCGTGTACGCGCGCAGTTGTTATTTTTATACCGTCCTTTACCGATTCATCGACGCTTATGCCCGAATCCTTTCCGCGCAGCTCATGCACCTCAAGAGCAAGATCGGTACGTTTTTCAAACATTTTGATGACACCCCTTTGCCGTTCTTATTAAAATTTTTCCCAAAATAAATTTTTTTATAATTTTTTGCCTTAACCTATTGCAAAATCAAAAAATGTATGGTATGATGTAACGGTTCCAAAATTCAAAGGGGAGGTGCAAAGTGCATGCCTAACATTAAATCTGCCAAGAAGCGTGTTAAAGTTACTAAAGTTAAGACGCTCCAGAACAAAATGTTCAAGTCCGCTATGAAGACTTCCGTAAAGAAGTACAAGGCTGCTATTGCCGAAGGTAACAAAGAGCTTGCAGAGAAGACTTATCTCGAAGCTGTCGGCATGGTCGATAGAGCTGTCTCCAAGGGCATTATCCACAAGAACAATGCCGCTCGTAAGAAGAGCCAGTACACTAAGCTTCTCAACGGTTTAGCCTAAGTAATAATTTAAGGCGACTTATGAATCCGCACAGTCGCCTTAAAGAATACGCGGGTGTAGTTCAATGGTAGAATTCCAGCCTTCCAAGCTGGCCGCGCGGGTCCGATTCCCGTCACCCGCTCCAAAAACGAAACATTATAATTATTATAATGTTTCAATATGTGCCTTTAGCTCAGCTGGATAGAGCAACTGCCTTCTAAGCAGTAGGTCGGGGGTTCGAGTCCCTCAAGGCACGCCAATATGGTGGCTGTAGCTCAGCTGGTTAGAGTACCAGGTTGTGGCCCTGGGGGTCGCCGGTTCGAACCCGGTCAGCCACCCCACAAAAACAAAGCACTTCTTTTGAAGTGCTTTTGTTTTTGTGTTTGTGTCCGCAAGGCACAACATCGTTTCGAACGTATGCTCGAACATCATTTGACCTTTAGGTCAACCTCGTTTTATTTCAACGGACACAAAACGAGGTTGCCTGCGGCAAACAGTATCGTGCTTCGCACAAACGATGTGATGCTTCGCATCAACGATGTTGCACTTCGTGCAAATTTATGTTATAATCGCAAGCGAGGTGATAAGCATGAAGGAAGATAAGCTTTCCGAGTTATCGATGAAATTATCCGTTGACGTACTGAATTTAGCCAAAGAGCTACGAAACAAAAAGGAAGCTATAATATCTAATCAGATAGGGCGAAGTGCAACAAGCGTTTGTGCTAATATCGCCGAGAGTAAATACGGACACAGCCGCGCGGATTTTATCGCAAAGCTCGAAATCGCACTCAAAGAAGCAAACGAAACAAGCAAATGGCTCGAAATGCTTTTAAAAACGGAATACATTGATAACAACACATATAAATCTATTAATAAAACCTGCTCTACAATTCGTATTTTATTAATTGCCTCAATTAAAACCGCAAAGGAAAATGCTAAATGAGTGCACGCGCAAAAAACAAAAAATCACGAAAAGTCGAATTACAATAACAATAGAATTGCCCTGCAATATTGTCAAAGGCGGTGATATTTTGAAACGCGACAAACCAAATTTTTGGATAGCATTATCTGCTATTTACCTTATTTTTCTACTTGGCTTCATCTGGATTAATAACCCCGATTTTTTAGATGTGAAAAATTGTTTATTGCTTATTCCTTTGTATGTTCCCCTTTTTATTTCCTTATATTTAACTCATAAAAATGATGAATACGCAGATGATTCTATTTGGGCAACTAAGTATTCCGTAATTATTGTTACAGCCGGTATTGTTTTATTTAAAATAATAGTGAATTATTTAAAGTAAATGTTTCTACCGATTGCTTTTCAAGCATTAATATCAAAAAGCCTCTTCAATCGAAGAGGCTTTGTTTTATACGATAACAGCCGCGCTAAAATGCGCATTTTTAGAAGTCTGATCAATTATAATACAGCAAATCGCCATATGTTGGGAAGGGCCAAAAGGTACGTTCGGTAATCATTTCGGCTTCGTCCGCAGAGCGGCGGAGCTCCGACATAAGCGGAAGCACCGAATCGCGACAGAACACACCGCAATTTTCGCTCGAAAGATTGCGCTGAGCGTGCTCGGCATTTGCGCGGAGAAGCTTGAGCGATGCCGTCATTTCGTCCGAAAGCTCTATTAAGCGTTTAAGCGTTTCGCTTGTATGATGCGGAACGGGAGCGCCTATCTCCTTGAGCTTGCCGACGGTTTTAGCGAGCTTCAACACATACGACTCAACTGCGGGAATGATTTCCCTGCTTGCCATATCGCACATCGTTATCGCTTCGATAGCGATTATCTTGCAATAGGATTCAAGCAAAATATCGTGACGAGAGCGAAGCTCCTTTTCGGTATAAACTCTATGCCTTGTAAAGAGCGTGATATTCTTTTCGCTTACCATATAAGGCAGAGCGTCTGCCGTGGTGGGAAGATTCAGCAAGCCGCGGTGCTTTGCTTCGAGCTTCCATTCGTTCGAATAGCCGTCGCCATTGAAGATTATGCGCTTATGCTCCTTGATAGTGCGGCGAATAAGCGACTGAATCGCGGAACGGAAGTCCTCTGCTTTTTCAAGCTCGTCCGCGAACTGCATCAGGCAATCGGCAACTGCGGTGTTTATAACAACGTTGGGCTCGGCAACCGACATAGCAGAGCCGGGCATTCTGAATTCGAATTTATTACCCGTAAATGCAAACGGGCTTGTACGGTTACGGTCGGTGGTATCCTTCGGGAAGGTCGGAAGAACGTGAACGCCGATTTCCATCTGCGTTTTTTCCGCTCCGTAATAGGGCACACCCTCGTCGATAGCGTCTAAAATAGCCGTGAGCTCGTCGCCCAAGAACATAGAAACGATTGCAGGGGGTGCTTCGTTTGCACCCAAGCGGTGATCGTTACCCGCGGTTGCAACCGAGATACGCAAAAGGTCCTGATGCTCGTCCACCGCCTTGATAACAGCGCAAAGGAACAGCAGGAATTGCGCATTTTCGTAAGGATGCTTACCGGGAGCAAGCAGATTTACTCCCTTATCGGTAGAAAGCGACCAGTTATCGTGCTTACCGCTACCGTTTATACCCTCGAAGGGCTTTTCTTGAAGGATGCAGACAAGATTATGTCTTTCGGCAATCCGCTTCATCGTTTCCATAGTAAGCTGGTTATGGTCGGTTGCCGCGTTAGCTGTACCGTATATCGGTGCAAGCTCGTGCTGACAGGGCGCAGCCTCGTTGTGCTTTGTTTTGGAAAGCACGCCGAGCCTCCAAAGCTCATCATCAAGCTCCTTCATAAACGCGGAAACGCGCGATTTGATTGCGCCGAAATAATGGTCCTCAAGCTCCTGACCCTTGGGCGGCTTTGCGCCGAAAAGCGTTCTTCCGCAAACAACAAGGTCCTCGCGCTTGTTGAACATATCCTTATCCACAAGGAAATATTCCTGCTCGGGTCCGACGTTCGCTTCAACGTGGCGCGCCTCGGTACCGAACAGCTTTAAAATACGCATCGCCTGAACGTTCAACGCCTCGGCAGAACGCAAAAGCGGTGTTTTTTTATCCAACGCTTCGCCGCCGTACGAGCAGAATACGCTGGGGATACAAAGCGAGCCGTCCTTGATAAAGGCATAAGACGTAGGGTCCCAAGCGGTATATCCGCGCGCCTCGAAGGTTGCACGTAATCCGCCCGACGGGAAGCTTGACGCATCGGGTTCTCCCTTTATTAATTCTTTTCCCGAGAACGACATAATAACGTTACCGCTTTTATCGGGCGTAACGAAGCTGTCGTGCTTTTCGGCAGTGATGCCCGTCATAGGTTGAAACCAGTGGGTATAATGGGTCGCGCCCTTTTCGATAGCCCAATCCTTCATCGCCTCTGCAACCACGTTTGCAACGGTGATATCGAGATCATCGCCGCGCTGGATGGTGTGCTTTAACGATTTATAAACGTCTTCGGGCAGGCGTTCCTTCATTACCTCACGGTTAAAAACCATAGAGCCGAATATTTCGGGTACGTTGTTCATCAGCGTTTCCTCCGCTCAAGGAATAATTTTTCGAGTGTAATTATAATGTAAAAGTCGCATATTGTCAAGAAAAAGTACATCGACCAAAGCAATGAATGTTGTTAAGGGTAAGAATTTGTGATAAAATATTTTTAGATTTTTCCAACCTTTTACACTTGTTCAGCCACTTATATATGACAGCGCTGCAAAATCAAAAGAAAGGAGGGTGCAAAAGATTGCAAAACAAATATAAAAATTTGCCGGATGATATTCTTGTAGAAATGACGTTGAGCGGAGATAACGACGCGTACGGCGAGCTTGTACTGCGTTATAAAAATGTCGTGTACGGAATCGCTTACAGAATAGTGTCGCTTCACTACGATGCGGAAGATATTGCACAAGATGCTTTTATTGATGCTTATACACAATTGCCAAGGCTCAAGGAGCACGCTAAATTTATGCCGTGGATTTGCGGAATCGCAAAACGAAAGTCATTGAACCACATCACAAGAAAAAAGTATTATACGGATATCGATGAATTGTCCGGTGTTTTGCTTTCTACCTCCGCATCCCCCGAAGATGAAATCATCCGCAAGGAAAACATTTTTGAAATACGTGATGCGATATCGAACCTTTCCGAAAAGAACCGTGTTGTAGCCGTGCTTTATTATTTCGACAATCTAAGCATCGCCGCCATAGCCAACACACTTGATATTTCGGAGGGGACGGTAAAAAGCAGGCTTTTCGAAGCCCGAGCAAAACTGAAAGGAAATCTTATGCATATAACAAATAAGCACGAGCCCTCTCCCGCATTTGAAGGCACGATCAAAGAAAAAATCGAAGAACTGCGTTTGTACTACAAGGAAAAAGGAGAAGGCGAAAATTACAAAAAGCTATATACCGAAACCGAAAAAACAATTCTTTCCTTACCCGAATCGGCATCAAAAAACTCTTTACTTGCAGATCTTTATTTATGTCAATATTGGGTTGACGGCGGCGATAAGCTGAAAGAACAAATACTCGAAGCCGCAAAGAAAAGCAACGACAGTGCTACGATCGCCGAAATATATATCGAAGATATAATTAAAATAGACGACAACAACGTAGTTATACGACGCATTGACGAAGAAGCCATACCCGAACTCGAACGAATGAACGGTGACGAAGGAATAGGTATGCTGCTTTTCTGGCGCGGCGTAGCCAACATACGCTTAAAGAACCTCGAAAGCGCATTGAAAGACTTCAAAAAATCGGCAAAGCTTTGTCCGCCGAGTAACATTTACAACACAACGTCGGTTTCCGCCCTAAAAGTGTACGAAAAGCTATACGCCAACGCCGATGACGTGTTCACGGGATTCGACGTGACCGCAGAAAGATATACGTTATCCGACAATAAGCTGATATTCGTTTCCCAACCCGGTATTGCAGGCAACGGTGTTATGTATGACAAACGCAGAAGAGACTATATTACTTACTACATCTCCAGATTCAACAATATTTTTTATGACACCGCAATGGAGGTCGGAAAAACATATTTATCGGAAGACGGAAAAGTAGAAATGACGCTGATAAGCTTTAACGAATCTGCCGATACTCTCGCAGGCAAATTCGGTGAATGTATGCACATACACCTTGTAGAGAAAGGCAATTATGACGCTGATGTGTGGTATGCAAAGGACGTAGGCTTGGTTAAAGCAGTATTTACCGAAGCTAAATCACAGGATAAGGAAGAGTATCTGCTTTCGGAATACGAAATGCACGGCGGAAGCGGCTATTTTCCATTTGCAACAGGTAACCGTTGGGCATATTCCAATCCCTGTATTCCCGATTATCTGTATCAATGCATCGAAAATGAGGTCATCTGGACAGACGGTAAGTCGGCGAATCTTTCTACGGTTCAGCTTTCATCATTTAAAAAGAATTTCCTTACCGAATTTCCTCTTGACAGCGATTTTTATCTTCTTAAAGCAACCGAAGCGTGCGAAAAATGGGATTTTGACGATGCTATCGCAAATCTGCAAAAAGCCGTATGCGAAAACAGCTCACAGAATTCAGCAGCAGCGGCACTTCGCGGTATAGACTATCTGAAACGAATGAGAGAATATAACAGCAAAGGATACCGATTCTGCCCCTCGTCCTACAATGCCAGCCTGCTTGTACAAAACGATGGCTTTGTCAGCTTTGGTGAAAGCGAATTCTACAGTTTCAGTCCATACCGTTACGGAACCCGTTTCGAAGAAAACCGCATTTTCGGAGCAAAGCCGTTCAGATATTCTCAATTGCTCACGGGTAAAATATGGGATGACAGTTGGATAAACGGTTACAGCGCCGTGATTCCGAAAACCGAATACCTTGATGCAGAAGTAAATATCGACGTCACGGACGGTGGGACCGTTACAACCAAGGCAGGAGTATTTACCGATTGTATCAAGGTAACCTTAGAAGCAGAAAGGAATAACAAATCGAACGAAAATTATTACTTCGACGCTTACCGATACACCTGGTGCGGAAAAAAGGAATTTTGGTACGCAAAAGGCGTAGGTATTGTTAAATTTGACTTCACCTGGGGCACCTGTCTGAAATCGTCATCAGAGCTTGTTTCCTATAAAAACCCTGCCGATATCGATTCGTATATGCCGTTATCGCTCGGTTGCGGTTGGGAATACGACGAAGTGAATCTTACCGCCGAAGGCTATCGCGCAAAGCGCATTATAGACGTAGCATGCGGAATGAATGACAGGTATATGATTCACGATATGCAAGAGTTTCTATATCTTGGCACCGAAGAGGAATATGAAGCTTTTAAAACCTCATTGCAAAAGAAATAATCATCAAAAATATCCGCTTTGTTTAAATACGAAGCGGATTTTTTATTTAAATACTTTTCAAAAGA
Organism: Eubacteriales bacterium; assembly: GCA_045593165.1. Taxonomy (GTDB): domain Bacteria; phylum Bacillota; class Clostridia; order Oscillospirales; family CAG-382; genus Coliplasma. The sequence continues at coordinate 15,158 of JAZNWF010000029.1, forward strand.
ATAAACCGAATTATAACTGACAAAAATAAATGCACAACAACATTTCGGAGGTATTTTATGTCACCCAAGGAATTACTCTATATCGAGGACGCGCTCGGTCACACCAAGCAGATCAAAACAGTCTGCACCGATTTTTCCAACCAGTTAGGCGACACGGAGCTTGCTAATTTCGTTTCGGAGATCGCCAAAAAGCAGCAGCAGACCTTTGACAAATTCTACAATCTTCTTTGATAAGCGGAGGTAACAAAATGCAGGATCAGGTTATTATGGACAACATTCTCACGAGCGTAAAAAACGCTTGTGACATCTTTATGCACGGCGCAATCGAGTCGCCTACGCCCAACGTAAACACTGCGTTCAAGCAGGCGCTTAACGATTGTCTTTGTCTGCAGAACGAAATCTACACCAAAATGGCCCAAAAGGGCTGGTACCCTACCACACAGGCACAGCAACAGCAGATTCAGCAGACCAAGCAGAAATATTCTGCACAGTAAAAGTGAAAGGGACTTCACAAGAAGTCCCTTTTTGTTTAACTCGTTGCAAATGCAATTAAGGTAAGAAACAGCATTATACCCATTACCGCTATGTCGCTAACTTTATACTTAACACCACGGCGGTAGACCGTATAAAGCAACACGCTGATTATAGTGAATACAAGGCTTATAAATGCAATATTATCAAATACGAAAATCAGCGAAAATCCGAAAAACGGTATCAACGTGCGATAACCGAAATAGGAATCCGATATTTCCTCTGCTTTTTCCGTTTTTCTTGTTCCAAAGCTGAAGACGAAATACGTCGCACATGCAAAGCCCGCGATTATCCAAAAGATAATCCATCCAACATTTATATCATAATAAACATCGGTTGCTTTTCCTGCGTACATAACAATATATTCTATCATCGATGACATCGCGCTGATTGGCAACGAGTTTTCGTCAAATATCGAAAAAATAGAGCTCCCGACTATATATTCGATAAGTATGGCGGCTACCGTCGCAACGAAGTTATACAATATCATAAACGTTATTCCGTCAGATACCGAATTTGCTTCGTTAAACACAAACACGTATAAAGAATACAGCACCAGCATACCGATAAAGGCAACCGCAAAATACGCAAAAATATATCCTACATCAATTGTATCAAGAAAGCTGTAACCCGATGGTGTTTTAAATATAAGTATTATTAACGCCTGCAGGCTCGAAGCCAAAAACGGAAGAAGCACAGTCAACAAGCCGATAAGCCAATGAACAATACCGAGCGCTCTGCGGGATATGGGCAGAGAGTAACAGCAATCCAAATTTCGACGATTTTTGAAAAATGAAAACGACCAAACGGGTGCTACCATACACATTATAATCAAAACGGTTTGAGAAAAGCCAAGTACTCTATCTACTCTCCAGCGCAACACGGACGGCGTAGAGCAAACGACCATTTTCTCGCCGCCGAAATTATAATACGAACCGTTGAAATAATACGAACCGTTGATATAGTATCCGTTCGGATACTCCTCGTTGACAATAACCTCACGGCCTGCTTTTTCGTTATAAAAATAGCTTATACTGTCCTGTACTTGTGAAAAATATATAGCACCGATAACAACCACGGATGCTATAATCAATAAAAGCGGACGTGCGATACTCTTCAGGCGGTATTTAAAATAACGCTTTGCTATTTCCATTACTTCACACCCCTTTTCCCATAACGTCGTGTATAAACGTTTCCTCAAAATCCAACGGCATTTCGTCCATTACAGCAGGAGAAAGCGCTTCCAACGCCTTACGGTGCTGCTCGGCATCACCCTCCAAAACGATTTGAACAAATCTGCCCTTTATTTCGAGCGAAACCACCGGCAAGCCCGAAAAGATTTTTTCGTCTACCTCATTTACAAAAGCAAGCTCGAATTTGCAAAGCCTGCCTACGTGCTCGGCGATATCACCCTGACTCTTTATGACGTTCGAATCGATAAGAATAAAATTATCGCAAAAATCCTCAAGCTCACGAAGAGAGTGGCTCGAAATGATAACCGTGCTGTTTTCGGATTCGACAAGCTCTATTATCGCATCCTTGAACAGCTTGCGTGAAAGCGGATCGAGCCCGTCGAACGCCTCGTCAAGAAGCAGATATTTTGGCTTGACTGCCAACGCCAACGCAACGAATACCTGACGGCGCATACCCTTTGAAAAGCTTCTAAGATGCTTTTTTATATTTATTTTATATTTTGAAAGCAACGAAAGATAAGTATCGGAATCAATCGACGGGTAAAACGTCTTATACAAATCAAAAAGCTGCTCGGGCGTCGTATGGGTTTCATAATACGGGTCGTCGGGAAGAAAGAAGATATTCTTACGCGTTTCGGCAAGCTGCGGACTTTTACCGTCATAGCTTATGCAGGATCTGCTTGTTTGATAAACGCCTGCCAGCAAACGCAAAAGTGTGGTTTTACCTGCCCCGTTTATGCCGACAAGTCCCGTTATCGTCCCGTCGGGAATAGAAAGATTTATATCTTTCAAAACGGCTTTATCGCCAAAGGAATAATAAAGTCTTTTTGTTTCAATCATCTTCGTATACCTCCTTCAAGGCATTCATTATCTCGTCGGCGCTAACACCCTTGGATCTAAGCTCTCCGAGAATTTCGATAATTTCGTTTTTGCGCGATATTCCTACGTCGGTTCCGCTTACAAACACACCTTTTTTGGGAACAGAGCACACAAGCCCAAGCGTTTCGAGATGTGCGTATGCCTTTTGAACCGTATTGGGATTAACTCCGAGCTCGCCCGCAACGGTTCGTACCGATGGGAGCTTTTCGCCCTCTTTCAGTACACCAAGCCTTATAAATTGTTCATATCGCTCGGCAACGTCAAGATATACGTCACGTTTCCCCGAAAAAAATCTTCTCACGTGCCTTTTCCCCTTTCTGTATTATCTGTATTATCTGTCACAACTGTATTATACCACAATCATTGAATTTGTCAATATAAAAAAGAATCTTTCCGATATTTCGAAAAGATTCTTCTTGTTTATATCCCTATTCTATTGGCAAATTCGAGCGGAAGTCCGTCGGCGTAGATATGCGAGGTGTCCGAAACCGCAAGGCATATCGGCGCGGTAATGCCGTCGGGGTTGTTTTTAAATTCTATTATCGTCATCGACGAATGGTTCATATCAAACGTAGACCAATAAAGCACAGGCGGGATCTGAAGCAGGTGCGAAAGCCAGGTTGTACCGAAGCCCTGATGACAGAACACGGCAACGCGGTCATCGTTGGGACGGACAACGCGGTAGTTCATTCCCTCTCGCTTATATCCGAGCTTTTCCATAAACGCATCGGATTCCCGTTGTATACGCTCATAGCCCTCTTTGGATTTGGAATAGCAAAACGGCTCTGCCTCGTACCATTTATCGCCCAAAGCAAGCACTTCGGGAGTTTTATAGCGCGTAGTCTGCACGTGGAAGCACCAATTAAGCGCGCCGTTTAAATTCGGGTCTTCAAACGTAAACTCCTGCCAGGTATGTCCCTCGCTCGTCCAATCGGCTATTTCGGGCTCGATTCCCAACAATTCGCAGGTCGGCTGTGCCGTCTGCTGTGCGCGGATAAGCGGCGAGGTGTATATTTTATCAAGACCGTTAACGGCAAGACGCTTTGCAAGCGCCTTTGCCTGAAGATGTCCTTTTTCGGTAAGACTGTCTGGATTATATATCGGGTCGCCGTGGCGTATTACATATAAAAGCATAATTTAAAGTCCTATTCTTCCTGTAAATTCATACGGCAAGCCCTCGCCGTAAAAGTGAGAAACGTCGGAAAAAGCAAGCACTCTCGGCACGGTAAAGCCGTTTTCGTAGTTTGCGAATTCGATAACCGTAACACCAGAATGGTTTATATCGAACGTAGACCAGAAACGCACAGGATGTATATCGAGAAGATATGAAAGCCACGTCGTTCCGAATCCGTAATGGCAGAACACCGCTACACGCTCATCATTCGGCTTTAATATTTCATAGCCGTTTTTACAACGCTTATACCCCAGTTTTTCAGTGAACGCATCAGATTCGCGCGAGATGCTCTCATATCCCGCTTTTGCATTCGAAAGATTGAACGGAAACGCATCGTACCAATTGTCCGCAAGCGTTTCATCGGTTTTGAATCTCGTGGGGTTTATACCGAAGCTCCAGCTCCAATATCCGTGATTTTCGGGGTCGTGAAATCCGAAATCCTTGCTTGCCTCGGATTCGCTTGCCCAAGGCAATATTTCGGGCTCTATCCCCAAATGATCGCATATCGGCTTTGCAGTTTGAAGCGCGCGGTTCATCGGAGAAGAATATATTTTATCAAGCCCGTTTACAGAAAGACGCTTTCCGAGTGCTTCCGCCTGCAGCTTGCCCTTTTCGGTCAAGCTATCGGGATTATATATCGGCTCGGCATGGCGTATTACGTATAATAGCATAATTACCTCATTTGCTTTCAACAATATAAAAATACGAGCTTGTGGGAGAATTGATAATACGGAATTTCGCACAGCAATACTGACGTCTGTCGAGCGTCGAGAGCATATCGTTTATAAGCTCGCCCTCGATCTCACCCTCCTCGTGACCGGGGTAAACCGCTATGAGCAATATCGCGTCGCGATCCAGAAGCTCTATCGCCGTCTTTACCGCCTCGAGCGTCGTTTCGCGCTTGGTGGTTATGCTCTTATCACCACCCGGAAGGTATCCAAGGTTGAACATACCCGCCTTGATTTTACAATCGATATACTTTTTCGCATTATGGTGCGAATCACAGATAAGCGTGTAATTTTTCGGGGCTTTATTATCCACAAGGCGTTTTTCGGTGCTTGCAAGCGCAGAGGGTTGAATATCAAAGGCAAAAACTCTGCCCGTTTCGCCTACCGTTTGGGAAAGGAACAGCGTATCGTAGCCGTTTCCCATTGTGAAATCGGCAACGGTATCGCCCTCCTTGATATGTTGTAATATAAAGCTTTTTTCGGTTTGTAATATATCGAGCATATAAAACCTCATTTAAAACAAGGGAGGCAAAAAACCTCCCTTGCTTTTATTTATTAATGTATATTCTTTCGCGAGTCTTGCCGCTCTTATAAATAGCGCAGACCATTTCCATGGTTTCGTACGCGCTTTCAACGGGAATGAACATTTCCTCGCCCGATTCAAGACATTCGTAGAAATTGTTTATCTGCTTGCAGTGGTTTACGCCCCAATAGGATTTTACGTTGCCGTAGCCGAAATCCTCATCGGGCTGAACAGCGTGAAATTCTCTGCCGTCGTAAAGCTTTATATCAGCTCTGTCGGCAACGAGAGTAGCAACGCCGTTTTCACAGTGGAATTCTATAAACACCTCAGCATCGTAGGTATAATAGTTGATCGCGTGGAAGTTTGCGAGCATACCGTTATCAAAGCGAATAACGCCCTCTGCGGTATCTTCGACGTCTATCTTTGCGTGACCGCGGTTTGCGATAGTAGCGTCAACCGATTCTATAGGACGATTGATGAGATAACGCATCATATCAAGCGTATGGATCGCCTGGTCGATAATTACGCCGCCGCCTTCTTTGTCCCAAGTGCCCTTCCAATCGCTGCTTCCGTAATAAGCATCAGAACGATCCCAGGTAACGTAGCATTTTGCGGATCTTATAGCACCCAACGTGCCGTCCTCAAGAAGCTGCTTGGTAAGAACGGTGCCTGCATTATAGCGGTTCTGGAAAATACAGCCGAGAACAACGCCGTTTTCCTTTGCAGTATCTATCATCGCTCTTGCATCGCCAAGCTCGATAGACATAGGCTTTTCGGTAAGCACGTGCTTGCCGCGCTTGCTGCATTCGATAGAAACAACGGGATGCAGATAATGAGGCAGGCAGATATGAACAACGTCGATATCTTCCTTTTCGAGCATTTCAATATAATCGTAATAAGCCTTTACTCCGAATTCCTTTGCCTTGGCATCAGCTCTGTCCTTTTTCACGTCGCAAACAGCAACGAGCTCTGCGTTTTCACATCTGACGATGCTTACTGCGTGCATAGGAAAAATGTTGCCGCAACCTATAACGGCAGCTCTGTATTTCTTCATAACAGACCTCTTAAATTCTTTATGTGATTACAAGGGGATTATAACAATTACGCAATATTATTTCAAGCATTTTCGAGAAAATATTACAATTATTTTCTGCGGAACAGGCTATTCAATTTCGAGTAATAATTTTTGTCAATGCCGTAAACCGTTTCCCACGTGGTACGGAACCGCCATTTACCGCTATCGTCGCCAGGCACGTTCATTCTCGCATCGCTTCCGAAGCCGCAAAGGTCCTGATAGGATATCACGGCAAGCGATGAAACAGAACGCCAGACAGCTTCGATTATCTTACGGCAAGCAGGTGCGTTATAGCCGCCCCTACCCCAATCGCCGTGGTCGAAGCCGCAATAATCGAGAGCGAACGCTCTTTGCTCATCGCTCGCCTCCCAAAGCCAGCCGAGAAGGGTATTATTATCGTGTGTACCGACGTAAGCGATACTGTTTTCGGTATATTTATGCGGCAGGTGGTTGGAATCCTCGCCCGGCTCGAAGCCGAACTGAACCACGCGCATACCGGGAAATCCGCTTTTATCGAGAAGCGCAATAACGTCCTCGCCGTATGCACCCAGATCCTCGGCGATTATCGGTACGTCGCCAAGCGCATTCTTGACTGCTTTGAACAGCTGCATACCCGGTCCCTTTTTCCAAGCGCCGTTTTTTGCGGTTTTTGCATTACCGTCAACCGCCCAATAGGAAGCAAACGCGCGGAAATGGTCGATTCTCAGCATATCGTAAAGCTCAAACGAACGCTTTATACGAGCTATCCACCACGAAAAGCCCTGCGATTTGTGATATTTCCAATTATATAAGGGATTTCCCCATAGCTGTCCGTCCTCGGAAAAATAATCGGGCGGAACACCTGCGACAAGCGCAGGTCTGTAGGTTTCTGCATCTATATCGAAAAGCTCGGGGTTAGCCCAGACGTCCACGCTGTCGCGCGAAACGTAGATAGGCATATCTCCGATTATTTTTATTCCCAAATCGTTTATTTCTTTTTTCGTTTTTTGCCATTGGGTATCGAAAAGATACTGAACGAAGCCGTGATAAAGTATTTCGTTTTCAAGCGTAGGAGCAAGCGAAAGCGCCTCGGAATATTTAGCACCGCTTTCCCATTCCCAAAACTTCTTTCCGCCGTTTTTGTTTTTTAACGCACGGAAAAGGCAATGCGCAAGCAAGCCCTTTTCCTCTATAAAGCTGTTTATCTTCTTTTTTAATTCCTCATCAAGACGCGAGAATGCACAACGTATAAGATTTTCGCGCATTTCACGGGCAAAATCGTAATCCGCAATATAGGGACTGCCGTTGTAAACGTTTGTTTCTGCCTCGATAGCGGTTACGTATCCGTCGTCAACCATCATTTCGGGGCTTATATAAAGCTCGTTTCCTGCAAACGCGCTGTCCGAGCCATAAGGTGAATTTGCATAATCGAGCGGAGTAAACGGCAAAACCTGCCAATAGGCAAAGCCCATTTCCGACAATATACGGGCAAATTCGACGGCATCTCTGCCGAAAACGCCTACTCCGTATTTTGAGGGCAGTGCGGAAATGCTCATTAGCACGCCGCTGCTTCTTTTTATAGCACCCATAGATATTCTCCCAAAAAACGTTTTTAACAGTATACCTTAAAAATCACGAATTGGCAATGCATTTTATGATTTTTAAGCAAAAAGAAATCGGTCGACGATTTTCGTCGACCGATCTGACTTTATTTTATTTCTTGCTTGTTGCGGCATTAAGACCGAATGTGATAAGAATTACCACACCAACCACTACGAATATACCGAGCATACCCAAGCCCATATATTTAAGGTTGCGTGCCAAGCCTTCGTCGCCGAAGCCCTTGAATTCGAGCTCAACGTCCATATTTTCGGTTTCGGAGGTTTCTGCCTTTTCATCAGCGGCAAAAACTGCCATAGCCGAAAGAGAGAATACGAAAACAACGGTTAAAAGTATAAGAAGTGCTTTTTTCATTTTCAAATCTCCTTTCCTTATCAACCGAAGAAGTTAAGAATCATACCGCCTGCGATAACAGATGCGATCTGACCCGAAACGTTAACGCCGGTAGCCTGCATAAGAAGGAAGTTCTGCGGATCTTCCTTGAGTGCCATTTTGTGAACAACACGGCCTGCCATGGGGAACGCGGAGATACCTGCCGCACCGATCATCGGGTTCATCTTGGTCTTCAAGAAGAGGTTCAAGAATTTAGCAAAGAGAACGCCGCCTGCGGTATCTACGATGAACGCTACAAGGCCCAAGCCCATGATGAGCAAGGTAGCAGGGCTCAAGAACTGATCTGCCTGCATCTGTGCCGCGATGGTGATACCGAGGAAGATGGTGATGAGGTTAGCAAGAACCTTCTGTGCGGTTTCGGAAAGCGAGTTAAGAACACCGCATTCACGAATAAGGTTACCGAACATAAGGAAGCCGATAAGTGCAACGGAATCGGGCGCGATAAGACCTGCGATAATGGTAAGGATTATCGGGAAAAGGATCTTTGTGGTCTGAGAAACCTCGCGCTGAACGTAAGGCATTCTTATCATACGTTCCTTTTTGGTGGTGAGAAGCTTGATTACAGGGGGCTGAATAATGGGAACGAGAGCCATATAAGAATATGCCGCAACCATTATCGCGCCGATGTAGTTGGAATCAAGCGCCTGTGCAACTACGATGGAGGTAGGACCGTCTGCCGCGCCGATGATAGCGATGGAAGCCGCGTCCTTGTCCACGAAGAACATAGAAGCCATACAAAGAGTGAAGAATATACCGAACTGTGCCGCCGCGCCGAAAAGCATAAGCTTCGGGTTGGAGAGAAGCGGACCGAAGTCGATCATCGCGCCGATACCGATAAAGAGTATCAACGGAAAAAGCTCGTTCGCTATACCTGCGTTATATAAAGTTGTTAAAGGTCCATGTTCGCCTACTGCGCCGGAAAGAGGGAGGTTTACGAGGATCGCGCCGAAGCCGATCGGGAGCAAAAGAGTGGGTTCCATATCCTTCTTGATAGCAAGATAGATAAGGACGCCGCCGATGATCCACATAACGACCATTTTCCAATCAAGATTCAGTACGTTACCAAACACTTCCAAAAGTGCATCCATAATTGTGTTCCTTTCGATTTTCTGTTTTAAAATTACATCAAATTTTATCATATAAACCAAAATAAATCAACATAATTTTAATATTTAAAACACAAAAGGAACTCACGCCTACTGTTTCTTTACCGAATCTTTACCGATGCAATTGCCGCGAAAAAAGGGCTTTCACGAAAAGCCCTTTTAAAAGTCAATTAATTATGCATATGTGCTTGCCACTGTTCCGACAATTCGTTGATTTTCTTTCGGTGTTCTTCGAGATCTTTTATGATCTCTTCGGCTTGCTCCTCGGTATATCCGTCACCCACCGTTACCATAGAAAAATACCAGCCGTTCTCATCGGCAAGATATTCCGCAACCGTTTCCTGAGGATCGTAATACTTGGTAAAGCCCGCATAAAGCCACATCGGCCACGGGTCGCTCGGGTCGTCATAACACAAATAATATTTTTCGCCGTTTTCGAGATAATACAGCTCGGATTTACCGTAGTGTGATTTCAAAAGCTTGTTCGAAGCATCATACGTATGACTGCCGTATTTTCCGAAATATATCGATTCTTCTTCGGAAACCTCAAATGATTCTCTATAAAAAAGCAGTTCACCGTCGATAAAGAAGCTGCTCTTGCTCATTTCGCCGTCGGTATATTCGGTTCGCGATAGCACAACGCCGTCTTTTTCAACAGTTTCCGATTCACGAATCTGTTTGTCTTCGTCTTCATAGATCGTGATTCGTTGGATTATGTTACCGTTATCGTACTTGGTATAGTAGATATCCTTTTTGTATTCTTCCTCTGTCCAAAAATCTACCGCTATCGGTCCGGTATCATCGGGAATTTCAACTGCCGTTGAATCTTCATCGTCCGAATCGGGTGTAGACGGAGCGACAGAGCTTGTATCGGTATTACCGTTTTCACTTTGCGTAGCGGCAGTATCCTGCGACGGTGCCGTGCTATCCTGCGGCTCGTTCGATTTTGCTTCGTTACCGCACGCGGCAAGGGCAAGCGCGCACATAAGCATTGAAAGCAATAAAGCAATAAGCCTTTTCATAATATATCTCCTTTCGGTTTTTATACTTTCACCTATATAGACGTAGATTACCACCGTTTTGTCACATTTTTAGCATAATTTTATGATTTTTTCCGAAAAAGTTTACTTTTTTCTAATTCGAAAAGTTTTTCGGGGATTTAAAGGAGCGCTGTTAACAGCGCTCCTCAGTTTGCAGACAAAGTCTGCAAACTGAACAGACCGAGAGAAACGAAGTTATTTTTCACGAAAAGCGAGCGTCGGCGTAGATGACTACGGCAGTCGAGCTTTTCGTGAAAGTCCTTGAATATACAATAAAATTAAATACCTTATAAAAAAGAAAATATGCTTCCCTTTTTAATTGAGAAGCATATTTTTTCTTATCATTAACATTCAAGGACGTAAAGAACGAGTTTGTCTTCGGTATGAGGGGTGCTTTTCAAAAACTACGCAAACATCGTGTTTACAATATGCGGTTTTGGTGTTATACTATATAAAACAAGCAAAGAGGAGGTATTTTCTTTTGCTTAAGGATATTTTAACACCAAAGAAGACAATTTTTATCCCGAATGCGCACACAGAGCTGCGCGGTCAGGTATCACGCTCACGCGGGGTCACCATCGTAAGCGGTAACCTTACGGGCAATTCAAGACGCGACGTTTCGGGTATCTCGGCAAGAGTTTACAAAAACGGAACCTACGGATTTTCGTCGATGGCGGAATATTCGCCCGATGCCGCAGATGCCGTTCTGCGCGCCGCTTCCGAAAACGCCGATTTTATGGACAAACACGTAAACAAGGGCAAGCCTTCACTCGAGCATGTGGAAAGCGGATACAAGGATTTAGTAACGGATATTCCCGATGCAGAGCAAAAGGCATACGTCGACCTTGCACGCGAGATAGACGGATATATCGCCGACAAATACAAAAATCTCGCAAGCCGCACCGTTGCCGCACGCGAGGATTCAATGGAAAAGCTGCTGATCGTTTCCGACGGATGCGACGCGCACACCTGTCTGCAAAGGTCGTATATCTACGTATTTCTTGACGCGGAAACACCCGACGGAAAGCCGGTTGAATTATTCAAGGCGTTCGGCGGATCGGGCGGATTCCAAGCAAACTTTTCCGAAACGAAGGACATATACCCCGAAATAGACAAGCTTTATGAGCGCCTTATGGAAAAACGCGAGGGTGTTTATGCCAATGCAGGTGAAAAAACCGTAATTCTCGGCGGATTTATGACGGGTATGCTCGCTCACGAGGCTGTCGGCCACACCGTTGAAGCCGATTTGGTACTCGGCGGAAGCGTAGCAGGTGCACATCTCGGCAAGCAGGTAGCAAGCGAAAAGGTATCGTTGACCGACTTTGCACACACCGCGTTCGGCAAGGAAGCACCGCTGCCCGTATACGTCGATGACGAAGGCGTTATCGCACGCGATGCGAAAATTATAGAGAACGGTATTCTCGTGGGATATATGAACAACCGTGAATCCGCACAGCATTTCGGTATGACACCCTGCGGAAACGCACGCGCTTGGGGATTCTCCGACGAACCGCTTATCCGTATGCGCAACACGGCAATACTGCCCGGAAGCGACAAATTATCTGATATGATCGCATCGGTCGAGGACGGATATTATCTTATCGATTCAAGCAACGGTCAGGCGGACACAACGGGCGAGTTTATGTTCGGCGTTTCTATGGGCTATGAGATCAAAAACGGCAAATTGGGTCGTGCTCTGCTCGACACTACCATTTCGGGTGTCGCCTTTAATATGCTTAAAACCGTTGATATGGTATCCGACGAGGTGACGTGGTCAAGCTCGGGCTTCTGCGGCAAAAAGCAGCCGATGCCCGTCGGTATGGGCGGACCCGCGATACGCTGTAAGGTTATGATAGGAGGACGCTGATATGGAAAAATACAAGAATATAGCAGGCAAAATCCTTGATAAAATCACCTATCGCGGCGCAGATATGGCGCATTGCTCGGTGAGAGAAAGCGAAATGCGCGAATTCAACGTTGACGGAAACGAATTTTCACTGTTCCGCACGATTTTCGACAGAAGCGTTGTTATTACGTTATTTATCGGCGGAAAAAAGGGCTCGGTTTCGATAAACCGTTTCGACGATGAATCGATAGACGAGGCGATAGAAAACTGCATTTCCGCCGCAAACAGCGCAACTCCCGACACGGCGTGGGAGCTTGCAAGCGGCAACGGAGAAAAGCATTTCAGCAGAGGCGCGCTCGTGCCCGACACCGAAAAGCTGTTTTTCCGTGCAAAAGAGCTCCTTGACGAAATCAAATCCCGCCACCCGAAGATAATCGTCGAGCAGATGATAGTGACTCACACCTTATCACGCGGAGTGTATATGAGCACGACTGGCAACACCTATTTCTCGGAAAGCGGAAAATACGCCGCCGAGCTGATGTATTCGGCACACGAGGGCGACAAAGCAACCTCATTCTACGGAAGCGACGTCACGGTGACCGACCTCGACACCCCGTTTATCGATTGCGCACTTATCGAGCGTGAATTGACCGATATCGAAAACCAGATCGATTCAAAGCCGACCGAAGGTAAATTCGAGGGCACCGTAATATTTACCCCTGCCTGTCTTGCAGGCACGGTGTTCGGCAACATCTGCAGTAATTTCGTGTCCGACGGCGTTCTTTTGGACGGCACCTCGATTTGGAAGGACAAGCTTGGTAAGCAGGTTGCCGACGAACGGATAAGCGTATCCTTCAAGCCGCACGACGAAAGAATCGTAAACGGCGAGGTATACACGGGCGAGGGTTATATTTCCGAGGATTACGACCTTATTAAAAACGGCGTTTTGAAAAGCTTTATGCTTTCGCAATACGTTGCGAACAAAACCAACAACGAACGCGCCAAAAACAGCTCGTTTTCGATGATAATCGAACCGGGCGAAACACCGCTTGACGATATAATAAAGAGCATCGAAAAGGGCGTTATTATCGGCAGATTCTCGGGCGGAAGCCCCGGAACGAACGGCGAATTTTCGGGCGTTGCGAAAAACGGCTTCCTTATCGAAAACGGAAAGATCGTTTCGGCATTGAGCGAAACGATGATAAGCGGAAACCTTGCGGCCATGCTCAACAATCTTGTGGCAATAAGTAAAGAAACTTTAACAGACGGTAGCGTCGTCGCACCTTATATGGCGTTTGACGGCATAACCGTATCGGGTAAATGACAATGAAAAGAAGATTCATATTTTTAATTTTAGCTATGCTTTTCTGCATAGTGCTTACATCCTGCGGTGAAGAAATCGACGTCGTTACCGAGGCTCGTTATTCGGTATATGAAAACGAAGGCAGCGACATGATAAGCTTTTATATGACCTGCGATATCGACAAAGACGGTAAATGGATATATTCAAAGGACGGCTTGAAATGCTTTGACGTGTACCTCGAAACCGAGGAAACCAACGAAAACGCACATTTCCAGACGCTTATCCTAAAACCCACCAAGGAGGGAGAGGCAGACGTTATACTCTCGCTTGAGGACGGAAGATATTGCGAGTATATCGTTACAGTCAAAAAAGACGATAACGGCATTTTGCGAATCACCGTTAAGGACAAGGCAATCGTGCTATCATAAAAAGCAAGAGCGGTTCGCTGTGAACCGCTCTTTTGATTTATTGCTTCTTTTCCTCGTGGTATTCCTTTTCGGTATTTACGTTCCAGACGTTTGATTTATCCTTTTCGCCCGAAAGAATATTCTTCACTGCCTCAAACGAGGTGCACATCGAATGGTCGAGGTTATTATATCTGTGCTGACCGTTTCTGCCGATGCAATACAGATTTTCGATCTTGTTAAGATACGCAACAAGGGTATCTATTTCGGAATAGGTATCGAAATACGCAGGGTATGCCTTCTTCACCTTTTCCTCGTGATAATCGATAACGCAATCGGTCGATTCGATAAGACCTATCGTTTCCATTTCCTTGATTGCCATTTCGGCAAACTCAGCTTCGGTCATATTCCAATAATCGTCGCCCTCGGTCACGAAATATTCAAGACCTATCCAAACTGTATTTTCAATATCCTTAACCATATAAGGCGACCAGTTATTGTAAAGCTGGAAGCGTCCCATAGTAACGCTTCTGTCGTGAACGTATACCCAGTTATCGGGGATTATGTTCGCAATGGTTTTGCGCTTCGTTTTGTTTTTAAGCGCAAGCTTGGGAACAAGCACGCCCAAGGTGATATAATCGCGGTAAGGAAGCCCCTTTGCGATATTCACTTCCCTTTCGGGAACGTCGTTCATACCCAAAACGAGATCCTTTACGGGCATAGACGACAAAACGATATCGGCATCAAGCGTATATTCCTTGCCGTCGTTTTCAAAAACCACCGAGGTGATAATATCATTTTCGTCCTTGCAAAGCTTAACGACCTTACAGTTCTTGAGAATTTTTCCGCCGTGCTTTTCGATTTCCTCTGCGGCGATTTCCCAAAGCTGACCGGGACCCAATTTGGGATATTTAAACTCCTCTATAAGCGAGGTTTCCACCTTGCGGTTCTTTTTGCCGGGTATAATTTTGCCGAGCATATCCTTGATGATCGCGACGATAGAAAGACCTTTTACGCGCTGTGCGCCCCAATCGGGGTCGATTTCGCTGGGATGTCTGCCCCAAAGATTTTCGGTATAACGCTCAAAAAACATTGAATAAAGCTTTTTACCGAAGCGGTTGATATAAAAATCCTCAAGCGATTTTTCCTCGCGCTTGTGAACCACGGATGCAAGGTAGCTGAAAACAACCTGTATATCGTTCCAAAGCCCCATATTCACAAAGGTTTCCCACTTTAAGGATATGGGATAATCGAAAAATTTCTGATTGAAATATATTCTCGACACTCTGCCGCGGTTGAGCATTACGTGATCCTCGGATTCGGGGTCGGGACCGCCCTCGGCAAGTGTGGGAGTACGCTCGAGCTTTATATCGTCATAAGAAGGCGCGCCCTGCATCGGAAGCAACTTTTCCCACCATTCATTTACCTCGGGAATCTTGGAAAAGAAGCGGTGACCGCCCATATCCATGCGGTTGCCCTTGTAATTTACGGTTTTGGAAATACCGCCGAATACGTCGCTTTCCTCAAGCACTATTACGTTATATTCATTGGATTTGGTAACAAGCTCGTACGCCGCGGTAAGACCCGCGGGACCTGCACCGATAACAATAACATTTTTTGCCATTTTCATTCACCCTTATAAATAAACACCTTACGTCCGATATAGTTCCATATCAACGCCACTCCCGCAGCCACACAGCTGACGAGCATAAACAAAACAACGTTTTCCTGCTCTACCGAAAGCAGGTTACATCCTAACTGTGTTACCCCGATATTCACGAGCAAGCCAACCAAGGACACGGCGAGATATACCAAAAACGCCTTTATGCCTCTGCCCTTTTCCTTTTGGCTTTCGCTTGTGAAAACGAAAAACACAGAAATAAGATAATTAACTATCAGACCGACTATAAATCCTGCTGTGGTGGCAAGAGTTACACGCCATTCGTTAACAAAGCCGAACACGGAAAATTCTCCCATGCTTTCCGGCAATATAAATGTATTAAACAACGTTTTTGTAAGCAGGTCGCATACAAATGCGCTTCCGCCCGCAACACAATAACGCAGCATTTCCTTTATAAGCGATTTTTTCTTTTCGTTCATTTTTTATATCCGTTCTGTTGTACTTCTTTTATGATATACCAAAACGCAATATTTGTCAACAAAGAAAAGCCGCCAATATGGCGGCTTTTGTCATACGTGTTTATTCTACAACTTATTTCGATGTGGTCGAGGTAGTCGAGGTAGTCGAAGTGGTCGAGGTAGTCGAAGTGGTGGAAGTGGTAGAAGTGGTAGAAGTGGTGGAAGTAGTAGAGGTAGTCGAGGTAGCACCGCTGGTGTTATCGGAGGATTCGGGAATGGTACCGATAACGTAGAGTGCAAGAGTGAGAACAGCCAAAGCTACAGTAACGATAACGGTGATCTTCTGGTAGGACTTATCCTTACCGCCGATTTTGTTCTTAGCAAGATAAGATTCGGATGCACCCTGACCTGCAATAGAATTGCCGAGGCCCTGACGCTTGCCCTGCTGCTTACCTATGAGAATAATAACTGCTACAGCGATAACCGCGAGGATCGCGCCGATGATGTATTCGAGAGTCGAGATCATATTATTAATTCCTTTCAGATTCTATGCCGAACGTTTTGCGCATTTCGGCGACTAAACTAAATATTATCACACAGAACCGACAATTGCAATACCAAAATGTAAATTAACAATTTGTTCACAATTACGAGAAGTCCTTGGTATCGGTATTACTGTCGTGGCTTTTGATTTTCTTCGATTTTTTTTCGTTTTTATTTTCTTTTTTTACAGCTGTGTTTTTGATTTCCGGCTTTTTCTTGTTTTTTTCGTTAGGGCGAACCTTGTTTACTATCCTTACTATCGCCATAACGATAACTATGATAACGTACAACGCGATTATTCCGCCGAGCACGTAAAGGATAGTCATCATAACCGAGCCGAACAAAGTGTCCTCAACGTTTTCTATCGTCGCCCTTACGGTATCCTCAGCGACGCTTACCTTTGCCAAAGCGTCAACACGTGCGATCTCCTCGCCGTTGTATTTATAAATAACCGTGCCAACACGCTGTCCTGCGGTTATCGGAGCGTTTACCGTATCGTATTCCTTGCCGTTGTATTCCTTTTTATATACGATGCTCGTATCGTAGGTAACGCTTGTTTCCAGCTTCGCATCGGGTATATCGAGCACCAGACGTTCGAGCTTTTCGCTCGGAACGACGAGTACGTAGCCCTCCTTGCCCAAATTCACGCGGAGCTCTCCGACAACAGAATCATCGTTGGCGATATCCAAAAGCTTGAACGATTCACGGGTCCAGCCGATAAGCTTATTCATATCGGTATAAGCGTTGCCCTCGCCGTAATAGAAATAGTTTTTGCCGTCTACGACCTCCTCGCTTCTTCCCGTTGCACACATTACAACGTAAATATAAGTAAGGCCTTCCTTCTGGCTGGCAGCAAGCAAGCTGTAATTTCCGTATACGTCAAGCTGTCCTGCGGCAATACCGATAGCGTTTGCATTTAAATATCCGTTACCGAATATCGCGCTCTTCAAGCAGTTACGGCTGTGAGTATCAACGCCGTTATTGAAGCGGAACGACGACGCATTCGACATTTCCACGAGCTCGTTATACTGATAAAACGCCGCCGCGATCAACGCCGCCTCGCGAGGAGTAGTGTACTGGTCGGGGTCGTTTTTACCGTCAACGTTGACAAAATGAGTGTTCGTAAGCCCGAGCTCTGCAACCTTTGCGTTCATAAGCTCTACGAAATCCGCAATTCCGCCGCCGAGATAATTCTTGCCGCAAAAATCCGCAAGTGCATTAACACAGTCGTTTGCACCGACAGCAAGCGTAGCCGCCATAAGATCCTTTGCGGAATAGGTGCTGTTTACCGAAAGCCCAAAGCTCGGAACTCGCGAGTTCGAGCCGTAATAAGTATTATCCTTTGCGTCCTGCGAGAAGGTAACACCGGTGACGTCGGAAAGGCTCTGACGGCGTTCCTTCAGCACGTCCACAAATACCATCGCGGTAACAAGCTCGGTTACCGAAGCAGGTGCAACGCGTTCATCCAATCGGTTGGAATAAAGAAATTGTCCGTCGTCAAGGCAATATGCGACGATAGCGTTCCCCGAGGTTATTCCCGGGTCGGTCTGTACCGTATCGGCAGAGGATTCCTCCGCAGAAGCAAAAACGCCACAGAAAACGGATGAAATTATAATAAGCGCGAGCGCAAAAGCGATCCTACGCATTATTTTCATTTAAATAACACACTCCTTTTGAAGTATCTCCCGGGCAGCAGCCTTGTCCCTATCGACCTGTTCCTTAAGCTCAAGCAAGGAGCAAAACCTTTTTTCCTCACGCACGAATTCCACAAGGCGTATTTCGCAACGCTTGCCGTAGCAATCCCCGCTATATCCGAAAACGTAGGTTTCGCAAATCGGCTCTTCTCTGCTTTCTACCGTAGGCTTTACACCTATGTTAGCAACACCGCCGTAAGAAATTCCGTCTATAATGCATTTTACCGCATAGACACCAAAGCGAGGCAGAACCAATTCCTTTGGATATTTCTGATTCAAGGTAGGAAATCCAAGCTCGCGTCCCAAGCGTTTACCGTGTATGACCTCCGCAGTGAAGGAAAATTCATACCCGAGCAAAGAATTCGCTTTTTTTACGTTTCCCTCGGTTATTTTAGCTCTTATATCGGTAGAGCTTACGGGCTTTCCGTCCACGGAAACGGCATCGGGCGTAATTACGCTTACTTGGTTTGACGAAAGCAGACTTTTTATAAGCGAAACGTCGCCGACACGGTCTTCGCCGAAGCGAAAATCGTAACCGCAGATAATACTTTTTGCATTAAATTCCTTGCCGATAAGCTCGGTCACGAAATCTGCCGCCTTCATATTTTTGATCGCGCTGAACGGTGCTGTAATTACAATATCCACCCCTGCGGCAAAAAGCAATTCGCGCTTCCGTTCCTCGCACGCAAGCAGATTGGTGCTGTTTTTGGGGCTGTCACCGATGCTGAATGTAAACACCGCCGCGGGCACGGACAATCGTTCCGATTCCTCCGAAAGCGCGCGAAGCATAGCGCGGTGTCCCAAATGCACACCGTCGAAGATGCCGATCGCAATAGCACAGCCGTTTTTTATATCCGACACAGGTCGGAGCTTTTGTATATCAAGCGTAAGCAAAATATTATCCTTCATAATACTAATATAATACCCAATAAATTCCGCTTTGTCAACTTACAAAAGGTATATTTTCCGTCCATCTGCCGATAATAATTCAAAAAGAAGGACGGGTGTTATCTATGAACGTATCTGAAGACTCAAAATTTGATTCTATCATCCTTGCAGGCGGATTTGGAAAACGACTTTCGCCGTTGACCGATGCTGTTCCGAAGCCAATGCTTTCCATTTCGGGAGAAAGCGCATTTTCACGAAACGTAAGAAGACTGCGCGACAACGGATTTATGAGCACGGCGGTAACAACAATGTATCTGCCCGAAAAAATCGAAGGCTTTACGCACGAAAGAGGTAAGCTTGAATATTTCAGAGAGGAAAAGCCCTTGGGCAGCGCGGGCGCGATCTCGAAAATCAAAAGCAGGCTGGCGGAATGTGTTCTCGTTATATCGGGCGACGCTGTTTTCGATTACGATCTGAAGGCCGCGAGAGATGAATTTTTACAAAGCGGATGCGATGCGGCGATGCTTCTTACACGATGCGAGGACGCAAGCGAATTCGGCTCGGTATGTGTGCACAAGGGACGAATATGCGGCTTCTGCGAAAAGCCGTCGGTACGCGACACTCTTTCGGACAAGATAAACACGGGAATTTATTTCATAAGTAAAAAGGCGGCGGAAATGATTCCCGATGATAAATTTTGCGATTTTGCCCGCGATCTGTTCCCCGCTATGCTGAGAAGCGGTCTTGCGATAGCAGGACTTGAGCCAAAGGGACATTGGTTTGACATAGGCTCTTTAGGTGAATACCACAGATGCAACATGTGGGTATCGGGCGGCAAAAGCTGCATAGGCAACCGCGTATCGATCCATCCGGAGGCCAGAATCGAGCAAAGCGTGATACTTGACAATTGCACGATAGGAAACAGCATACTTCGCGGATGCATCGTTGCGGAAAACGTGTGTATAGGTAACGACTGCATAGTTCCCTCGGGATGCGTTATCGGCGCAGGCGCGGAGCTTCGCGACAACACCGTGCTCGCACCCGGTACTATAATAAGCACGGGCGAAACGGTTGCCGGTGAAGCTCCCATTGAATACTTCAAGCGACCGAAGAGCAGTCTTTGGCTCGATGACGACGCTATTATCGCTCAGGACACCGACGAGGGATATTTCGTGCGATTTGGCAGAATGCTTGGCGGAAACGGTCCGATAATCGCCTTTGCGGAGGGCAACGGAATGACTCTCCCGCACGCGTGTGAGATTGCCTGCGGCGTTTCGGAAACGGGAGTTGGATGCACCGTGATCTCGGGCGGAAGCGCGGCATTTGCGGCGTTTACCGCAAACGAATACGGAACTGTCACGGCGCACGTTTCCGAAAACGATAGCCACACCGAAATAAAGCTGTATTCCCACACGGGTATGCCGTTTTCCCGCGAGGCTCTTATGAAGCTCTCGTCGAAATCCGTCACGATATCAAACGCGCCGGGAAGCGTTTACCTGCTTCCACACGGAGCTTTGATAAAACGTTATATGAGCAATATAAAAGCCGAAATAACGCTTCCTAAGCAGATGGGCATTTCAAAATCACATTCAAACCGTCTGCTTTCCGAAATATGCGAGGAATTCGGTATAAAAACAGACGGAAGCGACGCGGTATTTACCGTATCGCAGGACGGTGAGCGCGCAAGCGCGATTCTTCCCGACGGACGCGAGGTATCGTATTGGCAGTTGCTTGCGATATGCTGTATAGAGGGTGAAAAAAGCGGTATACTTTTACCGAAGGAAACGCCAAATGCGGTCGAGCAGATATTAAAACGACATTCTATCGATGTTGCATTTTACGGCGACAGCGAATCCGAGGAAAGAACACTTGCGGAAAGCGAACGATTACCGCGCGACGGCGTATTTTTAGCACTGACCGCGGCAGGACTTGCCGAAAAGAAGGGCGTTTCATTGGGCGAGCTGCTCGACAGACTGCCTCCCTTTTCTATAACTACCCATACCGTTTATGCCGACAGACACAAAATGGCATCAGTTATCTCTCGTCTGCGCGACAAAAACGCATACGGCAGATGCGCGGCGTTTGAATTCGGCGACGGCAGAGTAAACGTTATCGCCTGTGCATCGGGACGCTTCCGACTGATCGCCGAGGCGGTGGATTTTGAAACGGCAGAGGAAATATCGCTCCGTGCCGCAGATTTATTGGAAAAGGAAAAATAAAAAAGTGATGCGCATCCCGCATCACTTCGGTTTGCAGACTATATCTGCAAACCGGGCAGACTGAGAGAAACGAAGTTGTTTTTCACGAAAAGCGAGCGTCAACGTAGATAACTACAGCAGTCGAGCTTTTCGTGAAAGTCCTTGAATATACAATAAAAATTAAATACCTTATAAAAAGAAAATATGCTTCCCGTTTTAATTGAGAAGCATATTTTTCTTATTATTCGCCCTTTTCGGCGTCTGCGCTGACCCACATAGCAGGACGCACGCCTACCTTGTCATAGTCCACCGCGTATCCGTTTTCACGGACAGTACCGTCGAAATACACGTAAGACGCGCTGTTTTCAAGCGTTCCGTTATCACGAAGCCACCACATACAGCAATCGCCGTTTTTAGTGATACCGTTGGCCTCCGCATATTCCGTAGAAGCGGAAATACGCTTTACGTCGTTTTCAAAATACTGCTGTGCCTCATCGGCAGACAGGATAAACAGCTTATCGGCAGAATCGCCGTTTGTCGTTTCAATAACAGACGCCTGCTCATCTTCGCTGAATGCAGACGAAGCAAATTCCTCGGCCATCCATTTTCTTAACGAGCTTGCATTCCATTCAACGTCGGTACGCTCGTTGTTATACGGAACGGCATCAAGGCAGTAGAGGCTGATAAGTAACAATTTATCATCCTGCTTTTCGAGAACTATCCATTCTATGCTCTCGCTTCCGTCGGAGCTGTTGCCGTTTTGCTCATACTTGCCGAACAAAACCACGTCGCCGACGTCTGCATCGGACATATTTTCCTTTACCTCGCCCTCAAACGTAGGAGGAGCAACGCTCGATTCCTCACCGAAGCTCTGTTCGCCAACGTAGCTTTCATCGGTTTCCTTGGTTTCGGACGGCTTTACTATATAATAAACGAGCGTCACCATTAACAGCACTGCGATTATACCAAATACAGCCCATACGACGTTGTTTATTGGTTTGATTTCCTTCTTTTTAGCCATTATAACTACCCTTTATTCCTCGTCGGGAATTACGACTGCGTTTTTCCAACCGGTTACCGAGCGGATCTTCTTATAAAGAATATTGGAAACACGAATGCTCGCGCGAACGTTCGGATGTCCGTTTGCACCGGTTTCGGCATCGTTTCCGAAAATGGTTTCAAGATAAATGAAATGAACCTTTTCATCGGTCTTGGAAATCTCGCGGATAGCCTTACGCAGAGTTTCGGCATAAAGCTGACTCATCATACCGTATACCCAGATTATCTGTGCATCGTTATAGCGTGCACGTACCTTTGCAACCAGATCCTTTGCAGCCTCGGTAAATTCCTCGTCGGATGCAGGTCCGCCGCAATCGTTGGTTCCGATATTAATAACAACGACGTCAGGTATCCAGCCGTCCTCGCAAATACCACCCAAACGGGTAAGATAATTATAATACTCGCCGGTTTTAAGGTCCTCGCGGTTACCTTCGCAGTTGCAAACTATACCCTTACCAGAAATGCTTATCATTCTTGCTTCCGCACCGCATTTTTCGGCGGTAAGGTAAGCGTAGGTTTTGGTTCCGTCCTGCTGATAGGTTTCATAAGACGGGTCGTTTATAGTACCGAGCACACCATAGCCGCAGGTTATGGAGTCGCCGATAAATTCTATTCTTCTGGGGCTGTTGAACGGAGGATTGCGCAAAGCCGCACCGTTGCCCAAAAGCATTATCGAATCGAAAAGCACCTTCGCCTCGCCCTCGGTTATCTTCAATACCTCTACGCGATGGCGTTTATCGGAAAGACCCTCGATTATAAGCTTTTCGCTTCCGTTTACAACGGCAAATCTCTGCTTCTGCTTTCCGTCGATAATTATTTTAACGTATGCGGGAATATCTGCGGTATAAGCACCGAGCGAGATAATAAAGCCCGTGCCCGAGAACGCAAATGCAAATCCGCTGTTAGTCCAGTCAAACGCAAGACATCCGTCCTGAACGCTGTAGCGTCCGCGGGTACGTATCATCTCGTTTTCCGCAAGCTTTATTGCATCGTTAACGTAAAACATATTTTTTTCGGTCATTTTAAATTCCCCCTTACGATACGGCACTTTCAAAGCACCTATCGTAAGCGATGATATAGCACGCATATGAACAAATTAGGTGTTTTTTATTAACGATTTGTAAATTTCACATACCGCCAACGGAACGGCAGAAAGCGCAAAGCAAATTGCCCATTCGCTTATGCTAAGCGCAGCAACGCCGAAAAGCTCTGCCGCGGCAGGCACAAGAATAACCGCGCACTCGAGTATCAAGCAGAAGATGAACGAAACCCATACAAACGGATTTTTATTACCCTTGCGGGAAAATACGCTTTTTTCGCTGTGCAGATTGAATGAATGAAAAAGCTGAGAAGCCGCAAGCACCAAAAAGCACATCGTTCTGCCTACCAAAAAGCCTCGCAGATTGCTTCCTATAACGAACGCCGAAACGGCAAGCGTGCCTATAAGTATACCCTCGAAAATTATTCTTGCAACACGCGTTCCCGAAAACAGAGGCGAATCGGGCTTTATCGGATCGCGATGCATTACATCCGGGCTAGCCTTTTCAAGACCCAACGAGATTGCGGGAAGCGAATCGGTGGTAAGATTTATCCACAAAAGCTGTATTGCGGAAAGCGGCGACGGCAAGGATACTATTATCGCAAAGAACACGGTAAACAGCTCGCCTATATTGCAGGAAAGCAGAAAATGAACCGCACGGCGTATATTTTCATATATACCCCTGCCCTCCTTTACCGCCGTAACTACGGTAGAGAAATTATCGTCGGTGAGTATCATATCCGCCGATTCCTTCGCTACCTCCGTACCGCTTATTCCCATAGCACACCCGATGTCCGCCCTTTTAAGTGCAGGTGCATCGTTTACTCCGTCGCCTGTCATAGCCACCACGTAGCCCTTTGATTTAAGCGCGGATACTATGCGAAGCTTGAACGACGGTGTAACACGCGCAAAAACGTTACAGGACTCCACTGCATTTAAAAACTCGCGGTCGGAAAGTGAGGATATCTCCTTTTCGGTATATACTCTGCCGTTTTCACCCGTTATGCCAAGCTGTACAGCGATCGCGCGGGCGGTATCTGGATGGTCACCGGTTATCATAATCGGACGTATACCTGCCTTACGGCAGACCCTGACCGCCTCCAATGCCTCGGGCCGAGGCGGATCGTATATACCGCACAATCCTATAAACCGATATTCCAACGACATCAGGTCGTCGGGCACGGTCACGCTTTCGCATGTCGCAAAGCACATAACGCGCAACGCCCTTTTCGTCATTTCCGCAGTGTGCGCATTTATTTCGTTTTCGCTTCCTTTACAAAATCGCGCAACTACGTCGGGCGCACCCTTTAAATAAACGGCATAGCCCGATTCGGTCTTATTCACCGTTACCATATATTTTTTTACCGAATCAAACGGAATTTCCTTCACTCGCGGATATTTTGCCCGTACGGCTATCGCATTATCCAGATAATCGGTCAATGCAAGCTCGGTAGGTGAGGAATCGTTATTGCACAGCGCGAATGCACGCAAAAGCTCATCGCTTTCGCGGTAGATTTCGGAAACCGTCATTTTATTGCAGGTAAGCGTACCCGTTTTGTCCGAGCATATCACCTGAGCACAGCCCAGCGTTTCAACCGCAGGTAAGCGCTTTACCACCGCTTTCTTTTGCGCTAAGGTCTGTACGCCTGCCGACAGAACGACCGTAACTATCGCAGGTAACCCCTCGGGTATTGCCGCAACAGAAAGCGATACCGATGTCATAAACATTTCGCCGATATCCATTCCCTTTATCATAGAAAAAACGAATATTATCGCACATATGCCGATCGTTATGTTTCCGAGCAGAACGCTTAATCTTGATAAACGCTTTTGAAGCGGTGTTTTTTCGTTGCTTCCGCTTATCATCCCCGCTATCTCGCCTACACAGGTATCCATTCCCGTTTTTACTGCCAATGCCGTTCCGCGTCCCGAAATCACGTGGGACGACGTGAACACAGCGTTAGCCGATTCCGACATTGGGCTTCCCTTTTTCGAGGCCGCACGGTGATCCTTATATACGCCCACCGATTCGCCCGTAATTGCGGACTCGTCCAATAAAAGCTCATTGGAATCGATAAGCAGCGCATCGCAAGGAACTATATCGCCCTTTTCAAGCAAAAACACGTCGCCCGTAACAAGCTCTGCGCTCGGTATGCGCTTTTTCACTCCGTCACGCAGAACCGTCGTTTCGGGAGAGGTCATACGCTTCAACGCCTCGAGCGCCTTTTCGGCACGGCTTTCCTGAATAACGGCTATCAAGCCGTTCAATACCACTATTATCAATATGATTATCGGGTCGGCAAAGCCCTCTCCCGATATATAAGACGTAGCAAACGATATTGCCGCCGCAACAAGTAAAACTATGGTCATTCTATCGCAAAGCGCCTCGGAAAACCGACGCAGAAACCCCTTTTTCTTTGCTCCTACAAGCTCGTTTCTGCCGTTTTTCTCGAGCCTTTTTTGCGCTTCCGCAGACGAAAGCCCCTGCTTATCGGATCTCAATTCCCCTATAAGCGTCTTTAATTCCTTATGATACCACATCAATTAGCTATCCTCCCGATTTCCTTTCGACATTTAAACAGCAAAAACAGATTCGGACACATCATAAGCGCGTTCAGAATATCCGATATCTCCCAAACGGCATTGCCTGTGACGGCAATTCCCAAAAACGCACAAAGCGAAAAGAAAACCCGATAAGCGTACAAAAGCGTTTTCCTTTTTGGTGACACAAACGAAATACAGCACTCGGCGTAATAGCACCAGCTTATTACCGATGCGAAGGCAAACACGGCAAGTAACGCACCGAATATCCATTTGCCGATACCGCCAAAGCAAAGCCCAAACATATAAGATGGGTCGGAGTACCCGCCCGAAAGCAGACACAAAGCGGTAAGCGTAGAAATTACGAAGGTATCGAAAAATATCTCGAAAATTCCCCACGAGGACTGCACCTCGGGATCATCCGATTCGGCGCTCGCGTGTGCTAACGGCGACGAGCCCATTCCCGCCTCGTTTGAAAATATGCTCCGCGCAAATCCTTCCTTTAACGTGTGTGCTATCAACGCCCCCGAAAAGCCGCCCGTCACCGCAGAAAATCCGAACGCCTCGCGGAATATCGATGAAAACGCATTTGCTATCCCTGCTCTGTTTAAAAAAAGCACGGCTGCGCACAGTATCAAATAAACAGCAGATGCAGACGGTATCAAATAAGAATTTATCGATGCTATACGCTGTCTGCCGCCAAACGTCGCAAACGCTATAACCGTAGCACATACCGCCGCAGATGCGATGCCCGATATACCGTTTTCGGTAAGGAACGACGTTATTGCGCCCGTTTGAGTAAGGTTGCCCGTGCCGAACGACGCACAGATGCACAGAACGCAAAACACAAGGGCAAGCTTTCTATACCCCAAGCCATTTAACCGAATATGCGCACCGCCCGGCTTGTTTCCGCCGATTCGGCTTGAAGCTGTTTTAACCTCGGCATATTTGAGCCCCATACCGAAAAACGAGCACACCCACATCCAGAACACGCTTCCCGCGCCGCCAACCTGTATTCCGTAGCCGACGCCTACGATGCTTCCTATTCCCACCGTTCCGCCCAGAGCCGTGGCAACGGCGGCAAACGGAGAGATGCCGATGCTTTTTTCTTTTTTAAGAGAGCCTAATATGTTTTTTATGGTTCTTTTTACCGATTTATACGTAAAAAGTCGCGTTTTGAACGTAAAGTACAGTCCCATTACCGCCAAAAGCGCAACCGTTGGCAAGCCCCACACGATATTTTTTAAATCAGTAATAATTTTTAACCACCTCCAAGGCAGATAAAAGCTATGTTACATTATATAAAAACAAGCGGATATTATGAAAACAAGCCGCGCTTTGTTGACAATCAAACGGCGTTGTGATATATTCAAAGAGTATATATTGCAATATTTTTGAAAGGATAGGGTGGTCGTTTTGGCAGAAACCTATTTCAAAAAATCATTAAAGGGCTATGATACCGAGCAGGTTGATGCATTTATCGTTTCGTTAAGCGATACATATGCGGAAAACGAAAAGGAAATGTCCGAAAGGATACATTCGCTCGAATCGGAAAACGAAAGACTTTCAAACGAATTGTCGGAAATGCGTACGCTTGCGGAAGAAACCGCAAAGGAGCACGAGGCAGAGCTTGTGGCAAAGCAGGCGGAATACGATGCGCTTTGCGCGGAAATCGGCGAAAAAATGGTCGTTGCCGACAAGCGTGCCGCAGAAATTATCAAAAATGCGGAAAAGGAAGCAACGCTTATTCTTACCCGTGCACGTCAGAGCGGTGAAAACGAAGCGCGTGTTATCCGTACGCGCGCCGAGGAGGAGGCCACTAAAATGATTGACGACACTCGCAAAAGATGCGAGTCGCTTTCTGCCGCCGCCGAGGAATTCCGTATCCGTCAGAACGAAATGAACCGTTCGATGAGCGAAACCGAAAAACAATTCGGTGATGCGCTTAACAAGCTTCGCGAAGGTATAGGTGAACAAAATGAGCATTAATGAAGCCGCAAAGGCATATTTTGCACGCGAGGATATACAAAGGCAGGCGATAGATGATCTTGCTCAGATCCTTGCGATTCCCTCTGTTGCAGGCGAAAGGGACGGCATATATCCCTATGGCAAGGCTTGTGCAGAAGCGCTTGACAAGGCCGCAGAGCTGGCAACCAAGTACGGATTTACCGTAGAAAATCACGAATATCACTGTATGAGCGTTCTTTACGGCGATAGCGAAAAAGAGGTAGGCATAGTATGTCACCTCGACGTAGTCCCTGCCGGCGACGGCTGGAGCGTAGAGCCTTACGCGCTTACCGAGCAGGACGGTCTTTTGCTGGGCAGAGGCTCGCACGATGACAAGGGTCCGTTTATACAAGCGCTTTATACGATCCGCTTCTTCAAGGAAAACGACATCAAGCTTCCCTTTACTATCCGTCTTATATTGGGTAGCGACGAGGAAGTCGGAAGCAGCGATCTTGAATATTTCGTGACTGTACGCAAGCCGCCGATGTTTTCCTTTACACCCGATTCTGAATTTCCCGTATGTATCGGCGAAAAGAGCATTCTCGGCGTAGAGGTCGAGCTTGACGGTCTTCCCGAAAATATTAAAGAGCTTCGCGGCGGCACGGTATCAAACGCAGTACCCGGCGCGGCTTATGCTGTCGTTGTTACCGATAAAGAGCTTAAAAGCACCGATAACGTAACCGTTTCGAAATGCGAAGACGGTGTAAAAATAGAAGCAAAGGGCAAATCGGCACACGCCGCCATGCCCGAAGCGGGCGTAAATGCCATAAACGTGCTCGTTTCCTATCTTATAGAGAACGGCATAATTGAAGCCGACGGAAAATTCGGCCTCATTCGCGAATCAACGGGCGAATATTTGGGCAAAACTCTCGGCATCGCCGCAGAAAATGCAGACTTCGGTTATCTGACCTGCGTAGGCGGCGTCATAAACGGCGACAAGGACAAAATTATCCAATCCTACAACATCCGTCATCTTCCCGAAAACACGGGCGACGAGGTAAAATCCATTATCGAAAGCACCGTCAAGGCATACGGCGGCAAGGTAAGGGTGACCTCGGAATCGGTAGGATATTTCGTTTCTGCCGACGATGATAAAATAAAGGCGCTCACAAACGCATGCGAAAGCGTGCTCGGATATGAATGCAAGCCCTACACTATGGGCGGCGGCACGTACGCACGTTGGCTTCCCAACACCGTAGCGTTCGGCTCGGGAATTTACGAGGAGCGCAATTTCCTCGGTGACGAGCGCGGCAACGCACATCAGCGCGACGAATACATTTCGAAGCGCGAGCTGTTTGCGGGAATGGAAATTTATTCACGTGCGTTGGGTAACCTTTCGGAAATATTGTAGCCGATTATTTCCAACGGAACCTCTTTGGCTATATCACGCTTAATTACGGCATCTGCTTCAAGCACGCAGATGCCGTTTTTTTCATCAACGGTGAATTTCGTTTCGCAGGAAAGCACCTCACAACCGATTTCCGCAAGATCGTCGGCAATCTCCTCACGCGCAAAAATTTCGGCAAGCGATACGTCGATATGCTCCTCCGACGGAATATACTCGCTATACGTAACACGAAACTCCTTTATAGGAAGCTCTATAAACCCGAAAAGCTTTAATATGCGCTCGTTTGACACAGCGTCAAAATATTCGTAGGATGTTTCTGTGGAAGAAAACGAAGGAATCTCCCAACCCAAAAAATAGTAAGCGCGTTTAGTTTCGACGTTGCCCGTATAGCGCTTCGCCGCGCGCGTAAGCGGAATTTTTGAAACAAGCCTTTCATTCACCGCGGCGTAGACACGACCTCGTGCGTGAGTCGGACGGAAGCTTCCGTTCGTGCCCTCGATAAAGCAATTTATAAGAAGCTCGCCCTTATATACAACGTCTCCCTCGCTTACCTCAGGTCTGCCCTCGGCAGCATCGACGTCCATTATCACGCCGTCGTAATCGGCAATAACGTTGTAAAATCCGCTTGTATCAACTATTTCTGGCGCGTCTGTGCGCTCCAACACCGAAACGCTTAAGTGCGTACCGTTTATGCTTATCGCGGCAGATGACAAGGCTTTGCAATTTATAAGCAGCTCGTTCGATTTTGCCGCGACGTTTATTTCGGGGATAAAGCACCCCACGCTTATACCGCAGTCGTTTAGCGCACGTTCGATTTCGTAATCGTAAACCGAGGTATTCCCGTTAATGCTTATTCTCCAGACGAACAGCTGAGAAAAGAAGAACAAAAACACACCGAGCGCAAGCCCGAAGAGCAACCCGTAGCGTTTGCGGTATTTCGAGAACAAAAACGGCAGACCGCGCTTTTGAATAATGCGCAACGGAGTAGCAGTTTCCCTTGCCGCCGCAGTTATCTGCTCGGCGGAAAAAAGCGAGGAATGGAAGCGCACCCTTTCGTCAACGGTCGTATTCCCCCAAAAATACAGACGCCTTTCGGCAAGCAGGTTTGCAAGACGGGGAAAGCCTTTTATATCGGCCTCGAAAACGTATTCGCCGAAAAACAGATGCTTTATATTAAATAAACTCAATCCCGTCTATCCTCCCCTCGACCGCGATCCTGCCCGAGCTTAAATGCTTTAGCGTAAGACCGCCACCCTTTACCGAAAAGGTATTTTCGATTGAAGAAAGCACGATTCGCGTGTCGGAATAGCTTTCTATTTTGCAATACCCCTCCGCGAGCACCGTTTCCCTGCCGCGTATTTCCACAAAAACAGGGGATTCGAATTTGAACAATTCCGAAATCTGTTTCATAAATCAATTCACCGCTTAAATATACTCTTTTCGGAGTGATTTTATGAAAGCACGCAAAACGTTTTCTGTTTGCGCAGACCTTGCGGTGATATTTTTATTCTTTTATCTGCTTTTGTTCCCGAAGGACGCGACCATACCCACGCGCGACGCTATTGTGTTCTGCGCAAAAACGCTTATCCCCTCGCTTTTTATTTATATGGTGTTATCAAAAATCGCAATAACGCTTCCTATTACCGACCGCCTTACAAAAAAAATTGGATACGAGGCGGTAACACTCGTTGCGGGAACGCTTTGCGGTGCTCCCGTGGGGGCGAAAAATGCGTTATCGCTTTATGAAACGGGGCGAATATCGAAAAAGCACGCAGAATATTTGTGCTCGTTTACAAACAACGCAAGCGTTTCGTTCGTGGTGGGCTTTGTGGGAAGCGAGCTTTTAGGGGATGTGAAGATCGGATTGAGGTTGCTTGCCTTTCAGTTGATTTCCACTGTAATAACGGCGGTGGTGATGAAATTTATAGTATTCGGCAGAAGCAGGCTTGAAAAGCCGAAAAGCGTAAAAGCAACAAAAGCGGGATTACGCGAAGCGATCTCCGACAGTGCGTTTACGATGATAAGCCTTTGCGCCTGCGTAATGTTTTTTATGGTATGCGGAAACGCAATAACTCATCTGTTTGATATACAGCCCCCGCTCGACGCGTTTGTAAAATCGGTTCTCGAATTTTCATCAGGCTGTGCGAGTGCATCCAAAACGGGTATATACGCGCTTCCCTTGATTGCTTTTTCGATAGGCTTTACGGGACTTTCGGTAATGCTTCAGGTAAGAAGCGTTATCGCGAGCAGGCTTTCGATACGTCCGTTTTTGATGGGCAAAATCATATCCGGAGCGTTAATGACGGCATTGACAGTTATTTTCGGTTGACAAATCTCATTATTAAGAGTATTATTATAAAAAAGCGGAAAAACCGCGAAAAAGGATGACATTTGATGAAACGCAAGAATGAAGATATAGAGCATATCTGCGCATATTGTGAAAACGCGGTGGTTATACGCGAAAGCGAAATATGCATTTGCCGTATCAACGGTGCTGTGAAGCAAAGCGGAAGCTGTAAAAAATTCGCGCTTGACCTTTTGAAGCTCGCTCCGTTACCCAAGGCTCTGCCGGACGATGAAACGGTATTTTTTGATATATAAAACCTATTAAAAACCGTATTTTATGCATTTCTCCATCAGAAACCAAAAAAATGCGTTTTTTATAAAAAAGGGGTTGACAAAAATAAATATTCGTGTATAATAGTCTTTGCGCTTTGAGCGAATCCCTCTGAAATCAAAACGCAAAAACCGAATATGCGGCTGTGGCGGAACTGGCAGACGCGCACGTTTGAGGGGCGTGTGGGCAACCGTATGGGTTCAAGTCCCATCAGCCGCACCAGAAAAAAGACACCTTTATGGTGTCTTTTCTGTTTTGAGGGGACTTGAAGGGCGAGGCGAAATGTGTCGGGGACACATTTTGACCGCCACGGGTTTGTGAGCGTTGCGCCGTGAGAAAAACGGAGTTTTGCGGCAAGGCGCTAAAGCGAACAAAAAGTCCCATCAGCCGCACCATAATACCTACCCTTATTTGATACAATGGTATCAGCAAGGGTAGGTATTTTTTCTTTGATGGGTATTGCTTGTTTTTATAATATGCTGTAATATATTATAAAAAACAATTTAAGGAGAGAATCTATGAAAAACATATGGAATAAACATAAATGGATGTTGTTACTGCTGATCAATGCACTTCCTTTTGGCTTGGATGTCCTTTTCTTTACTATGGGTGGGATGGATAATGTATTTCTTTTTTTACCGATCCTTGCTGGCCTGACAGCTTTAAACTACAGAAATTGTCAAAAAGTAGTTCCATTTATTCTTTATCAAGCATTTATGCTTATTTGTATCATTTGCGCCGGCTATGCTTCCACATATCTGTATTATCACAATGTCAGCAACGATTCCATGACACCGGTTTTGGGCATGTTTATAACGCTCTTGTGCGCTAGCATTAGCATTGTTGCAACGCTCATAACCGCTGTTGTAAAAGCTGTCAAGAACAAAAAGCACGCCGTTTGACAAATGTAACGCAAGCCCTCATTTTTCGCAAAAATGCAACGCTCCACCGTCTTGCGTTGCATTGTATCAAAATGTGTAGTATATGCCAAAAGCGAAAAGCACCCAATAGGGTGCTTTTTGATTTTGGTCGGAGTGAGGATTTGCCCGTCTTCATCCACCCCAAAAATTCACTTCGTTCATTGTTCGTGACATAATTAATTCTTTAATTCAACGCTTTGCTTTGCAAAGCTACTTTTTCTTTTATCTCTTCTCTCTTATCTTTTCTCCGGAAACGACAATTTGAGAGAAAAATGAAGAACGAAAAGAGAAAAGTTAAGAGAACAAAAAGAAACAACAATCTTCTGTTGAAAATTGTCGTTTCTTTTTGGTCGGAGTGAGAGGATTTGAACCTCGCGCGGCCCTCACCGTTCGCATAGTCACATCGCGCGGCGGCTTTCGCCGACTTCCGATGCTCCTTGCTCGGCGGTGCTCACGGCGGTAAAAACGATTCCCCGAATCGTTTTTGCCTTGTTCCCCCTTGGTCCCGTGTTCGTGTCATAATTGATTCTTTAATTCAACGCTTTGCTTTGCAAAGCTACCTTTTCTTTTATCTCTTCTCTCTTATCTTTTCTCTGGAAACGACAATTTGAGAGAAGAATGAAGAACGAAAAGAGAAAAGTTAAGAGAACAAAAAGAAACGACAATCTTCTGTCGAAAATTGTCGTTTCTTTTTGGTCGGAGTGAGAGGATTTGAACCTCGCGCGGCCCTCACCGTTCGCATAGTCACATCGCGCGGCGGCTTTCGCCGACTTCCGATGCTCCTTGCTCGGC
>JAZNWF010000030.1:0-1931 GCA_045593165.1 Eubacteriales bacterium
GCAATTCCGCTCCTGCCTGCTGATATATTCCCGTGCCGTCGGATTTGAAGGTAATGATGACTCTGTAATCGGTTCCGCCTTTTTCGATTATCTCGGGGTCATTTCCGCCCCAAGTTCCGATAAGAAGCGGATCGCGGTCGCCGTCGGGAAGCTCGCTCGATTGGGCGTCAGAGCTTTCGGGTTGTGAGTCCTCATATATGCCGGAAACTCCAAGCAGAGAAAGCTCGTCAAAGGCAGTGGTGCTGCTCGAGCCGGTGGTTATCGTTATACGGAAGATATTTACGTTAGCGACCTCGAAATCTGCATAATTGTCGGCGTGCATATTCGCGGTGATTTCGAAATCTTCCTCAAATTCAAGCTCGGTCAGATCGTCGATATCGGTTCCGACCTCAATCTTTAAAAACGAGAACGTAAAATCGCAGTTATGTGCGATAAGGCGGCAAGCGTCACGCGTGCCGTCCGCTTCGAACGTGATAACGAAATTATATTGGCTCGTGCCCTCGAAATCCACGCGCATATCATCGCCGGTTTCGTTTTCGAGCTCCGATACGCTTCGGTAAAGCCCGTCGTTCAGCCTGCCGTTGTCGGTAAAATCGTACTCGACGGGGGATTGGGTGTATTTGTCTATGCAGGTGATCGTGTAGGGAAGACCTTCAAGGATATCGAACGGATATGCGGAGCCTCCGTTGCTTTTGTCACCTGTGTCCGAATTTCCGTTGCCGAAGAAATCGGAGGAAGTGTTTTTGTTACCGCCGTCGTCTTCGCCGCGGTCGCTTGAGCCCGAATGCTGCTCGCAACCGAAAAATGAGAAAATGCACATCGTAAACGCTAAAAACAGAACCAAAGATCGTTTCATAATGAACCTCCGTTAATATTATTTACTTATTATACGCGAGAGTTTTTTGTGTACTTTAGCATTTTACCTCGGTTTTCTGCTTTCAGTATAATACGCCGCGCGTTAATTGTCAAGGATAAGGGGAGAGCTGTGCGTGTGCTTGACAAAGTGCCTCATATAAAGTATAATATTTATACAAATACACGATAGAAAAGGGGAGTCTTATGAAAAAACGTTTACTTGCAATGTTATTGATTATTGCGACTCTGGTTTCCTTGGCTCTTTGCGGATGTACTTTAGAAGACACCGACAGTTCTGCTATCGGCACTTCTGTCGACGAAGCTGCCGATGAATCCGTTGGTGAATCCGCTGACGATTCTTCCGCGGTCAATTCAGAGCCCCAAAAAAGCAAGCAAGAGCTTTATGACGATGCGCTGTTGATGATCGAAAAGGGCGATTATTACGAGGCGTACAGCAATTTAAAGGCTTGCGGAAGCTTTAAAGATGCAAAGGAATTGCTTAAAGATTTCACGCTTGTTTATAAAAAAAGCATCACTACGATATATGACGCGGATGGGAACGTAGAGGATAAAACCGAACGTGAATACGATTACGATGAAAACGGCAATGCAACACGTTATGTTTGGTACGACGCAGAGGGGAACGCAAGGAGTAAAAACGAATATGAATATACCTTCGACGAAAACGGCAACTTAACGCTTAAGGTCGTTTATGACGAGGATGGAAATATAGTCGGCAGAAGCGAATTCGAATATGATAAAAACGGCAACCAAACGCTTGATGTTTATTATGATGCGGACGGAAGTATCGGGCACAAATACGAGTGCGAATACGACGAAAACGGCAATAAAATTTATACGGTATCGCAAGATGGGCATATACGCGAATCTGCCAAATTCGAATATGACGAGAAAGGCAACAGAACGCTTTTGGTCTCGTATGACGCGGACGGAAACGAATATAACAGAGCTGAATACGAATATGACGAAAACGGAAATGAATTGATTTGCATCCAATATCATCCTAACGGAAGGGCGTATAACAAAACCGAATACTTTTATAACGAAAACGGAAA
>JAZNWF010000031.1:0-32155 GCA_045593165.1 Eubacteriales bacterium
CATCAAAAATCCGCGATATACGCTCGTATTATCGCGGATTTCTTCTTTGTCTTGCGACAAAACTATCCGGTTTTAAGGTGCATAGCAGTTTTGCGTGTATACGGTTTGTTCTGTAACGACGGCGAAAAACGAAGGAATACCGCGGCGTATTTCAAGGTTTTTTGACTAAGTTACAGGGCAAAGCGTCAGCGCAAAACCGTTTTCTCACTGTGGTGCATCGCCCAACAACGATTGCGTCTGTTTTCTTTATTTCAATAACGGCTCGATGACCGATAGGAAATACTCGGTTATCTGCTCGGGCGTTTCCTTCATTCTGCGTGATATCCACCACTCCGCCGTTTCAACGAACGATGAGGAAATGTGGTTTACGATATAATCCGTCGGGAGCGATGAGCTTTTAAGTGCTCCCGTATCCGCGTATTGCGTAAGGATAAGACGCTTCAAGTTGCTTTTAAAATACCGCAGAAATATTTCGTTGTTCTGCGAGGAAAGCAGAGCAAGGATGTTCAGGTCGTTTTCCTGTAAATGCTTTAAAAGATGCAAAAATACCGAATCGGTCTTGCATTCGCAGTTGTAATGGTAATGCTCATGAGGAAGCCCCATCGCCGTGTCGATGATGTGTCCGAACAGCTCTTCGCAAAGGTCCTTTAAAAGATAATCCTTCGTTTCGAAATGCGAATAGAATGTGGTTCTTCCGACGTCTGCCTCGTCGATAATGTCCTGCACCGATATCTGATTGTAGTTTTTTTCGGATAAAAGCGTAGTGAACGCCTTGAATATAGCATCGCGCGTCTTTTTTTGCCGTCTGTCCATAATGCACTCCCGAACAAATATCAAAAAATGTTCCGTAACGAACACGTTTGGATTTTTGCCTGTTGAAAATCCTGTTTGCGTTTCGTATACTGTTATCAGAAACAGAACATATTGTTTCGTAACATACATATTATACATTGTAAATAAAACAATGTCAACGATCGAGAGGGATAATTATGGTTAAAAGATTGATCGGACTGCTGTCAAGCGTTCCGGCAACGCTTATAGGCGGAGTATTTTTGGTGACGAGCTTCGTGCTTTCGAAAACGGGGACCGAAATATTCGTCGACCCCGCTTGGATAACGGTTATAATAAGCGGTCTGCCGCTTATGCATAATGCGTTGCGTAAGCTTGTCAATAATAAGGGAATATCAAAAATATCGTCGGCTTTGCTCATAACTGTTGCG
The DNA here is from genome assembly GCA_045593165.1 of Eubacteriales bacterium. Taxonomy (GTDB): domain Bacteria; phylum Bacillota; class Clostridia; order Oscillospirales; family CAG-382; genus Coliplasma. The sequence continues at coordinate 1,221 of JAZNWF010000031.1, forward strand.
ATGATAGCCGCAATAGCGATAGACGACCTGTTTGCCGCAGGCGAGGTTGCGTTTATAATGGCGATCGGCGAAATACTCGAGGATCTGACTACCGACCGCGCAAAGAAGGGCTTGAAGAAGCTTATAAGCCTCGCGCCGACAATGGGCAGACTTATCGAAAACGGAACCGAAAAAAACGTACCTGCCGAAAGCATACGCGTCGGCGATATCGTGCGCGTGCTCCCCGGTGAAGCGATAGCTGTTGACGGTGAGGTAATATCGGGAGTAAGCTCTGTCGACCAATCGGTGCTTACGGGTGAATCGCTCCCTGTGGATAAAGCTGTCGGCGATAACGTTTATTGCGGTACGGTAAATCGCTTCGGCGCGATCGATATAAAAGCCACCAAGGTCGGCGAGGACAGCTCGCTTCAAAGGCTTATACGTATGGTACGTGAGGCGGAGGATAAAAAAGCACCTATGGCAAGGGTTGCCGATAAGGCGGCAAGCTGGCTCGTACCGTTGGCGCTGCTGATCGCGGTGATCACCTATTTCGTCACGTATGATATCACGCGTGCCGTAACCGTTCTCGTTGTGTTCTGCCCCTGCGCGCTCGTGCTTGCCACACCCACCGCAATAATGGCGGCTATAGGTCAGGCAACCAAGCATGGCGTGATAATCAAATCGGGCGAAGCACTCGAAAAAATGGGTAGGGTAGATACGATAGCGTTCGATAAAACGGGTACGCTTACCTACGGTAAATTGGACGTGTGCGATATTATACCGTTATCAAATGTGAACGAGGAAACGCTTTTAAGCCTTACCGCCTCGGCAGAATCGAAAAGCGAGCATCCGCTCGGCAAGGCGATCGTCGATTATGCAAGAAATAAAGGCGTAAGGATTGATGAATCGGAAGAATTTACTATGGATGCAGGTAAGGGCATCAGGGCGAAGATCAAGGGGGCCTACGTTATATGCGGCAACAAAAAATATCTGTCCGATAACGGAATCGATATGCCCGAAACAGTAAAGGACACGCTTGAAAAACTGCAAAGCGCAGGCAAGGCGTCGGTCATCGTCGCACGTGACGGCGCGTGCATAGGCTTGGTTGCGCTTTCCGACGTGTTGCGTCCCGAATCAAAGCGCATCGTATCCGAGCTTTATAAAATGAACGTAAGCGCGGTTTTGCTTACGGGTGATAATAAAAGAACCGCCGACCACTTTGCGCGTATTGCAGGGGTGGAAAGCGTATTTTCGGAGCTGCTGCCCGAGCAAAAGGTAGAGCGTATCTCCGAACTTTGCGAAAGCGGCAGATCGGTTTGTATGGTCGGCGACGGCGTAAATGATGCGCCTGCGCTCAAAACGGCAACCGTCGGAGTCGCTATGGGCAGTATGGGAAGCGATATCGCGGTCGATGCGGCAGATATCGCGCTGATGAGCGACGATATTTCCAAACTTCCGTACCTTAAAAGGCTTTCGCGCTCGACGCTTACTACGATAAAGATCAGCATAACGCTTTCAATGGTTATAAACATACTCGCCGTGGCACTCTCGGTGCTCGGCTTGCTCAATCCCACAACGGGCGCGCTCGTCCACAATGCAGGCTCGGTCCTCGTCGTCCTCTTCGCCGCGTTGCTGTATGACAGAAAGATTTCATAAAGAAATAAAAGGGGTGCTTTTTTCAAAAAGCACCCCTCAGACCGAAGATAAACTCGTTCTTTACGTCCTTGAATGAAAATTATAAGAAAAAATGCTTCTCAACTAAAACGGGAAGCATGTTTTTTATAAGGTATCTGATTTTTATTGTATATTCAAGGACTTTCACGAAAAGCTCGACTGCCGTAGTCATCTACGCCGACGCTCGCTTTTCGTGAAAAATAACTTCGTTTCTCTCGGTCTGTTCAGTTTGCAGACTTTGTCTGCAAACTGAGGAGCACTGTTAACAGTGCTCCTCTAAATCCCCGAAAAACTTTTTTCGGGAAAATTAATTAAATTATTCTAAAAAATGTGACAAAATGGGTGTGTTTTACGTCTATATAGGTGAAAGTATAAAAACCGAAAGGAGATATATTATGAAAAGGCTTATTGCTTTATTGCTTTCAATGCTTATGTGCGCGCTTGCCCTTGCCGCGTGCGGTAACGAAGCAAAACCGAACAATCCGCAGTATAGCACGGCACCGTCGCAGGATACTGCCGATGCGCAAAGCGAAAACGGTAATACCGATACAAGCTCCGTCGCGCCGTCTACACCCGATTTGGAGTCTGCGCCCGATTTGGAGTCTGCGCCCGATTCGGAGTCGAACGCTCCCGAGTCCATACCCGATTTGCCTACGATGGTCGAGCGTGCAAACGAATCGTACGTGCGTTCCGTAGAGGGCGGCAGGGAATTTACTTACGAAGAGCTTTTAAATATGTCGCAAGAGGATATGCAAAATATTCTGTTCACGCCCGCTTTCGATTTTTACAACTATTTTGACGGCTTGCCCGACCTGCTCGGAACGGGAGATAGCAGGACCTTTTGGGATACCGAGATTGAATGTAAGATCACTTATATTTACGAAGTTGCTGATGAACGCTACCCCGATTACGAAAGCTTTGTTGCCGAAGCACGTAAATATTTTTCCGAAGACGTTGCGGCGCATATGTTCGGACGCGGATATTATTTTGAATATGAGGATAAGCTATATACTATCGACGGCGCAAGAGGTGCAAATCCGTGGTACTATTCGACCGAATACGAGATAAAATCCGCAAGCGAGGATAAGATCGTTTATACAGCAACCGTACGTATTTTCAAGGACGAGGTAGATAAGCGTCTTCACGAAAGCGAGCTTACCGACGAGCATTTTGAATTCGAATATAGGGAATACGTTCTTATCCGCGAGGAAAACGGCAAATGGGTGCTCGATTCTGAAAAAGGATTTATAAGATTGCCTTATTAGGCGGGATTAATGAATCGTTTGAAAATGTTCAAAAGCGTTGTATATTCAGAGTATTAAAGCGCGTGATCAATGCTTTCACGAAAAATGTTTATATTTTTCAATAATAAAGATTTTTGAGAGTTTTAAAGGGAACTTTTTGCAAAAAGTTCCCTCAGCTTGCAGACTATGTCTGCAAGCTGAACAGACTGAGAGAAACGAAGTTATTTTTCGCGAAAAGCGAGCGTCGGCGTAGATAACTACGACAGTCGAGTTTTTCGTGAAAGTCCTTGAAAATACAATAAAAATTAAACACCTTATAAAAAAAAGAAAATATGCTTCCCGTTTTAATTGGAAGCATATTTTTTATTCTAAACATTCAAGGACGTAAAGAACGAGTTTGTCTTCGGTCTGAGGGAACTTTTTGCAAAAAGTTCCCTTTTTAAAATAACTTTATCCCAAATATTCACTTGCGGAATTAACCGCAACAGCACCGTCTGCCACCGCCGTTACTACCTGACGAAGCGATTTCGTGCGTACGTCGCCCGCGGCATATACTCCGTCGATACTCGTTTTTGTCGATTCGTCAGCGATGATGTAACCGTTTTTGTCAAGCAACAGCTTGCCGTCCAAAAAGCTTGTTGCGGGAACTCTGCCTATGCTTACGAATATCCCGTCGCAATCGATGCTTGATTCCTCTCCGCTTTGCAGATCTCTTATCAAGGCACCCGTAAGCTTGAGCTCGGCAATAATCGAAATCACCTCGCTGTTCCATATAAATTCGATGTTCCCTGCGTCTGCCAAACGGTTTTTGTATATTCTGTCGGCACGCAATTCGTCCCTGCGGTGAACGAGATATACCTTCTTTGCGAGCTTCGATAAATGTAAGGCGTCCTCTGCCGCGGAATTGCCTCCGCCGACGACTATAACGGTCTTATCCTTGTAAAACCTGCCGTCGCAATGTGCGCAGTAGTGTATACCACGCCCCGTGAACGCCGCTTCACCCTCTATACCCAATTCGCGCGGATTGGCACCCGTAGCGATAATTACCGCCTTTGCGTAACGCTCGCCCGCGCTTGTGATGACTTTTTTAATATCACCGTCAAGTATAAGGTCGGTCACTTCGCCATATTCGGTCTTTGCACCGAAACGGGTTGCGCTCTTTTGCATTTTCATACCGAGCGTAAATCCGTCTATCCCGTCTTCAAACCCGGGGTAGTTTTCTATGTCGCCCGTCAATGCCATTTGACCGCCCGCCGACATCTTTTCTATGATCAGAGTATCAAGTCCTGCACGAGCCGAGTAAAGCGCGGCAGAATATCCCGCAGGACCGCCGCCGATAATAATTATATTGTATACGTTGTCCATAATAGACTCCTATCCGAGCATCGAAACGATAAATTCCTTAGGTCTTACGCCTACAGCCTGATTCGCTATCTTTCCGTCCTTCAAAACGATAAGCGTAGGGATGCTCGAAATTCCGAACTCGTTGGCAAGCTCGGGGCAATCGTCAACGTTTATCTTGCAGATAAGATATTGAGGGTTTTCATTGGCGATCTCTTCAATAATGGGCGCAACCATACGGCAGGGACCGCACCAATCTGCAAAAAAGTCCAAAAGAACGGTCTTGCTGCTGTTCTTTACCTGCTCAAAATTTTCATTGTTTACGTGAAGTATAGACATAATAATTAATTCCTTTCTTTGCTTAATAATATTATATCCGAATGAAATTAAAATACATTAATAAATTGTAAAAACAAAGGAGCTTGTGCAAATCTGATCTGCAAAGCTCCTTGATTTTTTATTTCGTGCCAAAGATTCTGTCGCCTGCGTCGCCCAAGCCGGGAACGATGTATCCGTGCTCGTTCAAGCATTCGTCAACGTTAGCGCAGTATATCTCAACGTCGGGATGCGCTTTGTTCAATGCCTCTATGCCCTCGGGAGCGGCGATAAGGCAGAGAAACTTGATATGGTTTCCGCCGTAGGATTTTATCTGCGAGATAGCGTCGCATGCCGAGCCGCCTGTTGCGAGCATAGGGTCAACGACAACGATAAGTCTTTCGTTTATATCGGGAGGAAGCTTGCAGTAATATTCGTGAGGAAGAAGCGTTTCTTCATCGCGGTACATACCGATGTGTCCGACCTTTGCCGAGGGAACAAGCGAAAGCATACCGCTTACCATACCGAGACCTGCACGAAGAATAGGTACGATTGCGAGCTTTTTGCCCTTCAATACCTTCTGTCTGGTCTTCTGTATGGGGGTTTCGATGTCGATTTCCTCCAAGGGAAGATCGCGTAACGCCTCGTAGCACATAAGCATGGTGATCTCTTCAACAGATTCACGGAACTCCTTGTTGGAGGTAGAGATCTGTCTTAATATCGTAGTTTTGTGCTGGATAAGAGGGTGATCTATAATAATAACGTTTTTCATTTTATTCATCGCCGTCCTTTGCCTTGGAAACAAGGAGGTTTACTAAGATACCGAGTATAAGTGCACACGCGATAGCGGTAAGGGTTACCTTGCCGATAGCCATAGCCATACCGCCGATACCGGGGATAAGGATAGCGGCAACAACAAATAAATTCTTGTTCTGGTTGAGATCGACCTTCTGGATCATCTTTAAGCCGGAAACTGCGATAAAGCCGTAAAGCGTAATGCAAACGCCGCCCATAACACAGCCGGGGATAGAATCAAGGAATGCAACGAAGGGACCGAAGAAGGAGATAATAATGCTCATTACAGCGGCAACGGTAATTGTGATGACCGATGCGTTCTTGGTAATAGCAACACAGCCGACCGATTCGCCGTAGGTGGTGTTGGGACAGCCGCCGAAGAATGCGCCTGCGATCGAGCCTACGCCATCGCCGAGAAGGGTTCTGTGAAGACCCGGATCCTCCAAAAGCTCGGATTCGATGATCGAGGAGAGGTTCTTGTGGTCAGCGATGTGCTCTGCAAATACAACGAATGCAACGGGCACGTAAGCAACTGCGATGCTTGCAAAATATGCGCCGTCTATTTCCTTTACGCCCTTGATCGCTTCGATAAAGGTGAATTCGGGAACTGCAACGATCTTCATATTTTCAAACAACGAGAAATCGATGACGTTGATACCGCAAACCGTGAATATAGCGGCTACACCGTAGCCTGCAAGGATACCGATAATAAAGGGGATGAGCTTGGTGAGCTTCTTGCCGTATACGGAAACGATAATTACGACAAGCAGGGTAACGATTGCGCATACGAAGGAAGCCCAAGCGTTAGCCGACATAATAAACGCGCCGTTTGCGTCCTGAGGTCCGTAGGAAAATACGTCCTTTATAGCCGCGCCTGCAAGGGAAAGACCGATAAGTGCAACGGTCGGGCCGATAACAACGGGAGGCATAAGCTTGTCTATCCACTTAACGCCTGCAAGCTTAATAACAAGCGCGATAACCACGTATACAAGACCTGCAAATACTGCACCGATGATGATGCCTGCATAGCCTGCGGATGCCGAAACAGCACCTGCGAATGCCGCAACCATCGAGCTGATAAATGCAAACGAAGAGCCGAGGAATACGGGACTGCGGAACTTGGTGAAGAGCTGGTAAACAAGTGTACCTACACCTGCGCCGAATAAAGCGGCAGATGCGGACATACCGTTACCGACGATTGCGGGAACAGCGATGGTTGCGGCAAGTATTGCCAAAACCTGCTGGAATGCAAAAATGAGTAATTGACCGAACTTGGGTTTGTCTTTGACACCGTAGATAAGCTTCATTGGTTGGTTTCCTCTCATTCAGACGTATTTTGTTTTTCGATAAAGCGGCCATTTCGATAAAAATCGATATAAACCGCCTCTATCATATTAAATATAACAAATTGTTCATATATTGTCAATGTAATTATGTCAATTTAGCCAAAATATTGCGACTTAAATCGATCAAAAAAGAGCGAGGCTTTCCTTGCTCTTGTGTATAATTATTTCGATGCGATTTTTCTCGCAACGTAAACACCGCTTGCAGATGCGTGCGAGAGGGAATGGGTAATGCCGCTGCCGTCGCCGATAACGTATAATCCGCGTAAGCAGGATTCGAGATTCTCGTCGACGTCAACCTCCATGTTGTAGAATTTAACCTCTACGCCGTAAAGTAACGTATCATCGTTTGCGGTACCGGGAGCAACCTTATCGAGCGCGTATATCATCTCGATAATTCCGTCGAGTATGCGCTTGGGGAGCACAAGGCTCAGATCACCGGGAGTTGCCTTAAGCGTGGGAGTGATAAACGCTTCGTTGATGCGACTCGGGGTAGAACGGCGTCCTCTTGTCAGGTCGCCGAAGCGTTGAACGATAACACCGCCGCCGAGCATATTGGAAAGCCTTGCAATAGATTCTCCGTATCCGTTTGAATCCTTAAACGGCTCAGAAAAATGCTTTGCTACAAGCAACGCGAAATTCGTGTTTACCGTCTGCTTTTCTTTGTCCTCGTAGCTGTGACCGTTAACGGTGATAATACCGTTCGTGTTTTCGTTAACCACAGCGCCGCGCGGATTCATACAGAAGGTACGGACCTTGTCGCCGTATTCCTTGGTACGGTAAACTATCTTGCTTTCGTATAATTCATCGGTGATGTGTGCGAAAACCTCTGCGGGAAGCTCAACGCGAACGCCGATGTCAACACGGTTGGATTTGGTGGGGATATCAAGCTCCTTGCAGATGCGCTCCATCCACTTGCTTCCGCTTCTGCCGACGGAAATAATGCATTTTTCGCAATTAAAGCTTCCGCTTGCACATTTTACCTCGTATCCGTTTTCGGAAACCGCAACAGTTTCAACGGGAGTGTCGAAGTAAAAATCGACCTTGCCCTTAAGATGCTCGTAAAGGTTTTCCAATACCACGTAGTTGATGTCCGTGCCGAGATGACGGACCGAGGCATCCAAAAGATGCAGATCGTGCTGAATGCATTCCTTCTTGAACTTCGAGCCGGCGGTGGAGTAAAGCTTCGTGCCCTCGCCGCCGTAGGTCATATTTATTTCGTCGACGTAGCGCATCAGCTCCAATGCCTTGGTCTTGCCGATGTATTCGTGAAGCGTGCCGCCGAAATCGTTTGTGATGTTATATTTACCGTCGGAAAAAGCGCCCGCGCCGCCGAATCCGCTCATAATAGAGCAGGTCTTGCAGTTGATACAGGTCTTTACCTTGTCACCGTCGATAGGGCAGCGGCGGTTGCTTAATGCGTGTCCCGCCTCGAAAACCGCTATTTTCAGGTCAGGATTCAATCGTGTAAGCTCATATGCCGAAAAAATACCGCCGGGGCCTGCGCCGATTATGATTATGTCGTATTTCATATTGATTACCTCTGCGAAAAAATAATATAGCAGATACCGATATATTTTAACATAACACGCTGAAATTGTCAATAATCGAAGCACCGTATAAAAAAGCCGCTATCCGTTTTGGATAGCGGCGATTGATTTATTATTTGCGATTGTTTTTAATCTTTTCCAGCTCTTTCATCATTTCGCGATTGTGAGCTTCTTGCTCTCGCTCCATCTGTGCATTATGTCTGTCCTGCTCGCGCTGTACACGCTCGTTATGAGCTCGTTGCTGTGCTAACAGCTGATCGTTGTAACGTTTTGCTTCCTGACGGTCAAGCTCAGCCATAAAGCGGTCGTTTTCTAATTTCATCCGAGCGATCTGCTTCTGCGTTTCGCGGTCTTTTTCTCGTTCTCTATCCATATCGACCATATGAAGAGCTTCTTTGAGCGTATCGGCGCGACCGTTTTCAAGATAATTCAATAATCTGTTTATGGTATCAAGGTTATTGTCCTTGTTGGAAATAACTTCCGATTTTGTTTGCTTGGTAAACGCCGCAATATCGTCGGTAAGCTGCTCGATCTGTTCCTCATATTCGGAAATTTCTTTATCGCAATCTGCAATATATTTCTTCTGTCTGGTTTCAAATAACTTTTTGTCCTTCGCATTGGCTTCCTTGCGGGCAACATCATTAGCTTCGCGGTTCTTTATATCCTCTGCCTTTGCTTTTTCCAAAAGATCATATTCGTCGGCTGTGGGAAGAGGATGCGCCGATTCTTTAAGCTTCGATACAACTGCCTTTAAGATCAGCATCAAAACAAATATAGGAGCTATCGCCAATATTCCGGTGGGATTTACCGTGATCCAAGTAAATATACCGAATATGCCTAAAAACAGGAAAGCGGCTATACTCAAGCCCTTGTGTGCCGTTCCGAACTCGGGAACGCGAGAGCACGCCTTTGCCTTTATTATCGATGATGCGGCAATGCCGGCAAGAAGAACTGTCAGAGCTTGGCTTCCCGCAGAAAATAAAGCAAGAACTGTACTGATAACGCTTTGGTATTCTGCTACGTCATCCCGAAGCGTAAAACCGATTGACTCGGTAAAGGAATCATATACGCTCAATTCGTCACCGATTATATTTGAAATGTGCGGCACAACGGTGAAAATGATTCCGAAGATCGTTGCGAGCATCATCAGAACGCGAACGACGGACATTTTCTTCTTTGCTGCGTTCAAGCAATCCTGCTTGTGTCTGAATGCGATTTTACTTTCGACCTCTGCGGCATTCGATGTGGACAGCTCGTTTGGAATTTTGATTTTGGGATTATAGCGATACGTTGCTTCGCTTTCTTTTTTGCGGCGTTCTTCTGTCTCGCCCTTACTAAATGCTGTCTTTATCGACTTTTCGGTAAGCGGAATAATATTATTCCAGAGATCTTGCAGTCTGTGCAGTTCCTGTATAACGTTTTGTTTTTCCATATATACCTCCAATAATAAGTGCTTTAGAAATATAGCGTTACGTCAGAAATATGATCGTTCGTCCTAATCCACTGTGGTAATAGATATGGTCTTGCTTTCCGCATCGTAGGAAACACGGATGTTGCTGTTGTAAAGCGTGCGGGTGTTGATATTGCCTACGCTGTAATCCTCAACAGTGCCCTGCGACAGCATATCTACGATTTCGTAGTTGGTGTTGCCGTGACTCGTAAATGCAAAGCCGCCCTCGGGGATAGCGATCTCGAATAAGGTGTATCCGAATCCGCCGTCAGCCCAGTCGTTCTTGAAGCCGTCAAGAATGGTTATGGCGGGGTTAGAGGTATAATCCGAAGCATAATCGGGGTGAGTATAATAGCTCGAGCCGGCAGGACCGCCGTAGCCGCTTAACGGCCAAAGCACAGCGTATGCGATCTTGCCCTCGGCGTCAACTACAACGTAGTATCTCCAGCCGTTGCCTATCCAGGTTTCACCGCCGACTGTTATATCGGGAACCGATTTAAGCTTCGTGCCTGCGTTGGTCCACAATGCAATCGCATCTGCGCCTGCGTCGGAGTTTATAGTGCTTACCTTAACGCTTGTGGGCGCGTTGGGGTCGGTTTCAATGTCCTTTGTGGAAACAGTAAGTGTTTTTGTGTTGGGGTCATATACGAATTCGCAGGTGCACGCCTTTGTGCCGTCGTAGACAAGTGTCTTTCCGTCGGGGATATAGAATCCGCCCTTCCATTCCGAAGCGGTGGCTTCTCTTACGTCACCCGTAAAGGTGGTGCTTTCGGTGGTAAGTCTTACACCGTCAAATGCAAATACGATCGTGTTGCCGTAGTTGAAGTTGTAGGATACCTTGTAAGTACCGCTTGCTTCATCGTAAGCGGCGGAATCGTCAAACGAGCCGCTGTAAGTAAGTCCCAATCCGTCACCCTTTTCAACACAGGGCTCGGTGGTAAAATTGAATTTTTCGTCGAAGCTGTAAACGTAGGTGTGTCTGGGCATATCGTTGTTTTCAAATAGGGTGGAGAATCCCGTCTGAGGGCCGAAGCCGAGAACGATACCGTCCATTTTTACCTGGAAATCAAACAAATGAGCGTGTCCGCAGAAGAATGCAACAGTGCTCTGTTTTTCCTTCATCGCGTCGAACATACCCGTGTTTACGTTGGTAGGTCCGTCGTTTTTGATCGCTTCGATCGAAGCGGAGGACAATTCCTGCTTTATGATGAATTCCGCACCGTTGTTATCAAGCGCCTTCTTGTAAGCGGTGTAGTATTCGGGAATCTGTATGTGTGAGAATACGATAGAGGGCATAGTGCCTTCACCGGTGTAAAGCGCGTTTAATTTGTCGATCTCGCTCTTGTACCAGTTGATCTGACCCTCGGTAAGCGATTCGTACGAGCTGATAGTGCCGCTGTAAATACCCGAGTCGAATACCAATACCGCGCCCAAAAGCTTTGTGCCCTTGTCGTTGAGCACGGAAATCGAGAAGTTGCCGTAACGGTTTGCGCTCGCTTCGATATAACCGCTGTTATAAAGAAGGTATTCGGCATCACAGGTGTCGAGATAATCGGACATTTCCTTCTTGCTGTAGCCTGCAGAATGGTTTTCTGCATCGTGATTGCCGTAAACAAAGGTCCAAGGAGTCTTTAAGCCCTCCATAAATGCCACGAATTCCTTGAGCTTTTCCACACCGGTGGACATAACGTTGTCACCCGAGCAAACTATAAGGTCGGGCTTTGCGGTGTCAACAACGTATTTCATATAATTCTTGGTTCTGTCGAGCTTGTCGTTGTGGTAAGCGTTGCCTTCAACACCAAAGTGAAGATCGGCAAACTGCGCTATTTTAATAGGTCCGTCGGCAGGCATATTGACCGAAAGACCGTTTTCCACCACGATCGGATCGGTAGGCTCGCTCGTTTCGGAACCGTTGCCGCTTTCGGTCTTGCTGTCGTTCGAGCCCTCGTCCGATGCATTACCGCAGGATATCAACGATATGGGAAGCGAAATTGAAAGAAGAAGCGATAAGAAAATCAATAACGTTTTTTTCATACTGAACCTCTCTTTGTAAAATATTACGTTATTATTATAAATAATCCGCTTCGACTTGTCAATAAATTAAATCGGATCCCGTAAATATAGCTCGGCAATATTTATTCTAACCTTGGCATATTATTGATTTTTCACGCTTTGAATTGATAAAGTATAGCCCGAGGTCAACGGAAACGACGATTAGATTCAAGCAATAAAGCGCAAGCACGTAGGATAATTGACCGTTTACGATCTTGCCGATAATGCCCGATATATACCCTAAAATGATCGCTATGATAAATACCACGCTTTTTCCTTTCGTTGATTTGGAGCGTATGCTTTTATAAACCGATATCGGCCACGACAGCCCAAAGCAGAAAAGCATAATGCATTCGAAGATCTCCATATAATACCTCCTGTATCTTTCTGTTAACATTATACGCTTGACAAAACATAAAGTAAAATATATAATTTTTATCAAAATCATAGGCACAGCCTATTTATCGGAGGCGCTATGGATATTCAAAAGCTGAAATATTTTTATACAACGGCACAGATCGAGCATATCACCAGATCGGCTGAAATTCTGCATATTTCCCAGCCGTCACTTACTCAGGCGATACACTCGCTTGAAAACGAGCTCGGAGTACCGCTGTTTCAACGTCAGGGCAGAAGGGTGGTTTTAACCGAGTTCGGCGGGTACTTAAAGCAAAGATTGGATAAGCTTTTGCCCGAGTTCGATCATCTTTCCGTTGAAATAGAGGAGATGAAGCAATCTGTTACAAAAAAGGTAAAGCTGAATATCTTGGCGGCATCGTCGTTTGTTATAAACACAATAATGGAGTATAAGAAAATCAATCCCGAGGTAATATTTGATTTTGGACAAAACGAATTGAAATATAATTGCGATATCTCCATTACGACAAACGGCTTGGATTCGGATAAAGAGAAAAAACATCTACACCGATGCGTTAAAAAGGAAAATATCTATCTTGCTGTTCCGAAGGATTCAAAATATGCAAAATGCTCCGCGATCGAGCTTAGTGCCGTAAAGGACGAAAGCTTTATTATGCTGTCAAATACGCGCCTGTTCGGTATTTTGTGTAATAAATTCTGTTCGATCGCAGGCTTTTATCCGAAAATACTTTTTGAATCCGATTCGCCCACTGCCGTGCAAAATATCATAAGTATGGGTGCGGGAATTGCATTCTGGCCCGAATATTCGTGGGGAAGTCTTCAAAACGAAAATCTTGCGCTCGTTCCCGTGTCAAGCCCCGTATGTCAAAGAGATCTGATCGTCGAGCTTCACGAAAGACAGCCGAGGTCCGTCTATGCAGAGGATTTTTATAATTTTTTGATCAAGAACCTTAAATAAAACCGATATTCGCTTTGATATGGAATAAAGGTATTGAGAAAAAACGCGTTAAATGATATAATAATTAAACCTTGTGTGCAATAAAGAGGTAACGGTATGAAATACGATTTTGAATCGATAATAAACAGACGCGGACTTGATGCGCTTGCCGTAGATGCGATCGGCACGGGCTGGGCACCGGGTCTGCCCAAGGACGGCTTCGACGTTATTCCCATGTGGGTCGCCGATATGAATTTTCCTACCGCGCCCACGGTTTGCGATGCTATGCAGGAAAGATTAAAGCATCAGGCGTTCGGATATTTCGAGCCGCGTGACGAATATTTTGAATCGATAATACGCTGGCACTCCGAGCGTAACGGAGTCAAAGACCTGTTGCCCGAGCATATAGGCTATGAAAACGGGGTGCTCGGAGGACTCGTTTCGGCAATCGGCACGTTCTGCTCGCGCGGAGATAACGTATTGGTCCACGGTCCGATATATATGGGCTTTTCGATGTCGCTTAAAAACAGCGGTTATAATATAATCTTAAGTCCGCTTGTTCTCGATGATAACTGCATCTGGCGTATGGATTTCGAGGATATGGAGCGCAAGATAACCGAAAATAATATTCACGCAGCGGTTTTCTGCTCGCCGCATAACCCCACGGGACGCGTATGGGAGCGTTGGGAGATAGAAACGGCGATGGAGATATTCAAAAAACATAATGTTTTTGTCGTTTCGGACGAGATCTGGTCGGATATTGTAATGGAGGGGAATAAGCATATCCCCACTCAATCGGTCAGTGAGGATGCGCGCCGACGTACCGTTGCGCTTTATGCTCCGTCAAAGACCTTTAATCTGGCGGGCTTGGTCGGCTCTTATCATATCATCTATGATAAGCATCTGCGCGATCGCGTAAATAAGGAATCCTCGCTTTCGCATTATAATTCGATGAATATGCTTTCGATGTATGCGCTTATCGGCGCGTATAAGCGAGATGGAAGCGAATGGGTGGACGAGCTTTGTCAGACTCTTGGAGGAAATATCGATTACGCACTCGATTATATAAACGTACATTTTAAAGGCGTTAAGGCGTCGAAGCCGCAGGGAACGTATATGCTCTTTATGGACTGTGCGGAATGGCTCGAAGCGCATCAGACTACGTTGGATGAGCTTTTAAAAGCAGGCTGGGACGTCGGCGTTGCCTGGCAGGACGGCAGACAGCACGGAGGAACGACGCATATCCGTGTAAATCTCGCACTTCCGCTCTCTCGTGTCAAGGAGGCGTTTGCGCGTATGGATAAATACGTTTTTAACGGAGAATCAAGGTGAAAGATATACTTGTAACAGGTGCATACGGCGGTATGGGAAAAGCCGCTGTCAAGGCACTTGCCGAGCAGGGCTACCGCGTTTTCGCGCTCGATAAAAGGGTAGAAGAGCCGCAACGGAATATTATCCCCATAAAAGCGGATATCACAAGCGATAAAAGCATAAACGATGCGCTGAGCATCGTTCGCAGTCATACCGAAACGCTGTTTGCGGTTATTCATTTCGCAGGGATATATATGCTCGATTCATTGGTCGAGATGAGCGGGGAATCGTTCAAAAGAATCCTTGACGTAAACCTTTGCGGCGCATTTCTGGTCAATAAGGCATTTCTCCCTTTGCTCAAAAAGGGAAGCCGTATCATCATTACTACCAGCGAGCTTGCACCTCTCGATCCGCTTCCGTTTACGGGAATCTACGCCGTGACGAAGTCGGCACTCGATAAATATGCCTATTCGCTCCGTATGGAGCTTCAGCTGCTCGGAATATCGGTTTCGGTGCTCCGCGCAGGTGCGGTAAAGACCGATATGCTCGGTGCATCAACCGATGCGCTGGATAGGTTTTGCGCTGATACAAGGCTTTATACCTGTAACGCAGAGCGATTCAAAAACATAGTCGACCGCGTGGAAGCGAGAAATATTCCGCCCGAAAGAATTGCAAAAAAATCGATAAGCATACTGAATAAACGAAACCCCTCGTTTGTGTACAGTATCAACCGCAATCCGCTTTTGCTGTTGCTGAATGTGTTGCCGAAGCGATTGCAGTTTTTTGCGATCCGTATGGCGCTGAAATAAAAAAGAAAAATGACCGATTGAAAAATCGATTCATTCGTGGTATAATAACATAATTTGTGAATTCTTGCGCAAATAAACACCGAGGATTATTAATTTGCTTGACGGTTAAGAATTGTCAGGACGATGGAGAAAAAACCAAAAAGTATGAAAACGAAAAGAAAAAAGCTTACAACGATATGCCTGCTTCACTATGTAAAGCTGGTATATCGTTCGCTGCTGTTTATTCTGGCAGGCGTGGCGTACGTGATAAGCAGGGTAAAAAATACGAATGAGCAATTTGGCGGCTTTGAAGATAATTACGTGCTGCTCGGTATCATCTGGCTTGTGTATGCGGTCGAAATGGCGTGCCGCTTTTTCCCGTCAAGGCTTGAAAGTATGGGCTGCGGAAAGCAATTCAAGAAGAATTATAAGCCAATGGGCGATTCCGATCCGAAGCTGCAATCGTGGAAAAGAACGCTTGCCGTTATTCTTTCGTGGGTAGTGTTGAACGGCGCGATAGGTCTATTGTATTATTTGGATGTTATTGATGATGGGATCCTTATACTTATAAGCCTTGCCTACGCCGTGTGCGATATGATATGCATTCTGTTTTTCTGCCCGTTCCAAACCTGGTTTATGAAAAACCGATGCTGCACCGTTTGCCGTATATATAATTGGGATTTTGCGATGATGTTCACTCCGCTTATTTTTATACCGAACGTATATACGTGGAGCCTTCTCTTTATGTCGCTGCTGCTTCTGTTAAGGTGGGAGGTCACTCTGCTTCGACATCCCGAACGCTTCTCCGACAGGACCAATGCCTGCCTTAAATGCGAAAACTGCGAAGAAAAGCTCTGCCATCATAAAAAGCAATTGATAGGCTTCTGGGAGCGTAATAAAAAACGCTTTAACAATACTTTGATAAACCGTAAATAAAAAAACAGGGGCGGCTCATACGAGTCGCCCTTGATATTTTGTGTGGATAATAAAAGCATAAAAGTATCTCGATAGGCGAGTTTTGCTGAAGGCATTTGACGGACCGGATAAATGTAAACCGCCCACCCGTATCAGACAAAGAAAAAGGGTATTGAGAAAAGACATAATAAATGATATAATATAAATAGTTTAGTTAATTTGCGAGGTATACCATATGAACCAATACCTTAAAAACCTGAACAAAATCGAATTCGTCGTGACCTACGCCTGTACGGGTCGGTGCAAGCATTGTTCGGAGGGGGAACACACCTCTTGCGGTGAACGTATCGATCCGCAGATTGCCGCGGATGCGGTGCGGAAGATCGCGGTGGAGTATGATATCAAAACCGTGATGACCTTCGGCGGTGAGCCGCTTTTGCACACGGATGCGGTCTATGCCATTATGAAGACTGCAAAAGAACTTAATATTCCTGAACGCCAAGTCATAACCAACGGCTATTTTTCAAAGAATATTGATATTATCCGCGAGGTCGCACATCAGCTTGCCGAATGCGGTGTGAACGATCTGCTTTTGTCGGTTGACGCCTTTCATCAGGAAACAATTCCGCTCGACGCGGTGAAGCGGTTTGCCGCGGAAGCAAAGAAATGCGGCATACCGATACGCCTTCAGCCCGCGTGGCTGGTAAGTAAAACGGATAACAATCCGTACAACGTAAAAACACGAAAAATTCTCGACAGCTTTACCGATATGGATATCTCCGAAAACGAGGGAAACGTCATTTTCCCCGAGGGAAACGCGAAAAAATACCTCGCCGAGTATTTCATGGATGCTCTTCCCGAAAATCCGTATGCGGAAGACCCGTTTGACGTGCGTTGTGTGTCCTTCTCGCCAAACGGCGGCGTTCTCGGCAGAAACGTGTACGAGCGCGATATTACCGATATTTTATTCGAATACAGAGGCAATCAATGACAGACAACGAAAACATATGGGACAAGCTGTTAAGCATAAAAACAAGCGGCAGGGATGATACGAACGCAGACCTTTACCGCTATCCCTACGAGCCGACGCCGTATTGCGTTTTGGAACGCTTGGCGAATAGCGGATTCATTCGCAAGGGCGATGTGGTTTTGGACTACGGATGCGGAAAAGGGCGCGCTTCATTTTTTCTGTCCTATCAGACGAAGGCGAATGCAATAGGAATAGAATATGACGAGCGTATTTATAACCGCGCTGTTGAAAACCAAAAAACAGCGCGTGCCAAGGCGGATTTTGTTGCTACGCGCGCGGAAGAGTTTGACGTTCCGTATAATGTAAACAGATGCTATTTCTTCAACCCGTTTTCCATAGAGCTTCTTCGCTCGGTAATGGCAAGAATTATTGAATCCTATTATGCTTCCCCAAGAGAAATGCTTTTGTTTTTCTATTATCCGTCAGACGAATATATGTGCTATCTTGCCACCATTGACGAGCTTGAGTTTTACGACGAAATAGATTGCCGCGACCTGTTTGAAGGCAACGACAGTAGGGAAAGAATAATGGTTTTCCGCTTGCCTTTAATGGATATGTAGGCGAGTGAAAGAAAGGACGATTTAAAATGATAACATTTGATTAATTCAAACAACTTATGTCCTTCGAAACGAAAGGACAGTATTGCATTGAAATTGCCTTTTCAGTAAAAGATTGCGAAAAATTCGGTTTTTGCTGGATGGGTAAAATGTCCGGAAAAAAGTCTAAAGCAGTTTTATATTGGTTCGGACTTACCGAGGACGGCAACAATGCATTTGATTACTGCACTTTAGAAGAGCTTGTGTCTGCAAAAGTGTTTGACGGAAGATCGCTTTTTGAAATTTGGGATGAAGTTACCATATTGGAAATCGACGGTTGCGATCCCGAGGAGCGAATTCTGCATTATATCGGAGAATAATAAACCAACACAAAAATCAAGGAGATAAAATTATGAGCAGCTTTGAAAATCTCAGAATCGTGGACAATTTCTATCAAACCTCCCTTTATTTTCCTATGCCCACCGTTATAATCAGCACGCTTTGCGAGGACGGAACCACAACGCTCGGTCCCTATTCACTCGTTCAGCCCTATTACGTTGCGGGCAAGGATTACTATGCAATGCTTTTGTGCTGCCGTAATTCCTCCAATACCGCGCAGAATATACTTCGAAACGGCAAATGCACCCTTAATTTTATCGATGATAAGCCCTCTACCTTCAAGGAAGCGGTCAAGCTTTCGTGGCCCGGCGATAAGCCCTCCGATAAGATGCCGAAATGTAAATTCAAGCTTGAAAAGAGTATGATTGAGGAAGAAACCGGCGAGGCGCGACCGATGGTGCTGACCGATGCTATTCAGGCGATCGAATGTACTTGGATGCGTGAGCTCGACGGTGCCGATAAGGACGTCGCGGGCGAATTGAACGGCTATGAAGGACCGTACCACGATTTCAACGGTATCACCAGCAAATTCGGCGCGCATTTCATTCTCCGCGTAGATAAGATTTTGATGAAAAAGAAATATTCGGACGCTATAATCAACGGCGTGCGCGCAAAGGATTTTCCTCCGCTCCCCGTCGATTACGGCTACCGCGATTCCAAAAACTTCTGGTTCCACAGAAAAAGAAGGATGAGAGCCGAGCTTCTGCAAATGAGAAAGGCGTCAATCGAGTCGGTTCGCTATGCCGCTGACCGCGCCGATGATAAGGTTAAATTCACCGACGATGCGCTTCAAACCGTTCTCGGTGTTCCCCGCGTGTTCCTTCCTCTCGTGCTTAAGGGATGTGTGGACTGGGCAAAGGAAAACGGTGTCGAGCTTATTACTGCCGAGCATATGCAGATTATTCAGGATAAGCGCGCAAAGGAAAAGAACAAGAAATGATTAGAACCAAAGGATATATCTCAAGAGAAATAACAGAATATAAATTGCTGTTGAAATCGATTCCTGCGACTGTGGTAACGTTGTTCGTTGTCAGCGTAGTATGTATGAATCTGCTTGCAAACAAAACGCTTTTACAGCTCGATTGGATAGCTCTGGACGGAGGAATTCTGATTTCTTGGCTGTCGTTTATGTGTATGGATATCATAACTAAGCATTTCGGCCCCAAGGCGTCCAACAGCATTACGATACTTGCGTCTATGATCAACCTGCTTACGTGCTTAATATTCTTCGTAGCCAGCGTAATACCGTCGAATGCCGGAGATTACTCGGTTTTTGACGATATTTTCGGCGGAACGTGGTTTATTCTTCTCGCAAGCACGATCGCTTTTATTTCATCCGCAATTATTAACAATATGCTTAATTGGACGATCGGCAAAGCGTTCCGCAAAAACCCCGACGGAAAGCTTGCATACGCGACGAGAACATACGTATCGACGATCGTCGGACAGTTCTTGGATAATTTTATCTTCTCGGTAATCGTGTTTATGTTCTTTGCACCTGTATTTTGGGACGGCTTCCATTGGACTTTGATTCAATGCACAATGTGCGCTCTTACGGGTGCAGTGGCGGAATTGATAATGGAGATCATCTTTTCACCGATCGGATACCGTATCACTAAAAAATGGCAGAATGAATCGGTAGGCAGGGAATATTTGAATTACATAAAGGCGGTAAAAGAATAATGAAGGTATTGATAACGGGAACCTCCCAAGGCATAGGAAAGGCAATTGCCGAAATTTTTCTTACAAACGGATATGAAGTAGCAGGTATCGACAGAAAGGAATCGGGTATTTCTCATTCACTTTATTCGCATTACGTATGCGACGTGCGGGATAAGGAAGGACTGCCTGAAATCGACGGTGTAAATATTTTGATCAATAACGCCGGAACACAGAACGAGGACGATATCGATGTGAACCTGAAGGCATTGATCTACATTACCGAAAAATACGGTATTCATAAGGATATAAGATCCATTCTTAATATCGGCTCGGCAAGCGCGCATACGGGATCGGAATTTCCCGAATACTGCGCAAGCAAGGGCGGCATTCTTGCGTATACCAAAAACGTTGCGATGAGAGTTGCATCGTATGGCGCGACCTGCAACAGTCTTGATCCGGGCGGTGTTTTAACGCCTTTGAATGAGTGTGTAATAAACGATCCTGCACTTTGGAGCAAAATTATGGATGAAACTCCGCTGAAACGTTGGGCTACACCGGAAGAAATCGCAGAGTGGGCGTATTTTCTTACGGTAACGAATACATTCTGCACGGGTCAAAATATTTTAGTTGACGGCGGAGAATCGATCAACTATCACTTCGTTTGGAAGGATTAAAAAATATTCCTGAAACAGACTGATAAATAGAAGTTCCAATGCTTCGGCTAATACGCTATGACGAAAGAAACACGAAAAAAGCAGGGGAGGAGTATTGATGATGCGAAAATTGATACTTGAAAAACTAAATGAGATCGAAGAGCGCGAAAACATAAAAATTTTGCACTGCGTGGAGTCCGGCAGTCGCGCTTGGGGATTTGCTTCTCCCGATAGTGATTATGATGTGCGCTTTATTTATGTTCGCCCCAAAGAATACTATTTGCGATTAGATACAACTCGCGATGTCATTGAGTGGCAACTTGATGATACGCTTGACATCAACGGTTGGGATATTCAGAAAGCGTTGAGATTGCTGTATAAATCCAACCCAACGCTTTTCGAATGGAATTCCTCGCCTATTGTATATAAGACTACAGATGAGTGGCAAAAAATTGCTGCCGTTATCAATCGTTATTTTGTGGCAAAATCAGGTCTGTATCATTATCTTAGTACTGCCAAGAGCAATTACCGCGAGTATCTTAAAAGTGATATGGTTCGTTTGAAAAAATATTTTTATGTGCTCAGACCATTACTTGCTTGCAAATGGATTCTCGCAGAGGGAACACCGCCTCCAATGGCGTTTGCCATTTTGAAGGAAAAGTATCTTGATGAAGATATTAAGCCCGATGTTGAGAAATTGTTGGATTTGAAGATGAATACTCCCGAAATTACGACAGGAAAGCGGTTTGATAGTGTTAACGATTATTTGGATAATACGATCGCTGAAATAGAGGGTATTATATCTACGCTGTCTGATGACAGAACTCACTCTTGGAACGAACTAAACGAAATATTTTTGCAAGCTCTTAAATAAGGCATTATGCTCAAAGAGTAAATGCAGACCCGCATCAATATCTTTAATAGCCGGACAGCACTGATCATTCGGCACGAGGTCGATCGTTGCGATGGGATTTTGATTTAAGGAGTTACGTATGGAATACAGAAAACTACCGCGCAGTACTGAAAACGAAAGATTTAGCGTTCTCGGGCTGGGTATGGGCGGTATCGGCAAAACGAACCCCGACGAGATCGAGGCGATCATCTGCAAGGCGATAGACAACGGCATCAATTTCTTTGATCTCTGCACCGCAGGCCCATCCTACGCACCCATCGGCAGAGCCATCAAGGATCGCCGCGAGAAAGTGTTCTTACAGGTGCATTTCGGCGCGGTGTATGACGAAAACGGCGAATACGGCTGGTGCCGTGATTTTGACACGATAAAAAATACGTTCCTGTGGGAGCTGGAAGCTTTGGGAACCGATTACGTGGATTTCGGCTTCCTGCATTGTGTTGACGATGACGAGGATTTTGACACCCTTTGCGAGATAGGCGTTCTCGATTATATCAAGGAGCTGAAACATCGGGGAATCGTCCGTCATATCGGCTTTTCTTCACATACGCCGAGTGTGGCAAACCGAATTCTCGATACGGGGCTTGTGGATATGATGATGTTCTCCATCAACCCCGCCTACGATTTTGAAAAGGGCGATGAGTATGGTATTGGCTCGGTGAATGAGCGCTTTGAGCTTTTTAAGCGTTGCGAGCGTGAGGGTGTCGGCATCAGCGTAATGAAGCCCCTTTTCGCAGGTCAGCTTCTTTTTGCGGATCAATCTCCTTTCGGTGTTGCGCTTACTCATAACCAATGCTTGCAGTATGCGCTCGACCGCCCCGGTGTGCTTGTAACAGTCCCAGGAGTGCAGACGATGGAGCATCTTGATACACTTTTGAAATTCCTAACCGCAACCGATGAAGAAAAGGATTACTCAATAATCGGCACGTTCACGGCAGATACCATCACGGGAACCTGCGTATACTGCAACCACTGTCAGCCCTGTCCCGCGGGTATTGATATCGGTCTTGTCAACAAATATTACGATCTTGCTTTAGCGGGCGATACCATCGCGGCGAACCATTATACGAAATTGTCTGTTAATGCAGAATCCTGCTTGCACTGTGGACATTGTGAAAGCCGTTGTCCGTTTTCAGTAAAGCAGGAAAGCAGAATGGACGAGATCCGTACATACTTCCGCGCACTTGCGGGGAAATAAGAATTTGATGAGGTAAGTTAAAAATGAAACTATTTGTATACGCAAAACCCAATACAATGGACGGTTATTTACAGAATGGCGACTGTCACAATTTCACAGATGATGTAGCCCTGTGCTATGCAAATTCGTTGGAAGAAGCTATCGAAATTTTCAGTAAAATATACTATAAGGAATCACTCGACGGCAATGTTAAAGAAGCTTGTTTTAATACATACGGTATTTGTATTTGCACCGATTACTAAAAAAAGTATTGAAACAATAAGGAGAAATAACAATGAAACGTGTACTTGATTTTTTAAAAAAAGCTTCGGTTTATTATCTCGCAACAGTTGAGGGGGATCAGCCTCGCGTGCGCCCCTTCGGAACAGTAAATGAGTTTGAGGGCAAGCTTTACATACAGACCGGAAAGGTGAAGCCTACGAGCAAACAGCTTCTCGCCAATCCCAAGGCGGAGATCTGCGCATTTACCGACGGCGCGTGGGTTCGTATCGCTTGCGAGCTTATCGAGGACGACTGCTTCGAAGCAAAGAAATCTATGCTCGACGCATATCCCAACCTCCGACACATGTACGACGAAAACGACGGTAACACGCAGGTGTTCTATATGAAGAACGCCGTTGCAACGTTTTCTGCATTTGGCAAAGAATCCGAAACAGTTGAGTTTTGATCTGTTATGACAAAACAAGAATTTCTTGAATATTGCGTCGGCACGTACGGCACTTTGGCAGACTATCCCTTCGAGGATAGCTTCGAAACGGCAGTGCTTCGCCATACAGACAATCGCAAGTGGTATGCACTCGTAATGCGCGTGTCAAGACGTAGGTTTTTAGAGGATAGCGACGAGGTGGTCGACGTAGTCAATTTAAAAGTTCCGTTAGAGCTTTTCGGTGCGTTCGATGCGTTTGGCGGTGTTTATCCCGCCTATCATATGAATAAACGCCATTGGATCTCGGTGCTTCTCCCCGATGTATCGGACGATTTACTGCACCACCTTGTAGAGTTAAGCTACGACGCAACAAGAAGCAAAAATAAAAAAACAAAACAGTCTTCGGACGTTCCCGAGTATTTTGACGTATAGTGATTATTGCGAAAATTCAAGGATACAAGTATGAAAGATGAATGTTTGATTTGCGGTGCGCCGCTTGAATATTTGGAAACCGAAAAGCAGATGGAATGTGCCGTCTGCCACAAAAAAGAAAACAGCAAAACCTCTTGTGTAAAAGGGCATTACGTGTGCAACGAATGTCACACGCAGGGAATGGACAGCATTATCGGCGTATGCCTTTCGGAAACGTCCAAGAACCCCATCGAGATCATTCGGAAAATGATGGCTCTTCCGTTCTGTCATATGCACGGCCCCGAGCATCACGTTATGGTCGGCTCGGCACTTCTCACCGCATACAAGAACGCAGGCGGTAAAATTGACCTCTTAAAAGCGCTCTCCGAGATGCATTCAAGGGGAAGAAGGGTTCCCGGAGGTGCTTGCGGCTTCTGGGGAGCTTGCGGTGCGGGCGTGAGCGCAGGAATGTTTGTGTCTATCGTAACAGGCTCTACACCGCTCGCAAATGAAGCTTGGGGATTGTCCAACAGAATGACTTCCGCAGCACTTGGCGCGATCGGCGAGGTCGGCGGCCCCCGTTGCTGTAAGCGCGATTCTTACATATCCATCATCAAAGCCGTAGAGTTCGCGAAGGAACACCTTGGCGTAGAAATGGAGCTTGGGAAGATCAAGTGCGTACATTCGGCACAAAACAATCAGTGCATAGGGGATAGGTGTCCGTTCAAATGAAAAAGAAGATAGCCTTTATCTGCGTACACAATTCCTGCCGCAGTCAGATTGCCGAAGCACTCGGAAAGCATCTGCGCGGTGATGAATTTGACTTTTACTCGGCAGGTACGGAAACAAAACCGCAGATCAACAGGGACGCGGTACGGCTGATGAAACAGCTTTACGGTATTGATATGGTGCAGACGAAGTACAACAAGACCTTTGATAAAATCCCATCTCCCGACGTGGTGATCTCTATGGGTTGCGATGTTGGCTGTCCCTTCATAGGCAGAGAGTTCGATGGCAATTGGGGCTTGCCCGATCCAACGGGAAAGAGCGACAGTGAGTTTATCAAGGTGATTGAAGAAATCAAAAACCGCATTATGCAGTTATAAAAAATTACTTTTATGAGACCAATGCGATATCAAGCTCACCTGAATGATCGAGCGAGTCAAGCAGAGATCGCACAAGAAAAACCAAAACAAAAAGAGGGCGCCGAATAAGACGCCCTCAATTATTTGCCGGGAGCAAATAAAAACAGGTTACTGTAAAGCCATCAGAATACTGCAAATGCATATATAAGAGAACCTAAGACTATTTTGCCCATCTCAAAAGAAGTAATATTGTGAGACAGGTCTCACAGTGATATTTGACCTTTCGGTCAAGTGATATTAAAACCTCTCGGTTTTAGTGATATTTTATTCGCTCTTAAACTGCCGAAGGCAATATAACTTGTCGTAAGACAAATATAACTGCGAAGCAATATAACTCGCCGAAAGGCGAATAAAACTAGCCAAGTGTCCTTAAGAACACTTGGCTAACCCCTTGCGGTTTTGAATTTTTGCGGTCAAAACCGCTAATATAATATGGTTTGATAACACTACAAGTCCGTTTTTTACCAAAACAGATAGCAGATCGATGGCGATTATTGCACCTTCCGGCACTTATATCGCTTTGAGTATGTTTTCAAAATACTGCTTAGCGAAAAGTATATCTCTGATCTGCTCTTCGCCGGAAATCTCGCGTTCGATAATAATGTTTCCGTCAAATCCGATGGCATTGAGAGTGCTGAGGAGTGCCTTGAAGTCTACCTTGCCGTCTCCGATTTTCTTCTCTGCGCCAAGCTCGCTTCCGCTCGTGGGGTAAACGCCATCCTTGCCGTGAACCTCCATAACGTATTTTCCGAATACGTCGAGAGCATCCACAGGATTTGCCTTGCCGTACATAATAAGGTTTGCGGGATCAAGATTGATTCCGAGATTACCCGTGCCTACAGCTTCGATGGTACGAAGAAGAGTGATAGGAGTCTCTTGGCCTGTTTCAAAGAGAAGCTCCTGACCGTTTGCAAGGCAGTATTCAGCAACTTCCTTGATAGCAGAAACCACTTCGGGGAAAAGGCTGTCTGTGGGGTTTTCGGGCAAGAAGCCCATATGTGTCGCAATTCTTTTAACACCGAGGACCTTTGCAAAATCAGAGCCTACCTTCAGATCGTAAATGCGTTCTGCTCTGTAGCACTCGGGAACAAGACCGAGGGTAGTAGGACCTTCTGTGAAATTCCATGCCGCAGGGCCGGACCATCCGCGCCATACAGCAGAAATCTCAATACCTTGCTTTTCCGCCTCAGCCTTAACCTCAAGAGCAAGCTCTTCTGTAAGCTCCGCGGAGCTGTTCCACGTGTTGAACTGACAAACACCGATGCCTAATTCACGAAGCTTTTTGAATTCTTCTTTGTAGCTGTTAAGGGGAACAATAACACCAATCTTCATAATTTTGTTCTCACTTTGTAAAATTTAAATTCGGTTGATTTGATATTATCATTTTTTCCGGGTAATGTCAATGAAATATATTGTTAAATCAAATTAAAAAACTATAATAAATCGGGGATTTATAAAAAGAAATCGGCCTCCGTTTTGTATCAATACCGATGACCGATTATAGCCGTAGTGACAGGATTCTATGGTCGTAGTGACAGTAATCGAACCTGCTTCGTCTCGCTCCCAAACAGCGGCTTAAACCTTGTTTCTACTGCTTTCGCATTATTTCTAATGCGTTCTGATTATTTTAAGACCCTCTCCTGACCTCTCGTGCCCACTGTTTCCGTGTACTCCAGTCGGCAAAGTGGGATAAACTGTGGTCAAGAAAAAATGCCCCACGAAACAAAAGTTTCGCGGGGACCCCGTATTCTCCCCCGAAACGATGAATTTCATCAAGGGGGAGCTTTGCGTCTGTATGTTAACTCTGAAAGAAGAGTTTGTCAAGGCCTTTTGAGATTGTTCCGATTTTTGCTACAAACCCGATCATTTCCATATGTGCGGATATATCAGCCCCAATGTCAATCATTGCCCCGCAGTAAACAAAGAAAAGGTTTCACAAAAAAGAACGGAATGGATAGCTATACCGGGTTGAAAAAACGAAAAAATTGTGATATAATAAATATGCAATTCAATAAAACTGATCCTTTTCAGAATTTCTGAAAACTAACCGGCTAATCTTCTGGAATGCTATTATGAGGATTGCCCTTTGAGGCTTATAGCGATAGGTCGCCCTATGGTCGGTTACATGCTTTTGTTGAATTGACTTCATCTTAGGAGGCAAAAGCTATCTTTCCGCAAACATTATGGGAAAGAGCAAACAACAATTTATGGACTTAAATAGGGAAACCGCTATGCGGCTTTGGAGCAAGTCTTTCGGCAAAGATACGAAGGCGGTTGATTTCGCCGGAAGGACCATAGCCAAAGGTGCTTACAATGACCGCAATAGCGAATTTGGATGGAATGTAGATCATATCCTTCCGCAGAGCAAAGGTGGCGCAACAGCAGATCACAATTTGATTTGCTGTCACATAAAAACGAATGATGAAAAGGCTGATAAATTTCCGTGCTTTACTGCCAACGAGGGTGTCTTTGAAATTGTAAAGGTTCAAAATCATTATGAGATCAAGGCAAAGGGCGAAGATAAATCTAACGAGTCTTTGAACTATTATGATTCTGCATCAGGCGTCAGGTTTTTCAAATTTCTCAAAAAGATTCAAGGCAAGGAACGCTTTGTTGGAACGGTCTTTATTAGGTTGCGTGGGCTTACTAACACGGCAATTATTGACTTTATCGACTGTATGTTAGAAAAAGAGTACATTTCGGTAGAGGGGGATTGCACGCACAGCGAAGATATCGTAATCATAGCTCGAAACAACTATATGCCATTAAAGGCAGAAATTTCTGAATTGCTTGATAAGTGTGTTTTGCTAAATACATACTTTAGCGGATATTTTGAACCGTGCGGATATGTAGAGGCGTTTGATATTTACTTTAGGGTTGACGCCTTCGATGATAATTTCTCGATGTATGAAGAACTGGATGTTATCAATTCTGATGAAATATCGTGCGATGATTATTATAATTCGCTGTTCGTGAACGGAAATGTCCTTGAAAACACAGAGGCAGGGGAAAAAGTATCATTGCAATCAAACTGTGAATATGCAGAATATTATTGTATCTGCCAAGAACTATTTAAAAACTTAAAAAAGGAGGCAAGCGGAAAGTAAGATTTCTTCTGCCTCGATGATGAAATAATTAAGGAGAATGATGGGCGACAATCATTCTCTTTTTTGTTAAAAAGGAGTTCCAAAAGAACAAAACTTTTGCAAACATTCCCCGCAAAAACACCTAAAAGGCAACAACGCGTTGCTTGAAACTTACGCTAAAATTTGCTATAATGAAAGCACAGTAATCAAAGGCGGTAATCGTATGGAAACAAAGGACATTATAAGGGAACTCAGAACAAAGCACGGACTCTCCCAAGAGGAGCTTGCCGAAAAGGTGTTTGTCACACGTCAAGCTGTCAGCCGTTGGGAAAACGGCGAAACGGTGCCCAACACCGAAACGCTGAAGCTTCTCTCAAAGCTTTTTGATGTTTCGATCAACACGCTACTTGGCTCTCCGAGAGAGCTCATCTGTCAATGCTGCGGTATGCCGCTGGAGGATAGCAGCATCAGTAAAGAGAAGGACGGGATCTTCAACGAAGATTATTGCAAGTGGTGCTATGCCGACGGCGAGTATATGTATCACGATATGGACGATCTGATCGAGGTCTGTGTAGCGAATATGGCAAGCGAGGCCTTTCCCTCGGAGCAGGCTCGCGCGTATTTAAAAGAAATGCTCCCCAAACTCGATTATTGGAAGAAATATAAAAACCTTGATGATGGTGGAAAGTTTGAAGAATTCAAACAGAAACTGATCGATGAGATCAACGCCCTCGGCATAGAAGGAATGCCGAAGCTCGAAAAACTCAACGCGCTCGTGGGCGGTTACGTCAATCTCGAATACCGCCTCCCCAACGGGAATACCGTCAAATTCCTCGACGATAACGCCACCTATCTGGGAAATCAGCTCGAATGCGAATTCGGCGGCGACCGATGCTTTGGCATCGTCGCCAATATGGACTTTATCCTCATTTGCACCTACGAAACAAACGGCGAAAATCCTGAACTTGTTATTTATAAGAAAAGATAAAATTTGCCGATGAGGAATCAATCGAAACCTCATCGGCTTTTCTCATTTCATCACCTTGATAATCTGTCAGATGCAGGGTTTGTATTCGTCGAGACCCACTTTATGATACATCTCACGATATTCTTTCATACGCTGTTCTTTACATCTTTCCCATATGCTATCGTCATAGAAATCACGAATCAGATGATATGCACGCTCGATCATGGCATCACACTCTTCCAAACGCCCAAGTTTGTACAGACATCCGGCAGCTGCAAGTCGTACAAGACCTTCCGCAGGACCCGGTCCCTGTAGCAAATAATACTCCTGGGGAATCGGTCTGTTCCAAAAACGTTCGATTAGATCTGCCGCTTCTTCAAATGACCAAAGTGCATTTTCGTAATCGCCAGCTGCAAAGAAACTGAATCCTTCTGACTCGCAGACCATGTGCAGTTCCTGATGTGCCCACCGTTTCCATTCTCTTGTTTCATGCAAACGATCTTCTTCGTTCAAAAACATCGAAGTACAGCGCATCCGATCATAAATATCCAAATGATACCGATATGGCATAGATTCGATTAGCTTTTTTCCTTCGTTATATCGACCGGTTGTGATATAGATATCCGCCATATCTCCCATAACACCGAGATAGATAAAAGAATCCTCACATTCTTCGCAGATCTGCTTTCCGAGTTCCAGTGCTTTTTCCACAAGATCGGTTCTACCATGTGCCCGGATCTCCCCGGCATACCACTCCAGCAGTTCTCGTTTCAGAATATATCCGGTGGGATAATCGGCGATTCCTGCCAGAAGGATTTTTTCTGCCTCTTCAAACGGGCGTCCGCCTCTGGAGTTATACAGCACATTCATGATGTTTTCTTCCAGTTTGTCCGCATCATAATTGAACAACGTATCCATGCTCACACAAAAATATCCCGCAATTACCGGAAGCATGGCGATATCCGGATACCCTGTGTTCATTTCCCATTTGGAAACCGCCTGAGAAGTGATACCAAGGGCAGATGCCAGTTGTTCCTGTGTGATTCCTTTTTTCTTTCGCAATTCGCGGATTTTGTTTCCGATATTCATTTCCATTGTTGTTGCTCCTTTCGGGAAATTCAGCGTAGGTACCTTGCTTGATTATAGTATAACATGCCTTTATCAATGAATCAACAACCGCATTTTTGAAAAAATACAACGGATAGTTGGATGATTTGGATAAGTAAATATGGTAAAAGCCTCTGAGAAATCTCTCGACTTCTCAGAGGCTAATTTTACGTTTATCTTACAACAGACGAATGCCTATAAATATAGAACTCTTCTTGACTCGGCATCCACTTCTTTTCCTTGGGAGGAAACGTGGCGTCAAAGGCTTCCACGGCGGAAACGTCCTCGCAGCAGTCGGCGGCAGTAGACGGAATATACATCCATTTTTTGCCGTCAAGCGCGTACGGAACGAGCTCGCAAACGAGAAGCGCCGTCGGGAAGTTGCCATCTACCACGAAACTCACGTTCTTCTTTTTGCAGCTTACAAACCCACGGCTGACGTAGTTGCCCGGATTGCCGAAGTTGATGTTCACGTCATAGCCCATCTTTCGTGCGACCTCAAAGGAGTGCTCGATCAGCATTTTGCCGAGCTTCTGCCTTTGATATTTCGGCGCAACGCAAAGCGGACCAAAGGAAAGAATCTCCTTGCGGTTTCCTTCCTCGTCCTCAAGCCAAGCTTTGGTGTACATGATGTTTCCCACGATCTCTCCGTCCTTCTCCAGCACAAAGGCAAGCTCGGGTATGAAATCGGGGTGATTTCGCATCATGTGTATGAAGTAGTGCTCGTCCGCACCGGGCTTGTAGACGTTCCAAAACGCCTCGCGGGTCAGTTCTTCTACGGCTCTGTAGTCATTTTCTGTCTCTAAACGTATCGTCAAATTTTCCATTTGTTACCTCCAATAATATTGTGACGAATCAATTTTATGAGAGGTTTTGCGACATTGCAGCCAACCTCTCGGTCACGCTACAATATCCAAGGTGTTGTTTCTTTTCAAACAGCATTCTCCAAAAAATAAATTCGGCTTTCACCGTATGGTAATTGTACCACAAAACCGGCGATATTGCAACCTGCCCGTATGCACCGCAGTAAACAAAGAAAAAAAGGTTGAGAAAAGGTGAGAAAAATGATATAATAATCTCACCGATAAATAAGAATTAAACGGAGAAATGATA
>JAZNWF010000032.1:0-28960 GCA_045593165.1 Eubacteriales bacterium
GAATGCTTTGGCTACTTTAAGATAAAAACGGAGGTATTTATGACCGAGGTAGTATCAGTCAGATTTCAGGCTGACGGCAGGGATTACTATTTTGACCCTGACAAGAATAAATATAATATTGATGACACAGTCATAATTGAGTCGGCAAACGGACTTGGTGTGGCTAAGGTGTCGCGCGAGAATCACGAGGTTGAGGATCAGAAAATCGTTCAGCCATTTAGAAAGATAGTGCGTGTTGCGGACGAGCGCGATATGAAGCGCATTGAGGAAAATAAGCGCAAGGAAAAGGACGCATTTATCCGTTGTGAAAAGAAGATTGAAGAGCACGGGCTTGATATGAAGCTTGTAGATGTTGAATATTCTTTTGATGCTTCAAAGATTATTTTCTTCTTTACATCTGACGGTAGGGTTGATTTCCGCGAGCTTGTAAAGGATCTTGCAGGTGTGTTCCGTACGAGAATCGAGCTTCGCCAGATAGGCGTGCGCGATGAAGCCAAGCTGTTCGGCGGCTTGGGCAGCTGCGGCAGACCCTTTTGCTGTAATACCTTCCTGCCCGATTTCGCACAGGTTTCGATAAAAATGGCAAAGGAGCAGAACCTTTCGCTCTCCTCCTCGAAGATAAGCGGTGCTTGCGGCAGATTGATGTGCTGTCTGCGCTTTGAGCACGATACCTATGAGCGTGAATATGCCACCTTCCCGAAGGTAGATACAATTGTCGATACCCCCAAGGGCAGAGGCGTTATAGTTGAAAGCAGCTTCCTCACGGGCAAGATAAAGGTCAAGATGAATAACGACCAAAGCCTAAAGATATTCGGCAAATCCGAGCTCAAGCCGCTCGGCATGATAAAGGTGCGCGAAGAGGTCAGCGAGGATTTAAAGAAATTAGAGGATAAATAATCAAAAAGGCAGCGCGATTCTTCAATATAGGAGGATAACGGCAAATGGGTTGGAAAGGACACGAGGCAACTTTTCCTTTAGGTATGCTTTTTAAGAAAATGTATTGCAGGGGATGCGGTACACGATTGAAAAGGCATAGAGTTGATAATTTGGTAAAGAAGGGCGAATCCGGATATGATGGTCGCCTACTCGGAAAAACCACAATCGGTATGGACCGCAAGCAAGTGTCGTACTATGTCTACAAATGTCCGGATTGCGGTTTAGAGTTCACTTATGAAAAACAATTGGAAATTGAAGCGAAGCAAAAACAAGCAGGTACGTATATACTCCCGCCTCCCGAAAAGCCTGATTATAGAATGTAAAAAAGCGGACGAAATCGTCCGCTTTTTTAATATGACAACAGTCTTTTCAAATTGTTTTCCGCGTTTATGTGGTTCTTCAAGGGACCCCAGCCCTCGTAAAGCTGGTGTCCGTCGGCGGTGCAGGTGAAGGTTACGCCCATTTCGTGTGCGCGTTTTATTATCGCGGGCTCGGCAAATTCGTTTGCAAGCTCCCAATAAACGCCCTTTTCCGTCATAAGCTTCATCAACGGCTCGAACATCTCGACCTGCTTTTTCACAGGCACGGACGAAACGTCTGCAAGGTAGGTGCGCAAATGCTTCATACCGTCTGCCATATGCGCAAGGCTTTTCACCTTTGGGTTGCGCTTTATCGCGTTCATATATCCGTTTACCGTTGCGTTTATAAGGTATTCCGCGCCTACGGAATCAACCTTTTCCTTCCATTCGGCTAATAATCTTTCTCCCTCGGCGTTGTTATATTCGGGTGAGAAGGAAAGTATGGGATATATCATAAGGTCGAGCGGAAGACGTTCGGTATCTATCATAAAATGTATCGAAAGCTGAACCATATCCACCTTTTCCTGATCGGAAATCGGAATATTTATGTCGCCTTTGTCGTTCATAAGCTCGGTTTCGACACCGCTGTGGAAAATAACGCTTTTTGGGGTATACGCGTGGTATTCGTCCAAAAATTTATCAAGCTCGTCAGTTCCCTGAACGTGCCAGCATATCCAGTCCTTTTCTCCGTTGGGCATACGCTCGGAATAATGCTTGACAACGGTCGCCTCGTCTATGCCAAACTCGATACAAGCGCGCTCGATGTTGGGCATAGTCATTTCGGCGGCGCCGCAGGCATCGAGATGATAATGGATATGAAAATCTTTCATTGTTTCACCCTCTTTTTTATTTGCGGGGAAGAACTATCTTGCGGTTTTCTTCCTTGCTCGAGCGGCGGTAGATAACTACCTTTCTGCCGATAACCTGAACTGCCTCGCAATTTAAAGCCTCGCAAAGCGAAACCATTGCTTCCTTGGGTGTTTCGGGGCAGGTTTCGAGTATGGTAAGCTTTACCAATTCGTGCGCCTCAAGCGCTTTTGATACCATTTCTATAACCGTTTCGCCTATGCCGAGCTTGCCTATCTGTGTGGTGGGCTCTATGCTGTTTGCGAGCGAGCGGAGATATGCTCTTTGCTTTGTTGTTATCATAAATTTATACCTCTTTCTTATTTTCCCGTGCTTCCGAATCCGCCGTGGCGTTCATTTGTGCATTCGTCGTCAACGGTTATGCCGTAGGGCAGGAATATACCCTGCGCGAAGGCGTCGCCTGCTTTAACGCAAAAATCCTTCGTTGCGCCGACGAGCTTTATTTTTATATGACCCTCGTTATCGGCGTTGAAATAATCGGAATCGATAACGCCTGCCGTGTTGGCAAGACGTACTCCGTATTTAAACCCCGAGCCCGAGCGCGGAAGTATTACCAAAACCCAGCCGTCGTCGATTCTTGCACGTACTCCCGTTTCTATAATAATTTCGCCGCCTGCTTCAAGCGTGAAATCGTAGGGTGCGTAAAAATCGTACCCTGCCGAGCCCGCCGTTGCGCGCTTCGGCAATTTTATATTTTCATAGCCTTCTTTTGTGAACTGTTCCTTTGAAACCTTGAAAAATTCAGCAATACGGTTCATATTTGTTACCTCAAATTTAAAACAGAGTTGTCAATTCGGCGTCGTTCCAAGCGTCGATGAATGTTTTGCCTGAAATTGTCGCGTGAGAAATCAGCTCGTAAATGCTGTCAAAGCTTTGTTCTTCTGCTTTTTTCCATAAGGATACGTGTTTTTCGGAATTGCTTGCAGACAAGAAAAAGTCGTGACCGTATACCGAAAACTCCAATTCGCGACCGTGTTCGATCAAGAATACTAAAGCAGCCAATGATTTTTGCTCGAGTAATTCTTCACAAATTTTATCATACAATTCCATTGTTATACATCCTTTCTTGCGAAATGCTCATAGTTGTGAGCCTTCAGCTCACATCCAGCCGCCGTTTATATCAAAAACCGAGCCGGTGATATATTTCGCCTTTTCGGAAACGAGAAACGCCACAAGGTCTGCAACCTCATCGGCTTCGCCCATTCTTTGCAGAGGGATATCGTCGCACAAGGCTTCAACGTCCTCGAACGTGAGGTCGTCGTTCATTTCGGTATCGATAACACCGGGGCAAACGCAGTTAACGCGTATATTAGCGGGGCCGACCTCCTTTGCAAGTGCCTTTGTAAAGCCGATGATACCTGCTTTTGCAGCGGAATAATCAACCTCGCACGAGCCGCCTACCTCGCCGAACACCGAGGAGATGTTCACAATAACACCGTTCTTTTTGCTTATCATATCGGGCAAAAGACGGCGAACAAGGTTTATCGGTGCGAAAAGATTTATTTCAAACATTCTGCGTACGTCGGTTTCGTTCGCTTTATCGAAAAGCGAAACGAGCGCAACACCCGCGTTATTTATTATCGCATCGGGGCATGGGCAGAACGACGCGATTTTTTCTATCGATTCGGGGTCGGAAAGGTCTGCGCTTATATATTCTGCGTTGCCCAATTCCTCGCAAAGCTCTTGCGCCTCGTCAACGCTTTTTCCGCAGTGGATGTAAAGATACCAGCCGTCCTCGTGAAGCGCACGGCAAACGGCTTCTCCAATACCTCTTGCTCCTCCGGTGACTAATGCTTTTTTTGTGTACATAAGATTTCACCTGAAATGTAATTTTCAATAGAAATTTCATAAAAATCGGCGACATGTGCGTCGATTTTTATACCTATGATGTCTGCAACCTTGGACAAGCACGTAGTGCGCGCACAAGGTTGGCGCGAGCGAACAGACATCCAAATCCATCGGGGTCCCTAAAAACGCTTGCGTTTTTGGGGAGAGCGAAGCAACCTCGCTTCTCCAATACCTCTTGCTCCTCCGGTGACTAATGCTTTTTTTGTGTACATAAGATTTCACCTGAAATGCATTTAGGAAACTTTTTCAAAAGTTTCCTAAAACCTTAAAAACTTTTTATAGCGAAAAACTAAAGTTTTTCGATAATATCAAAATGTTGCCGATTACTCGTCTTTGCTTTTTGCTTTTTTGAGAATATTCTTCAAATCGCTTTTTGAATATTTATAAACAGCATCGCAAAATCCGCAGGTCATAACCGTTTCGTCGTCGGAGTTTATCATATCGGTAAGCTCCTTTTCGCCCAAGGAGATGAGCGCGGTGTCGGTCTTTTCGCGGCTGCAAACGCATTTATACGCGCATTCGATCTTATCGAAAATATCGTATTCCAAGCCCTCGAAAACTGCCGCAAGCACGTCTTCAAGCGTGCCGTTGGAAAGTATAGAGGTTACCGAGCGCATCTTCTGCGCATTCTTTTCGAGCTGTTCTGCAACCTCGTCATCGGCAAAGGGGAGAAGCTGGACCAACGCGCCGCCTGCTTCCTTTACCGTATAATCGCGGTCGACAAGCACACCCAACGCGCAAACCGTGGGTATCTGCTCGCTCGTTGCGTAATAATATGCGATATCGTCGCCGACCTCGCCCGTTTGTATCTGCGAAATGCCGACATAGGGCTCTTTACTGCCGCTTACGTCACGCAGGATATAAAGCTCACCTCTGCCGATACAGCCGCCCACGTCCAATTTTCCGTCGGGGCGTAAGGGCAATTCTGCGGACGGGTTCTGTATAAATCCGCGTACGTTGCCGCACCAATCGCTTGTCGCAACAACAGCACCGCCGATGCCGTCGCCCTTGAAGCGAATGGTCATACAATCGTCCTCCTCGCCCAAAAGCGAGCCTGCAAGCGAAGCCGCAATAAGCGTTCTTCCCAATGCGGCTGTTGCCGTGGGGGTGGTGTTGTGTATTTCTCTTGCGCGTTCGATAATATCTCTCGCATCGATAACGATTGCGCGCGCGGATCCGTCTTTGGTGATTGCTCTGATTATAGTAGCCATAGTATATACCGTTTTCAAGGAAACTTTTGAAAAAGTTTCCTTGACCTTCAAAACTTTTTATAACGAAAAACTAAAGTTTTTCGAACGATTTAACATAATCTTTTCCCGAAAAAAGTTTACTTTTTCGGGGCTTGAGGATTTTTGGGGTTCAAGGGGTATTTTTGCAAAAATACCCCTTGGTCTATTTTCAAAAACGTTATTTTGCAACAGCTTTGGTCTTGCCGTCGCTGAGCATAAGCTCAAATTCGGTGCCCGAGGGCAGCTCGTTTACGCTTCTTATCGCCTTTCCGTCCTCGCCGAACGCGACGGAAAATCCGCGTCCGAGCACGGAGAGGGGGTTAAGTGAATTCAGCTTTTCGCTTTGCGCGTAAAGCTTCATTCGTTCGCGCTCCAATTTCGAGCCGACGAGCGTATAAAGACGCTCCTCATCGCGCGCAAGCGCCATACGGCGATCGTCGAAATAGCTTTTCGGGCTTTGAAGCACGGGACGTTGCGAAAGCGTATACAGACGTTGACGCAGAAAATCGGTTTTTGCAACAAGTGATTGAAGCATACGCTTTTCCACGTTCATAAATTGCTTTTTAAGATCGCGTACGTCGGGAACGGCAAGCTCTGCCGCCGCGCTCGGCGTGGGTGCGCGCAGGTCTGCGACGAAATCGCATATAGTGAAATCGGTTTCGTGTCCGACCGCGGAAATAATGGGCGTTTTGCAGTTGTATACCGCGTGCGCGAGGTTTTCGTCGTTAAAGCACCACAAATCCTCCGCACTGCCGCCGCCGCGTCCGATAATTATTACGTCGCAAAGCTTGCTTTCGTCGAGTATCTTCAGCGCGTTTATCATTTGTGCGGGTGCGCTCGGACCTTGTACGAGCGAGGGATACAGATAAAGCTTAACGGCAGGGAAGCGTCTGCGCGAAACGTTTATCATATCGCGTACCGCCGCGCCGCCGGGTGCTGTTATTATGCCGACCGAAAAGGGTATTTTCGGTATTCTTTTTTTATGCTCGGGTGCAAAAAGCCCCTCTGATTGAAGCTTCGCCTTTAATTGCTCGAATGCGATATAAAGCGAACCGATCCCGTCGGGCTCGATGCTGTCGGCGTAAAGACGGTATTGACCGTCGCGTACAAATACCGCAACCCTTCCCGAGCAGAGCACCTTCATACCGTTTTCGGGCTTAAACTTCAATTTCGACGCGCCGCCGAACATCGTGGCGGGAATCGATGAATTTTCGTCCTTCAAGGTGAAATATATATGACCGCTTCCGCCGTAAACACGTACGTTGGATATTTCGCCCTTGACGAATACCTTTTGCAAAAGCGGTGAGGTATTGAGGTAATCCTTTATGTAGGTATTTAACTGCTCAACCGTTAATGCGCGTGCATTTGCGTCGTTCATTCCGAAACGACCTCTTCTTCATTTTCTTCGGTTTCGGCACTTAACGGCTTTTGCTTTGCAAGCGGCTTTTTGATGCCCTTTGCATATCTGCCCAAAACACCGTGGATAAAGCCTACGGAATCCTCTTCGCCGAATATCCTTGCGAGCTCGAGTGCTTCGTTTACCGAAATTTCGATAGGGATTTCGGGGAAGTAATCTATTTCGCAAGCGGCGATGCGCAAAACGGTAAGCGTTACGCGGTCGATACGGTCGATGCGCCAATTATCTGCACAGCGTTCGATTTTTTCGTTGATGTCGCCTAAATTTTCATCCGCGCGGAGAAACAGCTCCTTTGCAAACGCGCTTACTTTTTCCTCGCGTTCCTCTTCTGCGGAAGCCATAATTTCTTCAACCGTGCGGTCGTAATCAAAGCTGCGTTCGAAAAGCAGCTTTACCGCTTCGATTCGCGATTCGCGTCTTGTCATACAGTCTACCTCGTATTTAAACATAATAAATCAAGATATTATATCATCTATTTTGCGCTATGTCAAATATATAGACACAAAATTATTATCAAAAAACTATTGAAAAATCTACAATTTATAGGTATAATCAAAATGTTAAAATATATTATAAGTAACCGAAAGGGCTAAATTTATGTCAAACGGAATCTTCGGCGCAGAAAAGCGCCCCATTGTTACTATCGTTATGGACGGTATCGGTATATGTGAACGTGAGGAGGGCAACGCTATTAAGGCGGCTGATACTCCCACGCTTGATATGCTTGCCGAAAAATATCATTGCCTCAGCTTGAAGGCTCACGGCACTGCAGTAGGTCTTCCCTCGGACGACGATATGGGCAACTCCGAGGTTGGCCACAACGCACTCGGCGCAGGACAGGTATTCGCACAGGGTGCAAAGCTCGTTTCCGAGGCTATCGAAACCGGCAGAATGTTTGAAAGCAACAGCTGGAAGGAGGTAGTTGCAAACGCAAAGGGCAACACTCTCCATTTCCTCGGTCTTTTCTCGGACGGTAACGTTCACTCCCACATCGATCATTTAAAGGCTATGATCGTACGCGCAAAGGAAGAAGGACTCAATAAGGTCCGCGTGCATATCCTTCTCGACGGCCGTGACGTTGGAGAAACCAGCGCGCTCGATTACGTTCTTCCCTTCGAGGATTTCCTCTCCTCGCTCCGCGACGATAATTTCGATATCTGCATCGCATCGGGCGGTGGCAGAATGGTTATCACCATGGACAGATACGAAGCTAACTGGGCTATGGTTGAAAAGGGATGGAAGACTCACGTTCTCGGAGAGGGCAGAATGTTCGCATCCGCTGAAGAAGCGATCAACACCTACCGCGCAGAAACCGGCGCCATCGACCAGGATCTTATGCCCTTCGTTATCGCACGCGACGGCAAGCCCGTCGGCACTATCGAGGATGGCGACAGCGTAGTATTCTTTAACTTCCGCGGCGACAGAGCTATTGAAATAAGCAAGACCTTTGAAGCAGGTGCGGATTTTGATAAATTCGACCGCGTACGCGTTCCGAGCGTTGTATATTCGGGTATGCTCGAATATGACGGAGATGCTCACATCCCCTCGAGATACCTTGTATCTCCTCCCGAAATCAGCAACACTATGGGCGAATTCCTTGTAAACAAGGGTGAAAGCCAGCTCGCTATCAGCGAAACCCAGAAATACGGTCACGTTACTTATTTCTGGAACGGCAACAGAAGCGGCAAGTTCTCGGAGGAGCTTGAGGAATATATCGAAATTCCCTCCGACGTTGTTCCCTTTGAACAAAGACCCTGGATGAAGTGCGCCGAGATCACCGATATCCTTATCGAAAAGATAAAGAGCGGCAAGTTCGGTCTTCTCCGCGTAAACTTCCCCAACGGCGATATGGTAGGTCATACCGGCTCGTTCATCGCGGCAAAAATTTCTGTCGAGGCGCTCGACGTTTGCCTTGCAAGAATTTTGAAGGCTGTTGACGAGGCAAAGGGTGTTGCGATAATCACAGCTGACCACGGCAACGCCGATGAAATGTATGAGATCGACAAAAAATCCGGCAAGGCAAAGCTCAATGCCGACGGAAGCAAGAAGGCAAAGACCAGCCATACCTTAAACCCCGTTCCTTGCTATATTTACGATAATTTCTATTCCG
This sequence comes from Eubacteriales bacterium, assembly GCA_045593165.1. Classification (GTDB taxonomy): domain Bacteria; phylum Bacillota; class Clostridia; order Oscillospirales; family CAG-382; genus Coliplasma. The sequence continues at coordinate 8,767 of JAZNWF010000032.1, forward strand.
ATAAATACGACGTCGTCGAGGGCAGCTACGGCCTTGCAAACGTTGCGGCGACCGTTGTTACGATGATGGGCTATGAAGCTCCTTCGGTTTGGGAAAAATCGATGATAAAGATAAAATAAACCTCTTTTCCTCGGAAGGAAGATTTAAATGCTATTGACTGTTTTAATGAGCGAGGGCGAGATAGGCGATAAGATACTTATGGTTCTTATTTCGATAATCGCGCTTCTCCCCGCGCTTACCGTACACGAATGGGCGCACGGCTTTGCGGCGTATAAATTAGGTGATTACACCGCAAAGGCAGACGGCAGATTGTCGTTGAACCCGCTCGACCATTTGGACCCCGTCGGTTCGTTGATGATGCTTCTCGTAGGCTTCGGCTGGGCAAAGCCCGTACCCGTTGTAACGCGAAACTTCAAAAAGCCGAAGCGCGATTTCGCGATCGTTTCGCTCGCAGGTCCGATCTCTAATTTTGTTTTGGCGTTTATTTCGTCGATAATCTACGTGGTCGTTATTTCGCTGAGCGTAGAATACGGCTTTTACAACGAAACCACCGGCGTTATATTCCAAATATTCCTTTACTCCGCTATTTACAATATCGGCTTGGGGCTTTTCAATCTTATTCCTTTGCCCCCGCTCGACGGCTCGAACGTGCTTATGTGTGCGCTTCCGCCGAAAATGGCTATGGAATATTCAAAGCTCCGCTATTATTCGCACTATATCTTTTTGGCGATAATCATTCTTTCGCGTCTGCCGCTCGGTATTGACGTGCTTGCGCCGCTCGACGTGTTGAGAGATCTTATCGCTTCTGCATTCGCGAGCGTTGGCGAGCTTATATCGTCGTTCTTCGTTTCCGATATCGTTTCGGAAATAATAGATGCGTATTTAAAAAACATTTTTTAATCGGTGTTTTATGGAAATTGTAAACCTTAAGGTCGAGCAATACGAGGGTCCTCTCGATTTATTGCTTGCCTTGATATCCAAACACAAAATAGATATTTTCGATATCCCTATAGCCGAAATATGCGATCAGTATATCGCGTATTTGGATGCGATGCGCAAGATGGATATGGAGGTCACGAGCGAATTTGTCGTTATGGCGGCAGAGCTGATGCTTATCAAGAGCAAAATGCTGCTTCCCCGAAACGAAGATACCGAGGACCCCCGTGCAACGCTTGTCGATGCACTTTTGGAGCATCAGAGGGCAAAGGCGGCGGCAGAATTTTTGCGTATGCAGAGTGCCGGCCATTTCGATACCTTTACAAAGCCCGCAAGCGAGCCCGAAAAGAGCGATTATTCGCGCGGGCACGCGGTTGAATTGCTTACCGAAGCCTTTTCGCGCATAGCCGACCGTGTTGCCGCGAGAAAGCTTGACGGCGAGCCCGAGCTTTTCAAGCGCATCGAGGAAAGGTATTATTCTGTCGAGGAAAAAACCGCGGCGATCATGTCGTATCTCGAACAGAAGAAGGTTTGCAATTTCGAGGATCTTTTCCTTCGCGTTCACAGCCGAAGCGAAGCGGTAGCAGTGTTTATGGCGTTGCTCGAGCTTGTGCGTGACGGCTTGATAGACGTCGAGGGTAACGGCGAGGATATCGAGCTTTCGATTGCCGACAGCTCGGATGAAAACTGATTTCGGAGGGTATAATGAATATAAATAACGAAACGCCTGCGGCTCTCGAAGCAATATTGTTCGCCTGCGGCGGCCCTGTGGCGTTCGACCGACTTTGCGAAATATTGGGCGTCGGTATGGACGGACTGCGTGAGGCGGCCAATATACTTAAAAACAAATATTCCGATGACCGCGAAAACGGTATTCAGCTTATAACCGTCGAAAGCGCGTATCAGCTTTGCACAAAGGCGTACGTTGCCGAATACGTAAAAAAGGCGTTGGAGCTTCGTAAAGCGCCTCCGCTTTCCAAGGCATCGCTTGAGGTGCTTGCAATCATCGCGTACAACCAACCCGTAACGCGCTCGTTTATCGAAATGGTGCGCGGTGTCGACAGCTCGGCAATAGTTGCTTCGCTTGTCGATAAGGGCTTGGTGGCAGAACGCGGCACGCTCGATGCACCCGGCAGACCTGTTCTTTTCGGCACGACCGATGCGTTTTTGCGTTGCTTCGGCTTGGAAAGCATCGACGATTTGCCCAAGACCGAGCTTCAAATGTCGGGCGAGCAGGTCTCGCTTGACCTTTCGGGCGAAAATGCAGAAACAACAGATAACGAGGAGTAATGAATATGAGCAACACACACGAGCTTCCGCTTAAACAGATAATCGATACCGCGCTTTCCAAAATCGGCGAGGTGGTCGACGTAAATACCGTTATCGGCGAACCGATAATCCTCCCCGGCGACGTAAGCATTATCCCGTTTTCCAAGGTTTCGGTGGGCTTCGCCTCGGGCGGTACCGAGTTCGGCGGCAAAACACCCCGTGCCGACGGCAACGCTTATTTTGCAGGCGGTAACGGCGCAGGCGTGAGCATGACACCGCTTGGATTTATCGCTGTTGAAAAGGGAAGCGTGCGCGTTATCGAGCTCGGCAACCCCGCAACCTATTCCGCACCGCAGGACCCTGTGAATAAGGCACTCGACAGCATAAACGGCGTTATCGATAAAGCGCCCGATCTGCTATCCAAAATAATGAACCTCTTCGGAAACGAAAAATATAACGCCGATAATATCGACGTTTCGGAAATTTTGGAAAATGCAGACCCCGATGCTTCCGCAGAAGATATCGAAGTAGCATTCGAGGAATAAAATACGGTAAAGAAAAAAGGTGCTCAATCGAGCACCTTTTGTTCGTTGTATAGGATTTTTAAGATTCGTTGGCGTTCCGCTTTAAGATTTTCCTCGTTAATGTTTACATATACGCAATCTTCGCAGTTTCCTTGTATGTCCAACGAGATATCGTCAAGAATACACTCGTTTTCATTCCAATAGATACAGAATTTATTTTCACACCGCATATTTGAATCCTCCGCATATATATTGAATAATATTATAACATTATTTTTGCAGATTATCAAGTACACGAAGTATTTTTCGGACCGCATATCCTATACTAACATCAAGTAAATGAAGTATGGAGTATGTATGCGATTAAACGAAGCGGTATCAAAACGAATATGCGAGCTTTGTAAGCAACGCGGAATAACTCAATATAAGCTTTCCGAGAAAAGCGGTGTACCGCAGTCTACGTTAAGCACTATTGTCAATTGCACCTTTCCGAGCATGAAGGTTCGCATTATATATGAAATCTGCGAGGGGTTGGAAATAACTATGAATGAGTTTTTTAACTCGCCGCTTTTTGACAGAGAAAATCTTGAAGATTAATAAAAAAGGTGCTCAATCGAGCACCTTTTGTGTTATCAATTACGGTTATATTCTTCATACACCGATATTTCAAAATAACCGAGCTTGTCATCTTTATCAAACGAAAGATTAATATTGCGTTCATATATAGAGTAAATACCGTCCGGATAATCGGTGCGAATACTTTCGGTATAAAGTATTTCGTAGGTGTACGGACTTGTATCTGACTGAGCAAAAGCTGTGATAGTAATGGTTTTGGTATCGTCTTCGGGAAAAAGCAACGTTATTACACAGTCCGTATCTTCGGAATGGTCTGCGTTTTGGTCTAAGCTGATACCAAGCTTTTTTAAAACGCTCGAAAACGTATCGTCGAAGGTTATTTCGCAGGGCATTTTAAACCGTCCGTCAAGCGGAACGGTCGTGTAGAACATATTTGTGCCTTCACCCGTGCCGTCTCTGTAATTCTGGACATCGTTCAAAAAACCGAATGTCTCTTCTTTCAGCGCCCAAAACCCTCCGCCATACATGTTATCGTAAAAGCATCCTAAGGTAAGATCCATGACGCTTTCGCCGTTGTAATAACAATTTCTTGCAAACGCCAACAGATCGCTTTGCATCATTCTTTTATCGAACTTTAATATATCAAGATATTCGGAAAGCTCGTCTGTAATCATTGTATCAGAGGGTTTTTCCGATTCGTCGGGATCATCGCTCTCATCGGGAACATCACTTTCGTCGGGAACGTCGCTTTCGTCCGGAACGTCACTTTCGTCCGGAACGTCACTTTCGTCGGGAATATCGCTTTCGTCCGGTACGACGCTTTCATCGGGGATATCGCTCGTATCGGTTTCATCAATGTTGGACCCGCTTGTGTCGGGATCGCTCGTAGCGGCGTTGCTGTTTTCGCTTGAGTTATTTTCGTTTTCGGAAGCTTGTGTGCTTATATCTGATGCTTCTGCCGATTCGTTGGAGGCAATCGATTCCAAGGTGCTTGAATTTGAGATCTCATCAACCGCACTGCAGGCAACCATAACAAATGCCAACAGTAATGAAATAAAAATAATAATTCGTTTCATAAAAAATATCCTCGCTAACTGTGGTTGTATAAGTATTTATTCGTATACAATACGTTTTTGCAATATTTGCACATTGTAAAGTTGCTTGCGATATTATCATAATGTCGTTGATCTCCCCATACGCACGTATGGTTTTGACCGGGTTTTAATATTGCATCGTCGTTGGTGCCTGTTTGATTGTAATGATCTTCAACATAAAACAGATGACCAATTTCATGCGCTATAGTTAACGAAATGTGGGTGTCGTTAATCGTGCTGTTTGTTGCGCAACTGAAAATTGCAGTTTTGTGGTTCGGCGCAAGTGTAATGCCAGATCCAGTAGCATCGGTGCATAGGGTTCCCGGATGAGAACAGGTTTTGTGCCCTGTAAAAAATAGGTTGCAATAATTATCGGCATCGCCGGAAGGAAGCGAGTAGAGAATATTCATTTGATTAGTGTGATGATATAAATATGGTGGATCATACTCACATTGGCATACTGAGTCTAAATCGGAAGCTTGAGGACATTGGTCGATTGAAGTTGTTACTTTTTGGACGGTAATTATTTCTAACTGTATTTCAAAACGTTCTTTATACATTTGAATGACAGAATTCAACAGTTCTGTCAATCTTCTGGTAACAGCAAGATTTGAAGGCAATGTAGGATATATGGCTTCGCATCTGCTTTGGAACGCTTCATCAATTAGTATCTTTATGTTTGCCTGTGCGTATTCTACCGAATCGCCATATGTTAAAGCAAAATACGGCATAAGATTTCCGTTATTTAAATCAGCATATTCAGTACTGCAAAAATCACGCAATACAGTTGAAGAGGATTCGTCAGCAGAGAGCATCACGATGCCGTTAGCAAGCGAATAACCATCAATTTTATATAGTTTTATCAATCCCAATATGTTGGTTTTTAATAAGCTTGCAGCTGTTGTTGGGATATAATCGCTTCTGCTTAAATACATAGTGCTTGTTGTTGCTTCACCTAACATGCTCCATGTGACAGAAGCTTCTTCCCAGGTTAGAGCGTCCATATCTTGTGTGTTTAGCTGTGTCGATGTGCCGCTACTCGCAGTATACATACAGTATTCCGCGCTTCTTATCTGCGGTGCGGTAAGACTGTTGAATGTGTCGTTGTTTTCCAACCCCGGGAATTTAACAAGCAATCTTCCGACACCGTAGGAATCAAGATATCCGATGTTGTTGTACTTGTATGCGCCATATGCCTTGTTGGGCTTTTCGGAATAGATTACTGCATCGTCGATAGCAGAGGAAGTGTTTAACGTGATATTAGGTTCGACAATAACGGGATATGCCGTGTCTGCTGCATTTAAAAACGCTTCATCTACGTTTGCGGTAACGGTATATCCGTCGGTTGCGTTGCCCGAAAGGAGCATTTCGCCTTCGGTGTATTTACCGTTTGCATCGGTTACAAGGTATGTGCCGATTTCAAAAACCGTTTCGTTATCCGTGTTGTTAAGGTTTATAACACCGTTTGTTGAAGCCGAGGGAGTCAATCCTATCGCTTCGAGGTCAAAGGAAAAGCCGGTAACGTCGCCTTGCGTTTTTAAGATTATGCCTGCTTTAAGTCCAGAAAGCAAGGGAGTGTATACAAGCATAGTATTACTTCCAAATACACCGTTGTATACCATAGTGTTGTTTTGAAGTATACCATCAGCGTTATTCATACCGTTTGGAGTGATCATTACGGTATTACCGTTGTTTACGACGGTAGTGGCGTTTGTCGAGGAGTTACCGAAGGTTAATTTAACGTCGTTATCGGTTACAGCAAAGCCGTTGGCGGTGATAGATATATCTGTGCTTTTATCTTTAACGCTTCCGTTGGAAGCGGTATATTTAACGGGAGAAGCAAACATATACAAGCTTTTAGTACCGTCGGAGTTGCGGAATATAACGCTGTGCATATCTGTTTCTTCGCTTTTAAGTCTTTCTACGTGTCCGCGTTCTATAGCGTCTTCATAGGAGATAACCTCGGGTATATCGCTTATAGGTAAGATGACAAGTTCCTCTGTGGTCAAGCTGTTATCCGCGGCAGCGTGAAAAGCAGAGCCGGCAAACAGAATCAAAAAGGCGGTCAAAAAGGATACAACTCGCGATAAAGATTTCTTCATAAAAAATCCTTCCTCTTAAATTATATGAGTTGCTCTTCTTGTTACTTGACAGTTTAAATATTAACCGTCACCTTACATTTTCACGATATCATAAATTTATAATAATGTCAACAAAAAACGGTCGACGCGTGTGCGTGACCGTTTTGGCGTTTTTATTCTCCCAAGAAGCCCTCGAGTATCTTTTCCTCGGCTTCTTCTTCGGTTAATCCGAGCGTCATAAGCTTTATCAGCTGGTCGCCTGCGATACGTCCGATAGCCGCCTCGTGAACGAGGTTTGCCTCGGGATGCTCAGCCGCAACAGCGGGAACCGAGCTTATGGTCGCGTTGTTCATCAGTATCGAATCGCAACGGATATGACCGAAGCATTGCGCCTTGCCCGTAACACAGGGGCGGAATACCTGCTTCGAATCGTCCTGCGCAACCGAGCGCGAGATTATCCTGCCGTTTGCGTTTTCGCCCTCGAGAACCAGATCCATATCCGATTCTGCATACTGCTTACCGTGGGTGAGCAGTTTTTCGTTTATTATCGCACTGCCGTCCTTTTTAACCACGATAGTGGTCTTGCGCGCGGTGGAATCGATACCTTTTATCTGCGTGGTGTCCATCTGTATCGTCGAGCTCTCGCCGACGTAAACTATCGTTTCGGGGTTCATTATCTTTTCGCCCATACCGTCGCCGTCGCCATAATGGCGTTCCGCATAGCGAACGGTCGAGTTTTTTCCGATATAGAAGGTGTGAACACCGTCGTGGCGCGATTCGTTGTCGCCGCAGTTGTGGATACCGCAGCCTGCCATTATCGTAACGTCGCAGTTGTCGCCGATGAAGAAATCGTTGTAAACGACCTCCTTGTGTCCGCTTTCGGTGATAATAACGGGGATATGCACGGTTTCACCCTTTGTGCCGCTTTTGATGTTGATGTCGATACCGGGCTTGTCGGTTTTATTTTCTATACGGATATTCTCGGTCGAAAATCTGCCTGCCGAGCCGCCGTTTTTGCGGATATTGTATGCGCCCGTGGGGATAGAATCCATAAGCGCGATTTCTTTTAATAAAGTAAGATCAAGCTTTTCCATATATGCCTCACTTTCTCATATACGCACAGCCGTGTCCCTCGCCTAAAAGCTTGGGGAATATATCGTCGCGGCTTCCGAGCTCGGAGATGTTGCCGTTCGAGAGCACAGCGATTTCGTCGGCGAGCGAAATGATGCGTTCCTGGTGTGAGATGATTATTATTGTCGCGTCGCTCGTGTTATGAAGCTCGCGGAAGGTTTCGGTGAGCTTTGCGAACGACCAAAGGTCAATGCCTGCTTCGGGTTCGTCGAATATCATCAAGCCGCTTCCGCGTGCCAAAATGGTTGCGATTTCGATTCTTTTAACCTCGCCGCCCGAAAGAGAGGTATCAACCTCGCGGTCGACATAGTCTGCGGCGCAAAGTCCTACCTTGTTGAGATAATTACAGCAATCAATGCGCGATAATTCCTTGCCGCCCGCGGCGAGCGAGAGGAGTGCGCCGACCTTCATACCCGTAAATCTCGGCGGTTGCTGGAATCCGTAACTGATTCCTATGCGCGCGCGTTCGGTTATCGACATATTCGTGATGTCGGTTCCGTTCCAGATAATACTGCCGCCGGTGGGCTGAACTATACCCGAGATCGCCTTTGCGAGCGTGGTCTTGCCACCGCCGTTCGGGCCTGTCAGCACAAGAAAGGTGCCGTCCTTAACGGTAAGGTCGATATTTTTAAGTATGTCTATTCTTTCTCCGTTTTCATCGGTCGCTGAGAAGGATAAGTTTTTTATTTCAAGCATATTTTTGCTCCCTTCATGGAGTTTCCGTTATTATATTACCATATAATCGCACAATGTCAAGTTGCAAAAGCAACGCTTCGCTCTCAATGAAAATGCGAGCATTTTCATTGGTTTGGTGAGTTCCGTGCGCTCGCGCCTGCGTGCCCGTGCTTTGCACGTGCACTTGCGGAACTCATAGGTATATTTTTCGAGGCACATGTCCCCGAAAAATATGAATTTCTTTATTGGATCGCTTCGCTTTCGTCTAAAACGGCAAGCGTTTTAGTCGGTTTTGAGATGTCCGTTCACTCGCGTAGAATTCGTGCGCGACCTACGGTCTTGTCTGAATTCTCGGACATCATAGGTATAAAAATCGACGCGCATGTCGCCGATTTTTATGAAATTTTTATTGTAACTCAGATTGTTTCTTTCCGAAAAAAGTTTACTTTTTTCGAATATAAAAGGTTTTGAAGGTCAAGGAAACTTTTTCAAAAGTTTCCTTGGAAAAAAGGTGGCTTATGAAATGAACATCGCGTCGCCGAAGGAGAAGAAGCGGTATTTTTGTGTCACAGCTTCGTTGTAGGCGTTCATAGTATTATCATACCCCGCAAATGCGCAAACAAGCATGATCAAGGTGCTTTCGGGAAGGTGGAAATTTGTTATTATCGCGTCGACGCATTTGAATTTCACGCCGGGATAGATAAATATTTGTGTTTCGCCCTCGTATGCGCGCACGATTCCGTCGTCACCGGTTGCGCTTTCGAGCGTGCGCACGCTCGTTGTGCCAACGGCGATAACTCTGCTGCCTCTGGCGTGAGCGGCGTTTATTCTGTCCGCGGCTTCTTGGGTGACCTTTATATATTCGGAATGCATTGTGTGGTTTTTAAGGTCGTCCTCTTTTACGGGACGGAACGTGCCGAGTCCCACGTGGAGAAGCACGCGTACTATTTCAACACCCTTTTCCTCTGCTTTTTTAAGCAGCTCGGGGGTAAAATGCAAGCCTGCTGTCGGCGCAGCGGCAGAGCCGTCGGTTTTTGCATAAACTGTTTGATATCTTGCCTTGTCGTCTAATTTTTTGGTGATGTACGGGGGCAGGGGCATCAATCCGATGCGGTCTAATATTTCATTGAACACGCCGTTGTATTCGAATTTTATTACGCGTATTCCGCCCTCTAAAATATCTGTTACCGTGCCCGAAAGCTCTTCGGAATAGATAACCTTCTGACCGATCTTCGTTTTCTTACCGGGGCGGGTAAGGCATTTCCAGGTTTCGCCCTCTTCGTTTTCGGCGCGCGAAAGAAGCACGGTTTCGATTTCGCCCTCGCGTCCCTCGGCTTTGCCGAAAAGGCGCGCAGGGATAACTCGCGTATCGTTTATAACCAAGCAATCGCCCGCTTGAAGCTTGTCGATAATATCGTAAAAGCTTTTGTGCTCTATATTACCGCTTTGCTTGTCAAGACACAAAAGACGCGAATGGTCGCGCTTTTCGCTCGGGGTTTGTGCAATAAGCGATTCGGGCAGGTCGTAAAAATAGGAGGAACGCTTTAAAAGATCCATATGCTTGTCCCTTTTATATCATATCGTTTTTTATCGGAATATACTTAAATATAGGAATTTCTAAAAGATTATACAATAAATATAATCAATTTTCAATACAAGGGAAGGAAAAACCGAAATGAAAAAGCAACTTGTTTTTCGCGGCGCGGCAACGGCACTTGCAACGCCGTTCGATGAACACGGTATAGATTATATTTCATTTGCGAAAATGATAGATCATCAGCTGAAAAACGGAATCGATGCGCTTGTTGTTTGCGGTACTACGGGCGAATCGTCAACGCTTTCCGAGATAGAAAAAATGGAGCTTATCGCCTTTGCCGTGAGGCAGGTAAGGGGACGTGTACCGGTTATCGCCGGCACGGGCGGCAACGATACCAAAAAGGCGTGCTCGATGTCGGAATATGCATCCGCCGTCGGTGCGGACGCTCTTTTGGTGGTAACGCCTTATTATAACAAATGCACGCAAAAGGGCTTGGTGGAGTATTATAACGCAATTTCATCCTGCTCGGGTCTTCCGTATATCGTATACAGCGTGCCTGCGCGCACGGGTATGAAGATAGAGCCGGAAACGGCGTGCCGTATCGCCGAGGATCCGTATGCCGTCGGTTTTAAGGATGCAGGCGACAGTATTTCCGATACCGCAAAAACGATTTCGCTTTGCGGTGATTCCCTGCCCGTATATTCGGGCAACGACGATAGGATCCTGCCCATACTTTCACTCGGCGGCAAGGGTGTTATATCGGTGATGTCGAATATAATTCCGCACGATGTAAAAAGACTTTGCGCGCTTTATTTCGACGGCGATATTCAGCGCGCGGCAGAGCTTCAGACACGGCTCATTCCGCTTTGTGATGCGTTGCGGAGCGAGGTCAATCCGATACCCGTCAAGGCGGCGCTTGCCGAAATGGGCTTGTGCAAAAATATTCTGCGCGCACCCTTAACAAGCCTTTCGCCCGAGAATGAAGCAAATCTGATACGTCTTATCAAACGGCTTTGAAGGGAGGGGATTCCCCTCCTTTTTTGCGTGAATCAAGCGTGATGCATACGTATGTAAAACGCAATCAAGACGGAATCAAAACGGAAGCAAAACGGAAGCAAAACGGAAGCAAAACGGAAGCAAGACGGAAGCAAGACGGAAGCAAAACCGAAGTAAAACCGAAGTAAAACCGAAGCGTGCCGAAAATCGATAACACAAATAAGCTCCAAAACGCTTGTAAATGCATACGAAAGCGCGGAAGCGTATCTGTTCGTAAGAAGCGTTTTGTCACGCTACTGTCACGTGACGTCACGCCTTTAGAATAAGAATAAGAGTAAGAGTAAGAGGTAGAGGTAGAGGTAGAATAAATAAAGGCGGTGAACCGCCACCGCCATTAAAAGTTTAAAAACGTTTATAAATTATGCGTTTTGCATTTCCTCTGCCTTGTTGCTTGCAAGCGTATCGCACCGCTCGTTATACGCGTGTCCGTCGTGACCGCGCACCCAGATAAAGCTTACCTCGTGGGTCGCCAATAATTCGTCAAGCTCTTTCCAAAGGTCATCGTTCAAGACCTTGGATCTGTCAGCTTTTTTCCAGCCCTTGAGCTTCCAGGAGGCTAGCCAGCCCTTGTTTATGGCGTTGACGAGGTATTGGGAGTCACTGTACAAATCGACAGCACAGGGGCTTTTAAGCGCCTTCAGACCCTCAATTGCCGCGGTAAGCTCCATACGGTTGTTGGTGGTCGATCTTTCGCCGCCGCAAAGCTCTTTTTCTCTGCCCTCGTATTCAAGTATAGCGCTCCAGCCGCCTGCGCCGGGGTTGCCCTTGCAGGCGCCGTCGGTATATATGTTTACCTTTTTCATTTTATCTTCTGCATCCTGATGTCTTTTCCGGTGAATTTGCAGACCGTAAATTCGCCCAACAAACGCGAATATAATCTTTCTCCGTAGGTCTTGCAGAGCTTTTCAAGGTCGAGGTTGGTGCTGATTACGGTTTTTCGTCCGTTTACGATTCTTAAATCGATAAGGCTTGTTATAGCCGAAACGCTGTATTGGGTAATGCATTCTGCGCCGAGGTCATCGATAATAAGCAATCGGCAATTTTCGTATTTGCTTCGTTCGGACAGATCCAAGCGGTTAAAGCGTACCGCATCGCAGGTATCGAATATCTGCTGTGCCGATTCGTAAATGACCGACATACCGTTTGCGGATACAACATTTCCGATAGCGGCAGAAATATGAGTCTTACCCAAGCCCGTGCCGCCCACAAAAAGCAAGCCTGATCTGTTGACGTTCGGGAAGGCGCTTGCAAAACGCTTACAGCCCTCGAAAATCGATTTCATATTATCGCGCTCCTTACCCTCGGCATAGAAGCTCAGATCGAAGCTTTCAAAGGTTTTGCTTCTTAATCCGTATGCAAGACTGCTTTCGGTATAACGGCTGGTCGCCTTCATATTTTTAACGCATTGGCAAAGCTTTAGATCGTCGGTGTAACCGCCGTCGTTGCATATTATGCATTCGAATTTCGGCTCGTCGTAATCGGGCTCGTAGCCGTGCGCCTCCAAGATCTGCGCGCGCTCGATATTCAGCGATTCGGTCTGACGGCGCAGCGCATCGGTGTCCTCGCCGCCGATGATGCGTAGAGGGATAGATTCGATAGTTTTATCAATAAGCGCGATACGGGGGATACGTGCGTGAAGCTCGCGGCGCTTTTCATCTGCTTCCTCTATCGCTTTTATTCGGTTTTCGGTTTTTATCTTTAATGCTTCGTTTATATCCATCTTAATCCTCGAATCCGCGACTTAATGCCGCTTCGATAAATTCATCGCCGTCAAAGCTGCTTATCGTACCTGCGCTTCTTCCTGCCTCGCCCGATTGAACCTCCTCGGGAGTGGTGAATCCGCTTTCGAACCAACGGCGCAGGATGCTGTTCATATAGTTAACGGAAACCTTGCCCGTGTTGTCGACGGTCTTTTCAAATGCGAGATGCACCATATCGAAGCTCATCGCCCAATCGCCGAACCAAGTGTCGAAGGTCTTCGATTCCTTGCTTGTAAGCGCTCTGTCGCCCATGCCGCACAGTTTGCGTAATTTGCCGATGTCGCTGTTTATAGCGGCGCGCCTTGACATATACGCTTCGAACTTTTCGTAGGTATCTATCCCGTCCTCGTAAAGTCCGACTGCCTTTTTGAATATATACTGCATACTCTTCTTTTCGTTTTTACAGCAGTCCTCGATAACGCCGCATATCATCGCGGCGGGGATATTCACGAAATCGTAAAGGTAGAAAAGCGAGGAATGGTCGTTTTTATTAAGAAGCTTTTCAAGATTGTCGCTTGCCACCTTGCAAACGAGCGCAAACTCCATATTCTTTTCAATAGCATCGGAAAGCGTATCGGAATCGTAATTGCGGTATGCTGTCGCATCGGAATTAACGTTCTTTTTGCTCTTTTCCGCTTCGGTAATTATATTTGCGCCGCGCCAAAACGCCACGGCGGATTCCGCCGCGGTCATAGGAACTCCCGTTTCGCGCGATGCCTCTACAATAGATGAATCAGGGTTTGCGAAAAGGTATATTAAAATTTTGAGCTCCTCGGCAGATGCGTTTTTCAGCTGCTTTGTTATTTCCTTTGGCAACAGAATAAGGTCGTCTGCAGGCGTTTTGATAGACATTTTTATGTATTCCTTTACTTTTTACGATTTGATAATGCTGATATCGGGTGATACCGAAATTGATATTTTTGTGTTTTCCGCGAGGCTTCCCGCGATTTCTATGCTGTAATCGATCTCCAATCGTCCGCCGTCAAGCGAAAGCGTATTCGTAAGCTCTTTCGTGCGGACTCGCATTTGTATGGGCATCGAGCCCATCGTGCATACGCAGTTGAACGCCTTGTTGCCGGCAAATGCAAACGGAGTGCGCATAGGACCTGCGCGGTTGAGCATAACCATATCCTCATACGTGTTTATGCAGGTGTAGATATCGTTATCCTCGGAAAATTCGAGCCTGTATCCTTCTTTTGTCTTTTTTAACGTGCCCGAGGCGGTGTATTCCTCGGTTTCCTGTCGGTCCATGCTTTCGCCGTTGGGAGAAATGATAGGCTGTGTTTTGTCACAGCATATGCGGACGTCTACGGGTATTTCTGTTCTTATCATATCAATAATTCTCAATGTCCGTATGCATAACCGCGCCGTCGAGCTTGCCTTTTAAAAATCTTTCGGCGTTCATACGGAATGCTTCCGGATCGTCACTTGTGTAATATTCGGTTTTTCCGCCGTTTTGGTTACTGAGTCCTGCCTCGTCAAGCGCGTTCATCATCGCCTTTGCCGCCTCCGCGCCCGAGCTTACGAGCTCGGATTCGGGGAGATGCTTTTGTATAGCTTCGAAAAGAAGCGGATAATGCGTACAGCCGAGTATTGCGGAATCGGGCTTTTGGGCAGATATATCCGAAAGATATTCCTCCATAATAGCGTCGGTCGCGTCGTCATCGGCAGAGGGGTGCCAATTTTCGACAAGCGGAACGAACATCGGGCAGGCACGCGAGATGATATCGGTTATGCCGTTATCCTTGAGCGCGCGCTCAAAGGCTTGGCTTTTTACCGTTGCGGAGGTACCGAGCACGCAAACCTTGCCCTTGCCGTTTTTTGCGATATCCGCAGCTGTCTTTGCCGCCGCGTCTATAACGCCGATAACGGTTACGCCGGTTTCCATTTCAATATCGGACAAGCAGTTCGAGCTTACCGTGCCGCAGGCAACGAGTATCGCCTTTACGCCCTTGGACATCAGAAAGCGAGCGTCCTGCAACGCAAATTTACGGATAACGTCCTTGGACTTCGTTCCGTAGGGGATACGCGCACTGTCGCCGAAATATATAATATCCTCGGCCGGCATTATTCTTTTCAGCTCGCTTAACGCGGTCAAGCCGCCAAGACCCGAGTCGAAAACGCCGATCGGGAGTCTGCTTTTATCGGTCATACCTTTTATTCCTCGATTCCTTCGGCAAGAAGGAGTAATTTGGTGATAAGCTCCTTGTATCCTATTCCGATGCAATTCATCATTTTCGGGTACATGCTTATCGGGGTAAAGCCGGGAATGGTGTTTATTTCATTAAGCATCGCGCCGTTTTCGGTGAGGAAGAAATCCACTCTCGAAAGACCTGCACAGCCGAGCGCCTTGTATACGTCTACGGCGTAGCCGCGTATTGCTTCCGAAACAGCTTCGTCAAGCGGTGCGGGTGCTATGCATTCGGCGTTATCTGCTATATATTTGGTTTCATAATCGTAAAAATCGCTGTTCGGCACTATCTCACCGCAAACCGAAGCAAAGGGCTTGTCGTTACCGCAAACCGCAACCTCGATCTCTCTGCCGACGATATTCGGCTCGATAAGAAGCTTTTTATCGTGCTCGAACGCAAGTGCTATGCCCGAAAGAAGCTCGCTTCTGTTTTTTGCCTTGGTTATGCCGACCGAGCTGCCTGCGTTTGCGGGCTTAACGAACATAGGGTATTCGTAAAGCGCCTCGCATTTATCCGCAATAGCCTCGGCACTTTCGGTTTTTACAGCCGAAACAAAGGGTACTACGGGAATGCTTGCCGCGGCGCAAATGGTTTTTGTTGCCGCTTTATCCATAGATACTGCCGAGGAGCAGGTGTTACAGCCTACGTAGGGGATACCCGAAAGCTCAAGCAGACCCTGCATAGTGCCGTCCTCGCCGTTTTTGCCGTGGAGCACGGGGAAAACGATATCGATATGAATTATTTCAAAGCTGCCCTCGCCGCCGTTTAATGCGAGCAGACCGTGGTGTGCCTTGCAGGGCGAAAGCACGGCAGGGGAAAGCAGACCGTAATTTTCGTTCCAGACGTGGTTGCGGAGGTCGTCGGTGCTGCCGTTATAGATCCACCACTTTCCGTCCTTGGTTATGCCGACAAGTATCGGCTCAAAAAGCTCTTTATCGAGGTTTTCGGCTACGTTCGCCGCAGAAACACAGCTTACCTCGTATTCCGAGGATTCGCCGCCGAAGAGTATAGCAACTGTTTTTTTCATATGTAATACCTCTTATAGTATGATGGTGCTGTATGCCGTCCACATCAAAGGAATGGTGACACAGCACAAAAGGCTCGTGGCAAGCACGATATTCGCCGCCGTTTCGGAATCGCCGCCATGGGTTTCTGCAAGGCTTTGTATCATCGCCGCCGCAGGACAGCACGCTAATATAAACGCGGACGTTTTTACCTCGACTCCTACGGGAATAAAGAAGAACAGCGCGGCAACGAGTACGGGGAACACGACAAGCTTCGATACTGCCGCAATATACACGCGGTAATTCGTGAAGATGCTCTTCAGACTCTTGGTTGCAAGCCGCATTCCGAGCACCGTCATACATACCACCGTGGACATTCTGCCCAGCGTTTCTATGTATTCCGCGGGAAGCGGAGGAAATTTGATCTTGAATGCAAAAAGCACAAAGGAGATCGCAAACGATATCACCGACGGATTTATAAACACGGCCTTTGCCTTTATATATTTTCTGTCGCCCGTCATAAGCAGAAGACCGAGCGTCCAGCCCAATATATTCATCGCGATGGAGAACGCGGCGGAGTAAACTCTCACCTCGGGCACGCCGGGGATGAGGTATTCAAGCAGGGGAACACCCAAAAATCCGACGTTTCCGCACGCGCCTGCAACAGCACATACACGCTGTGCAAAATCGTTTTTCATTTTCTTGCGGAACAGCAGATAATAAAGGGAAATTATCGCCACCTGTCCGACAAGCGCGACGAGGAAGAATATC
Organism: Eubacteriales bacterium; assembly: GCA_045593165.1. Classification (GTDB taxonomy): domain Bacteria; phylum Bacillota; class Clostridia; order Oscillospirales; family CAG-382; genus Coliplasma. Next base: position 25,373 of record JAZNWF010000032.1, read on the forward strand.
CAGAAATCGCGCATAAGCTCGGGCGTGTTGTCCACCGAGCTCAAGGTATAAAGCGAAAGCGCGGGCTGACTTACGTAAAGCAGGAACTTCGCAAACACCTTTATGGAATCCTCGCCCAATCTTTCGGTCTTCACGAGCAGATATCCCGGAACACCGTAGGCGATCATCATTAAAACCTTTAACGCTGTTATGCCAAACATAAACTACCTTTTTATAGACAGCCTTTTATTTTTTGCTTTTTACTATTTCGTCGATAACGCCGTACGCGAGCGCATCCTCGGCAAACATCCAATTATCTCTTTCGGTGTCACGTGCAATAATTTCCACGGGCTTGCCGATGTTTTGGGCAAGAATGTTGTTTATTCTGTCCTTCGTGCGACGGGCAAAGTTAGCCGAGATTATAACGTCGGACGCCTGACCGCCTACCGTGCCTATTACCTGATGAAGCATTACCTCGCTGTTTTCAAGCGCGTAACGCTTGCCCTTCGTGCCTGCGGCGAGCAAAAATGCGCCCATACTGCAAGCCGAGCCGACACAAACGGTGGAAACGTCGCATTTGATGCTTTTTATCGTATCGTAAATAGCAAAGCCTGCCGAAACGCTGCCGCCGGGGGAGTTGATATATATCGTGATGTCCTTATCGGGATCCTGCGCCTCGAGGAAAAGAAGCTGGCCTACGATACTGCAGGCGAGGTCGTCGGTGATCTCGTTGAAGAGGAGTATTATTCTATCCTTCAAAAGACGCGAAAAGAGGTCGTAACCGCTGTTTCTGCCGCCTTCGTTTTCAAAAAAAGTGGGATTGGCTATCATTTTCTGCCTCCGTGTATACATATTCAATTTAGTTTATCACATTTTAAATCTCTTTTCAATAGAAATTTATAACGCGATATGTAAAAGAAGCGCGAAATATTTGACATCGGGTAATTAAATCGTTATAATCAAAACAGTTATATTCAAAACGGAGGTGGTAATATGCTTTTGCTCTCTCCTGCGGGAAGCATGCAGGCGTTGAAGGCGGCAATAAACGCAGGCGCAGACGAGGTTTATCTCGGCGGTGCGGGCTTTAACGCACGTATGAATGCGAGTAATTTCGACCGCGATGCATTGGTAAAGGCAGGCAAGCTTTGCAAAAATTCGAACGTCGGTATGCATATTACACTCAATACGTTAATATATGACCGCGAATTCAAAAGCGTGCTCGAATACGTGGATTTTCTTGCGAACGACGTGCGACCCGATGCGCTTATCGTGCAAGACCTTGGACTCGCCTGCAAAATCAGGAGCGAATTTCCAAATCTTGCGCTCCACGCCAGCACGCAGATGCGTATACATTCCTATCTCGATGCGGAATATCTTAAGGATCTGGGCTTCACCCGTGCCGTGCTCGCGCGTGAGCTTCCTTTGGAGGATATCGCCGAGTTTGCAAAAACAGGGCTTGAAACCGAAATATTCGTGCATGGAGCGATATGCGTAAGCGAAAGCGGCGGTTGTCTGATGAGCTCGGTTATAGGCAACCGAAGCGGGAACCGCGGCGAATGCGCTCAGCCCTGCCGTCTGCCGTACAAGGCGGGCAACAAATATCCGCTGTCGTTAAAGGATATGTGTCTTGCATCGCATATAACCGAGATCGAGCGTGCGGGTGTAACTGCGCTGAAGATAGAAGGACGTATGAAGAGCCCCGATTACGTTGGAACGGTCACCTCGGTATACCGCCGTCTTATCGACGAAAGCCGTAATGCGCGCGGTGACGAAATGAAGCTTCTTGCAGACGTTTTTTCGCGCTCGGGCTTCACCGACGGCTATTTTACCTCGCGTATCGATCGCGATATGTTCGGTATTCGTCGCGAAACAGATAAAAAGGCGGGCGAGCATATCGGCTACAAGCCGCAAAGCGCAAAAAAGCGTCCTGAAAGAGAATGCGTTTTGCCGAATCGATTTGTTCTTCCCGAAAGGGACGAAGATAAATCCTTGCACCCTGCGAAGCAGAAGGGCATTGTATTAAGGTTTGAGGGCAGATGTCCAAGCGAACGGATATTGTCAAGGCACGCGCCGAACGCCGCGCGTATAGATATTCCGCTTGCCGATATTTACGACAAACGATATGCGCCGTATATCGAAAAGCTTTCGGTCATCGTTCCGCGTTCGGTGTTTATGTCGGAGATCGAAACGGTGAAAAAACAATTATCGGACGCATACGCTATGGGAGTGCGGCAGGCTACGGTTTCGTCGCTTAACCATATCACCTTGTGCGACGGTTTTTATCTGCACGGCGATTACGCGTTCAATATCGTAAACCGCGAAGCCTTGGCGATGCTCGAACGGTATTCGTTTTCCTCGCTTATGCTTTCGCCAGAGACCGACGGCAGATTTGCACGCGGAAGCAGATGCGCGCTTGAATATATCGGCTACGGCAGAACACCGTTGATGTATACCCGTACCTGTATTATTGCCAATATTGCGCCGTGTCAAAGAAAAGAAAAATGCTTTTCCTCGCTTGTCGACCGAACGGGTGCATCGTTTCCGGTGATCAGCGGTCACAGCCATACGAATACTGTTTATAATTCGCTTCCCGCTTACCGTCTTGACAGAAGAGCCGATTTGAAAAAATGCGGAGTAGGACTTATAACACTTCTGTTTACCGACGAAACCGATTCGCGCATAGACGAGGTGATAAGCCTGTGCGACGGTAAATCGAAGCCGACGTTTGCATATACAAGACGATAAAACAAAAAAGAAAAGCTCCGAATGATTCGGAGCTTTTTATATGCGATTTGATTAATCGAACCAATCCTGGCCGGGATAGATCACGTTATCGCCTTCGCCGGAGCCGGCAGAGGGATATACGAAATCGTAAACGTAGTTGTAGCTTCTTTCGTTGGTAACCTCAGCAAGAGTGATCTCGCCGCCTATACGATCGTAATTCTTGATGTAGCCGCGGTAGCTGATAAGGTCATCCATACCGTTTGCGGGGATGTTGGTGATGGTTACGAAGAATATGAAAGCATCGTAATCTTCAAATTCGTTGCCTTCAACGTAGTAATCGCGGTCGATACCGTATGCGGAAAGCTTCATTGCACCGTTGGTATCGTAGGTGAGCTCGTTATCGCCGAGGAGACGGGTAGGATAGAATACTATACCAACGTCTTCAACGTCTTCGCGTGCAACGGAAAGAAGGTTCGCGTCGTATTTAGCGGCAAGACGGAGTGCAGGGGTTGTAGTGTTGATCTGCGCGCCGATGGTGGTGATGGGGTTGGTCTTTTCGGTTGCGGTGAAGGTGTAGTTCTGAACACCGCCGGAGATCGGGGTTGCGAAATCTTCATCGTCAGCGTTGTATGCGGTAAGATCGGTTATCTGGATAGAAACAGACTTGCCTGCCGCTGCATTGAGAACGGTGAAGGGAAGCACGAAGGTGAGCGTGTCGCCTGCGCTGATTGCAGAATCGGTGATAGCGCCGTTTGCATAGCCGGTATCATCTGCGGAAAGGAAGCAGTAGAAGCTGCCATCTTCGATCGTAGTGATATGATCCCAGTTTTTGCCCGAGGGGGTAACTGCGAAGCGGGTATCGTCGCCTGCTGCGCTCTGGTCATA
>JAZNWF010000033.1:0-2041 GCA_045593165.1 Eubacteriales bacterium
CCACGCGAGAATACCTGTATCCTCAATATTCTTTTTGATTGCGACAACCGTTTCGGCGTCGATCGGCTTTTCACTCTCGTAAATCTTCGGATCGTCGTATTTTGACTGCTTGGCGTTGATCCCGGTACCGTCCGGCTGAATTGTCAGAACTGCTTTCGTAAATCCGCCGTTTTTCCTGAGTTCTTCAAAACGGATTTCTTTGAGCGATGAAACAACGGGAAGTTCTACCTTTTCACCGTTCATCGCTTTGGTGAAAAGATTTGCAATCTCAGCGCCGGCAGCGAGTGTGATAATTGATTGCTGGTTGTTTGAAAAGCTTATCTTTTCGCCGCTTGCGTAGCGTATATCAACACTGCCGCCGAAATTTTCGGGAAGTCCGTGCGTCGTGGAGTGAAAGCCGTTGCTTTTTGCGATATCCCGGTCGCGTACAAATCTCACAAGGGACGGAAAAACGTCTTCCTTTACATACGCCCACGAGCGTGTCTTTTGGGCGCGTTTTTGGAAACTGTCGCCCTTTTCGAAAAAAAGAAACGTTCCGTTGCTCACCGGAGCGGCGAAAGCCGAGACGTAACCGAGCTTTTCGACTGAGTTTCTTTTTCCTTCTGACGGGATGTATCCGTGGCTCAATGCTGAGGTTACATCAAACAGGATCATATCCTCCGATAAGATCTCTTTCGGCGCTTTTGTGTCCTGCGACGCGTCAGTACCGCCGCACATACCGGGTTCTGTCTTTTTCAGAATGACGACACCGTCATCCGGTTTGTCCTGTTTCTTTTTATGAAATAAATCTTTGGGCAGCATAAATTATTCGCTCCATTCCAGATAAAACAATACGGAAACGTCACCGTCGCCGAGAGCGGCGTGTTTGCGCTCGATTTCTTCCGGATCATCAAAAAGCGTCAGTTGTATTTGTTCCGGCTCGGATTTGACCTTAGACTCATCCTTGACGTGATTGGCGACGACGTACATTCTACGAACGGTCAAGTCTTTATCAACGATCCTGTCGTAGAGTTCGGACACCTTATCCATTATGAGTTTGGTCGATGATGTGAACTTCCCGAGATTGATAGAACCGTGCGCCTGTTTCGGGGCTTTGCGCCCGTAGCGGTCGATCTCGACGGCTCCTTTGTATACACTAGAATATCACAAGCTCGCTCGAAAATCAAGTCTTGCGCTCGATTATCAGTTTCCAAATATGGCGTGAATTGCTCTTGAACTTTTTTATAGGTTTGGAAAAATGCAGGGTGTTCACCGTAGTAGTGAGAAAAGAGATACCGCAGCAAGGGCTATCACGAAAGCAGTGCGACGACACGCATCCCCGAAATCGCCGACCTGTTCGCATTCCTTGCACAGCAAGACCGTGAGCACGAGGATCAGATGCAAACGCAAAGGGAACGCACCGAAACCCTGCAAAGCGAGGTAGAGCGTCTGCACGGCGAAAAGACCGCATTGCAATCTCAGGTGGAGATGGTAAAGACCGACAATACCCGTCTTGCTTATCTGCGCAAGGACGAGGTCGATCCCGACAGCTATGCGCTCTTTTTGGAATGTATGCGCTCGCTTTCCAAGCGTGAGAGAGCCGTTTTCGATCTGTACGTTGAAGGCAAGACCGCAAAGGAGATCGTGGAGATCCTGGGCATTACCGACAACGGACTGAAATACCACAACAAGAACATTTACTCAAAGCTCGGTGTATCCTCCCGCAAGGAGCTTTTGAGATACGTAGCCATTTTGAAGCAAGAGCAAGGAGGTAATGTGTAAAATGACGTTAGCTGACAGATTAAACCGGATTATTAACGAACAGCAGATCAGCAAGGCAGAATTTGCACGGCGGATCGGCGTGACACCGCAGTACGTTCTTCTGCTGACGGGCAACGCCAAGGCACGTCCCGAAAGCATTAAGCCTGCCCTTGCCAAGCTGATCGCGCTTGAGTTTGATTGCGACTACGAATGGCTTCTTCACGGCAAGGAGCCGGAGAATAAGCCGACCATTAACGTCCACACCTGTGAGGGGTCGCTTCGTGCCTACGGTATTTCGGTT
>JAZNWF010000034.1:0-5601 GCA_045593165.1 Eubacteriales bacterium
GTTCGGACGGCAGGATCCAAAGCTTAAGATTTTTTCCGGCTCCCTGAATCCAGACGTACGCGTTACCCCAATGATTACGGTTATATTCGACCGTAGACCAGAACGACGTAGCCGTCATATACGGATTAGGCCGATCGTGCAAAACCTTATAGAGGTAATGTTTCCGCATGGTAGTAACGCCGTTCTTATCGTTATATCTCAGGAGTTTAAGCGGCATTTTACCGATAGCCTCGGAAAGGATCTTAAGACAAGCGAAATAGGTCGCCTCAGCGAGGACAGCCTCGTCGGTAGTCGGATCGATACCTAAAAACTTATACAGGTTATTAAGCTCGACCGTCTGACGATCGCTCTTATTGAAAATAAACTTAAGACCGAGCCGTAATCGTTTAGCTACATTCATTGGTTACTCACCTCCTTACTTTTTCCATCCCATAGCCTTAAGATATTTGTCGAGTTCGTTCTCAACGTCCACAACTTCAACCGTTCTATTTTTTAACATGCAAGCGTGAGCGTCGATACAAGCGTCGACCGGATCGATACGTTTGTATCGTTGTCCTGGTTTTTTATCGACCTTAATCTCGTCGAAAGAGTTTCGTACAATGCTCGCATTCAAAAACGACCACGTAAGTAACTCGTTATTCTGGTTATATTCTAGTTTTTCAGACTTACACAAAAGCTGTAAGTCGACCGTCGCGTCGTTTAGGCTTTTACACGACTGGACGATAATAACGACCGGACAACCGAATTCCTCAAGATCCGACCGAATACCGTCGAAATTATGAGGATCGACGCCGATACCGAGATACTTTAGGCCGTACTCGTCTCGGAGTCTGGTAAGCTCTCGGATAATAAACGCGTAGTCGTTTTTAAAGTCCGTAGATCCGCCAGTTACGGAGATTAGCTCCATACTTACCCATAAGTCATAAGGCGCGAGGTCGGTCTCGATATGCTCCTCGAGTCGACCCTTAGGCATAAACGAATGAGAGTAGAAATAATACTTATCTCCGTCCGGAAACTCGAGCGCGAAAGTTGTAAGGTCACCGCCTGAGGAAAGGTCGAGGCCGACCCAACAATCGCGACCCTTGAAATCGTCTAAAGTACGATCAGATCCGCATTTCTGCCATTTATCAGCATGGATAAATTGATCGTCGCTATTCTGCACCCACATATTAAGAGACTTAGTAAGAAAGTCTCGGAGATCCGCGCCGCCCATATCCTTAGCGGTCTGAGCGTCGGTCTTAAGCGTTTCGAATTTCGACTCGTTTCCATGAGCGCAAATAAACGGATTCGCTTTTTGCCAATTATCAGGATTCCAAATATCGTCTTTAGGATCCAGACAATAAATATCTATAAAAAAATCCTCAGCGGTCGCGAGACCTCTAAGGATTTTGATACAGTAATCGTCCATCTCTTTACAGAACGAATTTAGCTTATCGCCTCGAGTCGTAATCATGGATACGAGCGTCTCGTCGAGCGCTCGCGTACCATTATACAAGGCTTTATAGATCTTATTATCTTTATGCTGATGGATTTCGTCGACGGAGGCGAAAATCGATCTAAAACCGTCCTCGAGACCGCCCTCTCGGGATAGAGCCTCGACGGTACAATGAGTTAGCAGCGCCTCGATCGTCGATTTATAATCCATGACCTTAAAATACTCGTTTAGATCGGGATCGACGGTAATAAACTTACTCATTTCTTCCCATGCTAGGCGAGCCTGACGTTTTTTAGTCGCCGCCGTGAATAGTTTACCGTAGTTATATCCACCGAAACCGGCGATATAAGTACCCATAATACCATTTTCAAACGTCTTACCGTTCTGTCTAGCCATAGACTTATAACGGCGGCGAAAACGTCGTTTATCGTTCTCAACTTTGTACCAACCGAAAGTACAGCCCAGGTCGAAAGCCTGAGAGTCGATTAGCTTAACCTGTTTAGGCTCGGATCCTTCCGCGATTGTCAGCGTCTCGGCGTATTCTATGATCTCGCGAGCCTTATCGATATCGTAGTAATACGGAAACTCGTCCGTCCTTTGTCGTTTAAGGTCGTTCAAATGACGTTTACAGGCTAGTATATGCAATTCACCGGCGACAACTTCACCGGCGGCGACTTTATGAGCGTACTCCGTTACTCGATCGTAAATCGGAGCGTATCCATTATCCACCGCTTACCGACCTCTTTTCAAAGACCTTAAACTTATTCTCCTTAGGAGCTTCCTTATTGGTCTCAGGTACGACCAACTTACACCGGCTCGAAATTGATAAGCCCAAATCATTAGCGGATGAGCGACATTGTTTAAAATATCGCTCCTGGATCTTCGCCCATGCTTCGAATTTATGCGGATCGTTTTTAACCTCAGGCTTTCGCATTTGCTTAACGGCGTTGATATAGAAATCGTTAGCCACAATGTAACGACCCAAAGCGTCTACGTCCGTCTCGCCGAGGATCTTAAGCTTTTTAAGCTGATCCGCGATCTTATCAAATTCGGCCTTTTGCTTTTTAGTGAGATACGACGGAGCGATAATATTGTCCGTGATAGGCTTAATCTCGCGATCTTGACGCTCCTTAATTTCGGCTTTCGTCAAATGCTTATTACCTCGAGCCTGTATTACCTCAAGGGGGATTCTCTGTCCGGCCATATTATCGCCTCCTTTATTGATTATTCGTCATACTCGACCAAATGGACATGCTGAAAACTAGCGATATTATCGTTAATATATTCGCTCCATATTACGCGTAAAATTTCGGCGAATTGCTGATAACCGATCGCGGTATAATGTCCGCCCGTTCTATCTCCGGTTAAACTATCATTCTCGTACATATCGCGATAGGCGTATAAATCGAGTAAATGAGTATGATATTTCGCAGCGTAAGCCGCTACTACGTTACGGATCGCCTCGTTATAAGCTACCGCAAGATCGCCGGTCGACGGCATAGTCTGAACGAATACTAAAGCGTTAGGACTGATAGCGTTTAACTCTCGGATAATTTTAGACAAACCTCCATAATAAGTCTCAGCGTCCGTACCGATATCGGCGATCGTACCCAATTCGACGAATCGATTCGTACCGGTAGCAATATCATTAAGACCGAGACCGATAATATACGCCTGAACCTTACCAACGTTTCGAGCTTTTAATAAACCTCTTTCGGACGTTTGCCAGGTCAAAACATTTGCTCCGGACTGTCCGCAATTGATATATTCATTACCGGTTAATCTAGCCATAAAAGACGGCCAAGCGAATTTTTCATTGGTTACGGTCGCCGGATCGTTGTTAATGCTAATGTGACCGCTCGTAAAACTATCGCCGCAACAGCACACCTTCGCAAAAATAGAGCAAGTATTTTTGTTAGTAGACTCTTTACGCATAATATCACGCGTGTTTTTTTGCGCGATAGTAGCGACCTCGGTCTCCGTCATTTTACCGACCCAATCGTACCATTTATAATTTTCAGCGTGTCCTTCTTCCATTCGGCTATACAAACCGTTACCGTTTACGAATAACTGGAATTTACCATGTTTATTATTTTTATTGAACGGAACAGTAACAAGTAAACTATTATGTCCGTATACCGGCAGATTAGAAACCATTTTTTCGGTTACGTCCTGATTGATAAAATAGACGTATCCATGTACGGCGTCGTTAGCGTCCGATAGATTTTTCGAATAATTACTAGTCGAGATCTGAATATTAGACGGTCGTATTAACTGATTCATATCGTCCGCTTTTGCCGGATTTCCCCAGTCAGTCCAATTATAAGCATCGCCGTTACCCTGTTCGAATCGCCAATAAAAATTACCGGTCTCAGTTAAATAAAATTGAGATTTTCCGTGATTATTCGCGGTCGAATAACTAAAGGTCATCAACATGCCAAATTTTTTATATTCCGGAAGATTAGCGACCATAGCGTCGGTAAGACTACTCGTAATAAAATACGACTGATTAGACGGAGCATCATTAGCGTCCGTGAACAAAGTCGTATAATTATTAGCGTCGAGATATTTACCAGTCGAGCGCATAGTCATTAAAAACTGTTCGCGAATCGCAGTTCCGGCGGATCCGCGAGTTTTTCCATCCGCGCCAACGCGAATATCTACCAACTCGCTATTACCGTTTGTACTATTGGAATTGGCGATAATCGCATCGATACGAGCATTAGTAACGGTCGCGTCCGCCTTATTAGCGAGCATGTTTTTAAGAGCCTCAAAGGAGTAAATCTCCTCGTCGGTCGTCTCGATCGTATAATCTGCCGGACGCTTTCTCGGAATGATCGGGATTTCTACACGTTCAATAACCTTGAAAGTATCGCCCTCGTAAATACCGATATGAGCATGAATCGTAAGCGGATCCTGTAACAGGGAGTTAGGGATCTTGACGTTAACCACATGATCGGTTAAGGTCGACTGTCTTACGATCGCCTTATCCATGTTAGCGTTAGAGAAATGTACCTCCGGAGCGGTCGATACATTCAAGCCGCTAACGCTCAACACCTGGTTAACATCCCACTGATATAAACTATCAGTCACATAAGACGCATAAGCGCTAAAATTAGCTTTTATCATTTATATATCTCCTTTCCGAAAGTATTTAAGTAGATTTGGTATACTCTACTACAACATAACCATATGACAATACCCTATTGTACGCGTCAACCTTTACGTTATTGTTCGTCGCAATATCGACATTAATGCTCGAATTAGCGGAAATCGAACAAAACGGGATCGCGTAACGACCGTACAGAGTAGAATTAGATTCATAGAAACCCATACCGGTTACTAAAACAGGCGTTTCTAAATCAGGAATAGAACCTACTACGAGCGGAGTCGAGCTTGTTATCTCGCCGAATGAAAATACCCGTCTATAGATTTTCTTACCGTCTACCCATACCTGACCGGTATCGACTTCATCGGTCGAATAATCCAAATGGCCGGCGAGCTTTTCGACGACCATATCCTCGACAACCTCGGACGCCGCTTTTTCACCGGCTCGAGCGGCGAGAGCGCTAATAGCGCGATCATGGTTAAAAGTAACTTCGAGATCGCCGTCACCGTAAACAGTGTTTACACCTTCCAAAGCCTCGATAATCTCTACGCCGTCGAGCTGGATTTCGATGGGCGTTGCCAGCTTGTAGGCGATCTGTACGGGCGTTCCTGCTGCGTACTGGGCGGCAAGGAAGCCCTTGAAATCATCCACGGTTGTCTCACCGTAGATTGAAAAATTCCACGCAAAAAGAGACGCCGCTGTGATTTCGCATTGGTTCAACATTCTGTTCGTTTCTTTGGAGTGTGCATGGCTGCAAATCAAACTCTGAGGGACCTGCATATCACTCACGCCGAGAATAAAACGGTCATAGTCCGTAGAGCTACTTTTGCCCCACGATTCAGTCCCTGTAAATGTTCGCATACCCAACTCCGCATACAGCTTACCCGTCAGCCAGTCCATCCTGCCGCCGTAGACCGTCTGGCCGATCTGGACGGTGTGGAGTTTACCCTGATAGGGTTCGTGAGTATCGTCAGCAACAGATGCAAGGCGAATCATGGGATAAAGAGTATCGTTGCAAACAGTACCCGAATAAATAACAACCTGTATCCAGTAATGA
>JAZNWF010000035.1:0-74525 GCA_045593165.1 Eubacteriales bacterium
CAAAGTTGTCGAAACCGCTGTCTACAAGCACGTTGCCGCCTTCTACTATCAATTTGCGACTTCTGTTGGATATTTCAGAGGTGGAAGAAAGAACAAAGAAATTGATGTTGTGGTTGACTATCCCAATATCAAAAACATTCTGATTGAAGTGAAATACCGTGAAGGTGCGCCGATCGCAGACGACGATGCCATCGTTGAATTATGCGAGGAAGCCTCTGCAGCTATTGTTGTAACCAAAACGGCAACAGACTTTGGCGTGCACAACACACCGAGCGGAAAGATTCTACTCAGAATTCCGGCGTTTGCTTTTTTGTATTTACTTGGAAACGCCGAAAAGCATGGATATCGCGGAATAGAATAATCATTGAGCAAACAAAAATAGTGACCGCCCGTCCCTTTGGCCTTGCATTAGCCGTGCATTTTTCTCGGAAGGGGCAAGAAAGCGGTCACTAATTCATTAAATTTTGCGGAAATTAGGGACAGTGAGGGACAGAAAGAGCCTGCTTTACAGCTGCTCGAAATCAGTTTGTGGGAAACCACACGAGGGTTCGAATCCCTCCCTCTGCGCCAAAACAAAGAAGTCGTACGAAGTACGGCTTTTTTGTTTTGTTGTGAAGGGATTCGAAGGGCGTGCAAAAACAGTCTGGGAGACTGTTTTTGTAGCCACAGGGAAGTGAGTGAAACGGCGTTAGCGTTATGGAATAACGCGGCAAGCCGTGATAGCGAACGGAGAATCCCTCCCTCTGCGCCAAAGAATAACCGCAACTTTGATACAAGGTTGCGGTTATTTTCATTTTATGGTATAATGAAATAAAAGGAGGTTGTAGTATGCATTTCTTGTTTATGAAAGATTTGTTTTCGCAATACGAAACGTTTATACGTATCGAAAACGATATTGAAACCATTCACATAAGAAATAAGCAGTTCGAAGATGAGATTGTAGTATATTATTTCCCGGACGATTACTACACTTATCTTTTGCGGTTTGCAACGCAACATTGTGACACTTCGTCTAAAGAAGAATTGATGCAATATGTGCTTTCTTTTGCTAACGCTGAGAAAGCAGCTATTGAATTTTTTGAAAACGAAAAGAACAGATTTGGTGGAGAGATCGAAGTATCTTTGCTCGATAACATCTCTTATGATGACTTGAGAAATTACTTTGGATACCCCCATCTTGATTTAACGAATCTTACATTCAAGGTTCGTGCGTGGAATGCTCGTTATTGTTTTGATGGCTATTTTGAAAAAAGCGAATCGGGAGCAATCGAAATCAGAAAGAAATATGTCAAATGCACCCCCTAAACCCGATTTGCACCCCCCTGACCTGAAAATGCACCCCCTAAAATGACTTTGCACCCCCTCTGCTCATAAGGGGGTGCATTTGTATTAAAATAAGGGTTAGTCTTCAAAATAAAGAGGGCACGGTCTGTGTCCTCTTTATTTTGTTATCCGAGGGGATTTGAAGGGCGTACATAAACAGTCTGGGAGACTGTTTTTGTAGCCACAGGGAAGTGAGTGAAACGGCGTTAGCGTTATGGAATAACGCGGCAAGCCGTGATAGCGAACGGAGAATCCCTCCCTCTGCGCCACATTGAGCCTAAAATCTCCGATTTTGGGCTCTTTTTCTTTCGATTTTGCTTGATTTTTGACCTTCATTCCCCACTTTTGAGATAATCGCTTCTTGCAATTTTCTGCTACTTTATCGAAAAGTGATAGGAAACTGCAAGGCCGTGCAAAAATGCACCATTTTCGGAGACGTAGAGGTACGTGTAGGCACGCAAACAAACTGAGTAGGTATCATCTTGTCTGCAACCACGTAAGAGAGTTCGAATTGAGTGAATCAATCGCTCACCCCTTGGGCGAGATAGGGTGCACCTCATTTTCAACGCAAGATTCGCTTTCAAAGCGAATCTTTCTCTCTTTTGCGGTTATTGTTAAGTCTTATTTTCTGTGATACAATATAGTCAAGGATGAGCTCACCTTGAATCTCAAAGAAAGGTATATGCTATTATGGAAAACTATTTAGGTAAAAAGATCAGAGAGCTGCGCCGTGCTAAGGATTTGACACAGGAACAGCTTGCAGATTATCTGAATATATCCTACCAATCTGTAAGCAAGTGGGAAACTGGAACGGCAGTACCCGACCTGTCTTATATTATTCCACTCGCAAGATTATTTGATATATCCACAGATGAACTGTTAGGATTTGAAAAATTGAAAGAGGATCTTATCAAAAAGGAATATTCGGATGCCTATAATGAAACATGGAAAAATGGTGATCTTGATAAGCGACTTCAAATATGTCTGGATGCCGTTCGTGATTATCCGGGAGATATGGAATGGCTGAAACGTTTGGCAATGGCCCACAGTATGCATTGTTATTCTTATGAAGATAATGAAAGATATCAGTCAGAACGAGCCGAAGCAATTAAATGCTACGAGATTGTGATTGAAAACACACCTGATGGAAAACTTCGTGAGGAAGCAATCGCAGCCGTCGTACAGGATTTATCCTATGCCGGACGAAAAGAAGAAGCAAGAAACTACGCGCTTCTTTACCCCGAAGACAAACGTGATGAAATTGAAGGATTTTATCTCGAAGGAGAGGCGCAGGTCGAACACAAGCAAAAACAGATCAAAAAAGCATTTGGACACCTCTTGGCAAAATTCAATTTTCATAATGACGACGAAGTTCGAATTATGGCAGAGCTTGTGAAATTGTTTTATCCCGCCGGGAATTATCTGGATGAAAGTTATATCATGTATCGCTTTGAATTGATACTTTCCAGAAAAGCCATAGATTCGAATGATTTAGACGAGGCAGTCGCGCATCTGAATACAGCAAAAGCGATTGCGGCATATTCGGATAAAATAGAATATGAGGAGCCTGGAGTATATCATTATACAAATCCGTTGTTTGACAAGCTTACCGTTGACACAAGTACTTTTTTGCACACAGAAGATCGTCCGTTGCTTCTTTGTTTTGCGGATTCGCTGAAAGCTGAAATCTTTGATCCTTTGCGTGAAAGAAAAGATTTTATGGAATTAGTATCTTCACTGAAATAATCTCAAAAGGGGTGAACAAACCGTTCACCCCTTTCTCTATCCATCGCTCACCCTAACGCTTTACTCATCGCGGCGCCGGTGTCTGCTTTCGTCACGGCATCGAGGTGGCTGTAGATGTTAGCGGTGGTGCTCATATCGCTGTGCGAATAGCACCGAAAAACTTCTTTATTAGTTATATTCTTATTGACTGAGAAGTAAAAAAATTGTATAATATAATGTAAGAATTTTATAAGTGAGGTCATTATGGATATTAAAAAGATACTCTCATACGTAGATCACACTCTTTTGGCGCAGGGTGCGACCTGGAATGAAATCAAGGCGTTGCTTGATGACGGAATTAAATATTCCTGTGCTTCCTGTTGCATTCCCGCCTCATTTGTTAAGCAGGCTAAGAAATACGTTGGCGAAAAGCTTGCGATTTGTACCGTTATCGGATTCCCCAACGGTTATTCCACGACCGCCACAAAATGCTTCGAAACCGCCGACGCGGTCAACAACGGAGCCGACGAGATAGATATGGTTATTAACGTCGGTTGGCTCAAAGACAAAAAATACGATCTTATTCTTGAAGAAATAAAAGCAATAAAAGCCGCTTGTAACGGCAAGCTCCTTAAGGTTATCATCGAAACCTGCTTGTTGAGCGACGAAGAAAAAATCAAAATGTGCGAGCTCGTTTCGCTTTCGGGTGCGGATTTCATAAAGACCTCTACCGGATTTTCCACCGCAGGTGCAACAAGACACGACGTTGAAATTTTCGCACAGCACGTCGCTCCCCACGTGAGCATAAAGGCGGCAGGCGGCATATCCTCACTTGAGGATGCGGTTGATTTTATCGAGCTCGGCGCGACAAGACTCGGAACGAGCAGAATAGTTAAAGCAGTAAAAGCTATGGAAAGCGGTGAACAGAATGGCAAACAAGACTCCTCATATTGATCTTAAAAATCCGGATATCGGTTTTGGAAAAACCGTTTTGATGCCCGGTGACCCGTTACGCGCGAAATACATTGCCGAAAACTTTCTCGAGGACGCAGTCCTTGTGAACGGCGTGCGCGGAGTAAACGGTTATACCGGCTATTACAACGGAGTCAAGGTTTCGGTCATGGCAAGCGGTATGGGTATGCCCTCTATCGGAATCTATTCCTACGAGCTTTACAAATTCTTCGGCGTGCAAAATATCATCCGTGTCGGCAGTGCCGGCGCGATAAACGAAAAGGTCAAGGTACGCGATATCGTTATCGGTATGGGTGCTTGCACCAACTCGGCGTTTGCAACGCAATACAATATGAACGGCACGATAGCGCCTATTTGCGATTTTGACCTGTTGAGCACCGCAAAAAGCATCGCAGATAAAAGCGGGCTCAACGTACACATCGGCAATCTTTATTCCTCCGACACGTTTTACAGCGATTGCTTCCCCTCTTCCGATTGGGGCAAGATGGGATGTCTTGCAGTAGAAATGGAAGCCGCGGCGCTTTATTGCACCGCGATGAGATACGGTATGAGAGCACTTGCCATATGCACCGTATCGGATATTCTTTATCCCCCGTTCACCGCGCTTGATGCGGACGAACGCGAAAAGACCTTCACCCAGATGATGAAGCTTGCTTTGGACTGTGCGGTGGAATACGAAAAGCTTCCTATGCTTGAGGCAAAAGAATAATATGAAAAGAGTTTTTATTATAGTTCTTGACAGCTTCGGTATCGGCGCGATGCCCGACAGCGAAAAATACGGCGATATCGGGGTAAACACTCTTGCCTCGGTATATTCGTCGCCCTGCTTTAAAGCGGACAACCTGAAGCATCTTGGCTTTTTCAACATTGACGGCGTTACCGTCGGTGAAAAGGTCGACCTCCATTCCGCCGCGATATGCCGACTTCACGAGCTTTCGGCAGGAAAGGATACGACGATAGGACATTGGGAAATAGCCGGTATAGTATCAAGCAAGCCGCTGCCCACCTATCCGAACGGATTTCCCGACGAGGTGATCGAGGCATTCAGCCGCAGGACCGGACGCAAGGTTTTATGCAACAAGCCGTATTCGGGTACAGAGGTCATTAAGGATTACGGCGACAGGCACGTGGAAACGGGCGATCTGATAGTTTATACCTCGGCTGACAGCGTATTTCAGATCGCGGCGCACGAATCTGTCGTTCCGCTCGACGAGCTTTATCGTTATTGCAAGATCGCGCGCGAAATGCTTATCGGTGAGCACGGCGTCGGAAGAGTTATCGCGCGTCCCTTTACAACGGTAGACGGAGCGTACAAGCGCACCTCGAACCGCCACGATTATTCACTCGAGCCGCCGTCAAAGACCATGCTTGACGTTATAAGCGAAAGCGGCTTGGATACTATTGCAGTCGGCAAAATTTACGATATCTTCGCAGGAAAGGGTATCACCTGCCATACGTACACGTCGGGAAACACCGACGGTATGGCAAAAACGCTTGAATTCGCCAAAAGTGATTTCAACGGTGTATGCTTTACGAATCTGGTGGATTTCGATATGTTATACGGTCACCGCAACAACATTGACGGTTACGCGGCGGCGATAAGCGAATTCGATAGCTGGCTCGACGATTTTATGCCGTTGCTCAAGGATGAGGATATGCTTATTATCACAGCGGACCACGGCTGCGACCCCGGTTATACGGTGAGCACCGACCATTCGCGCGAATACGTACCCTTGCTGATATGCGGCAAAAACGTCAAGCCTATAAATTGCGGCACGAAAAAAGGCTTTTGCACTATCGCAAAGACCGTGTGCGAATATCTTGGCGTAAACGAAGAGCTTGACGGTCAAAGTATACTTTCGGAGATTAAAAAATGAACGATAAGAATTTGGTAAAGGAAGCGTTCGGTGCTATGCAGAACGCTTACGCTCCCTATTCGGGCTATAAGGTAGGCGCCGCATTATTGGCGGCATCAGGCAAGATATATACCGGCTGTAACATTGAAAACGCATCGTTTTCGCCTACGAACTGCGCAGAAAGAACCGCGTTTTTTACGGCAATATGCGCAGGCGAACGCGAATTCCAAAAAATCGCGGTGGTCGGCGGAAAGGACGGCTGTGTCAACGGCTTGTTTATGCCCTGCGGAGTATGCCGTCAGGTAATGGCGGAATTCTGCAACGGTGATTTCGAAATTCTCGTTGCTAAAAGCGAGAATGATTTTTCGACGTTTACATTAAGCGAGATACTTCCCTACGGATTTTCAAAAAACGATTTAAAGGATTAAGGTGTGATCGTATGCAATATCATATTCAGCTTTCAAAGGAGCACGGCGCAAAATACGCTATTATACCCGGTGACCCCGGCAGAGTGGAAAAAATCGCCGCTTTTCTTGACAAGCCCCGTCAGATAGGCTGTAACCGCGAATACAATTCCTATATGGGTTATCTTGACGGAGAAAAGGTATTGGTGGTTTCGACCGGTATCGGAGGCCCGTCCTGCGCGATATGCGTTGAAGAGCTGGCAAAAATCGGTGTTGATACGTTTATAAGAGTAGGCACCTGCGGCGGTATGCAGCCCCAAGTGGCTCCCGGTGACGTTATTATTGCAACGGGTGCTATAAGAATGGACGGCACAAGCAAGGAATATATGCCCATAGAATTCCCTGCCGTTGCGGATTATCACGTTACCTCCGCATTATATAACGCCGCGCAGAAGCTCGGATATCCCAACCACATCGGCGTTGTGCAGGCAAAGGACAGCTTTTACGGTCAGCACTCGCCCGAAAGCATGCCGATTTCTACCGAATTGCTGAACAAGTGGGACGCCTGGAAGCGAGGCGGCTGTCTTGCCTCGGAAATGGAGGGCGCAACGTTGTTTATCGTTAGTGCCGCAAGAGGATTGCGCTCGGGCGCGGTGTTCCATTGCGTATGGAATCAGGAGGTTGCGCAGACCGCTATGCCGAAGGACAGAAAAGAGGATACATCTGCCGCTATAAAAACGGCAATCGAAGCCTTACGAATACTTATCGCTGAAGATAAAAAGGATAACTGATTATGTTTGAAGCAGTTTTAGACTGTATAAAGCGTTACGATACTATAATAATTCACCGACACAGCAAGCCCGACGGTGATGCTATGGGAAGTCAGATCGGTATGAAGCATATCATTCTCGAAAACTTCCCCGATAAAACGGTTTATACCGTGGGCGATGAAACGCGATTTTTCGGTTTTTTGCCCGATTCGCAAATGGACACCGTGGATGACAGCGTTTACAGCGGTGCTTTGGCGATATTGCTCGATTTTGCGTCGCCTCAATTGGCGAGCGACAACCGTTATACGCTTGCCGAAAAAACGGTTCGAATAGACCACCATCTTTATTGCGAAACCTTTACGGACGTTGAGGTTATAGACAGCAGCTTTGAGAGCTGTTGCGGTATGGTCACTGCATTTGCAACAGAAAGCGGATTGCGCATAAATGCAATCGCAGGCAAGGCACTTTATACGGGAATGCTTACCGATTCCGGCCGATTCCGCTACGACAGCACGTCATCCCGCACTTTTAAGCTGGCATCGGAGCTTATCGAAACGGGATTTGATACCAACGAGCTCTACCGCGAGCTTTATTCCGACGATTTTTCGAGCAAGCTGTTAAAAGCAAAATTCATATTAAAAATTCAATTTACCGAGCACAACGTTGCTTATATTTATACCACGCGAGAAGAAATACTCGAGCTTGAAGCAAATGAATTTTCGGTTTCGCGCGGAATGGTTTCAACAATGGCGGATATAAAGGGCGTTGATATATGGGCGAATTTCACCGAAAGCGAAAACGGCGTATTATGTGAGCTGCGCTCGAACCGCTTCAACATCAATCCCGTCGCCGTGAAATACGGCGGAGGCGGACACAAAAAAGCAAGCGGCGCCTGTGTGCCCGACCGCGAAACAGCGTTATTAATGCTGCGCGATCTCGATGAAATGCAAGGAGATTTCAATGAACAAGGCAATTAAAGAGCAGATTTTGCAAAAAATAAAGGAATATGACAAGATATTTTTATTCCGTCATATCCGCAACGACGGCGACTGTATCGGTGCGACCAAGGGATTGAAGCGTATCCTTCAGCTGACCTGGCCCGAAAAAAAGATATATCTGATAGATTCCGAGGCTCCCGAATATCTTGCGTTTATGGGGCCCGATGATGCCGAGCTTCCCGACGAGGAATACCGTGACGGATTGGCTATCGTTATAGATACGGCATCCGAGGCGCGCATTTCGAACAAAAAATATACGCTCTGCAAGGAGCTGATAAAAATAGACCACCACATCCCTCTTGAAAATTACGGAAGCATTATATGGGTAGAGGAGGAACGCTCCTCAGCCTGCGAAATGATAGCCGATTTTTACGCTACCTTCCGCGACGAGCTTAAGCTCGACAGCGAAGCGGCAACCTACATTTACACGGGAATGGTCACCGATTCGGGCAGATTCAAGTACGAGGGCGTTACGGGTGAAACCTTGAGAAACGCCGCGATGATGCTCGATGCGGGTGTAAACACCGAGATCCTTTACGCAAGGCTTTACCTTGAGGCGTTCGGATATTTAAAGTTCAAGGCGGAAATATATAAACGCATGGAAATAACCGAAAACGGTGTGGCTTATATATACATCGACCAAGCGATGCAGAAGGAATTTAACCTCACTTTAGAGCAGGCAAGCGCTTGCGTCGGTACGCTCGATTCGATACGCGGTGCAATTTGCTGGATGGCATTTATTGAAAACGGTGATGAAGCTAATTCAGTAAGAGTTCGATTGCGCTCAAGATTTGTACATATTAACACGATCGCCGAAAAATACCGCGGTGGCGGACACGCCTGCGCAAGCGGTGCAACCGTATACGGCCGCGAGGAAGCCAACGCACTGTTACGCGATGCTGATGCGCTTGTCAAGGAATATAAAGAAACGCACGAGGATTGGCTGTGAGAATTTTAATTACAAACGACGATAGCATTTCCGCAACGCAATTGTTGCCGCTTGTAAATTATTGCCGCAAGCTCGGCGAGGTCACCGTAGCAGTGCCCTTGAAGGAGCAAAGCGGAAAGAGCCACGGAATAGAGCTGCATAGCCCGTTCGGTGTAACGAAGCGGGTTATCGATAACGACGTTACGGCATACGTTATCGATTCGACACCTGCCGACTGTGTGCGTTATGCAATATTGGGGCTCGGATCAAGCTTTGACCTTGTGATATCGGGTGTCAACCGCGGCTTTAATATGGGCACAGACGTTATGTATTCGGGTACTGTTGCGGCGGTATGCGAGGCGGCATTACAAAAAATACCCGCAATAGCGATCTCTACCTGCCCCGAATACTATGAGCAAGCAATAAAGCATCTCGATTCGGTGTTCGATTATATTTCAAGCCGTAAGCTTCTTGATGCTCACAACGCTTACAACGTCAATATACCGCCCGATCCGAAGGGTATCATCATCACCCGTCAGGGCTGCACCTATTATACCGATAAATTTATAAAAGCCGGCGAAGGACTTGTTAAGGCGCAGGGTGAATGCGTTTATAAAGCAAGCGGAGATCTTTCGTTGGATACCGATGCGGTAATGTCGGGTTATATTTCGATCATGCCGATCACCATCGATATGACGGATAAAGCGATATTTGAAAAATTAACCGAGGAAAAGCAATCTTAATGCGAAACGGAGATAAGACGTGAAATTACAGTTGAGGCGTTCTGCCGCATTTTTAATGACGATCATTTTATGCGTAGGGCTGTTTATCAACCTTACGCCTCTCGCACGGGAAAGCGAGGTAAACTACGTTTACGTCGGCAAATACATCAAAAACTGGGGTGTGCGCGACGTTGTATGTACCTTCCTTTCACCCAACGCAGAAGCGTTTTACGAGGAAAACGACATCACGCTTGACGAGCTTATGTCGTTAAACGGAAGCTCCAATATAACAAGTGTTCCGTCAAGCGAGCTTTATAAGAAGCTGAAAAACCTTATGGTTTCCAACCACACCACGGTTACGTCCTATAACGATACACGACCGCTTTTCCAATACACCGATTGCCAGAACAGCGGCGAAACAAGCAATAAAATTTCTTCTTTTTATTCCGGAAAGGAAATTGGACCCGAATGGGACAGCGGCAAAACCTGGAATCGAGAGCACGTTTGGCCCAACAGTAAAGGCGACCTTTCAGGCAACGGAGAAAACGATATTATGATGCTTCGCCCTACTGCAACAAGCGAAAACGGAAGCAGAGGAAACAAAGCCTACGGCACTTCGTCATCTTATTATAATCCCAACAGTGAAAGCAACGGAAAACACGACCTGCGCGGCGACGTTAGCCGTATAATACTGTACCAATACGTCCGTTGGGGCTGTATAAATACAGGTTCGAAATATAACCCTAACGATATTTTCGGCACGAAGGGCGTTATAGAAAGTCTTGATATTTTGCTTTTGTGGATGGAGAAAGACCCCGTTGACACGTGGGAGCTCGGCAGAAACGATTCGGTCGAATCGATAACCGGCACCCGTAACGTATTCGTAGACTATCCCGAGCTTGCATTTGCTTTGTTTAACGAGCAGGTGCCCGATGAATACCAAACTCCTTCGGGAAGCGCCCTGAACAGCGGATATACCGTTACCGCAAAGGCAAGCAACGATTCCTACGGAAGCGTTGAGGTAAAAGGAAACGTTATTATCGCCACCCCTTCCGCGGGATATATGATTTCGGGCTACAAGGTTGTAAACGGCAAAGCAACCGTCACCAAAAAAGACAACACCTTCACCGTCAAATCGGATTCCGACGTAACGGTTGAAATTACTTTTGAAAAAGCACCGCTCGTCACCTTAAGATTCAGCGAAAACGGAAGTGAAGCGGTTGCCGAAAGCTGTTACAAGGGTCAGACGATAACTCTCCCCAAGCATTCGGGAAACGTTTACAGCGGATATTTGTTCCTTGGCTGGTCGGAGCAGGATGTACGCGAAGGCGATGATGCTCCTCAGTATTACAAAGCGGGAAGCTATTATACGGCAACCGAAGATGTTACCCTCAAAGCACTTTACGCTTATCAGAAGGACCACGGTCCGACAGTTTATTTTACCTCTTACGATAGCGGATGCAAGCATTCCGATGCATACAGCACGGAAAAGACAGCGCCCACCTGCACCGAGGCAGGTCGTGAATCGGGCGAATTCTGCCCCACCTGCAACGCTTACGTAAGCGGCGGTAAAACGATCGATGCAACCGGGCACACCTATTCAAACGAATGCGACACGGTGTGCGACGTCTGCGGCGAGGATAACGACAACAAAATCAAGCACGATTTCAACAGCGACGGAATATGTAACGAATGCGGCGCAAGTCAATCCGAAGCAAGCAACGATGAAAGCGACACTTCAGAAAACGATACTTCCGAAAATGATACTTCCGAAAACGATACTTCGGAAAGCGTTTCCTACGAAGATCCCGATGAATCCGAGAAAAGCGAATCGGTTGACAATTCATTCGGCTCGAGCCAAGATGAATCGATCGATATCCCGAACGATAGCTCGGCTGTAACAAGCGAAGCGACCGCAGATGATTCGGATTCCGAAACAAATTGGTGGATAATTGCGATAATAGCAGGCGGAATATTGATTGCCGCAGTTATTATAGTAGTTAAATCAAAAAACAAAGCTAAATCGAAATAAACGAAGCACGAAATAATAATTAATATTAAAAACTGCACTTCAAAACCGAAGTGCAGTTTTTTGTTGCAGATATAAAAGGTGTGGCACACTTCGTTCGGAAGTGTGCCACAATAAACTATTGATTTAATTATGCGCGGCTTCTGCCCTTAACGATGAATACAACTGCTGCTGCGGATACTGCCATGATAATAACCATTACCATAACGTTGGTTGCATCGCCGGGTTCGATAGGCTCGGGCACAGAGGTATCGGATTCATCACCGCCGCCAAGATCGGGTTCTGCAGGAGTGTGCGAAACGATCCAAGCGTTCTTAACCTGTGCGTTGCCGTTGTACTGACCGATAACGCCGTAAACGGTTACGGTATCGCCTGCAACGGGCTTAACCTCCATAGCGTCGTAACGGTTTTCGCCGTCTGCGCTGTAGGTGCCGTAAACGGTGATAACGTTGCCGTCTTCATCGGTGAGGTACATATTACCGTACATATCGTTGTAAACCTCGGTAATAACGCCGGTTACGTAGTATTTGTTTTCGGTATAAGCGTTGTGAGTCTTGGATTCGCCAAGCGCGATAGCATCTTCGATGGAGAGGGTGCTGTCTGCTTCGGGATCTTCAACAACGGGATCGTCTTCGTGATCGCCTACGATGATGTTGGTGATCCAAGCGTTCTTGAGCTGTGCATTACCGTTGTACTGACCAACTACGCCGTAAACGGTTACGGTATCGCCTGCGATAGGCTGAAGTTCCATAGCGTCGTAACGAAGCTCGCCGTCTGCGCTGTAGGTACCGTAAATCGTGATAGTGTTGCCGTTTTCGTCGGTGATGTACATATTACCGTACTGGGTGTTGTATACGGAGGTAATAACACCGGTTACGTAGTATTTTTCTTCGGTGTAGGTGTTGTGTTCCTTGGAGGTGCCGAGTGCGATAGCTTCCTCGATGGTGAGAGTATCATCCGCATCATCTTCGCCGCCTTCATTTGCGGTAGCGGTAAGGAAAATATCAACTGCGTATTTAACATCGGAGCAGTTAGCAGAATATTCTTCGCCAACAAATTCGCCGCTGGGGCAAACGAAGGTTACGTTGCAAATGTCGCCAATGGTATAGCCGTCTGCAGCGTTGAATCTGACGTACATATCGTACACTACGCCTGCTTCAAAAACGGTGTTCAGATCCAATTCAGCAAAGGTAGTGCCATCATACCAGATAACTACGTATTCAGCAATAGCCTCGATTGCGAGGTCGGTGCTGCCGTTAACGCTGTAAAGAGTTGCGGTGAAGGTCTGGTTGCCTTCTACGATAGCAACGTCAGCGCGCAATTCAACAGAAGAAATAACTGTATCAACAGGATCGTCAACGTCGGGTTCTTCGGGATCTGTAACAGCAGGAACGTGCTCGGTGATCCAAGCATTCTTGAGCTGTGCGGTGCCGTTGTACTGACCAATGATACCGTAAACGGTTACGGTGTCGCCTGCAACGGGCTTAACTTCCATAGCGTCGTAACGGGTAGAACCGTCTGCGCTGTAGGTGCCGTAAACAGTGATGATGTTGCCGTCCGCATCGGTAATCTTCATGTTACCGTACTGAGTATTGTAAACCTCGGTAATAACGCCGCTTACATAATACTTGTTCGCGGTATAGGTATTGTGTTCCTTGGATGCACCAAGTGCGAGAGCGTCTGCGATAGAAAGAACGCTGTCTGCTTCGGGATCGTTGTTTTCGGGTACTTCGGGTTCTTCGGGTTCGGTCGAGGGGATATGCTCGGTGATCCAAGCGTTCTTGAGCTGTGCTGTGCCGTTGTACTGACCGATGATACCGTAAACGGTTACGGTGTCGCCTGCAACGGGCTTAACCTCCATAGCGTCGTAACGGGTAGAGCCGTCTGCGCTGTAGGTGCCGTAAACGGTGATGATGTTGCCGTCTGCGTCGGTGATCTTCATATTACCGTACTGAGTGTTGTAAACCTCGGTAATAACGCCGCTTACATAGTACTTGTTCGAGGTATAGGTGTTGTGTTCCTTGGATGCGCCGAGTGCGATAGCGTCTGCGATAGAAAGAACGCTGTCTGCTTCGGGATCGTTGTTTTCGGGTACTTCGGGCTCTTCGGGATCAACAGGAGCGGAAGAAGACGAAGTGTAAATTGTCATAGATGCTGCACGAGCCTGTGCGGTGGTGGTAAGAGAGAAGGAATCAACTGCTTCTGCAAAAACGATAGTTACAACCTTGCCGTCGATGGTTGCGGTTGCATTCGAATCTTTGCAGGAATCTACCCAAGGGGTGATGTATTTATCCTGACTGCCGGTAGCATCGATAACGATC
Source organism: Eubacteriales bacterium (assembly GCA_045593165.1). Taxonomy (GTDB): domain Bacteria; phylum Bacillota; class Clostridia; order Oscillospirales; family CAG-382; genus Coliplasma. The sequence goes on from JAZNWF010000035.1 coordinate 14,049, forward strand.
TTTGTCATTCCGGGATAGGAAATGGTAACATCAGAGCTCTTGTAAAAGCGACCGGGGTTTGCATAATCGCCTACGTTGCTGGTAGAAGCGCCCTTGTTGTTGGTAACGGTGATACCGTTCTGTTCCCACACCTGCTGTTCGGTGGAATAGGTGGTACGGTTTGCTTTATCAGCAAACGAAATTGTAGCCGTAGTTTCTGCGGATACGATAACTGCAAGCATCGATGCAAGCAGGCATACGCAAAATACCAATGAAGCTACTCTTTTGAGTTGGGTTTTCATGGCGTGTTACTCCTTTTTTGATTATTTTACAAAAGTACAACCTGAATCAAATTCTACCTCGCAGTCGCCCGAGCTGTGCTGGTAGTTCTTAATAGTACCGCTGACTGTGATAACGTCGCCTACCTTAAGAGCAGCGGCGCCTTCACCCTTCATACGGAAGCATTTAATAGGCTGATCTTCGCAGCCTTCGATTTCGATAATTACGGTAATGTTGCCGTACTGTTCGCTGTACGGAGTATCGATTTCGATTATTTTACCGGTAAGAGTTGCTCTATAGGGAAGAGCTTCACCGGGAGCGAGCTCGAATGCCGCCTTTACGATTTCCTTGGGGTCGGAGGGTGCGGTAACTACCGTGCCGCCGCCGGAAACACGCTTACGCATCGTGCAGCCTGCGCCCATTTCGACAGTGCCGTTATAGTTGATGATTCTGCCGGTAACGGTGATGGTGTCACCCTTGACCAAAAGCTCTACGTCGGTACCCTTCATACGATAAAGAAGAAGTTCCTTATCCGAGCCCTCTACGTCGATAATTACGCTGATGTTCTTATAACCGGGATCGTAAGGTGTGGTTACCATAGTGACTACGCCCGTAAGAGTTACATCATATTCCATGGTGCCGTTCTCTTCGAGAGCGTAAGCGAAGTCCATGATCTGTGCAGGGTCGGTAAGCTGAGTCGTAGGAGTTCCGCCGCCTGCTATACGATTTTCCAGCTTACAGCCGAAATCGAATTCAATTTCGCCGAAATAGTTCTTGATAGTACCTGTAACGGTAATCGTATCGCCCTTTGCGATTCTGTCGACGTCATCGCCGGTAAGACGGTAGCACTTGATGGGCTTTTTATCTCTGCCATCAACCACGATGGTAACGGTGATATTGCCAAACTCTTCATCGTACGCGTTGTCGATTACGGTTACTTTACCGGTAAGAGTTGCAATGTAAGGAAGCTTTTCGTCCTCTTCCAGCTCATACGCTTCATCAACGATTTCTTTTTGGGTCTTATCGGTGGTCGGAGTATCGGTGGGATCGTCCGAGGTTTCTGTATCGGATTCATCGCCCGAAACGTCGGATTCATCACCCGAAACGTTGGATTCGTCACCGGATTCGTCGCCGGAGGATTCACCGCCTGCGCTTACAAGCTTATTAAGAGTTGCGCCTGCGTCGTATTCGATAGTGCCCTTGTAGTTGGTAAGCATACCGGTTACGGTAATGGTGTCGCCAACTGCGATTTTCTGAACGTCGTTACCGGTAAGGCGGTAGCATTTAATAGGCTTGTCATTGAAGTTTTCAACCACCATAGTAACGGTGATATTTTTATACTGCTCGCTGTACTCGGTATCGATCGAGGTAACGACACCGGTGAGAGTATACGCCTGATCAAGCGAAGCTCCCTCTTCAAGAGCATACGCCATATTGATTATTTCCTCGGCGCTGGGACCGCTCGAAATGTTAAGACCTTCTACCACATATTTAAAGGAAGCGGTCACCTGACCCTTTTCATCCTTAATGGTAGCGGTTGCGGTAAAATAGATATCCTCGTCGGGAAGATCGGGAATATCGATCTTTACGTGGTTTGCGGTTTCGGAGGAAACGACCTTAACCGAGTCTGCTTCTCCTTCGGTAACCTTTACAGACCATTGGATCTGATAGCTGACGCCATCGATTGCAACTACGGATAAAACGTCCTTATCCATAAGCATGACCATAGCTTCATCCTTGTTGCCGGTCTGATACATATTGACAATATACGCCTTTGCGTTTTCAAGGTCGCTGCCCGATTCTTCGGTTTCGTCAGTACAGCCGACGAAGGCGCAAAGAAGCATCAGCAAACACAAGGAAAGAGAAATAAGCTTTTTCACGGTTTTATTCCTTTCTTTATTTAAAATATATACGAATATTTTGACGATGCAGTAACGAAAATCGGCTATTAAAAAGCTGATTTAAGCTTTAATGCTTCGACTAATATACAGTAATATCCTTTGCGGTAAACACCTTTATCTGATATTCGCCGCTGAAATAATCTACGATGCCCGTAACGTCGATAGTTTTATCGAGGAAATCGGATTCTATCAACATTTCACCGTTTTCATTATAAAGAACGATAGTGCGCACGTCTACGGTATAGCCGTCAACCTCGCAGGTAAGTGTCATCGCGCCGTCGGAATCTCCGCCGTTGTGAGTAGTATATACGTCAACGACCTTGAGGTTTTTCATGCTTATCGAGGTGCTTAATGCAAGAAATGCGTAATCAAAGGTCTTGCTTACGGTTTCCTCGCTGTCGATTGCGGAAAGCACTTCGACATCGACCTTGCCGTTTACGAGCTTTTCGGCAGAGGTTTCGAGGTTTGCCGCCGAATGTCCGTCACTCAGCTTGATCGTGTTCCCCGGATCCTCGGGCTTGAATTCGCGGTAGGAAAGGCCCGACACCTGCCAGGTTCCGCCGGTTTCATAATAGGTAACAGTACCAACCACGCGAACCATATTACCAACCGAGAGAATATTGAGCAGCTCGCCCGTTTCGTATCCGTAATAAACCGAAACACCGTAATACATATCGGTTGCGGCGTCGTAGCTTTCTACGTATACGGAGTTATTGTTGTTGCGGGTTACCACTCCTTCGAAAGCAACCTTTGTGTTTTCATAGAGCTCGATATTGGTACGAAGTCCCTTAAGGTCGATCTCATACGCATCGCCGTAATAGAAATCCGGATCCTTTTCGCCCGAGAAAACGTGAAGCTTCTGTGCCTTTGCCTGCTGGAACGCCTTGGATGCCTGCTCGCCGTAAAGGTCGGCGGTAGTGCCGCAGGAGATAGACAAGCCGTTCTGGATAAGCTCGAGGTTGAGGCAACGGTAATCGTCACTGCCCGCAGGCTTATACCAAACCCAAACAAGATGTCTGCCGCCGGTCGAATCGACGTTCCAATTCGCATTGTCGGATTCTACAATAATAGAAGTAGCAGAAAGCAGCTTTTCCTTGGTAAAGGAGGATGCTTTTTTGCCCCATTCTTCGATCTTGCCGGTAGATTCGGGAGTATTTACGCCCATATAGCGCGCTTTAAGAATTCCATCGGGACTAATCGAGGTAGGAACGAAAAAGTGAGTGGTGTCACCGTCGATATAGCTTTTTACGGTAACCTCCTGCTTTGCCGTGCCCGATTGTAAATTAAGCTTGGTACCCGAAACGTAATCGACGATCACCAACGAGGTTTCGGAGGATTCGTTTTCGCCGCCTTGGCAACCTGCAAAGCAGGTCACCAGAAGGCAGACGATGATAAATAACGGTAAAAATCTTTTAATGCTATTCATACTCATCAATATTCACATTCGTCGATAGCATCTTGGAATGCAGTATTTATAAGCTCGTTAACGGCAGCATCGCCGGATGCATCACCGCTTAAGCATTTAAGCATCAATGCTCCGACCTGAGTACGAGCGGTGGAGGAGCCGTTAAATGCGGGAGATACGAAATAATTGTCACGTCCGTCGATACCTATCTGAACGCACTTTGCAACGAGGTATTCGTATCCGTTGCCCTTTGCGAGCCATGCCGCATAGTTTTCGTTCTTGGTAACCGACTTGAGAACAGGCATATAACCGGATGCCATAGAGAATTCAGCCTGGAAATCAATGTTGGTGCAAAGGAACTTAACGAAGAGCCAGGATGCAAGTATCTGCTGATCGGTGGTGTTTGCACCGCGAAGTATGCAAAGGCTGGGGCCCTGAGAAATAACCTTTTTGTTATTTTTATCATACTGAGGAATAGGTGCAACGCCTACCTCGAAAGCAAACGAGCCGTCCGCAGTGTCGTTATTGGACATCTGGTAGGAAGCACCGCCCGAGGAGCCTACGCACATATAGCAGCGAGTATCGGTGGTTTCAACAAAGAGGTTGGAGGTATAGCTGCCGTAAAGCTCCTGAGTGGTGAAATAGCCCTTCTGATAATATTCACGAAGCTCCTTGACAAAAGCCTTGTTGGTATCGTTGTTGAAGAGATATTTGCCGCCGTTTTCAGCGCTGGTGTAGCCGGACTTCATCTGTTCGCACAGAGTGATGAACCAGTTATCCTCGGCGTCATAACCGAGAGGATAGCAATCGGGATCGATTTTAAGAATCTTTTCACAGGTTTCCCAAAGCTCGTCCCAAGTGGTGGGAACCTTGAGGTCGTGCTTTTCAAAGAAGGTCTTATCGTAATAAAGAACCTCGGTAGACTTGTTAAGCGGCATGGTATACATCATACCGTCGCCGTATGCAAGACCCTCGTTATAATAGCTTTCAATAAAGTCGGACTTCTGTTCTGCAGTAAGACCGAGAACCTCATTGGTGCCGGGGATAACGATTTCACTTGCAATAAGGTTATCAAGCGTTACGACCGACTTTGCGATGTTATACATAGCAACGTGGTCGGGATAACAGTACGCGATGTTGGGCTGATTGTTGCCGGCGATCTCGGTATTGATCTGACCGTTGATATCGCTCCAGCCGCCTGCGGACTGATGGGTAATGTGAATGTTGGGATAGATCTTGTTAAACTCTTCTATGTAGGTATTGAGTACCTCCTGAAGCTTCGCACCCATAGTGTGAGTAAAGGTAATTTCTACCTCTTCATCGGGATTGAATCCTGCTTCGGGAACAGCAAACGCGTTATTGGTATTGCTTGCGGTACAACCGGTCATAATGAATGCCGCAAATGCCATAGCGAGAGCCAACAGGATGGCTATGATTCTTTTTTGCATAGCGTTTTGATCCTTTCGGTTTTTTATTTTTATTTTATTTTTTACTTATTAACCCTTTATGCCGCTTCGGCTGACGCCCGACATAATGTATTTACGCAAGCAGAGGAACACGAGGAACAGAGGAGCGGAAACGATCGCAACCGCCGCCATCTGAACGGGGTAATTCGCCTGACCCGACGTATCGGTAAAGGCGTTACGCAAGCCGTTCGTGATCATCTGGTGTGCATCGTCGTTTGCGACGAGTTTGGGCCAGATATACGAGTTCCACGCGCCCATCATCTTTAATATCGTAACCGAAATAAGAGTCGGAAGCGCAAGCGGTATCATAACCTTCCAAAGATATTTCAGATCCGACGTGCCGTCGACCTTGGCGGCAAGATAGAGCTCGTTGGGAATCTGCATAAAGTTCTGACGCAGGAGATAGACATAAAATATACTTACCAAAAACGGGACTATAAGTGCAGTAAAGGTGTGCATCCAGCCCAATCTGTTGATGGTAATATAGTTCGTAATGGTGAAAAGCTCACCGGGAATCATCATGGTTGCAAGCAACGCGCCGAACAGGGTTTCCTTTCCCTTGAATTCAAGACGCGCAAACGCAAAGGCGGAAAGCACCGTGATAACAAGGCTCAATATAGTCGAAACAAGACCTACGTAAAGGGTATTGAGGAACAAATCACCCAAATTCGCGGTGGTGAACGCTTCGGCATAGTTGGAAAACATCATCTGACGAGGCCAGAAGGTAGGCACTGCCTGACGGTATTCCGAAAGAGTTTTTAACGACGAAATGATCATCCAATAAAACGGAAACAGAACTGCCAACGCCATAGCGAGCAAAAAGATATACGTAAGCGTTTTAGAGATGATTTTTCTGACAGTCTGAGAAGCAGAGGTTTTTTGAATGTCCCGTTCATGCATAACGGCAATATTATTCTTAGACATAAGCGGCACCTCTTAATAATGGACGTGTTTTTTGATCACCTTGTTGTTTATCAACGTTACAACAAGAATGATCGCAAACAGGATCAACGCCGCGGCACTGGCGCGTCCCTGACGGTCGCGCTCCAATGCATCGTAAACGAATCCGACCATTGTGTTAAGTCTGCCCGCGTCGTCGGCGGGACCCATTTTTTCACCGAATATACCGATGATACTCGAATATTCCTTGAAGCCGCCGATGAAGCCCGTGATTATTACGTATGCAAGCATCGGAGAAAGCAAGGGAATGGTTATACGGGTAAGTACTCTGCGTTTGGGAGTTCCGTCGACCTTGGCGGCATCGTAATACTGCTTGTTGATGCTTTGAAGACCGCCCAACAGAATAAGTATCTTAAAGGGGAGGGCGTTCCAGACGATATAGATGATCATAACCGCCATATTCGCCATATAGGTCGAGCCCGCATTGATCCAGTTTATCGGTTCGCCGCCGAAAAACTGAATTACGTTGTTGATTATACCCCAGGTATCAGCCACGTTGCTTCCCTGCTTAAGACCTACGATATTGAACATCGCGGCGAAAACCATACCGATAGCAATAGAGTTTGTAACGTACGGCAGGAAGAATATGGTCTGAAGAGTTTTTTGCAGAGGCTTGATAGAATTAAGCGCAACCGCAATAAGCAACGCAAGCGTTGTCGATATAGGAACGGTCGTAACACACAGAATGACCGTGTTTTTTAAGCACTGCAGAAATTCTTTATATTCAATAACCTTAAGGAAGTTTTCGATACCGAACTCAAACGTCGCGCCGCCGATAGCTGCCATATCGCCGTAACCGTTCAACAACGCCATACGTAATGTGTTGAAGATAGGCCATACGGTAAACACGAGCAACAACACTATCGCAGGCGAAAGGTACAACCAAGCCTTCCATTGTTGTCTGTTATCTACCATTTCACTTCACCTCAAAGTAAATACGCTCTTCGGTTTCCTTGTTGAAGAGGAAGAATTTATGGGGCTTGATGCTGTATTTAACGGTTTCCGCCGAGGTATCAACGCATATATCGGAGCTGATGATCGCGCGGATAACGGGGCTTACAGCCGCCTCGTGAGTAGAAACGACGCTCGCATCACGTCCCATTACCTCGACGTTGGAGAGCTTACATTCGAAGGTTCCTTCGGGATCCGGTTCGATTCCTTCGGGACGGATACCGATATAAACGTCCTGATCCTCAACGCCCGAAATACTCATTACCGCTTCGTCGCCGATATAAACCTTACCATCCTGAACCTTGCCCTCGAGCACGTTGATGGGAGGAGTTCCCAAAAACTTCGCAACAAACAGATTCGTGGGATTATCGTAAACCTCCTGCGGCTTGCCTATCTGCTGAACCACGCCAAGCTTCATTACCACGATAACGTCGGAGATAGACATTGCTTCCTCCTGGTCGTGAGTAACGAACACGGTGGTGATGCCGGTTTCCTTCTGAATACGGCGGATTTCCTCACGGGTCTGCAAGCGCAATCTTGCATCGAGATTGGAAAGCGGCTCATCAAGCAAAAGCACTCTGGGCATTTTTACAAGCGCACGTGCAATTGCAACACGCTGCTGCTGACCGCCGGAAAGCTCGCTGGGCTTACGGCCCATAAGCTCATCGATCTGAACCAATTTCGCCGCCTCGTAAGCGCGTTCGAGCATTTCCTGCTTCGAAAGCTTGTCCTTGCCTGTGAGATTTTGCAACGGGAACATAATATTTTGCTGCACCGTCATATGAGGATACAACGCATAGTTCTGGAAAACAAGGCCTATACCTCTGTTTTCGGTTGAAAGCTCGGTAACATCATCATCGCCGAAATAGATCTTACCGCTCGTGGGCTTTTGCAAGCCGCTTATCATATACAAGGTGGTACTTTTTCCGCATCCGGACGGTCCGAGAAGTCCGACAAGCTGACCGTCGGGAATTTCAAAAGTGAAATCGTTTACGGCTATTACCTCATCCCCCGACTTTTTATCGCGGCTGGGAAAAATTTTCGTTAGATGCTCTAACACAACCTTCATAGTAGTTCCCTCTTTTATAGTTAGATTTATTTTTTATACTTTTAAAGCTCGCGAGACACCTTTTCGGCGTGGCGCGCTTTTTTGTACTCTATAAGCTGTTCACGGTTATCGAAAATACGTTGGCTTGCAAAATCCACTGCCACCGTACCTGCCAGAACGTCGTGCAGTAAGCCGTAGGTATGCGAGGTGACAAAGCAGATGATCTGAACCACGGCGTAAATAAGCATTACCGCCAGACCCGTAATACCGATGGTGTTAAAGAAGATCATAATTACGATGCTCAACGGAATCATCAGCTCAAGCGCAAATTTTCCGAGCACAGCGCGCACGAACAGCTGCAGGTTGCTTACCTTTATGCCCTCGTTATGCATAACGCCGATGCCGAATATCTTTTTACCCAACGTCTGACCGTTCTTCAGGAAAATCGGAACGAAAAATTCAACGACCAGAACTCCGAAGAGAACACCGAAAACCGTAATGATGAGCGAAAGATTTATCAGCATATTGTAGACGTAGATAACGTCTTTATCTTCGGATATTGCCTTGGAGGCGGCATCGTAATTCTGCCTTTGCCCGTCGTCCAACGCGTTGTATTCCTCTTGCGTTATATCAAGTGTAATACCGTATTCGGATTCATAGCTTTGATAAGAGGAATCAAGTCGCTCCATATATCCGTCATAGCCAAGCACCGAGGAAAGTATCGTTGCCACGGCGACGGCAATAATGCTTAACAATATTCCGTCAAAGATGGCGGCAATTATTCTTTTTCCTATGCTTGCTTTTTGCAGATCTGTATTCATTTCGGAAATGCTCCTTGATCATACGCCCAATCGGCAGCGAATTTCTTCGACAGCCCGTTTGCAGTCTTCATACTTCACGGTATAATCACACACTTGGGCATTACGCGCCTCGGCGTGAATGGCAAGCAATCGATTTGCCTTATCCTCGGTCGTGCAATCCTTATTGAGTATTGCGGTGATCAGTTCCTTTTTATCACGCTTGACGTAGACGGTGATAACGTGCGGAAATTGAGTTTTGAGCGCCATGGCACCGCAAATGTCCATTACGGTGATCACGCTTTTGCCGTCCGCCAATATTTTTTCGACGTCCGATTTGCGAGAGCCGTAGGAATGATAAGCATAGGTCGTCGTTTCAAACAGCTGATTACTGTCCGCCATAGCTCTGAATTCTTCGTCGGTAACATAATGATACCAGCCGTCTCCGCGCGCAAGTGCCGAAGGGTCGGTCGTATAGCCGACAAGCTTTTCAAAGGAAGGCACCTGCTCCAACAGCTCGCGTGCGATATCGTTTTTACCGCTTCCCGAGGGGCCTACGAGCACCACGATTCCCGGCTTATCAAGCGTTTGACATTCGCGGTTAACGCTGTAACCGTTTGCAATGATTTCAACAAGCTTTAAAAATTCATCGTAATTATTTACCGAAAGTATCCCCGTCGCCTCCTGATTCCACGGGCGACGCATAAGAATGGGATATGCCGCGTTGGAATTAAGAACGTTGTGCATTCCGTCATCGAAGAGAATATCAACGTCGATCATATCCTTGCGCGAGCCCATAAGTATATGGTCCTTGGGAATTTCGGGAAATTCTTGAAGTATACGCTGAAAGCGCAACGTCATATATTCGGGCCATACCGCAGTAGTTACGAAGATCTCGGTCATTTGCGAAAGCTTCTTTACAAATTCACGTGCACCCTTGATGACCGGCTGGTTAACAAAAAAATCGGGCTCGTCCATACATTCGAAAATAACGTCGGCACGGGTTCCTGTTTTTCCCCAACGGTTTACCTCGTGAATGGAAAGCGGCGGATCGAATTTATATTTTTCGTTTGCCAAGCGGATGGCATACGGTATACATTCAAGCAGAAGATCATCCACGTCCAAGGCGGTGGAAAGACGAAAGCTTCTGTTCATAAAATCTCTCTTTTCTGTTTTAAGGTAAAATTTCCCTACCTTAATTTATATTCTATTATATAATAACATATTTATATACAAAAAGGCAAGATTTTTTACGAAAAAAGTCACATTTTTGCCAAAAATAAAGCTCTTGATATTGCCGCGCCGCGATGATATAATTTCTACGTACATACAATACGGCATATAAAGGGTGAACGGCGTGAAATTTCTCAAAAAAAGCATCGCGTTTATTTTAATATTAATAATATCGGCTTCCGCCTGCGCATGCGGCTCGGAGCCCTGCTCTGCGCATACCGACGCAAATACCGACGGCATCTGCGACGCATGCAGTCAAAAGGCGTTTGCCTATATAGACGTATACTCGATAAGCGACATTACCGCAGATCAGCCCATAAGTAAGCTCGAAAATTATATCCGTCAGGTCGGAGGCAACGAAAACACGCTTATATTGTCTACGGGAAATATGTGGCTTGACGGTGAAGAAAGAATCGCGTGGATGGACGGTCTCGGCTTTGACGCCATGGCAGTTGGAGACTGCGAGCTTTCAAAGGGGTTAAACGCGCTCGAAAGCGACGCAAAAGGTGCAAAACACCCGTTGCTTGCCATAAACGTTTATGACCGAAGCACCAAAACCCACGCCGATTTCTGCAAGCCCTCGGTAATATTGGAGCGTGACGGAGCAAGAATAGGAATCATCGGAGCGGTCGCGGCGGAAACGAGCGAGGATTTTTATATCCGTACCGGCAACGATCTCACGTCCTTGGTAAAAGCGGAATCGGAACGATTGCGCAATGAAGAAAACGCAGACATTATCATCTATCTGCTTCACGACGGATACGGCCGAAGCGATACCGCGTTTTTGCAAAAGGTTTCCGACGGCCAGATAAAATCTTATTACGACATTTCCCTTTCCGAAGGCTACGTTGATATCGTTTTCGAGGGCAAAACGGGCAAGGCATACCGTCTTGAAGACCGACACGGAATATATCACCTGCAAAACGCAGGCGGCATTTCCTACGCCTCGATAGCCGTAAATATCGCCGATAACAATGCTACAATCAGCTCTACCAAGCTCATTTCCTCGGACGCGGAATTGCCGCCCGAAAATCCCGAGATCGAAAGCACTCCCGATATAGAAAGCTCGCTTGACACAAGCGACAACGACAGCAACAGCGATAACGATAACAACGTTTGCGGCAAGCACACCGACAAAAACAGCGATACAGTTTGTGACGTTTGCGACGAATCGGTTATAGTTTATTTCGATTTTTACACAATAAACGATCTTCACGGCAAGTTGGCAGATTCCGACAGCCATGTCGGTGTTGACGAGCTGTCCACGTTCCTTAAAAACGCACGCAAGACCGATCAAAACGCGATCTTCCTTTCGGCAGGCGATATGTGGCAGGGCTCCTCGGAATCCAATATGACAAAGGGGCTTATTATCACCGATTGGATGAACGAGCTCGATTTCACAGCGATGACGCTCGGCAACCACGAATACGATTGGGGCTCGGAATATATCGGCAACAACGAAAAGCTTGCCGAATTCCCGTTCCTTGCCATAAATGTTTACGAGCGCGCCACCAATAAGCTCGCGCCATACTGTCAGCCGTCGGTAACCGTGGAGGCGGACGGCCTGCAAATAGGAATCATCGGCGCGATGGGCGATTGCTATTCCTCGATAGCAACAGACAAATCCGACGACGTGTATTTCAAGGTCGGTGCACAGCTTACCGCGTTGGTAAAGGAAGAATCCGAGCGTTTGCGCGGCGAGGGTGTGGATTTTATCGTATACGTTATCCACGACGGCTACGGAAGCTCGCATTACGGATACACAAAGCAGGTTTCCTCTTCTCAGATTTCGGGCTATTACGATATTTCCCTCTCCGACGGATATATCGACCTTGTTTTCGAGGGACATACGCATCAGGGCTATTTACTGCAGGACGAGCACGGAGTGTACCACCTGCAAAACCGCGGCGACAACAAGGGCGGAATATCACACGCGGAGGTTGCGATAAACTCGGTCACCAACAGCGCCGAGGTCGAGGTCGCGGAATTGATAAGCACCTCTGCATATTCGGGGCTTGCCGACGACCCTGTCGTTAAAAAGCTTCTCGAAAAATACGACGAGCTTATTTCTCCCGCCAACAAGGTGTTGGGATACAACAAAACCTACCGCAACAGCAATTATCTGTGTCAGCTGGTGGCTGACCTGTATTACGACGCCGGTGTCGAAAAATGGGGCGATGAATACGATATAGTGCTCGGAGGCGGATACCTTTCCACCCGAAGCCCTTATAATCTGTATTCAGGCGAGATCATGTACTCCGATCTGCAATCGCTGTTCCCGTTTGATAACCAATTGGCGCTGTGCTCAATAAAGGGCAGTTATCTGAAATCGAAATTCTTTGAAACGAATAACAACGATTATTTTATCTGCTACGACGAATACGGAAGCAGTATCAAAAACAGTATCAACGCCAACGCAACCTATTACGTTGTTGTTGACACTTATACCGCCTATTACGCTCCGAACCGACTCACCGTGATCGAGCTTTACGACGAAACCACCTTTGCCCGTGATCTGCTCGCAGATCACGTAGAAGCAGGCGGCTTGTCGTAGGGCGGCAATAAAGAAGATTGTCACTATCAAAAAAAGCAAACGATATTTATTTGGCTAACTGTATTACTCGGAAGCAAAATAAAGGAAGGATACGCCTATGAACACGACGGATTGGAAATTTGATTTTTCGTCCCTGCCGCATTGGGAGAACCGTCTCCACTCGCACTTTATTTTCGACGAGTTTCACGAGATTCCGCAAAGCGATATGCTATGCTGTATATACTCAATCAGCGAAGTGACTATGTGTAATCCCTTGGGTTTTTTGGTGATACTAAAAAACAAAGAAAAGCCCGAGTTGTATTTGAACGCGGCTGACAGATTGCTTTTTTGCAATAACTTTTCGGTAAGTCAAAGGGGCGATTTGATTTTTCTTCAGCCGAGCATATACAAGGGCGAAGTCAACCGAATAAAGCGACCGATTTTAATTATAGACGTCTGCAAAAACGCGTTTTCGTATATCGATACCGACAATACCAATCCCTGTTATAAGGTTACAGAAATAAACCACGCAGTATTCAAAATAATGCCCGATGAGGTTCAGGCAAAAAGCAACAAGCAGTTGCGGAAGTTAGCAAGAAAAACCATAAGGACAAAACGGCTGAAATGGCGCGACCTTTCCGAATTGGAATCGTTGCCCGATCTGATAAGCTTTTAAACCCCAACGCCCGAAGCGTGTGCTTCGGGCGTTTTATCTTTTTTATCCCAATGGTAATTCCAGCTTATGCTCGCCGTCGGGGACAGTCAGGGGAAACGACACGGGTTCACCGTCAAGCGTTGGCGATTTCACATTTTCCGATGCGGAAACAGAAAGCTTGGCGTTGATAAGACCTATTTCGGCGTCGAACGCGATTTTCGGCTCTGCGGACAGCAAGCTGTTACCTGCGCCGAGCTTCAAGCCGAGCACATTTTCGATCATTATCCGATAATACCAAGATGCCGCGCCCGTATACCAGCTCCAACCGCCGCGGCCTACGTGCTCGCCCGAATAAATATCCGCCGCGATTGCATACGGCTCGCATTTATACCTGCTTGCAAGCTCCTTATCGGCACAGCGCGACGCGGGATTTGCGCAATCCAATATCAGCAACGCTTCCTCTGTTAACCCTGCCGACAGGCAACCGAGCGCACCCCAAAGCGCGCCGTGGGTATACTGCCCTCCGTTTTCGCGTATGCCCGCAACGTAGCCGCGGATATAGCCTACCCTTGCCCTGCCGTTTGCAAACGGAGGCGAAAACAGCTTGAATATTCTGTGTTTTCGGTCATAAAGCTTTGAAAACGCCGTAACAAGCGCGGTTTTTGAGCGTTCGGGGTTGATTTTTGCAAGCTCGGCAAAGGATTGCGAAAGAATATCGATTTTGCATTCCTCGCTCGATTCCACACCCAAAACCGTGCCGTCGTCGCATATTGCACGTGCATATCTGTCGCCGTAAAAAGCTATTTCATCAACCGTGCGACGCAGTTTTTCGGTGATTGCTCTATAATGCTCTGCCGCCTCGGTATCGCCGCGCGATTCCATTATCGGAGCAAAGCGTTCCGCCGCGATGATAAACAGCAGCGTCGAAAAAACGCTTTCGCCCAACCCCTTCTCGCCAACGAGCGAAAACGCATCGTTCCAATCGCAGCTGCCCATAAGGACAAGCCCGTTTCTGCCCAATTTCTCGGCGCAGGCAAGCGCGCGCAGACAATGCTTATACACCGATTCCTTTATATCGCTTCTTTGCGGCTGCTCGTACCGTTCACCCATTTCGCCCAACGGCGAAGATGTCATATAATAGGTTTCGGTATCAAGCAGGCTGTCATCGCCTGTTTTTTGCAAATAATCGGCGGTCACTATCGGCAGGTACAATAAATCGTCAGAGCATTTGCTTTTTATGCCCCTGTTTACGCTGTCGAAATTGCGTGTATGCCACCAATGCATAACGCTTCCGTCTGTATATTGATGCGCACAGCAACGGATTATATGCGTCCGCACCTTATGAGGCATCGAATAAACAAGCGTTAACGAATCCTGCAGTTGATCGCGGAAGCCATACGCGCCGCCGCTTTGATAAAACGAGCCCCTTGCGAAGAATCTGCAGGCGGCAACTTGATAAGGCAGAAAAAAGTTCATCAAAGCATTGTTCGCGTTGCTTCGCGTATTTACTCTTATATTCGGAACAAGCGATTCGGCAAAGCCCCGCGCCTCCGAAACGCAGGATTCAAAAAAGTGTTTATTTATACGCGAAGCAATATTCAGCGCACCCGATTCGGTTGCACACGCACCGATAAAAAACAGAATATCGTTGCCCGCGGCGAAAAGACGTGTTTTGCCTACGTCCGCCCTGCCCGAAGCCACGCCCGCAAAGCCATACCCCTCGGGGTATGTCATACCGAATATATTTTTGAACAGAAAGCCGACGCTTCCGTTTTCCGAAAAGCCTGCCGATTCTATTCTGTTCGAGCCATATACGGTATCGCCCATAACCGCCTCCAACGAAAATACCGTTTCGGGAGTCATCTGCTTATCGTATTCCACACGTATAAGCTTTACGGGAAATTTTGGATGCACGGTTACCGTAACGCGATACTCGTTACCCTCGATATTGCCGTAATACGAAGCAGAGCCCTTTTCGTAGCATACCCTCGAGGAGCAGGCGCAAAGATCGTATTTTTTGTCATTTGACAGCACAAATATCCGCTCACCGTCGTCAAGCGTCTTCGGGTCGCCGTAGAATGAGCAAAGCCTTCGTTCACGTGCGTTATCGAAAAAGGTATAACCAAGACTGCTTTGCGTTACGACTGTTGAAAACCTATGCCCCGTCAGCACGAACGAATAAGGCGCACCCGGCAGACTGCTTTTATCCACCACAAATCCGTCGGTGATAAAATAGCCGTTTTTCGATGAAAGCGCGCCCTCGGGAACAATAAGACGCGACGCATTCTGCACGGAAGCAACCGTTTTTAAAAGCGAGATCTCATCCGCGCCCGAGCAGTGCTCGGCATCGTTCGAAAAATCCATATAAAAGCTTGCACAGCTTTTTAAGGCACGCGCAAGAGTATCGCCGATATCGCCCTGCCGCAACAGAAATATACCGCCGCTTCTGCCGATATATTGCAGACATTTCAGTTCTGCACAGCAGTTCCTTACAGCCGTTTCGACAGGACGGTTATATCCGTCGGTATCGTTGATTATGAATATAAGCTCGCAACGGATGCACGCTCTTGCAAGGGTCAAAAATGCGTTTATTGCAGATCTCGTTCTCGAAACCGATTTTTCGGATGCCGATATCACCGCCAACGGATAATCGCCCGATATACGTCGGCTCCAAAGCTCGCCTATATCGCAGGAATCAAGCTCGGTCAGCGTACTTTTTTCTCTACCGTAAAGCAGATCAGACAGCATTTTATCGAATATTTCGCCGCCCGCAGCCGAATCGCCCTCCGACTTGTCCGCACGTGCAAGTCGGATATTTTTTTCGCATTCGTCTTTTGTTTCTCCGCAGGTTATCAGAAACGTTGCCCTGCCGCCCTCTGCTCCGTTACAGCGGACAAGACAAAGCGGATCTATGCACGCGCCGACGCGGTTATCGGCTTCACAGCCTGCATAATCAAACGGTGAAACGATCGAGCTTGCGGCAAAGCATTCCCTATCGGTGCGGAACGAAAACGCCATATCTTTATCGCGCGGTGCAACAGCCAAGGTATATACATGACTGCCGTCGCGTCCGCTTCTGCGGTGAAAATAGAGTATCCGCTTGTTGCGGTCATATTCGCTTTCTATAAACAGCTTTGAGAACGAAATATGCGAAAGATATTTCTTTTTCTGCTCCAAAACGGGCTCGAACGCAAGCGTGATATCGTATTTCTTCATCGACTCGGCGCGAGTGTTTATTATAAAGCAATTACTGCATTTCGACATACTGTAGCGTACTCGTCCCGAAAAGTCCTTGTCCGATGCTATATGCGCCGCAAAGCCGTTTCCTCGCTCGAAGCTGTAATTGCCGTGGCCGTAAAGGCTTGCACAGCCGAAATGCCTGCTTCCTCTCGTAAACGTGACCAACGGCGAAAAGCGCAGAGAATACCTTTTATATTCGGTATGCGATATCATACGGTCACCGCAGGATAAGCCTATATGCCCGTTGCCCGAAACCACCGCCGTAAGATCGCCCCTCGTAAGAAGCATCACCTTGGGCGACGAGAGGTCTATGCGCTCGGTGTGATCGTTACGGACACGGCTTATTCGACGTTCGTTAAGCTGAGCATCGCATTGATCCTCAAAGATATGCGCGTCTATGGGTATCTTTTCGCAAAGAAGCTCTCTTGCGGAATTCATCTGCCTATCTGCCATAAAGCGCTTTACGAAAATATTATCCCTTACGGCATTCATACAGGCGATAATGCTCATTCCGACGTGATGCGCCATATAGCTTTTTACGCAGATACCGCCCGAGCCGTTATTCATATCCAACGCCTCGTAAAGCCCGTATTTTCCGTACATTCCGCGGTTTTCGAGGCTGTTCAGATTCTTGATCGCCGAGCCGCCGCAAACACAAAGCGAAAGATAGGTCGAGTAGGGCGAAACGGTCTGCTCGTTATCCGAAATTCGCCTTAACGCAAGCGTTTGTATGCCGTTTGCCTTGTACTGATAGTTCATATCGCTGTCGAACGAATAAAACCCGCTTTCGCTTATTCCCCACGGCGAGCATTTCGAGCGTTGTATCATTATGGCAAACGCAACGCTTTCGAACACGAACGAATCGCGGTACAGCGGCAAAAACAGCTGTGGCATAAGATATTCGAACGCCGTGCCCGACCAGCTTTTCATTCCGATATAGCCCGATTTGTGAGTAAGCGTTCTGCCCAACGATTGCCAATGCTTTTTCGGGACCTTATTGGAAGCGACGGCGTAATAAGCGGTCATACGAGCCTCGCTCATAAGCATATCGTAGCAGCTGTTGTCGAGTCTGCCGTCGTCCGCGCGCATACCTATACGGAAAAGCTCACGTTTTTTATCGTAAAACACGTTCAAGTCGGTGGCTTCTATCAGCAATTCGACCCTCACTGCGATTCCCTTTAATCGCGAATCGATATCCTCGTATTCGCGCAGTCCCTCCTTTAACGCGACAAGCATTACCACGAAATTACCGCTATCCACAGCGGAAACGTAATGCTCGCCGAGCACGCTTAAATCGTTCAGGTCGTACCAATTGAAAAGGTTGCCTTTGTATTTAGGCAGACGATCGATAGTAAGAAGCGTATTGCTCATACGAGAATATAGCTCGTCCTTATCGAGAACACCCATATCGTGCGCGGCAAGGAGCGACACGAGGTAGAATCCGATATTCGTAGGCGAGGTCCTCATCGCCTTTGCGTATACCGGCGACAGCTGAATGTTATCGGGCGGAAGGTGGTGCGTTTCCTCGTTTACGTTGTCGTAATAAAACCCGAACATATCCTTGGCGTGAACAAGCAGCATTTTCTTCTGCTTTTCGGTAAGCGTCGGTCTTGCCTCATATCCGCCGTCGATACGCCTTGAAAGCACCGCGGAAACAAGCGGATACACGAAATACAAAAGCCCCGCAAGCCGCATAAACGGTGTTCTCGCAAGAGCAAGCATAGAAAAGCCTATAATAACCGAGCTTGCCCCGTCGAGCACGTATTTGCCGAGCGTTGACGAAAGTCTTTCCGCCTGCGCGGCGGTAGTCCATTCGAGCGTCTTTTTGCGAGTGACCATTCGTACTGCCGAAAGCGAAAATGCATTTACCGTAAGCACCGCCTTACGCGCGGTGGCGCACAGCTCGAAAAATACGCGTATAAGCGTTTGCGTAAGCATCGTATACGCCTTTGAAAAGAAGCGCATACAGGCAAACGGCGAGCGCGAAAGCAAAAACCGCGTCACAGAAAACACGCAGGGTATCAAAAACTCGGAATAGGCAAGCAGAAACACCCAAATACCGCTGTTTTCGGTCAGAAAACAGCCCCAAACGATTGCAGAAAACGACATCACGGGCGATAAATGTCTTAAGACCGTAAGAGCGAGTCGCAGCTTTGAAAACGCTCCGAGCAATTCTCGTCCCAAGAAATACAGATTTTGAAAATCGCCTCTCAGCCATCTATGCTGTCGGCGGTAATAGGACACGGTATTTCCCGGCGTGGAGTCGGTAAGCGTTATATCCGATGCGCTGAGGGTACGAAGCACGCTTCCCTCCACCACGTCGTGACTTAAAACCGTTCCCTCGGGTATCCTATTATTTAAAAGATCATAAAAAAGTCCGACGTTTATTAGTCCCTTACCGCAGAAATTTCCCGAACCGAAAAGCGATTGCGAGCGTTGAAATGACGCGTTTGCATAGGAATCCGCGCCGCCCGCGCCCGAAACAAGCCGTGAAAAGCCCGTACGGTACGCGCTTGTCAGCTCGGTACGCACGGCAGGCTGGATTATACCGTAGCCCGAAACCGCTCTGCCGTTTTCCGTCGCCGGCTTATTTGCCGGATGGAGCGCAACGGACAGCAGTTCCGTAACACTTCCGACCGAAAGATTGGTGTCGGAATCGAGAGTAAGAAGATATTTTATATCGCGGATAAATTCTCCGCCGTAATATTCACTCTTATCGCCGTTGACCATATGCGAAACCAATTCACACACGGCGCCGCGCTTTCTTTCCCACCCACCGTATTTATCCTCGCTTTTATTAAGCACTCTTTCGCGGAAAAACAGGCAAAATCGCTCGCCGTGAACAGCGTTCAGCTCGTCTATGCGTCTGCGTGCGGATTCGATTATGTCGCTGTCGTTCACGTGGTATTGAGTGCTCGAATCGGGCAGGTCGGCAAGCAGACAAAAATATATATTATCGTCGGGATTCATATACCGAAATCGCGAAAGTGACTCGAAAACGGCGTTATCGTGTTCGTTTCCCGACATAAGAGAGGCGACGGCGACGAGCGTTTTCGCATCGTCGGGAACGGCATCAAGCAAAAGACGCGGAGCGTTGTACGCAGGCGCAAAGAAGGAAATTATCTGGTCGGATATCGCTGCTGCCGTTACGCCGAACGGAATCAAAAGCAGAAAGGTCATCCGGCCAACCGTTAAAGCAGAAAGCGCAGACAACGATAAAAACAGTATCAAAGCAATACATATCCACGCAAAAGCGTATTTTTTCTTCGGGGCAAATAACAGCTTTCCCAAAGGAACGCCCCTGCTTTTTGCCTCGGCAATAAGCGTTTTTGCCGTTTCGTATTCGTTATCGCCGTTTGCCCGCTCGGATATAATTCTGCGATATTGATGCTTTGTTGCCGGATCGTTACGTGCATACTCGGGCTCGTTGGCATCCAACAGCCGCTCGGGTCTCCACACGGCAGGAATAATATCGGCGTAATCGGGGTCGCTTATGGCGATAAGCATCCGCACGGATGACGCGATAAGCTGCTTTCCGCCGATTTCCGAAAGCGAATCGGATATCCTGATTATCGCACAGGCTGAAAGCAGATCGTTTAACGAGCTTAATTCCGAATAGGTATATTCCCTGCCCGTCGACAAAAGATATTTTGTAAGCGATGCCGTATCGGGCTCGTAATCGCGCGATTCGCAATATTTACGTATCGTTTCGTAAAGCGCGTTATGGCGCAACGCCCTTTTATTTCTTTTTAATCTTCGGTAATGGCGGTCGATAATATAAAAATTATCCCGAAGCCACTCCGAAGCATCGCGCGAGGAAAGCGCGTGACGTATCATCGAATATGAGCGTTTTAGTTTTACGCGTAATGAAATAGCCATAATAACTCCGCATCAGTTTTTTGTTATTATCGGCATTTGCGCGTATTTTATTCCAAAAAAACGAATAGTCCACGCCGTTTTGCCCCAAAATAAAACAAAACGAGGTGGACGTATTATGTGCGAAAACAGCGAAAACGGATGCGCTTTGGAAAACGGAGAGGCTTATAACGGAAGCGTGACCACAAGCGTAAACGGAATATGCATTCATTCATTGGTCATAGCAGGTCAGATAGAGGGGCATTTTGCAGCGTCACCGCAAACAAAATCGACAAAATACGAGCATTGTATACCTACGCTCGTGGCGGTAGAGGAAAACGACGAGATCGACGGTCTGTTATTGCTTTTAAACACTATCGGAGGAGATATCGAGGCAGGGCTTGCAATAGCCGAGCTTATAGCAGGTATGACGAAGCCGACGGTTTCGCTTGTGCTCGGAGGCGGACATTCGATAGGTGTACCCTTGGCGGTATCGGCAAAAAAATCGTTTATCGTGCCGAGCGCAACGATGACGCTTCATCCCGTGCGATTGAACGGGCTTGTAATAGGCGTCCCGCAAACCTTTGCCAACCTTGATAAAATGCAGGAAAGAATAATCGAATTCATCGTCCGCAATTCAAGCACCGACAGCAACACGATACGCAGGCTTATGACGGCAACCGACGATATGACGACCGACATCGGAACTGTAATCGACGGACGCGAGGCGGTGGAATACGGAATAATCGACCGTGTCGGCGGCTTGGGTGATGCCGTTTCGGAATTAAAAAGAATGATAAACGAAGCAAGGACAAAATAAAAGTGCAGTTGTAGTGAGACTTCCGTATGGGAAGTCTCACAGTTTTATTCGCCGCATTACATTTGGCGAGTTATATTGCTTCGCAGTTTTATTATGCTTTTTTGCCCCGCGAAAGACGCTTTCGCGGGGACTCATCGCATAGTGCTATTCGGCTACGCCGAGTTTGGCGAATAAAATAACACTGAAGCCATAGGCTTCAATACCACTGTCGCTTGCGACAATATCACTCCGACGAGGTCGGAATATAACTTGAATAATATCTTCTGTTGTGTTATTATAAAAAGGGTAAGGCTTAGCCCAATAAAGTATTTGTACTTACAAATGCGATGCCGGCTCTTCTTGAACTGTTTGATAGATAAGAATTTGACTTACGAGGACGATTGTATGAAAAAGACAATTATTATTTCTGCAGTTATTGTGATTGCATTATTATTGGTTGGTTTTGTTGTGTCTATCCCGATTATGAATGACCGCTCGGCAAAGAAAGTTGAAAAACAACTTGTGGAAGTTCCTCTGCCCGACAACACAGAAATGATCGAATCTCTATCCAAGGCAGGCAAGCTTGTTGGTAATGGCAACGGAATGCAGTATTTCGGTGCTATACTTATCAAAAGCGAAAAAACACTTGATGAGTTATCCACCTACTATTCGCACAAACTTACAAATGCAGTTGTAAAAGAACAAAAATCACAGACAATTGAGTGTGTCGAACACGAAATCATTTCCTTTGATACTAACATCGCAGAAACCGACAATTACTTTATCGTTTATTTGTTTGGTAACGGAATTTCTCCTTTTTCAGATTTAGATATTCGTGGGCATTAAATATCCATAGGCATAGAATATGTTTTGCATTGTTTTAGGCTTACCAATTCCAATTTGTTGTACAGAAAAACCCGACAACTTTTAGAGTCTGTCGGGTTTTTAATATCCTTATGAGATGTATCCTTAACAACTGCACTTTTGCTATTCGTCTTTAAGGCTTTTTGATGGTGTCCTTAATGCTGTCATAAATATATCCCGCATATACCTCATAGGTTTCGTCCTTCGGGTGCAAGCCGTCGGTAAATACCTCGGAATGCTCCTTGGACCAATCGAAAAGGTCTATCGTAGGATATCCGTAATCGTTTGCGATCTGCTTAAGAAGCGGATGCGAATGCCTTACTATATTTGCAGTCCAAGCCTCTGCGCCCCATTGGTCGCCCGCAACCGCAAACAGCGACGAGGGCAGGCAGATATATATCTGGCAATCGGGGTTTGCCGCCTTGAAGGAATCGAGCAAGGCTTTTGTACTTTGGATAAATTTGTTTTCACGGTCGTTTGCCGCATTATCCCAATTTTTATAGGGCTGTGTGGGTGTGGGGTTTGCGTCGTTAGTACCGAGATTGAAAATCACGACGTCAGCCTTCAACGCCTTTGCATCGGCATATTGCTGACTCTTGCAATATGCATATTCGTCGGTGCTGACGATAGAATATCCGCTAAGACCCGCGTTAAGCACGTAGTATTCCAAGCCGAGCATATTCTGTAAATAGTTAGGATAAGTCTTTTCGCGGTCATCGGAATTTATTCCCTGCGTAATGCTGTCGCCGACACACGCAACCTTAATAACGTTCGCCTCGCCGCGCTTTTCGCAGTTTGCGAAAACACCGTCCTTGGATTCTTCGATCATATTGATTAGCTCCTTATAGCCTGCATAGCATCCCGTTGCATAAGACGACGCGATAACCACCGCATTTTCCTTTATGGCGATCTTATATCCTCCGAAGCCGTAATCGGACAACATATCCGCACAAGCCTCGCGGCGCGCGGTCGAGCCGAATATTATCTCGTTGCCCTTTTGCGGAACAAGGTCGGAGCGGTAATCGAGCTCGAAGCCGAAATTGCTCTTTACGTACTCGATAAATTCAAGCGCAACGGTTTTGAACTGTGCCGATTCGGAGGTGCTTTTGTAAACCACCGTGAATTCAGAAAGATCTATTCCGTTTATAACAGGTTTTTTCGGGGGCGCCTTGGACTCCTCAACCGATTCGGTCCGGCTTTCGGCATTATCGGTTTCGGCACACGAAGCAACAGAAACAAGCATTAATGCCACAAGCAAAAAACATAAAATTCGTTTCATAACAATACCTCTTAGCCGAAGCATTGAAGCTTGAACCAGCCCGAAAGGACTGAACCGCAATGCTTTTCGTAAAATTTTAATTTATCGTCTTTGCAATACACAGCCGAAGCATTGGAGCTTGAACCTGCCCAAAAGGACTGAAACGAAATGCTTCGGCTAGAGTAAAGCGCACGAAAGGCTTCGTGCGCTTATGCTTTTTATTGTGATTTCGGCATTATACCCAACCGGGAGTCCAGCCGGATTCCTCTGCTTCGGGATCGTACGGTTCGCAGGTATATTTATTGTTAATATTATACGTTCCCATATATGCGCGCTTGATCTTAATATAGTTCATCGCGCTGAGCTTCTTACCGTTGGCAACGTCAACGTCTGCCGCCTCAAGCTGAAGATTGGTGAGCGTCACGCCTGTTCCGAGATAAGCACGCTTTACCAAAATATAATCGTACGGCTTGATAAGTCCGTCGCCGTCAATATCGCCCTTTACAACGGCAGTATACTGTATACTGTTTATCTTTACTATATATCCCGTTCCGATTATAACGCTGTCACTGACCTTTTTACCTTCAGTATCAAAAACAGAAATAATTGCGTTATAATACGCATTTTTGAGATTCTTTACAGACGTATCAGCGGGAACACCATAAATTTTTCCGTTTTTCAGCTCCGGTCTGAAGCTAACGGGGTCTGCGGATGCAAACAGTGCGCAAACGCTTAACAAAAGCGTGCACGTCAATAATAGCGCAAGTATCTTTCTCATAATTTTCCTCCGAGCTTATTATACTTCTACCCAAACACCGGGGGTCTGTAATGCCTTGTTTCCTGCCTCTATAATGCCCATGACCGAAACGGTTTCCGCGTGATCGGCAAAGGTTTCGCCGGTTTTGAAGAAGGTGCAAAGCTTGTTTATAAAGTTTCCGAAATAATCACTCATCTGAGGGATTCTGTAGGTAGAGCCGTTTTCGTAGCTTACGATCATTTCAAAATCGACGCCGGTCCAATCGTAATGGCTCATAACCGCTCTTCTGCCACCCTTGAATTCGATAACCATCGATTCGTAAGGTCCGCTTCCGATAGCCATAAGACGCTCGACCTCGCTGCCCATAAGCACCACGATAGGCTCTATCTGGTGTATAGCATAGGTATCGAACTTGCCGGGTCCACGCGAATTTATAAAGCATATACCATCGCGGGGAACGTCGTTAAGCTCGGTAGAAAAGCGGAGCGCAGAGGTAGAGAAGAAGGGCGTATTGTTTGCTTCGCCTATTTCAACTATCTGCTTTGCGATATCCTTTGTAAGCGCAAAGGTTTTATCAACGTAAACCCGCTTTCCGCTTGCAAGCGGCTCGCGGCAGAGATCCAGATGTCGTTCGGGATTATCGGGCGAGAGCACGATAATGCAATCACTTTTTTCAACAACCTCGGAAATAGTGTCGCAGCGTTCTACGTCAAACTGCTTGCACCATTCGTCCGTGGTCATTCCGCCCGGCTTATCCATTTCGGCATATGCATAGGCAACCTTGAATTCATCACCGAACTGCTCTGCGATGAATTTGGGGTAATTGAGTGCGTGCCACTCGTCAAGATAATAATCGATAAATCCAATTTTTATCATAGCATATCTCCTGTGATTATTTCATATGTCAAAGCAAAAACGAAAGTATTCCCAAAACGCCGTACGCGATAAGCGTTACGATAACGCCTGCTACAAGCACGCCCAGCGCGATAGGCGGAAACGCTCTTTTCAAATCAAGATTCAAGGTGATCGCAATCAACGCACCCGTCCAAGCGCCCGTTCCCGGAAGCGGCACGGCAACAAACGCCATAAGCCCCCAGAAAACCGTTTTATTCATTTTTGCGACCTTGCTTTCGCCGATTTCCAATATCTTTCGGAAAGGCCTTCCGAATTTTTCAAACGAAGCAAAATATCTTAATACCTTGCCTCCGAATAATACAAGAAACGGAACGGGAAGAAGGTTTCCCACTACTGCCAACAGAAACGTCAGCCACATATTCATATCGAGCCCTACGCCCAAGGGAATCGCTCCGCGGAGCTCGACGATCGGCAACAAACTCATGCCGAAGACGTATAACCAATCCAACATTATATTCCCTTAATTATTTAGGCAGATATGCCGAAATATCGATAGTCTTCATACAATGACGCTTTATGATGATGTAATCGATAACAACAGGCTCATCATCGCCGGAAATACAAGCCGCCTCGTATGCATCGCCGGTAAGCGTATAGGTCTTCATAAGGAAGCGCTTCAACATAATGTAGTCGTAAAGATTCACTTCGCCGTTGCAGTCAACGTCGCCCATAACGAGAATCTTGATGCCTGCTCCGCAGTCAACCGTCATTCCGGTAGTAACGAAGCCGCTTGTAAGCTCGTTGCCGTCCTTATCGAGCACGGTGACATCATTTTCAAACATCGCCTTGAAATCGGCTACGTCAAGCTTGTTGGTGTAAACCTTGATGACAGAATTCGCTTCGTCATAGGTAAGCAACGCATCGGACTTGACTATGGGAGCAGCGCTTGTGATGGTGAATCCCGCATTTGTAAGAGCGGTTCCCGTTGCAACAGCGCCGGTTGCTTCGATATTTACGTTATAAAGAGTAACGGTCGAGCCAACGTATGCCGCCTGCTTGAACGCCGCAAGATCGGCGCTTCTGTTACCGTTCACGCCAACAATGTACGAGCCTGCAGGGATAACCACCGCGGATTTATCGCTTGCGGGTCTGCCGATAACGGTATCAACGTAGGTGATCACGTTATTGGCATCAACGATCATAATTCCGAAATAGTTCATATCCTGCTGATTGTTGGTGATCTCGATATAGCTTCTGATATAATCGCCGACGGTGATCTCCTCTTCTGCGTAATAAATTACGTTTTCAGCCGCATGGATATATCCTGCATAGGTAAGCGCAAACGCATCCTCGGGAAGAGTGGTAAGGCTTTCGGGCTGAAGCGCATAGGAAACGACAACGTCCTCGACTGCAACCGTTGCATTCAAGGCAAGATCCTTATCGTATGCCGTGAA
Organism: Eubacteriales bacterium; assembly: GCA_045593165.1. GTDB lineage: Bacteria > Bacillota > Clostridia > Oscillospirales > CAG-382 > Coliplasma. The sequence goes on from JAZNWF010000035.1 coordinate 40,338, forward strand.
ATCGGAAACGGTAAATACTATATCATCCACCTTTACGCCTTCCTTTACGGTAAAGGGTATGGTGATAACGAGATCGTCGTCTGCGGTAAGAAGGTTCTTTGCGGAATATTCGGCAAAGGCAAGATCGTAAACACCGTTTTCCTCGTCAAGCTTTCCGATTGCTTCCCAAGCATCGGGAGCCGAGGTCATAAGAGCCGCAAAGCTCATCTTATCGCCATCGGAATCTTCAACGGCAAAAACATTAGGGGTAACCTTTTCGGTATCGTAGCAGAGGCAAAGACAAACGCTGGAGATACCGTTGCCTTCCTCGAGAACGATATCACGCACTGATAACACCACGTTGATAACGCTGCCGGGGTTGTAATTATCGGTCGATGCATCTGTGTTCACCGAGAAGAACGGCGACGATGCGAGATAAGTGTTTGCATAAATGGGTTCTGTTGTTTCAGCCGCGATCACTGCCGCGCCTGCCGAAAACAGCATCGAAAGTGCCATGAATACAGCAAGAAGCTTTTTCATAAGTATTTCCTTCCGTTTTTTATTTTAGAATAGCCTGATATAGATTTTATCAAATATCTATTTAAAGGTCAATAGACTGCAATAAAAAAATAATTGGTTTTTTATTGTATTTCTTAAAATTATATAGTATAATGATAATGAATAAATTTACTTACATTATATAAGGCGCGGTTTTATATGGAAAATTTAACGTTTGTCCTTAATGAAAATATTGACCTTGCACCCTTTTGCTCGATGAAGGCAAGCGGCAACGCAAGATACCTCGTCCGACCCGAAAATGAATCCGAGCTTGTTTCCGCAATACGCTTTTTCAAGGAAAACGGCATCCGGTACATCGTTGTCGGCAACTGCTCGAACCTTATCTTCCCCGACGGCTGCTTTGACGGCGGCGTTATAGTGACCGACAGGGTGAAGGGTACAGAATGCGAAAACGGGCTCATTACCGTTTCCTGCGGTGAAACGCTTTCTACGCTTGCCACCGTTGCCTGCAACGAAAGCATCACGGGACTTGAATTCTGCTACGGTATCCCCGGCACCGTCGGCGGCGGCGTATTTATGAACGCGGGCGCATACAGCGGCGACATTTCGCAGGTTTTCGTAAGCGGCCGCTTTCTTACCGAAGGGCTTGAAATCATCACGCTCACCTCGGCAGAAATGGAGTTCGGATACCGCAAAAGCATAATGAACCGCGAAAATATCATCCTCCTTTCCGCAACGTTCTGCGGTCAGGCCGGCAACAAGGAAGACATCCGTGCGAAAATGGACGATCTTATGTCGCGCAGAAAGGCAAGCCAGCCGCTTAACTACCCCTCCTGCGGAAGCGCGTTCAAGCGTCCCGAGGGATATTATGCAGGCGCGCTTATCGAGCAATGCGGACTCAAGGGCGCGTCCATCGGAGGAGCTCAGGTTTCGGAAAAGCACGCGGGATTTATAATAAACACGGGAAACGCCACGGCAACCGACGTTATCGATCTTTTAAAATACGTTTCCGACACGGTGTTTGAAAAAACGGGTGTAAGATTAGAGCCCGAAATACGTATAATCAGATAAAGGATATAAAAATGTCATTTACATCCGATATAAAGCAGCAGCTGGAATCGATACATCAAAAGAAGGATTGCTGCCGCGAAAATATAGAAAACGGCAGACAGCTCGGCTCTTTTTCGGAGCATTGTGATAAGGACAGCGGCTGTTTTCTGCGGGGCGTGTTCCTGAAATGCGGTCACGTAAGCGAGCCGGGACGCAATTTCATGCTTGATTTTACACTGCCGAACGATGAAACGGCGGATCATATTGCCGATATTCTCGATTCCGCGGGACTGACGCCGAAGCGCACCGTAAGAAAAGGCAAGCCCGTGCTTTATTACAAGGCAAGCGAAAGCATAGAGGACGTGCTCGCGTTCATAGGCGGAACAAAAGCCGCATTGGATATAATAAACGCCAAGGTAATGAGCGACGTTCGCAACGCCGCAAACCGCATCTGCAACGCCGAAACGGCAAACCTCGACCGAACGGCAAGGGCGGCGGCGGAGCAATGCGAGGCCATAAATATAATCCGGAAGCACGGTGCGATGCATAACCTTTCTCCCGAGCTTCGCGAATGCGCAGAGCTTCGCCTTGCAAACCCCGATATGAGTCTTACACAGCTTCGCGAGCAGCTTCGCGAGCCGGTAAGTAAATCGGGACTCAACCACAGGTTCAAAAAGCTTATCGAAATAGCGGAAATGCTCGAAAACAGCTGAAGCCGTTTTGTATCAAGAACGTTTAAAGGAACGCATTATAAAGGTATAATATGGGATTTGTTCATCTTCATCTCCATACCGAATACAGCCTGCTTGACGGCGAATGCCGTATAAGCACCATTCCCGACGCGGTTTTGTCGGGCGGAATGAACGCCGCCGCAATAACCGACCACGGCGTTATGTACGGCGCGGTGGATTTTTACAAGGCGTGCGTTTCCAAGGGCGTAAAGCCGATAATCGGCTGTGAGGTGTACGTTGCACCTCGGGCTATGGACCAAAAGGACAGGCTTTTGGATTCGGATTACTCCCACCTCGTTTTATTGGCAAAAAACAGCATCGGCTACAAAAATCTTATGGCGATAGTATCAAAGGCGTTCACCGTGGGATTTTATCAGAAGCCGAGAACCGATATCGACACTCTTACCAAATATTCCGAGGGCTTGATCGCGCTTTCGGGCTGTATCTCGGGAAGCATTCCCAAGGCGATACTCGCCAACGACTTATCTCTTGCGAGAGAGCGCATCATCGTGTTCGACCGCATATTCGGAAGAAATAATTTTTACCTCGAGCTTCAACGCCACGGCATAAGCGGACAAGAGGACGTCAACCGTGCGCTGATAAATTTTTCGCGCGAGCTGAACATCCCTTTAGTTGCTACGAACGACGCGCATTATACCTCGCGCGAGGATGCACCGATACAAAAGCTTCTTTCGGCGATCGCGACCGGAAACACCATTGACAGCGTTGGCTTCGGTATGGACGGAAGCGAGCATTATATAAAATCCGCAAGCGAAATGGAAATTCTCTTCCGTGACGTTCCCGACGCGTGCGAAAACACGGTCAAAATCGCGGAAATGTGTAATTTTGAATTTGAATTTGACAAATTACACCTGCCCGCGTTCAAGCCGCCTGTTCCCTACAATTCCGAAGGCTATCTTCGCAAGCTTTGCGATGATGGGCTTGACAGGTTAAGCAAAGCCGACCGATTGAACGGCGACGCTTCTATATACCGCGAAAGATTGGATCACGAGCTTAAAATAGTTCACGATATGGGCTTTGACGATTATTTCCTTATCGTTTGGGATTTCGTTAACTACGCAAGAAAAAACGGCATTCCCGTCGGCGCGGGAAGAGGAAGCGCGGTAGGAAGTCTTTGCACCTACCTGCTCGGCATAACGCAGGTCGACCCCATTAAGTACAATCTTCTTTTTGAGCGCTTTTTGAACCCCGAAAGAGTAAGCATGCCCGATATCGATATAGATTTCAGCGACGAGCGTCGAGGCGAGGTCATCGAATACGTTTCGGCAAAATACGGTCAATCGCACGTCGCACAGATAATAACATTCGGTACGCTTGCCTGCCGTCAGGCAGTAAGAGATGCAGGACGCGCGATCGGCATGAGCTACGCCTCGGTAGATGAAATAGCAAAGCTTATACCCCGCCATTACGACGTAACGCTTGAGGCGGCATTAAAGGAAAGCCCCGAGCTGAAAAGCCGTTACGACAGCGTGCCCGCCGCAAAAAGACTTATAGATTACGCAATAAAGCTCGAGGGCAGACCCCGCAACACGAGCACGCACGCATCGGGCGTGGTAATTACCGACGAGCCGCTTACTGACTATCTTCCCCTTGCCGTTAACGACAGCACCGTCGTTACGCAGTTCACTATGAATACGGTTGCGGACCTGGGTCTTTTGAAAATGGACTTCCTCGGTCTGCGCTTCCTTTCGATAATACAGGACACGGAAAAGCAGATAAGGAAAACTATTCCCGATTTTTCGGCGGAATTACTGCCGTTTGACGACAATGCAACCTTTGAAATGCTTTCCGAGGGTCAGGCGATAGGAATATTCCAGCTCGAAAGCGAGGGCATGCGCGCTCTGCTTTCAAAATTGAAGCCGCGCGATTTAGAGGATATTATTTCGGTAATATCGCTTTACCGACCCGGTCCCGCTTTATCTATAGATACGTTTTTGAAAAACCGTGCCGACCCCGAAAGTATAGTATACGACGACCCACGATTGAAGGATATATTGGGCTCTACCTGCGGCGTTCTGCTTTATCAGGAGCAGGTTATGCAGGTCTGCAGAAGCCTTGCGGGATATTCCTACGGCAGAGCTGACCTCGTTCGCCGTGCCATGGCGAAGAAGAAGCCCGAGGTAATGGCGAAGGAAAAGGGTGTTTTCCTCGACGGTGCAACCAAAAACGGCGTACAGACCGAAAAGGCGGAAAAAATATTCGACCAAATGAACGAGTTTGCAAAATACGCGTTCAACAAAAGCCACGCCGCGGCTTATGCCGTTATCGCATACCGTACAGCCTGGCTCAAATGCCACTATCCGCGCGAATATATGTCTTCCCTGCTCAATACCGTTATGGGCTACAACGAAAAGGTAGGAGAATATATCGCCGACTGTGCGAGAATGGGTATAAAAATACTTCCGCCCGACGTAAACGAAAGCTTTGGCAGCTTTTCGGTAAGCGGAAGCAATTTGCGGTTCGGTCTTGCCGCAATAAAAAACGTAGGCGAATTATTCGCGAGCCGCGTGATAAACGAGCGCGAAAAGCACAAATTCGAAAGTCTTGAGGATTTTATAACCCGTTGCTCGCCCTTTGGAAGCAGTAAGGCGTTTGAATCGCTTATAATCGCAGGCGCACTCGATAGCTTCGGCGTAAGAAGAAGCCATATGCTTGCAGGGCTGTCGCAAGCGCTTGAAACCGTTTCGAAGGACAGAAACCGCGTACCCGAGGGACAAATGAGTCTTTTCGGCGGCGACGACCCGATATCCTCATCGGTCTTCGAGTTTCCGAAATCTACCCTGCCCGAGTTAATGCAGAGCGAAATGCTTTCGGGTGAAAAGGAAATGACGGGGCTTTATTTCAGCGGACACCCGCTCGATAATTACAGCGATACGATAAAAAGCATCGGCGCTTTGGATGCCGACGAGCTGCGCAAGGGATTGGAAAACGGCAGCATAAAAAAATCCCATTCAATAAAATTTGTCGGTCTTGTAACAAAAAAACGCTCGAAAATCACGAAAAAGAATGATATAATGGCATTCGTAACCGCCGAGGATGAAAAGGGCGAGATAGAAATTATCGTGTTCCCGAACGCCTATACCGAATACGGCAGTATTATTTCGGAAAACAGCGTACTCGTATTCACAGGCAACCCCGAAATAAAGGAAGCCTACGGCGACGAGGGCGCGGACAGCATTTCGATATTGCTGAAATCGGTATGCACGCCCGAGGAAGCGGCTGAAAAGGCTTATAAAGCCAACAGCGCGGCGATAAGATCCGACAAATCACTATATATCAAGGTCACGTCCGAAAATTCGCACCGATTGGACGATGCGATCGCGCTTGCATCCAAATCGGGCGGAAGCGCGCGTATACTTGTATACTTTGAATCAGAGAAGCGGCTTTGCGCCGCAAAGGGCAAAAGCGCTACCCTATCGGAGCGTCTGCTTATGCAGCTTCGCGAAATCATGGGAGAAAGCAATATTGCCGTAAAGTAACGAAAGGAGTTTTCAGAATATGCAGGACAACAGCAACAATATTCCCGAAAACGAAGAAAACGAAAGCCGTTTCGAGCCCGAAAGCACAAACGAAACGGAAATAAACAACGGCGCCGAAAGCACAGAGGAAGCCTCTTCTTCGAGATTCGACGATCCGAGCCTGTTTGCAAACGTGTCGGATAACGATGCCGATATGGCATATATAGAGGACGAAAGAGCAACCACGCGCGATTTCGAGCCGGCAACACCCTGCACGGAATCCGACGGAAAAACGCGTTGCTTCGACACGCTTGAAAGCACAAGTGCCGCCGAAAAGGAAGAAAAGACAAAAAAATCCATTCCTTTCGGCAAATCTAAAACCGCACGCGCGGCAAAATCCACCGCCTCGGGTATCGGATTCGTGATAACCAAGGCATTGGGATATTTGTTAAATATCCTGCTTACCGTTTTGGTCGTAGGACTTATAACGGGTACTGTCGTTGCGCTCGCCTTCGTTATTTATATTAACAACTACGTCGATATGGAATTCAACGAGCTCGAAGACCTCAAATTCGATTCCGCACAATCGACGATGATGTATTATGTTGATGAGGCAGGCAACGAGGTGTTGCTCGAGGAGGATACGCTCCACAGCAGTGAAAACAGACTTTGGGCAGACTACAAGGACATTCCGCAACAGCTCATCGACGCGTATATTGCAGTTGAAGACCAGCGTTTTCTTGAGCACGACGGCGTAGACTTCACTCGTACCGCGTCCGCAATATACAACTTCTTTATCCCCACAAGCTCAAGCTACGGCGGCGGCTCGACCATAACACAGCAGCTGATAAAAAACGTAACCGGCGAAAATGAGGCTACTATTCAGCGTAAGGTGCAGGAAATATTCCGCGCATTCGACGTTGAAAAGAAATATACAAAAGAAGAGATACTCGAAATGTATCTCAACACAATATACCTTTCGCACAATTCGTACGGTGTACGCGTTGCGGCCGATACCTACTTCGGCAAGGAGCTTTCCGACCTGACGCTTACCGAATGTGCGGCTATCGCCTCGATAGGCAAATGGCCCACGCACTACGACCCGATATCCAACCCGCAGAACAATCTTACCCGACGCAATCTTGTATTGAAGCTGATGCTCGAGCAGGGCAAGATAACTCAGGAGGAATTCGATCAGGCATACGATACGCCGCTTGTTCTTGCTACGGGTGACGAATCCGAAACAACCTACACCGAAAACGTCCATTCCTATTATATAGATGCAGTAATGGATGACGTTATAGCCGACCTTATGTCCACCTACGGATATACCGAGGTCGAAGCATCACGTATGCTCTTCTCGGGCGGTCTTGAAATAGTGACCTGCCTTGACCCCGGAATTCAAAGCTGTGTCGAAAAGGTATATACCGATTCGAGCTATTGGCCCGAAACCGAGGGCATGCAGGCGCAATCGGCAATCTGTATACTCGACCCCAACAACGGCGACCTTTTGGCGATCGTCGGCGGTCTTGGTGAAAAGCGCGAAAGCAGAGGGCTGAACCGCGCTACCCATTCCAAGCGTCAGTGCGGCTCTTCCATAAAGCCGATATCCATATATGCGCTCGCGCTTGAGGAGGGATATATTACGGGTGCTTCGGGCGTTGACGACGTTCCTCCCGTATATTATGAAAGCTCCAATTCCTATTGGCCCAAGAACTCGGGCGGCAGATATCGCGGTATGGTTTCTCTTGACTATGCGATACAGGCATCGCTCAACACGATCGTTGTAGACCTCTGCAACGAAATGGGCGTGGATAGGGTATTCAACAATATGGTCGACTACGGCTATACCACGCTTATAAGCAACAAAAAGCTTGCAAACGGAAGCGTGGTTTCGGATATTAACGTAGCACCTCTCGCACTCGGCGGTCTTACCTACGGTGTAACCGTACGCGAGCACACTCAGGCATATGCGACCTTTGCAAACGGCGGTGTTTCGGTTAAGGCACGCACCTATTCGGTAGTCCGCGACAGCTCGGGCAAGACCATTCTCGACAACACTCCGCAGCAGAAGGCAAAATACAGCGAGGACACCGCTGCAATAATGACCGAGCTCCTCACCCACGTTGTTACGGGCGCAAGCGGTACTGCTCACGGCTCGATAAAATTCCAGCGCAATTACGGCGTTGAGGTTGCGGGCAAAACCGGTACGACCAACGACAAAAAGGACGTTTACTTCTCGGGCTATACTCCCGATTTCGTTGCTTGCTGTTGGTACGGCTACGATAACAACAAGGTCATCACCACCTCGGGCAACTGCGCCGCAAAGCTTTGGAACAGCGTATTCAATGAAATATATGCATACCTTGCAGAAAACGAAATTCCCTACACCAAAACCTTTGAGGTTCCCACCTCGGTTCAGGAAATCGAGGTTTGTATGATATCGGGTAAGCTTCCCACTGAAGCCTGCCGACTTGACCTTTGCACAGGGGCAGACGGAAGCTGTGTAGGCACGGTAACCGTCCGCAAGGCAGATATCCCGACAGAATACTGTGATATTCACATTATGGCAAAGCAGTGCGTTGCAAGCGGTGCACTCTGCTTCGACGGACACAACAGCTGTCCCGACACGGTGGACGTATCGTTGAGAAGAATAACCACCTCGGACCGTGCGCTTTATGCAAACGTAAGAGTAACCGACGCGGAATTTCTTTATATGGATATCCCCGAGGGTTATGTTTTCCCGACCGATCCTATGATGCCGTTCTTCCAGAACGCGCTTCCCGAAGGTATAACGTTCGGCTTCACAAGCGGCTCGACCCCTCCTGTTAACCGCGTTTGTCAGACACATATCATCCCCACGCTCGGTCCTTCGTTCCCGACAGATCCTAATCAACCCGTTGACCCAAATCAGCCGACCGACCCCGCGTTACCCGTAGAGCCCGATGACCCGACGGTAACACCTTAAAACAAAAAAGGAACTGTTTGCGAGACTTCCCAAAACGGAAGTCTCGCAGTTTTATTCGCCAAAAACATTTGGCGAGTGATATTGCTTCGCAGTTTTATTATGCTTCGCATAGTGGTATTCGGCTACGCCGAGTTTGGCGAATAAAATAACACTGAAACCTTAAGGTTTCAATATCACTATTGCTTTGCAATAATATCACTCCGACGAAGTCGGAATAAAACTTGAATAATATAAACTGTTATGATAAAATGGGTTTGGGCATAACCCAATAACGCTGTTGTGAAGACAAATGCGATGTTGGTACTAAAACAGCTTGATAAACAAGAATTTGATGGAGATGTAAATATGAAAATCGGTATTACGGATTATGAAGATTACTTGTATGACCATTACAAGAGCCACGGTATTGACAGCAGTTTGTTTATGAAATTGGTTGAAGAAGTAGGCGAAGTGGCTGAGGTTCTAAACAAACGGGACGGAAGAAAGGCTTCTGATAGTGAAGATCTGAAATCGCAGTTAGCCAATGAGCTGGCGGATGTTATTCATTATGCTTTCGCGATTGCATCATTAAATCAAATCGATTTGAATGATGTTATTTTAGAGAAGGACAAAATAGCCTCCATAAAGTACCATCACGAAAGAAATCTTGAGCAGTTTATGGAAGCAAGATAAACTATATTTTTCTAACAGAAAAACCCGACGGACTTTGTAAATCCGTCGGGTTTTTAATATACTCATGAGAACCTCTCGCAAGCAGTTCCTTTTCTTTTTACTTTCTTTTGGGTTTTCTTTTATTATTGCCTTGCTTTTTATCTGTCGGCTTTTGCTTTTTGCGGAAATCGCCCTTATTATCAAAGCGCTTCGGCGGTTCGGGCCGCACAAGGCAATCCTTGCCAAAGCCGATAAGGTCTTCCCTTCCTGCCTTTATCAACGCCTTACGCACAAGGTGTGCGTTTGCGGGGCGGGCGAACTGAAGCAAAGCGCGTTGCATCTGCTTTTCTCCGTAATCGCGCGCAACGTAAACGTCCTTACCCGTGGCAGGGTCGATGCCCGTATAGAACATACAGGTCGAAGCGGTGCCGGGCGTGGGATAAAAATCCTGAACCTGCTCGGGATTGAGATTATTCTTCTTTAAATACAGCGCGAGCTCTATTGCCGATTCGAGCGTACTGCCGGGGTGCGAGGATATAAGATAGGGTACGATGTACTGCTCCTTGCCCGCTTCCTTGGTAAGCTGTGCAAAGCGTGATTTAAATTTATCGTATTCCTCGATAGGCGGCTTGCCCATTAACGCAAGCACGTCGTTACAGCAATGCTCGGGCGCGACCTTCAGATGACCGCTGACGTGGTCGTTTACTAATTTGCGGAAGAATTTCGGGTTTTTATCGGCAAGAATATAATCGTATCTCAAGCCCGAACGGATAAACACCTTTTTAACCTTGGGAACAGCCTCGACCGCCTTAAGCAAATCGATATATTCGCTGTGGTCGACGTGCATATTCTTGCACACAGTGGGCGTTAAGCAGTTTTTGCCCTTGCAGACGCCAAGCTTTTTCGCTTTTTCACATCCGTTCGTGCGGAAATTCGCGCTCGGGCCGCCGACGTCGTGGATATAGCCCTTGAATTCGGGCATAGCCGCAATCGTTTCCGCCTCGGCAACGCAGGATTCAATAGAGCGCGAGGTAACGGTTCTGCCCTGATGGAACGCGATCGAGCAGAAGCTGCAGCCGCCGAAGCAGCCGCGGTTATGGGTTATCGAGAATTTAACCTCCTCGATACCGGGAATACCGCCGAGCTTTTCGTAGCTCGGGTGGTAGGTGCGCATATACGGAAGCGAATAGACGGCGTCGAGCTCCTTGCGGGTAAGCGGCGGCATAGGCGGATTCTGAACAAGCACCTTTTCGCCGTAGCCCTCACATATCGCCTTGCCGTATACGTGGTCTTGATTGTCGGATTGTATTTTAAACGCTTTTGCGAATGCGCGCTTATCGGTTTTTATATCATCAAATTCACCGCAGGAAACGTGTTCGAAATGCGGGGTAAACTCGCGCGATTCCAAAAAGCAGGTGCCGCGCACGTCGCGTATCTTCTTTATCGGAACACCCTTATCGAGCAGGAACGCGATACGTCTTAAAATATTTTCGCCCATACCGTAGGTGAGCATATCTGCGCGCGAATCGACAAGAACGCTTCTTCTTACCGAATCGCTCCAATAATCGTAATGAGCAAATCGTCTTGTAGATGCTTCAAGACCGCCCAACACTATCGGCACGTCGCCGTACGCCTCGCGGATGCGGTTACAATATACTATAACTGCCCTGTCGGGACGGTATCCGATCTTTCCTCCGGGGGAATAATAATCGTCGTTACGGCGTTTTTTGGACGCGGTATAGTGTGCGACCATCGAATCGATATTTCCCGAATTGACTAAAAATGCCAAACGAGGTCGACCGAAACGCATAAAATCCTGCTTGCTTTTATAATCGGGCTGAGGTATAATTGCAACAGAATATCCCTCCGCCTCAAGCACTCGGGAGATTATTGCCGTGCCGAACGAGGGGTGGTCAACATATGCATCGCCCGTGACGATTATAAAATCGGGCGTATATTCAATTTCATTTGGATATATAGGTAAGAACGGCATTTGAATATGCTCCTTTTGGTTGTCAATCGCATTTTACCATTTATAAATAAAAAAGTAAAGAAAAACGTAAAATTTCTATTGACAAACGCTTTTATATATGATATATTCTTAATAGAAATTATTCTTATTAAGGAGTCTGCATGATAAAGGAGCGCAACACGAAGCAAAAAACGCTTATACTTTCCGCGGTGCGTGAATCGTGCAAGCACCCCACGGCAGAGCAGGTACACGCAGGGCTCGCGCCCGAATTTCCGGGGCTTTCGTTGGGCACGGTATACCGCAATCTGAACCGTCTTGCCGAGCTCGGCACGATAAGGCGGATATCGGTTACCAATTCCCCCGACCGTTTCGACGGAAACATGACACCGCACAACCATATCTGCTGTTTGAATTGCGGCGAGTTTGCCGACGATTTCGACACCCCCTACAGCGATGAGCTTGATGCACAGATAAGCGAACGCTTCGGGTACGAAATAAGCAGACACGAAACCGTATTTTACGGCACCTGTCCAAAATGTAAAATAATAAAAATAAATTAACAAATCTAAGGAGAAACACTATGGAACTCAGAGGCAGCAAGACCGAACAGAATCTTATGACCGCATTCGCAGGCGAATCGCAGGCTCGTAACAAGTACACCTATTATGCAAGCGAAGCTAAAAAAGCCGGCTACACCGTTATCGCTGACATTTTCGAAGAAACCGCAGGTAACGAAAAGGAACACGCAAAGCTTTGGTTCAAGCTTCTTCACGACGGTAAGGTGCCCGACACCATGACCAACCTTCTCGACGCGGCTGAAGGCGAAAACTACGAATGGACCGATATGTACGCAGGCTTTGCAAAGACCGCAAAGGAAGAGGGCTTCGACAGAATCGCATACCTCTTTGAAGCAGTAGGCAAGATCGAAAAGGAACACGAGGAAAGATACAGAGCGCTTCTCGATAAGCTCGGCAAGGAAGAAATCTTTATCTCCGAAGAGGTTCAGATCTGGATCTGCACCAACTGCGGCCACACCCACGTAGGCAAGAAGGCTCCCGAAATGTGCCCCGTTTGCCAGCATCCGAAGTCTTACTTCCAGAAGAAAGTAAACAAGTTTTAATCGCTGCGCTCTCAATCAAAAACAAAAGCCAAATACAAAAAGCAGAGGATAATCCTCTGCTTTTGTTTTTTATAAATACTGTCTTATCTGCTTTGCAAGATTGTCCTCAAGCCCGATAAGGCGCGTGGCGATGCCCTTGACCTCGTCGTCCGCCTTTGAATATTGGTTCAGATAGCGATGGAGCGATTTTACACCCATATTACAGCCGTCGGTGATAAGGTCCGCGGCGGTTTTGTCGGAATCGTTCATCGCCATTTTCATATTCGTCTTCATCCAAGACATACTTTTTGCGCAGACAGCAGGCTCTTTACCGTCGTCGCGGTGAACAGACAGCTTGTGCTTTATCTCGCCAAGCAGCGTTTCGTGCTCGTTGCGGCAATAAGCAAGGTCATCGCGGAATTGCTTTGATTTTACGTTGGGCAGTACCTCGTTTATCGATGATATCCCCATTTTTACGCCCGCATCGCATTCGCGAAGCAGCTTTACCGTATCGGTTTCGTGCATATAATAACCTCCGTATTGTTTTTTGTTATTCTTCCCCGAAATTGTCATTTCAAAACGATAATAATTTTAAAAAAAGCAAACGGCTAAGCAGAGCGGCGCAGAATGGACAAAAGCAGACCGACGCTGTACTGAGTACTGCGAGTGTCTGCTTTTGTTCATAGTGAAAAAACAAAAAGAGAATCGTAAAAAACGATTCTCTTTGTTTTTGAACGTTCTGCGCCGTTCTGCAAAGTCAAATTATTCGTCGTCTTCTTCGCCGATGTTTATCACAGTTCTGGGAATGATGTCACCCGATTTGGTAAGGGCGATCTTGGTGAGCATGGGACCTACAAGCTCGTAGATGAGCACTGCGAAGAGGGTGATGTTACGAACGATAACGCCGACCTCGGATCCAAACGCCGCGTTTGCTTCCAAGGCGTATGCCGCAACGATAGCGGACATACCGAGCGCAACGCCTGCCTGCGGGAAGAGGGTGATACCGAGATATTTAACAATATTCGGCTCGCACTTCATAAATCTTGCGCTCCAGCCCGCGCCGTAGTATTTACCGAGTGCACGTACAAGAATATATACTATACCGATAACGATGATTACGGGGTCCTTGAAAACGTTGAATTCGAGCTCTGCACCCGAGATAACGAAGAAGATGAGGAACAAGGGCGCGGTCCATTTGTCGGTCTTGCCCATAATTTCATCGGAGAAATCACACATATTGCAGAACACGGTACCGAGCATCATACATACGAGAAGCGAGGAGAATCCGATGTGAACTCCGCCGATCTCGAACTTGAGCATCGAAAGTGCAACTGCCATAAGCACAAAGGTGATGGAAAGCGTAAGACGCTTACTGTTGGACTTGAAGAACTTTTCTGCCATAGAGAAGAGCACGCCAAGAACGAAGCCGAGAGCGAGCGAGCAGATAACCTCCAAAAGCGGCTCGACAAGTACGGATACGATGCTCATACCGTCGGAGCTTCCGAAGGATTTTGCGATACCGAACGAAATAGCGAATACGACCAAGCCGACAGCGTCATCGATAGCAACAACGGGAAGCAAAATGTCGGTTAGCTTACCCTTTGCCTTATACTGACGTACGACCATCAGGGTTGCCGCGGGTGCGGTTGCCGTTGCAACTGCGCCGAGAATTATTGCCGCTTCAATCGGGAATTTATCGGGCATAAGGAAGTGGATACCGACAAGCGCCGCGTCAACCACAACGGTTGCCACAATTGCCTGGAATATACCGATTACGGTTGCCTGCTTACCGATCTTTTTGAGCTGGGAGATTCTGAATTCGTCGCCGATGGCGAATGCGATAAAGCCCAAGGCAACGTCGCTTAAAACCTTATATGATTCGATAGAACCGCTTACAAATCCGAGCCAATTTACTCCGAGCAATTGACCGAGCTGACCCAAGCAATAAGGGCCAACGAGGATACCTGCGATGAGATAGCCGGTAACTGCAGGAAGTTTTAATTTTTTAACAAGACGCGATAAGAGCAGACCTGCCGTCATCGCTATGCCTATCGGCATTAAAGTTTCCATATCTATACCTTCTTTATATTTCTTTCCAAGGCGAAATATTATCACAATATGAACGAATTTTCAAGGCGTTTTGTCGAATTTGATCATTTTCTCCATTAGACACATCTATCCCGCAATCAAATGCGAAAAAAGGGGCAAAATCAACAAAAAAGAACTGCCGTTCACACAGCAGTTCTTGTTTTATCAGGGAATATCCTCAACAATGGTTTCGGGACGCGTATCCAGAACCCACGGATTACGTATAAGGCTGTTCATATAGCGCAACGAAACGGAATATGCATGTCCGTCTGCGATTCTTTCGTCACAGGAAATGCGGTAATCCATATACTTGTTCTTTTTTACGCTTCCGTCGGACTGAACCTCGTATTTGTTATAGCGTTTACCGAATGCAAAGAATATCGGAACGTTGCCGAAATTGTAAAGGTGATGATAAACCGGCGGAATACCGAGCGAGGCAAGCGAGGTGATGACCATGCTGCCGTGGCAGGGGGATATATCCTTCAACGCCTTGGGGAGCAAGCCGAAATATTCAAGCATATTCAATATCCACGCGGTGAACTTCATAACAAGTCCGGGAACATAATTGAATGCCTTTGCGATATTTTCGAAATCATCGTTTTCGTTACGCGCCTTTGTGATAACCTCGTTGGTGATACGGTATACCTCCTCCGCGGTTGCATCGGGCTCAAAATGAAGCTTTACAACGGTATCGTCGGCGTTGAGCTTCATTTCCTTTTTGATAGTCATAACTATTTCGATATTATTGCGCGCGTAAATACGCTGACCGCGGATAAAGCGGTTCATTTCGGGGTGCTGTGAATACATTCTTACGATTGAGGCAAGGAAAACGTGCATCATATTGAAATCCTTCATTCCCTGCTCGCGCTTTTCCTTTATGTATTCCTCTGCTGTAGCGATATCGAGCGTGCCGGAAAAGAAGTTCGTAGCATCGTTACGTGTTTTCATCAAATAGATGCCGACGTAATGCATCGGGTCGAGCGAGCGGACGCGTCTGCCCTCTTTTTTGCTCTTCTTTACCGTTTTTTGTTCATTGTTGCTCATAAAGGGCCTCCTTGTAAAGGGGGGTGATTACGAATATTTTAACACATATCGCAAAAATTTGCAACATATATTTACAAAATGCATTATGTTTGAGTGTTTTAGAGATTTAGCACTTGAAATAATGTGAATTTTGTGATATCTTTAAATATACTCTATAAATATTTTTGGAGGAGATTATGAAATACAGCAAACTGTTTTCGGCTCTGCTTGTAATCTGTCTTCTTATCACGCCCGTTTTGGTTGCGTGTGAGACCGATGATGGCGAAGGCGGAACAAGCGGTTCGTCATCCCGTGTTGAAGAATCCGACGCTTATACTGCGCAGCTCAGCGGCGACACCTACGACGGTGAAACGGTTACCTTCTTGACCTGCGGCCCCGGTGACCAGTATGAATCCGAAATTTTGTTCAATACCTATGACGGTTGGAACGAAGCCGACATTTTCTATCCCGAAGCACTCAACAATGACCTTGGCGAACGCGCTAACCGTGTAACCGAAACACTTGGCGTAGAGCTCGAGGAAATCCAAATTAAAAATGACTCTGCAAGACCCGGCGGAACAATGTATTCCTACATTTACAACGCTTCTATGGCAGAGCTTGATTTCGACATCGTTGTTCCCTGCCTTTACGACGGTGCCGCTTTAGCGATCGAGGGTCTTCTTTACGACCTTAACTCTATTGAAGGTCTTGACCTTGACGAGCCCTGGTGGAACCAGGAGTTCAGAGAAACCATGACCTTTGGCGGTAAGTTCTATTTCGCTATCGGCGACATCGGTATAGTGAACAAGAACCACACCGCAGTGCTTTACGTAAACCTTGACCTTTGGAACGCATACGGTCTTTCCGAAGAAAGTAATTTCGGCGCAAGCCCCTACGATCTTGTTCGTCAGGGCAAATGGACCGTTGACCTTGTATTCGAAGCATCCAAGACAATGAGCGCTGACCTTGACCGAAACGGCTATATCAACTACTTGGACGAATTTGGTTGGGGCGGCCAGCTCGACGACACCTGGAGCTTATTCTTCGGTACCGGTGAAAGAGTTGCCAAAGCAGGCGCAGACGGCTTCCCCTACTTCTCAATGTATACCGAGCGCAGCTCTAAGTTTATGGACAAAATGCAGGAGCATATGCGAGATAAGGACCACTGCGTTACCTCCAATGACTACTTCAGTGTCAGCGCATCTCCCGACGATCTCGTACGCGAGGCTTTCACCGATAGAAGATGTATGTTCTATAACAACGCTTTAGGCGAAATATTCAAAATAGGCAGAGATATGGAAGACCACTTTGCTATCGTTCCGGTTCCCAAGGGAGACGAGCAGCAGGAAAGCCATTACTCGCTCGTTAACCCGTGGAACGCAACCTGTATCGCAGTTCCTTTGGCTGTCGACCCCGAAAGACTTCCTATGATTGCAGACGTTTTGGACCTTATGGGTGCAGAAAGCCTTAATACCGTTGCAATCAGCTATCAGGAAATTCTCGACTATATGAAGACCCGCGACGACGAATCCAAGGAAATGCTCAACGAGTACATTCTTCCCACTCGCGGATCCGACGTAGGTCTTGTATTCAGATGGGGCAGCAAGACCAACCCTGCATACAACTTCGGCATGGGCACTCTCCTTCAGCAGATGGCAACCAAACCCATAGGTACCTTCGCTTCTGAAATTCAGAGGATCCAAGACGGTGTTAGGATAGAAATGCAGAACACCATCGAAGCATTCAAGCAGCCCTCCAAGAAAAATTAAATAAAATTGTGCCCGAAGCCTTTTGATAGAGGGCTTCGGGCTTTTTAACGAGGTAAATATGATATTCAACGAGCTTCCTTACAAACGAATCGAGGTAGAGGACGTCGCGGCGGAATCGGCAAAATGCCTTGAAAAGCTAAAAAACGCAAAGGATTATTCCGAGGCGCGCGAGGCCTTTATAGAATTTGATACGTTAAACGCACACGTTGACACCGCAGGCTCGATAAGCTACGTACGCCACAGCGTCGACACACGCGATGAATTTTATTCGACCGAAAACGATTACTGGGATTCCGCATCGCCTCAGATGCAGGAAAGCAGCATGGCGTTTATCCTCGCTATGCTCGAAAGCAAATTCCGCGCCGATTTCGAAAAGGAATTCGGCAACGTTTTATTTATCAACGCCGAGCTTGCTTTAAAATCGTTTGCGCCCGAAATAATTTCCGATATGCAGGATGAAAACGCGCGCACCTCGGATTATGCAAAGCTTATTGCATCCGCGCAGATAGATTTCAAGGGCGAAAAATACACCCTTGCGCAGATGTCGCTTTATAAAACCGACTCCGACGACGAAACGAGAAGAGCCGCTTGGGCGGCAGACGCCTCCTTCTACAAGGAACACGCCGAGGAGCTCGACACGATTTACGACGACCTTGTGAAAAAGCGTACCGCGATGGCGCAAAAGCTCGGCATGGACAATTACGTTCAGCTCGGCTACAACAGAATGACGCGTAACTGCTTTGACACAGAAGACGTAAGCAAATTCCGTGCGGCAGTCAAAAAATATCTCGTACCTATCGCCAACGAAATAAAAAAGCAGCAGGCGGAAAGAATCGGTGTACCCTATCCCCTTTCGTTCGCAGACGATGCGTTGGATTTCCGCACGGGCAACCCCCGTCCCGCGCTTGATGCCGACGGAATACTCGCGGCGGGCAAGAAAATGTACGAGGAGATGTCGCCCGAAACGAACGAATTTATAAACAAAATGTTTACGCATCAGATGTTTGACGTTTTGTCGAAGCCCGGCAAGGCGGCAGGCGGATATTGCATAAGCATTACCGATTACAAAATGCCGTTTATATTCGCAAACTTCAACGGCACACAGCACGACGTTGAGGTTATGACTCACGAGGCGGGACACGCGTTTGCAGGCTATACCTGCCGCGACATAATCCCGACTATGATCGCACAGCCTACGCTTGAATCCTGCGAAATACATTCGATGTCTATGGAGTTTTTCGCTTGGCCTTGGGCAGAAAGCTTTTTCGGAAACGACCGCGATAAATTCCTTTATTCGCATCTTGCGGGCGCTTTGACCTTTATTCCCTACGGAACTATGGTTGACGAATTCCAGCACATCGTTTACGAAAATCCCGAAATGACTCCCGAGGAGCGTCACAACGCATGGGCAAGACTCGAAAGCGAATACCGTCCTTGGCTTAACCTCGACGGAAGCGCGTTCTACGGCGAGGGCAGAGGCTGGCAAAGACAAACTCACATCTATTCGCGTCCCTTCTATTATATCGATTACTGTCTTGCGCAAAGCGTTGCATTGAGCTTCTGGGCATTGATGCAGGAAAACAGAAGCGACGCGTGGGAGCGTTATATGAAGCTTGTCCGCAAGGGCGGCACGCAAACCTTTAAGGGTCTTATCGAAACCGCAGGTATCGCTTCCCCGTTCGGCGAAGAGGCGTTAAAGCAGATTGCAAGCGCGGCGAATAAATTTCTTGACGATTTCGATAAAAGCAAATTAAACTAACGGAGCAAGGTATGAAAATATTATCCTTCGGCGAAATACTGTGGGACGTTTTCGGTGACGATAAAAAAATAGGCGGCGCGCCCTTTAACTTCGCGGCTCATTCGGCACGCTTGGGCGCGGAAAGCTATATGGTATCCTGCGTAGGATTTGACCAAAACGGAGAGGACGCAATTAACGAAGCAAAGGCTTTGGGCATAAAATGTAATTACGTGTATACCGACCGCAGACATATTACGGGCGTATGCAACGTAACGCTTCGGGACGGAAAGCCATCGTATGATCTTGTGCTCGACACCGCGTACGACCATATTCCCGTCCCCGTTATACAGGGCAAATTCGACGCGATATATATGGGCACGCTCGCTATGCGTTCGCCCGAATCGCGCAGAAGCTTCGAGCAGGTGCTGAAATACGTCGATAAAAAAGAGGTTCTGTTCGACGTGAACTTCCGCGGCAATTTCTACTCGCGCGAGCTTGTTAATTCACTTATGCGCGAAACCACGATATTGAAGATAAGCGACGAGGAGATAGGCTTCTTCGGCAAGCGCGACCACGTCGGAACCTGCATCGACATATCGGTTAAATACCCCAAGCTGAAATACATCTGCCTTACCTTGGGCGGCGACGGCGCAATGATATACGACTGCCGTGCAAGAACCGTGCTTTACTCCGAAAAGCCGAGCGTTGACGTTGTTTCGACCGTCGGCGCAGGCGACAGCTTTGCCGCGTGCTTCCTAACGAGTCTGCTTTCGGGCAAGCCGGTAAGCGAGTGCCTTGACCGCGCTGTAAAATTGAGCAGCTACGTGGTTACACAGTTGGGCGCAGTCCCCGATTACGACGCGGAAAAACTTTTCGAAGCGTAAATGTTATATCGCAAAATGCATTGACATTTATTTCGAAATGGTGTAATATATTTTACAGAAAG
Source organism: Eubacteriales bacterium (assembly GCA_045593165.1). GTDB lineage: Bacteria > Bacillota > Clostridia > Oscillospirales > CAG-382 > Coliplasma. The sequence goes on from JAZNWF010000035.1 coordinate 60,350, forward strand.
TGACAAAGCTCACACAAATTATACAAAAAGGAGTCGTTTCCAATGTACACAGAAAAATACGAAGCTCTTCCCCTTTGGGCTAAGATCGTTATTCAGGTATTCCTCGGTGCAGCAGTAGGCGGCGTTTACCGTATCCTTCGCTTCATCGAAACCAAGAACGTAGTAACTCTCGTTGCAGGTATCTTGAACTTTGTAGGTCTCGGTTTCATTTTCTGGATCATCGACCTTGTTACCGAAGTTCTTAAAAACAAGATCTGCGTCCTCGCTGACTAATTAAAAAGCCTGTTGAAAAACCGCAAAATCTGCGGTTTTTCTTTTTTTGTTTTTGCGTTGCGAAGACGCTTTTTTTATTGACTTTAACACGCGGAAGTGATACAATTAAATTGATTAATTATATGGAGCGAAACCAATGAAAAAGGCTTTGATTTTCGACGGAAACAGCATATTGAACCGCGCCTTTTACGGCGTGCGTCCGCTGAACGCGCCCGACGGCTTGCCCACCAACGCGCTGTTCGGGTTTGTCGGTATGATAAACAAGGCTTTTTCACAAATCGGCGGTAAACCCGATTACACTGCGATCGCCTTCGACCTGAAGGAAAAGACCTTCCGCCATTTAGCGTGCGACAGCTACAAGGCTACGCGAAAGCCGATGCCCGAGGATCTGGCATTACAGATGCCGTATGCGCACGAGCTGGCGAATGCCTTGGGTATACGGGTAATAGAGATCGCGGGCTACGAGGCGGATGACGTTTTGGGCACGTTATCGGCACGCTTTTCGGAAATCGATGCCGAAACCTACATAGTAACGGGTGACCGCGACAGCTTCCAGCTTGTAAACGACAAGGTAACCGTTTTGCTTTCCTCCAACGACGATACGAAAATAACCACCCCAAAGGAAATAATGGAAAAATACGGTGTCGAGCCGAAAAGGCTTATCGACATCAAGGCGCTTATGGGTGACAGCTCGGACAACATCGCGGGTGTTCCCGGCATAGGCGAAAAGGGCGCGATAAAGCTGATTGCGGAATACGGCTCGCTTGATAATATTTACGAGCACGCAGACGAGATCGCGGGAAGCGTAGGCAAAAAGCTGCGCGACGGAAAGGAAAGCGCGTATACCTCCCGCTTCCTTGCCGAAATAAAATTGGACGTTCCGTTAGGATGCGATATCGAGGCATGCGCATACGGCGGAAGCGACGTATTGAAGCTTCGCGAGCTTTACACACGCTTGGGCTTCAGGCAGTTCCTCGAAAAGCTCGAAAGCGTTGCCCCCGAAGCGAACGAGGAGGAATATTTCCCTCTCGACAAGCTTTTTGTCGGTTCGGATTCGACAGTTTATCTCCACCGCGAAAACGGTGAAATATTCATATGTACAAACGGACAAGCCTACCGCGGCGACGAGGCGGACGGCATAAGGGCTGTTTCGTTATGCAAAAAGGCGATCTGCTGGTCAGTAAAGGAGATCCTTCATCTTGCAAACGAAGCAGGTGTAGCTTTCGATGCGGAGCTCGAGGACGTTTCGTTGCTTGCATATGTATGCTCGCCCGCAGACAACGGTGTTTCGTTCGGAAAAGCCGTTCTCGACAATTTGGGTGTTTCGGCAGGCGAGGTTCGCGTTTCCCTGCTTCCCGAGCTTTATGAAAAGCTACGCTCGAAGCTGACGGCGGGTATGGAAGCACTGTATCGCGAGGTAGAGCTACCTCTTGCAAGGGTGCTTTGCGATATGGAAATACGCGGCTTTGAGGTAGACAAGGGCGCATTGGACGAATTTTCGCAAACGCTCGAACGCTCGGTTTCCGAGGAAGAAGAAGCGATCTGGGCGTTGGCAGGCGAAAAATTCAATATCAACTCCCCCAAGCAGCTGGGCAACATACTTTTTGAAAAGCTGAATCTGCCGCATTACCGAAAAACGAAAAGCGGCTATTCGACCGACGTTTCGGTTCTCGAAAAATTAGAGCCTTATCACCCGATAATCAGTCTTATACTCGATTACCGCAAGGATTCCAAGCTTAAAAACACCTATTGCGACGGCTTGGGCAAGCAGATCTCCGAGGACGGACGCATACACACCACCTTCAAGCAGACGCAAACGCTTACGGGCAGGCTCTCGTCGGCAGAGCCGAATCTGCAAAATATTCCCGTAAGAAGCGAACGCGGACGCGAGCTGCGCAAGTTTTTCGTTGCATCCGGCGGCAAGATATTGATAGATGCCGACTATTCGCAGATCGAGCTTCGCGTGCTTGCACACGTAGCGGGCGACGATACTTTGATAAACGCCTTCAAAAACGGCGAGGATATCCACACCGTCACGGCAAGTCAGGTATTCGGCGTTCCTGCCGAGCAGGTAACCGGCGAAATGAGAAAGCGCGCAAAGGCGGTAAACTTCGGTATAATTTACGGCATCGGCGATTATTCGCTTTCGCAGGATCTGAAGATCCCGAAAAAGACCGCCGCGGAATATATCGAAAATTATCTGTCGAAATACCCCGGTGTGCGCGATTATCTGGATTCCACCAAGCGATCCGCACGTGAAAACGGATACGTCGAAACGATGTTCGGCAGAAGACGCTATATACCCGAGCTTGCATCGAGCAACAAAAATCTGCAGGCGTTCGGAGAACGCGTTGCTATGAACACACCCATTCAGGGTGCGGCGGCTGATTTGATAAAGATAGCCATGATACGTGCCGACAGAATGCTGCGCGAGGCAGGACTCAACGCACGTCTTATACTTCAGATACACGACGAGCTTATAATTGAAGCCCCCGTCGAAGAGGCAGAAATTGCAGAGTCGATTCTCCGCGAGGCGATGACCGAGGCGGCAAGCCTGTTCGTTCCGCTTGCGGTGGATATCGGCAAGGGCAAAAGCTGGTTCGACGCCAAGGATTGATATAAATGCTAATAAATGCGAGGTAAAATATAATGGAACTTAAAAATCTTAACGGCAAAAAGGTACGCGAGCTTTTAGTATATCCCGACTATACCGACAGAGAGCTTTCCGGAAAGCTTACGGGCGGTAATTACAGCGAGGGTCTTGCTTCTATTTCCGCAGTATTGAAGCAGGGCGGACACGACGTTAAGCTTATGCACCTGCTTTATCTTCACAATGAGCAGGAATTCAAGGAAAAGCTTAAGGCGTTGGGTGAATTCGATATTATCGGATTTTCTATCCGCACCACCGCATTCCCCGACTGCCAGCAGTATATAAAGTGGACCAAGGAGGTTTGCCCCGAGGCGTTTATCACCTGCGGCAGCTATCACTGCACGCTTGCGCCCGAGGAGGTAATTTCGGTTTACGGCGTTGACGCGCTTACCATCGGCGACGGCGAATATGCCGCGCTCGAGCTGTGCGACAAGATGTCCGCAGGCGAGGATTATACCGATATTTTGAGCATGTGGTTCAAAATGCCCGACGGTACTGTTAAAAAGAACCCCGTTGCACCTCTCTTTGAGGACCTCGACAGACTGCCCATCCCCGATTTCGAGCTTTTCGATTACGACAATCTTGACAGCGTAAAGGTTGGCACGGCTATCGTTATGATGAGCCGCGGCTGTCGCTACAACTGCACCTACTGCGGCAACTCGCAGTTCAGAAACGTATATCCGAACAAAAAAATATACTCCAGATTCCGTTCTCCGCAAAACGGTATACTTTATCTCAAAACTCTGCTCGAAAAGCATCCGCAGATAAAGGTAATCAACTTCCGTGATGCTATCTTCAATATGATTCCCGAATGGTTCGATGAATTTATCGACCTTTACACCAAGGAAATACATCTCCCCTTCACCGGCAACATACGCTTCGATATTCTTACCGAGGACACCGTTCGCCGTATGAAGGAGGCGGGCTGCTATACCATCGATATGGGTCTTGAAAGCGGCGATCAGGAAATGCGCTTCAAGTATTTAAAGCGTTATATGACCGACGAAATGATAATAAACTGCAGCAAGTGGTTCCACAAATATGGTATTGCACAGCTGACCTACAATATAATCGGTCTTCCCCACGAGGATAAATACCGCGCGTTAAAGACTATCAAGCTCAACGCAAAGGCGGGCGCGGACAGAGTTATCCCCAACATATTCTATCCCTATCCCGGAACAAAGCTTTACGAGATCGCAGAGCAGGGCGGATTTATTCCCGAGGGCGGCGTTTCTCCCGATGCGCGCGTTCCCTTGGTACAGCCGCAGTTCCCCGAGCACGAGGTGCTTTATCTGCAGGCATATTTTGCACACTTCGTACGCCGCTATAAATGGGCATACGCAATGCCCGAATGGCTCGGCAAGCCCTATGAAAAATGGCTCGACCACCGCGCAACCGGTAAGCACGTTCCTTATAAGCTTCTGGTCAAGCTTCACGACGGCTATGCCGCAGTACGTAACGCATTGAAGAACTTCCTTGTAGACCACCTTCCCAAGCTTTATATGAAGCTGAGAATGTTGAAGCACAGAAAGAAAGCGAAAGCATAAAAATGGCGGGAACACTTTACGTCGTGCCTACTCCGATAGGCAATCTGGGCGATATGACCCTGCGCGCAAGAGAAACCTTGGAAAAGGTGGATTTCGTTGCGGCTGAGGATACTCGCGTGGGCGGAAAGCTTTTAATGCTTTTGGATATCAAAAAGCCGCTTATAAGCTATCACGAGCACAGCGCGCGCCCTGTTTACGATGCTATTATAGAACGTCTTAACGCAGGCGAAGATTGCGCGCTGATAACCGACGCGGGCACACCTGCGGTAAGCGACCCCGGTGAAAAATTGGTGCTTGCCTGCTCGAACGCGGGCATAAGCGTCTGCGCCCTGCCCGGTGCTTGCGCCGCGGTGACCGCGCTTTCGGCATCGGGATTGCCCTCGAGAAGATTCTGCTTCGAAGGCTTTCTTCCCGAAAACGCGACCGAGCGCCGCGAAAGGATATCCGAGCTTGCGCGTGAAAAGCGCACCTTTATACTATACGTTTCTCCGCACGACGCGGAAAAATATCTGAAAGAGCTGTCAATCGTTCTCGGCGACCGCCGTTGCGTGCTTGCCAAGGAAATAACCAAGCTCCACGAGCGTTATTTCAGGGGAACGGTTACAGAGGTTTATAATTTTTACTCCTCCCTCTCCTCGCCCGAAAAGAAGGGTGAATACGTATTCATATGCGAGGGCATGCCCGAGGAAGAGGCGTTCTGGAAGGAAATGACCGTGGAACAGCACGTAGAGCACTATATTTCGCTCGGGCTTTCCAAAATGGACGCCTGCAAATCCGCCGCGCGCGACAGAGGCGTCGGCAAGGGCGAAATATACAAGATAATCAACAGTTAACTCAACGGAAAGGAATTATTATGCGCAACAGATACGGCAGGATATTTGCATTTTTACTTGTGCTTTGTCTGACTCTTCCGCTTTTAAGCGTGGCGTCGGCAAGCTCTGTTGTTGCGCTTTCCTTGTCCTGCGAGGGCGATATGTATTACGGTGGCGTAGTAAAAGTAAAAATCGCCGTTGCCAAACCGACTTCGGCATTGGCAGGGCTTGAATTCACTCTTTCCTACGATCCCGAGCACGTAACGCCCGTAATAACCGAAAACACGGATGACGGTCGTGAAATGGATGCATTTTTTGCTTCAAGACCTGCAAATTGGGAGCAGATGAGCTACCATTCCGCAGCGGACGCAAAATACCATTTCCGTTTCGTTATGCCCGATAACGCAAGCAGTCTGCTCGATACGGCAAACGAGCTTGTTTTAGAAGTGCCCTTTACCGTAAGCAACGCGGGAAGCTTTGATTTTGTCGTTACCGACGAGGATATTATAGCCATCGTTTCGGACAGCAGCTTTACCCCAAAAGGCGGTACGGGTGATACAATGACCGTGGTTGCGGCGAGTGAGGCTCATAAAATGTCGATCGATATAACGAGCGACGACACCGTTACCGAGGGCGGTATCTACTATCTCGATATCGACGTGACCAACCTCGGCGACGAAGGCGGCATTCTTGCGCTTGAATTCGACCTGCTTTACGATACAAAATCGTTCAGCCCCATTTATACCTCGAACACCGAAAGTCAGATGGACGCCTTTATGGTTTCGATGCCGCAAAGCGCATGGGAGCAGATGTGCTCGTTGAATGCGTCAACCGGAATATACACTCTGCGCTTTGCCGCACTGCACGCCGAATCCGACACAAGTGCGGAAAAATTGGTTTCGGGCGCAAAGCTTAAAATATCCGTTCCGTTCCGCGTTATCGGTACGGAGGGTACGGTTTCGGAGTTTTCCATATCCGCTTCGTCTATTCTGGGCATCAACGGAGCAAACTCAATAATAACCGGCGGCGGTGACACAAAAGCAGTTTCGATAGAAAAAGCCGCGGGTATTTCGATTCCGCCCGAGCTGGGCTACACCATAAGCAACGGTTACCTTTTGTACGTACCCGAAAAAACAAGCGTTGCAAGCTTTTTATCACCGCTCGGCTCGCTTTATCTCACAACGTCCGGCGGAACGCGCGTAACTATGGGATACGTTAAAACGGGTCAAATACTTACCGACGGCGGCGATTATTCGTTGACCGTGGTCGTAAAGGGTGATGCCGACAGCAACGGAATGGTTACCGCTTTGGACTACGTCTGGGCAAAAAGAGTATATTTAGGCTCGTTAAAGCCCACCAACAACGCAAAAATATACGCTGTTGCGCTTGAAAACAGAAGCAAGCCTACGCTTATCGACCTTATAAAAATCAAACGTCATTATATGGGAACGTACGAATTATGAAAAAAATCCTTACAGTATTAACCGCGCTGATTCTTGTCGTAACACTGTGCGGCTGCGAAAGCAATTTCGAGCGCGCGGACGAAGCCGCGATGGGCTTTATAAAGGCTATGCTTCTTCGCGACGAGGACGGAATGAAGGATTTTATACATCCCGATTACAAAAAAACCGCCGTTCCCGACGACGAATTTTACAAAGCGCTTGAAACGCAATATTTCGAAATCGGTCATACCTTGGATGCATTGGATTCCGCCACAAAAACCTATATGGAGGACACCTCTATCGACGGCGAGGTATTACAATGCGGATACGTTGCGCGGGTAAACGAGCTTTTTTACAACGTCGAGCTTATCATCCTCGAAAACGATAACGGATACGGTGTGATTTCGGTTGCTATGGCGCTTAATACCGATATCAATTATTATTATCACGAAGGTGAATGATGACGAATAAAATCAAACGTATAATCAAAAATTACCTTCTTATAACCGTCGGCTGTATACTTTTCGCCGCCGGCGTATCGCTTTTCCTTGACCCGAACCATCTTGCATCAGGCGGAGTTTCGGGTCTTTCGATAATTATCGGCAGTCTTGTGGATATCTTCCCCACGGGTACCTGGGTGGCGATAATCAACATTCCGATAATGATCGCGGGCGTATGGAAGCTTGGTATCAAAATACTTGTTCCTACCGTGTATGCGGTAGCAGTAAGCTCTGCCGCGATGAATATTTTAGAGGAGCTTGTTCCTCCCGTTACCGCGAACCCCTTGTTAGCCTGCTGCGGCGGTGCAGTTCTGGTTTCCGTGGGCGTAGGCTTGGTGTTCCGCGGCGGCGCAACCACGGGCGGCACGGATATTATAGTAAAGCTTCTCCGCTTGCGCTTTCCGCACGTATCCACCGGCACAATATTCCTTTTTGCCGACGGTGCAGTGTGTCTGCTTTCGGGCTTTGTTTTCAAAAACGTAGACAGCGCGCTATATGCCGCTATTGCATTGTTTATCCAGATGTACGTGCTGAATATGGTGCTTTACGGTTCGGACGAGGCGAGAATGGTCTACATTATCAGCGAGCACGACCAAATAATTTCCGAACGATTCTTAAAGGAGCTTGACGTAGGCGCAACCTACTTGAACGGCAGCGGCGCATATACGGGCAAGGACAAAAAGGTGCTTATGTGCGTTATGAAGATGCGCACGCTTCCTCAGGCACGCGAAATAGTTAAAACCGAGGACAGCAACGCCTTTATGATAGTTACAAAGGCGACCAGCGTATTTGGCGAGGGCTTCAAGAGCCACGCCGAGGAAGATCTATGATACTCGAAGCGATCACACCGCTCGAATCGCTTGTCGATTCGTTAAAGAGCGAACGCAGAGCGATATTCCTTTACGGAATGGGCAACGGCGCAGAAAAGATATACGAATATCTTTCCTCTCGCGGTGTCGAAATAAAGGGAATCGTCGCATCGGAAGGGTTTTTGCGAGGTCAAAGCTTTTTGGGATTTGACGTATGCTCTATATCCGCCGCCGAGGAAATATACGGCAGTCTTTGCCTTGTGCTGTGCTTCGGCCTTGAGGGCGATAAATCGCATTTTCTGAACGATATACGCAAAAAGCACCGTTTGGTGTCGCCAAATCTGGCGGTTTTCGGAAACGGCGTTTGCGACAAGAAATTCATCCTTGCAAACATAGAAAAATTCGAACGCGTATACGAAATGCTTTCGGACGAGCTTTCGAAAGAAATATATTTAAACCTTATAAAATATAATGTTACGGGCGATGTCGATCATCTTGCCTACGGCAACGGTCTGAATCCGCCCGAGGAATTTTACAAACACAAGCTTCGCCATATTGACGTCGGCGCATACGACGGCGACACGGTTTTGGAATTTGCAAGTCATAACACCGAATATTCGGATATAATTGCATTCGAGCCCGATCATATGACCTATAAAAAGCTTGTTCGCAATACTCAAGGTATAAGAAACGTCACCGCCGAAAACAAAGCGGTCTGCAGACGCGACGGAAGCATAACCTTTGCCTCGGGCGGAGGACGTGCCTCGCATTGTGACGAAAGCGGAATTAGCATCGATTGCGCATCGGTCGACGTTTATTGCGGATATACGCATATCGCGGCAAACGGCATTCCCGTAGGCAGTATAAAAATCGATGCCGAGGGTATGGACGAGGACGTTATATGCGGCGCGGTAAACACGATATACTGCTGTAAATGCAACGTCGGTGTCGCGCTTTATCATCGCGCGGAGGACATTATCGAGCTTCCGCTTTTACTGCGCAAGCACAACAACAAATACAAATTCTATCTGCGCAAAAAAGAATACATACCCGCGTGGGACGTATTCCTTTATGCAATCGACACTTCATCGGAGGGATAATTATGGGATTTAAGGAAATCGGCGCAAACGAGCTTTCGACCCCCGTTTTTTCGGACATCGGTAAAAAATGGATGCTTGTCAGCGCGGCAAAATGTGACGGAAGCGTAAATACAATGACGGCAAGCTGGGGCGCATTGGGTGTGCTCTGGAACAAAAACGTATTCTTCTGCTTCGTTCGTCCGCAACGCTATACCCACGAATTCACCGAGGAAAGCAACCGTATATCGATCTCGTTCTTCGGTGAGGAATACCGCGATGCATTGAAGCTTTGCGGCACCAAAAGCGGAAGAGATATCGAAAAAATAAAGGAAGCGGGACTTACCGTTTTCAACAACAACGGCGACGTCGGATTTTTGGAAGCAGAGCGTATCATCTACGGCAAAAAGATATACGCGGGCAAATTGGACCCCGAATGCTTCATTTCCGATGACATAATGAAGCACTACAACAACGATTACCACACCGTTTACATCTGCGAAATAGAAAAGATAGAAGAAAAGGAATAATGTTATGCAGGTCAGCGAGCTTATTCAAAGGCTTCAAAACGGCAATTTCGACCAAACGATAACTAATCTTTATCCGCAGAGCGATGTATCCGAAAAGCGAGCACGCATAATAAAGCTCGCAAACGATTTTTATGCGCTTTACGGCGAAAAGGACGTAACCTTGTTTTCCGTTCCCGGCAGAACCGAGCTTTCGGGCAACCACACCGACCATAATAACGGTCTTGTTCTCGCCGCATCGGTGGATATCGATATAATCGCGCTCGCGGCTCCGAGCGACGAGCCGACCGTACGTATAAAAAGCGAGGGCTACCGCGAAGACGTGGTGGATATTTCTTCTCCCTCGCCCGAAAACGTGCGCAAGGGCAGTTCGTCTGCAATCATCGCAGGTATCGCTGATTATTTTTACAAGCACGGATACTCCTGCGGCGGCTTTACCGCATTCACCACAAGCGACGTTATGACAGGCTCGGGGCTTTCCTCCTCGGCGGCGTTTGAGGTTATTTGCGCGCGTATCTTTTCCGAATTTTACAACAACGGCGCTATTTCCCCTATGGAGCTTGCAAAGGCGGGCAAATACGCGGAAAACAAATATTTCGGCAAGCCTTGCGGACTAATGGATCAGGCGGCTTGCGCCTCGGGCGGATGCTTGTTTATCGATTTTGAAAACAATTCCGAGCCAAAAACCGAAAAGATAGATTTTGATCTTGCTAAATTCGGTTATTCGCTTTGTATAGTAAACACCGGCGGCAACCACGCCGACCTTACCGACGATTACGCCTCTGTTCCGAGTGAAATGCGCTCGATCGCCGCGCTTATGGGCAAGCAGAATCTGCGTTCCTGCGACGAAGAGGATTTTATGGGACGCATATGCTATATGCGAACGCTTGTCGGTGACAGAGCGATAATGCGCGCGATGCATTATTTTGCCGAAAACCGCAGAGTTATCGCGCAAAAGGATGCACTCAACCGAAACGATATAAATAAATATCTTGAATACGTAAAGAAATCGGGCAATTCGTCCTTTAAGTTCCTGCAAAACGTTTACACAAATAAAAACGTAGAGGAGCAAGGCATCTCGCTCGCGCTTGCAATAACCGAACGCTTCGGCGCGGTATGCCGTGTGCACGGCGGCGGATTTGCCGGCACGATTCAAGCGTACGTCAAAACGAACGAGGTCGACAGATACAAATCCGCTATCGAATCGGTATTCGGCGAAAGCGCATGCAAGGTCTACACGATACGTCCCTACGGAGCATCGGTAGTGACAGAAAACGAAATCAGAGGATAAACTGTTTTTAAATGAACGAAGCAAAAATATATATGCTGTTTTCCTCGTCAAAGGGAAATGCGGCATACATAAAGCACGGCAGGGATGAATTTTTGATCGATTGCGGAGTTTCCGCACGCGCGCTTGAGCACGCGTTGAATCAATTGGGAACAAGCCTGTCGAGCATCAACGCGATATTTATTACGCACGAGCACGGCGACCACATACGCGGCGTTCACACGATAAGTAAATATTTCAAGATTCCTTTCTTTGCTCCCGAAAAAAGCTGTTCGTATATCGAGGAGCAGATGTATAGCAATTCCTCGCTTACTCCGCTCAATACAGGCAACGCCGTCGAGCTGTTGAGCACCGCGGTATGCCCTATCGCAACTCCGCACGATTCACGCGGGAGCGTTGGCTTCCGTATTCGCGCAGGCGAGGAAAAGATCGGCTATTTCACCGACATCGGTCATCTTTCGGAGGGGGTCTTGCGCGGTCTTTCAGAATGCAGACGAGTGGTTATCGAATCGAACCACGATATCGAAATGCTGAAAAACGGTCCGTACCCCTATTCGCTTCAAAAGCGCATTTTGGGTGATTTCGGCCACCTTTCGAATACCCTCTGCGCAAAGCTTTTACCGCATCTTGCCAATCACGGCACGGAATCGTTTATGCTCGCCCATTTAAGCGAGGAAAACAACCGCCCCGAAATAGCGTTTGATGAAAGCTATACCGCTTTGAAATCTCACGGCTTTTACGTAAACGATAACGAAAAGCCGAGCCTTCGCTTGCAGGTCGCATCGGTGTGCGGAATTAAAGAACTGAAATAAAAAAGAACTGTGTTCTCGATTCAAAGAACACAGTTTTTTGTTTTATACTCTTTTATAGCTCGTTTTAATGCCGTTATCAACCAGCATCAGCACGCCGTTTTCGATTTTGTACTGATATGTAAGCACGTCAACGCCGTTTACCGAAAGAGTGAGAATGCCGTAATCCTCCTCGGTCTCGGTGTCATAATCATATACAAGAGTCGTACCGTCTACCGTTTCGGTGCATTTTCCGTCAGCAAACTCCAAAAACCTGCCGGTTTTTTCGTTTTCCCATTTTCCTTCGAGCTCGGCATCGGCACCGCATGCCGCAAAGCAAGCGACAAGCGTAACCAAAACGAGCAGTAATGCAATAATTTTCTTCATATAATACCTTCCGAGCAACGTCTATTTTTCGAGCGTGTATTCCTGATTTCTGTATACGACGAACTTGCAAAACAGAAATTCAAGAACAAGATTGCTGAGCATCGTAACAGCAAGCACAATATATTCGTTCACGCCGCTCGTTTCCGCCATATTGCCAAGCCAGGTGGACACGGGTGTGAACACGGCGTAAAAGCCCAAAACCTTTGCCATAGCAACGGGTACGTTCGCGGCGGATTTGAAGGTAAAGCGTCGGTTAAACGTGAAGTTCCAAAGAACCGAAAGCAGCAGCGACACCAGATATGCGGGCCAATACTGCCATTTCATAACCTCATTGAACAGGGCAAACGATGCAACCTGAATAATACCTGCCGATACCGAGAACAGCGCGAATTTTATTGCCTGTAAAACAGATTTCTTTTGCATAAACGATACTCCTCTTTAGAGATACGTTATTTTAACACATTATCGTTTATTTTGCAACTTTTTTATATATTTTATATATCAAAAGAGAAAACCGCCGAAGCTAATAACCACGTCGGTTTGTTTTGTCAAATCAATCTCAATTTTCTTGCAATAGTTTCGTCATCGACGATTATAAACGAATGCGACGTGTTATCCGTACCGACCTTGATCACGTGGCCGTCGACATATGCCTGAAGCACGTGCGCGGATTCGATAATCGCCTCCATTTCGTCATACACGTTGCCGTCGATAACCAATTCGTTAACGCGTTTTACTCTACGGTAGGTGATTTTATGTCCGTTAGATTCGGTTTCAAGAAAAACCTTTGCCTTTACTTCCATATCCGCAGGTCTTAAAACGGCAGAATCGTGAGTGGTTTCCGATGATTCCTCGCCGCCGAAATTATAGTTCTGGGGAGTCGCTTCGGAAAAATCAACCTCATCGGGAAGCTTCTTCGCCTTGAAATATGCAGAGATGCCCATGGAAAGCGAAATGATAATACCGATATGGAATACGATATCGATAATTACGTCTGCGGTAATGCCGCCCCATATAAGCATAACAGCGGTGTCTATTGCAAAGAACACAAGACCGAACACCATCCAGCCGATGTGCTTCTTCGAAAGCAGCCAGCTTACGAAATAAAGTATTATAATCACCGCGGAAACCGCAAGTGTGGTGTAAAGGAATGAATCGTCATAAAATTCGAGTGAATCGTAAGCTTCACCGTAAAATTCCTCGGGGAATTTGCCCGTATAGGACATACCCATAATTGCAAGGACGTACGGCACGTATGCCGAGAAGAGAAAATACGAGTCGCCGCCGCTAACAAGCAATATGATGTTTATAACCGTAAATGCAACTACCATTAAAAGCGTGCTTCTTCCCGAATTATAACGCGTTTCAAACATCGCCTTGGGTGAACCGGGAACACCGTTCAGATTAGTTTTGCCAAAAAGTCTGGACATACCTGCCTCCTGTTTTATATTGCAAGTGCAATTTTATTAAATAAATTATATCATGGCATTATATACGTGTCAACAGCAAAAAACCACAACCGCTTTTTCGCCTATCCAATTTAGAAGTTTCATATCATCACCGCAGTTCTTGGATTTAATATATCACAAAGCATACAGCGTGTCAATTTATTTGAAGTGAACTAAAAAATCACGCCAAAGGCGTGTATATCATCAATTCCGAAGGAATTGCATATCATCAAAACGAAGTTTTGTATATTATCATTGCGAAAGCTTTTTTGATACACGCTAAAGCGTGATGATATACAGCCCTAACGGACTGATGAGATACAACAATGGCAATTTTGCCATTGTTGATGATATACCATTGCTTTCGCAATGGATAAAAAAATTCCTGTTCTTGCGAACAGGAATTTTTTGGAGGCGACAACCAGATTTGAACTGGTGATCAGGGTGTTGCAGACCCACGCCTTACCACTTGGCTATGTCGCCATATTAAAAATGGAGCGGATGACGAGGCTCGAACTCGCTACCTCCACCTTGGCAAGGTGGCGCTCTACCAGATGAGCTACATCCGCATAAAAAATGAATGAGCCGTGAGGACGACTCATCCATGGTGCCTCCGGTCGGAATCGAAC
>JAZNWF010000036.1:0-2713 GCA_045593165.1 Eubacteriales bacterium
TGAAAAGCAGCTTATTCTGAATATGAACCTAAATAAGCAGAAAAATATCGATCATATATATGCCGTTGATTATTTGTATTTGGGAAACTATCAGGAAGCACTCAAATACGCAGAAAAAATGATTCAAAGTTCTAACGAGCAAATGGTTTTGGCGGGATTGTTTAACCAAGCAAGATGCGAGTTTTTCCTTGGCAATTACGATTCGTTTCGTCAAACAGTAGCACAATATGAAAGCAAATTATCCAGTTGTCAGAAGCTTAAACCAAAAACCAAGATTGCATATCAAAAAATCAATAATATCCTTAATTTGATGTGTGCCATTTCCGACAATGATGTAGAAAAAACTAATGAGCTTCGGAACAATGTTGAAATTTGGAACACCTCAAAATCTACGGAAGGATTTGTAAATTACATAAGAGGAGTTGCCGCATACAAAGTGGACGATAAAGAAGAAGCCATTTATAGATTTAAACTTGTAAAAGAAAATTGCTCGAAAACGGTTTTATCCGGACTTTCTGAGGAATATCTGTCATTGTTGAAATAAGCGGCATCTATTTTGTCAAGATAACACAAATAAGGAACAGTAGATTGATACAATCGTATCGACCTACTGTTTTCTTTTTATCGTTGAAAATTAGCTGAAAGTCCTTGATTTACAAGGGCTTTTTCTCTTTGTTGGTGCATTTCGGTATTTGCGGTGCCTAAATGTTGTTACTCGGAAGCCTTAAAATGCAGAAAAGCACTACTCCCCGTCAATATGTAGCGCTTTCCTATCGTTAAAAGATTGGTATTCGTTAAACTACTAATAACTCACCAACAAATTGGAATTTGTTTTTCTCCTTATTCCACCCTCATCATCCTGTATCCAACGCCGATGTGCGTTTGGATATACTGCGGTGAATTTGGGGTTGCTTCAATCTTTTTACGGAGCGTTGCCATAAAGACACGGAGGGAGGCTACGTTATTCTCCCACGCTGCGCCCCATATCTTTTGTGTAATAAAGGTGTGCGTTAAGACCTTGCCGACGTTTGTGGAAAGCAGGCACAGTATCTTGTATTCGATGGGAGTAAGATGCAATTCTTCCTCACCGAGATATGCGCAGCCTGCGGCATAGTCTATCTTCAATGCTCCGTTTGTGAAGACCGAGCTTGCGTTTTCGTTACGGTTGGATGCTAACCTTCTTTGCGTTACACGAAGTCTTGCCAAGAGTTCTTCTACGGAGAATGGCTTGGTTAAGTAATCGTCCGCGCCGGCATCAAGAGCATCAATTTTGTCCTTATCCTCACTGCGTGCGCTAATCACGATGATCGGCATATCAGACCACGTGCGTATTCTCTCGATGACCTCAACACCGTCCATATCTGGAAGTCCGAGATCAAGTAAAACGATATCAGGATTGTGCGAGGAGGCTTCCATTATGGCATTGTTTCCGTTCTGTGCCGTGATATATTTATATTCGTGCGCCTTTAATGTCGTAGTAATAAGATTGCGAACGGGCGCATCGTCCTCGACTACGAGTATTAAGGGTTTATTCACCGATCTCCACCTCCTCCTTTGGTAATGTAAAGGTAAATACCGCGCCGTGTGGCTCGTTATCGGTCACGGTGATCTCACCGCCGTGAGCGTTTACAATAGATTTGCAGAGCGCAAGTCCAAGACCGAGACTTCTGCGGCTGTCTGCAATTTTTTCAGCGCCCGTGTAGAACATATCGAACACACGAGGCTTTATCTCATCTGCGATTCCGTGCCCATTATCCGCTACGGTGATTGCAATTATATAATTTTTTTCTGCCGCCGAAATCTCTATTTCGGAGCCACTCGGTGTATATTTGATCGCGTTATCAATCAGATTGATCAAGACCTGAACGATAAGCCTTGCATCCATTTTTGCGAGCAATATGCCGTCGTTTTCCTTGACGGTGAGCTTCTGCGCACTTGCATTTTTCTCAGTACGTCTGACCGCTTCCTCAATTACGTCGGAAACAAGCTCGGCAGACATCCGTATATCGCTTTTGCCATCTCCCATACGGGATACCGATAACAAATTCTCCACAAGGCTGATAAGCCATTCGGAATCATCACGGATATCGGTATAGATCTGACGGCGTGTTTCGGGATCGAATATCTCATCATTGGCAAGAAGATTGCCTGCGTTGCCGGATATTGATGTCAGCGGTGTGCGAAGATCGTGGGATATGGTACGGAGCAGATTAGCGCGTAGCTTTTCTTGCTCAGCAAGGATCGCAGAGGCTTCCTTTTCTCTTGCGTTTCGCTCGCTTTCAAGCGCCAAAGCGCATTCACCGAGAATGGATAGCAGAATACTGTTTTCAAAGGCATCAACCGTCTTAACGGTTACTACACCGATTACTCCGTAAATAGTATCGTTTGTGTGTATCGCTGCGTAGATACAGTCATCGCTTTTTTGTATATTATTATCAACCGTAATACCGATATTGCGAATGGACTCATCACCTACATATATAAGCGTATCGCAAGACAATAGCTTCTTCACCTGATCTGCCGCAATTTCGAATATCTCATCGGAACTCTTTGCCTTAGCGAGCATTTGAATGGTATCGAGCAATATTTTTGTTCGGTATGCTGCCTGAGCAGATTGCTTTGCGTGGCTTTTCATTCTCGCGGCTATACTACCCGTTACTAACGAAGCGACGAGCATCACGAGGAAGGTTACGGGATAGCCCTTGTCATAAGC
>JAZNWF010000037.1:0-1958 GCA_045593165.1 Eubacteriales bacterium
GCGGTTTCGGTGATTTCGGCTTACGCTATGTTTTCGTTTCTTTTTAAGAAAAAAAGCGCCACGATGATGCTGTTGACGGGTGTATCGCGCACGCGGCTTTTCGTAACGAGATATATTTTCGGTCTTTTGTCTACGCTCATACCCTCGTTCGTTACCTTTTTCGTGTTGCTCTGTCTGGGCGCGTCGAACGTCGGTAAGAGCGTCGTTATAAACGAAAATACGGTTATAATGCTTCTTGTGGTATGCGCGATCGTGCTTTATTCTTATACCGTTGCTTCGATAGCGGCGGCGATGTGCGGCAGAACGATAGATTTCTTTATTGTTTGCGGCGTGTTTTACTTCGGCGTGCAGGGCTTGATGCTTTTCGGCGTACTGATGCTTGCATCGTTTTTGTACGGCTTCGGATATTCGATACGAAGCTATACCAACGCCCGACTGCCGTACGATTACAAAGTCGTCTTTGATAAGTATTCCGCATCTTCGGTACATACGATATTCGGCAAGGCTTTTGATGAATATACTGTTTTGGGAAATCCAGCAGCAGATATCTCGCTTGATATTTACTTGTCAAAGCTGATATGGATTTTGGCAATTACAGTGGTTCTCGTTCCTATTGCTGTGATGATATTCAAGCGCAGAAACGCCGAGTTTGACGGCAAGCCGAATGCGAATAAATATTTGTCTGCCGTTTGTACGGTAATAATATCGCTTGCGTTATCCTCGCTTCTTCTGTTTTTGGGAAATAGCTTTACGGTTCTTGCGGGAGTTGCCGCTTTGTTTGCCTTTTTGTGCTTTACGCTCCACACCGTTTTTAACGGAACGCTAAAAAAGGCGTTCGGGGCGTGGAAATATATTCTTCCGTCGGCTGCTTCTATCTTTGTTTTTGCATTGCTGTGCTACAGCGGTATGTTCGGTTATTCCGACAGAATTCCCGATGCATCGGAGATAGCGTCGGTAAAGATGACCTATTCGGGCGGAAACAGGTTTTTCGGCGCATCAGGTACTCGTTCGTATAACCAAATGACCTCTACCACGGTCGCTTTCGACCAATTTCCCGATCTTGTAAGCGAAGAAGATATAAAAACCGCCGTCAATATCCATAAAACCATTCTCGAGGACGGCTCGAGAACGGTTTCAAAATCTCCCGAAAGCGATTATTCCGATACCGTCGTTTATGCCGATTATTATATCGTGTATAAGCTTAAAAACGGACGCGAAGTGATAAGATGCTATCCGCAAATGAAGCTGTCTACGCTTTATTCCACCTTGGCGGTAAGTGATACCGAGGCGTATAAAGACCTCGAGGAAACGATGATAAAGCATTTATATAACAACAGCTACGAATACGTTAACGACAAAGAACCCAATTATTCCGCCCATACCTTCTTTATATCCGATAATATGCTGTCTGCCTTTACGCCTTTCGAGCTTACAGCAAGCGAAACAAAGGAATTTCTCGAGGCGTTATCCTTCGATAAATCAAGCATTTCGTTTTCGGACGAGTTCCATCCCGCGTCGGATTGTCTGGGCGTTATATGGCTGCACCAATCGATATTAGGAGAAAACACGCAATCGGTCAATACTCCCATATACGTATATCCTTCGTTCGAAAAAACGCTTGGTTTCCTTGAGAATAAAGGACTTATGCGATATTTCGATGCGGAATATACCGTAAGATCCATCGAGATCATAGGAATGAATTATTACGGCACGAAAAATATAGCCGATTGGGCGATAGACCGCTACTTTTTAAGCGAGTACAATGATAAACGGTTTGTCAACGGCAGCAGTACGTTAAAATACGGTACGGTCGATGAAGCCGATTTTGACGAAGTGCTTGCAAAAACGCGTAATAAATATTTCGCCGACAGCGGTAATAAATACGCGATAATTACGTTGGTCAATGCAAAGGGTGAGGAAGTTACGACCGTTAAATATATCGATGAATAATAAAAGAG
>JAZNWF010000038.1:0-37973 GCA_045593165.1 Eubacteriales bacterium
CTTACCGTCAGCGTCAACCACGAGGATCCAGCTGTAACGGAGGTTAGCTTCATCGGAGGTAACTACTCTGTCTTCTGCGCCTGCTGCGAATACGAATACGTCACCGTTGAGGTTGGTTACGGGAGAATCTTCGCCGTATACACCTACTTCAACGTCAGCGCCTTCGATCTTACCGAGGTCGGTCTTGGGTGCTTCAACAACTTCGCCGGGCATAAGAACGTATGCTTCGGTTTCGGAAACGAGAACCTTGTCGCCTGCCTTAAGGGCCATTGCAACAACCTTGGACTGCCAGTTAGCGTAACCGCCGTTGGGGTTGGAGGATGCGGAGTGAACTACGAGCACGAGGTCGCCTTCGCCCCATTCGATGCCTGCAGCTGCTGCAGAACCGGGAGTTACAACAACCTTAACTACTTCGTAAACGTCGCCTGCGGGAGTCAACTGAACGCTGATAGCCCAGTTGGGGTTGCAGGATGCATAAGAATCTGCATTGTCAACGAGAGTTACGTCTTCGCCAACGATAGAACCGTTAACGTAGTTGATGGGGAAGGTGAAGCCGTATGCTACGTCGTAGGAAGCATCGCCGGTTTCGGGATCAATAGCCTCGGTTTCGTCGTACTTAACGTAAGGAGTTACGGTTGCGGTGCAAACGTAAACGCCGTCTTCATTTTCGCCCTCTTCGTACCAATTTACATCGGGGGTAGAGGTGGGAACGGTGAGACCTTCGAGGTCAACGCCGTAGAAATAGAATTTCTGACCGATAGTCCAGGTAGCAGCGAGTGCAACTGCATCGTTGCAAGCAGTGGTGGTGTAGTCGAGACCATCCATGCCAAGTGCAGGATAGTTGTTGCCGGTATTGAGGCTGTAAACGAATCCGCCCGCGGGTACGTCGATACCGTCGGGAGTAACGTTGGTGCCGAGGTAATTACGAATGTCGACGAGCTCGAAAACATTGTTTGCACCTTCAACGGGAGCAAATGCATAGTGATCGCGCCATGCAAGAGAGGTTACGCCGGTAGTGCTGATAACGCCGGCACCTTCCTTGGTTTCATCGTTATAATGAGTTACCCAAATAGGCTTGGTGCTGTAATCGGGAGCAGCGGGTGCTTCGGGTTCAGCTTCAACAAAGGAGAATTCAACTTCGGTAAAGCAGAAGAATTCCCAAACGGGCTTATCCGAGAAGGGGCTTGCTGCATAAACGAGGTCAGCCTTAACGTAGGTAGCGGTTACTGCTTCAGCAAGAGTAAGAGTAGCGATCTTGGTGCCCTTTTCTGCGTTAGCGAGGTCGTTAACGTCGCCTTCGAGGGTAAGACCGTGCTGAACGGTAGCAACCTCAGTCCAATTTTCGCCATCTTCAGAGGTGGAGATAACGATATCGTTTTCGGGAAGACCGATCATGGAAGCATATTCGGTATACAAGCCGATCTTGATAGTGTTAACTGCGGTAGCTTCTTCGTAGTAATTTACGACGCTGATGGTAGGACGGATGGAAGAATTGTTGGAATGGCAATCCTGTACAAGATAGAGGCCTGCAGTAGCAAACGAGGTTGCGCCCTCTACCCAATCACCGTCGGTAAGGCCTGCGATGATATTTGCATCGTCGAGAACGTTGGAGTTTTCATCAGGGATGATGTTAAGGCCGTACTGATATTCGGGCTTGATGGGCTTGGTCCAGTATCCGCCGGGCTCAACACCGTTGATGGTGATGTACATACCGTCAACAGAACCACCTGCGAGGATCGCATCATAGTCGCCGACAAGGAAGAACTGCATGCCTTCGCACATGCCAAGAAGTTCAAGGCTGGTAGCACTTGCGCAGTCAGCGTGAGCCATAACGATCATTCTGCCATAGCCAAGAGTCCAAGTGGTGTAGTCAGAAGTCGCATCGGTAGCGGTTTCGGTTGCGATTACATCAAAGGTCTTGGAGATTTCGTTGTACTCGAGAAGAGCCTTATAGAACCAACCGAAGAAGGGTTCAACGCCAAGAATATCGCCGATAACAGCTTCTTCATTATCGGAAGCCCAAACAACGACCTTGGTAGAATCCCAGTTGTACGCATTAGAATCATTAAGCACGATGTTGCCGAACTCGTCTTCAACAGCAGCAGAAACGGGTATCGCCATAACAGCGAACAACATTACGGAAACAATCGCAAGACTTAATGCTTTCTTAAGAGAGAGTTTCATGTGTTTTTCCTCCATAAAATTTTTGGCAATATATTTGCCGTTATTATTCTTGCCGATAGACTAACGGCAATTATAGCAATATTATGTTAACACAAATTTTATAGCTTTTCAATAGCTTTTGCCGTTTTTTACAGACACAAACATACATTTTTTGATAAAATTAAGCATTTTTACAAAGAAAAAAGCACTTTCGTTTCCGAAAATGCTTTTAATACTTTATTCTGCGCGCTTGCCGAGCATATAAACCTGCTCTTCCTTGAAGCTTTTCCAATTGCCCTCCATAATAGCGTTGCGTATTTTTTCCATAAGCTTGTTGTAGAAATAAAGGTTATGAATAACGCAAAGACGCATACCGAGAAGCTCGCGTGCCTTGAACAAATGGCGGATATACGCACGCGTGTAGGTCTTGCACACGGGGCAATCGCAATTCGGGTCGATGGGACGCGCATCGAGCATATATTTATTGTTGTTAAGATTCAAAAGACCTTCGCTCGTGAACAAATTACCGTGACGTGCGTTTCTCGAGGGCATTACGCAATCGAAGAAATCTATACCCCTGTCGACCGCCTCGAGAATATTCACGGGTGTACCGACGCCCATCAAGTAACGAGGCTTGTCCTTGGGCAGAAACGGCTCGCACACCTCGATAACACGGTACATTTCCTCGGCGCTTTCGCCTACGGCAAGACCGCCCAACGCATAACCGGGTAGATCGAGCTTGGTTATTTCCTGCAAATGACGAACGCGTATATCGTCGTAAACGCCGCCCTGACCGATACCGAAAAGAAGCTGATGCGGATTTATGGTTTCGGGAAGCGAGTTCAATCTGTCCATTTCCTCTTTACAGCGGTAAAGCCAACGTGTGGTACGGTCCACCGAATTGCTGATATATTTGTGGTCGGCAACCGATGAGGGACATTCGTCAAACGCCATCGCGATGGTAGATGCAAGCTTCGATTGGATCTGCATACTTACCTCGGGGCTCATAAATATCTTCGCGCCGTCCATATGCGATTGGAAGGTTACACCCTCCTCGGTGATATTGCGGAGCTTTGCAAGCGAAAAAACCTGAAATCCGCCGCTGTCGGTAAGCACGGGTTTGTCCCAATTGAAGAATTTATGAATACCGCCGAGCTGATAAACGACGTCCTCACCCGGTCGAACGTGGAGATGATAGGTGTTCGAAAGCTCGACCTGACAGCCGATATGCTTCAAATCGCCCGTCGAGATGCCGCCCTTTATTGCGGCAGACGTGCCGACGTTCATAAACACGGGGGTCTGAATATCGCCGTGAACGGTTTTAAACGTACCTGTACGCGCTGTGCCACAGGTCTTGTGTATAGTGAAGCTCATATAATTCACCTGTCGAAATATTTTTCTATTTCCCTTTTGGGTATCTTTTTAATAAACGGTCTGCCGTGAGGGCAATATTGCAGCTGCGGATTCTCGGCAAGCATTTTCACAACGTTTTCATCGTCCTCGGGACGATTTTTTACTCTTGCCTTCAACGCCGCCTTGCAGGCAACGGTATATAATGCTCTGTCGCAACGCTCGGCGAACGAAAGACCGTTACCGTCGGAAAGCGTGCGCGCAAAGTCCTCCAAGATAGAGGAAAGTCCCTTTAAATTGCCGAGCGTCGACGGTGCCGAGCGAACGATAACCGTTCCCTCGCCGAAATCCTCGACCTTAAAGCCCTTTTCCTCCAAAAATGAAGCGTTTTCGAGCAATATTGCCGACTGCTCGCGTCCCAATGCGACGGGAACGCCCGCCAATAATTCCTGCACGTGCAGTTCCTTATTTGCCGCTAATTTTTCGTAAAGCACTCGCTCGTGCGCGGCGTGCTTATCGATAACGAGTATATTTTCCTCGGTTTCGACGAAAATGTATGAATCGTAAGCCTGCCCTATCATTCGCCAAGCCGGCTTTTCTTCGACGATAGTCAGCTGTTCGGGCTCCGATTCGGGCTCAACGGCTTCGGGATATGCGTTGATCGGGCAGATATCCTTTATAACAACGTTCGGGTCGGAATCGAAAAGGTCATCCTCGCCGATATTTGCCCTGAATGCCGTTCTTTGCTCGGGCTTGCTTTCGACTCTCTCTTCAATTATGGGCGCAGACCAAGAAAATTTATCTTCCTTGATCTCCTCGGGCTTTACCTGCACGGAGGTATCGACAAACGGGTCGTAATCATCGGTCAAATCGTTTGTTTTTTGCACCTTTTCGGGAATAGCCTCGCCAAGCGGCTTTTCATCGGGCTCGGCCTCAAGCGCGTTCTTCACGGCGTAATAAACCGCACGGAACACGTCGCGCTCGGACGCGAATTTTATTTCGGTCTTCGCAGGGTGCACGTTTACGTCGGTAAGCTCGGGAAGAAGCGAAACGAATATCACACAGCCGGGGAATTTTCCGCGCGGAATAAACGAACGGAACGCCTCCTCAAGCGCCGCCTGAACCGTTTTGCTTTTTACGTATCTGCCGTTGACAAACATCGTTTGCATAGCACGGCTTCCGCGTACGGCGTCGGGCTTTGTTATATATCCGCAAGCCGAAACACCGTTCAGCTCGTATTCTATTTGTATCAAGGTCTTTGCAAATTCACGGCCGAAGACCGAATGTATCGCAGGGAACAGCTTGCCGTCGCCCGCGGTCATAAATTTACGCTCGCCGTCGTTTATGACGGTAAACGAGATTTCGGGGTGTGAAAGCGCTAATCTTTCAGCCGCCGCAACGCAGGACGCCGCCTCGGTGCTGTCGCGCTTTAAAAATTTCTGCCGCGCCGGAGTATTGTAGAAAATATCGCGCATTGAAACGGTCGTTCCGTCGGGACAGCCCGTATCTACCATAACCACTCCGTTTTCATCGGAGGTGAGGCGCGTGCCTATTTCCTCCTCGCGGCTTTTGGTGATGATCTCAAGACGAGATACCGAGCCGATCGCCGCAAGCGCTTCACCGCGGAAGCCGAGCGAGCGGATACCCGTGATATCGTCACCGCAGCTTATCTTGCTCGTCGCGTGGCGAAGCAAAGCCTTGGGAATATCCTCGCGCAAAAAGCCCTTGCCGTCGTCGGTAACGCGCAACAGCGTTCTGCCGCCGTTTTTTATTTCCAAAACGATCGACCTCGCGCCTGCATCTATTGAATTTTCAAGCAGCTCCTTCGCGGCTGACGACGGACGCTCGACAACCTCGCCCGCAGCGATAAGGTTTGACGTATGCGCGTCGAGAATATTTATAATACCCAATTAGTCAAGCTCCTTTTTAAGCTCATATAAAACGGTTATTGCTTCGTAGGGGGTAAGCGTATTGATGTCCAGCGTTCTTATACGCTCGATAACCCTTGCTTCGCAAAGCGATTCGAAGCTGATATTATCGTCTTCATTCTTTTTCGCCTTTACAACGGGGCGTGTGCTTGTTTCCAAAAGTCCTTGGAGCACCTGCTTTGCACGGTTGACCACGGCTTCGGGAACGCCTGCAAGGTGCGCAACCTCGATACCGTAGCTGTCGTCCGCCGCGCCCTTGATTATCTTGCGGAGGAATACAACGTCGTTTCCGCGCTTCTTCGCCGCGATATTGTAATTCACAACACCGTCGGTTTCGCCCTCGAGCTCTGTTAACTCGTGATAATGCGTTGCAAAAAGCGTTTTTGCGCCAATCTTCTTGGCGGTATATTCAACAACGGCGCGTGCAATACTCATACCGTCGTAGGTAGAGGTGCCTCTGCCGATCTCGTCATAGATAATAAGGCTGTTCTTGGTTGCGTTTTTAAGAATATCCGCAACCTCGTTCATTTCGAGCATAAACGTCGAATTGCCGCTTGCCAGATCGTCGGATGCGCCGACACGGGTAAACACCCTGTCGACAATGCCGACACGCGCTTCCGTAGCGGGAACAAAACAGCCCGTCTGCGCAAGGACCACGCAAAGCGCGACCTGACGCATATAGGTCGATTTACCTGCCATATTCGGACCCGTGATAAGCATCATCCTGCTTGCACCGCAATCGAGATAGCAATCGTTGGGAACGAAGTAATTTCCGTCGAGGAAGCGTTCGACGACGGGATGACGGCAGTTTTTAAGCACGATTTTGTCCGAGCGGTCGATTTCGGGACAAACGTATCCCTGCTCGCGCGCGATCTCGGCGTTTGAGCAATAAACGTCAAGCTCGGCAATAGCGTTCGCGGCGGTTTTGATACGCTCGAGCGATTGAAGCACGTACTCGCGCAGCTGAACGAAAAGCTCGTATTCCAACGCGTAAAGCCTGTCCCTCGCGCCGATAACGCGGCTTTCGGTTTCTTTAAGCTCGGGAGTGACAAACCGCTCGCCGTTGGTAAGCGTTTGTCTTCTTATGTATTCATCGGGGACCTGTGAAAGAAAGGTCTTGGAAACCTCGATATAATAACCGAACACGCGGTTATATCCGACCTTTAAGGATTTGATTCCCGTTCTTTCGCGTTCGCTTTCCTCGATTCGCGCTATCCACGCCTTGCCGTTGGTGACCATATCGTAAAGTTCGTCAACAGCGGCGTTACAGCCGCGGCGTATCATTCCGCCCTCCTTTAAAAGCGCGGACGGCTCTTCGGCAATGGTGTCGCCTATCGCGGAAGCGATTTCTTCTAATGGGTCGATTTCGGAATCGATTCTTTTAAGCGATTTCGATCTTGCGTTTGCGATAAGCTCCTTTATATCGGGGAAAAGACGTATGGTTTTTTCAAGCGATTTCAAATCGCGCGCGTTTGCCGTACCGTAAACAAGGCGTGTTGTAAGACGCTCGATGTCGGTAATGCCCTTTAATATCTCGCGGATATCGTCGCGCAGCACTCCGTCGGAATGAAGCTCGGAAACCGCATCGAGCCTTGCTCGGATTGCGCCCTCGTTCACAAGCGGCTTTTCCAGCCATCTGCGCAAAAGACGCGCGCCTGCGCTTGTGCGCGTGCGGTCTATCGCCCAAAGGAGCGAGCCCTTGCGCTGATGCGTGCGCATCGATTCGGAAAGCTCCAAATTACGGCGCGACGCCGTGTCTATTCCCATAAATTCATCGCAGGAATAGAAGTTTATTTTTTGCAGATAGGAAAGATCTATCTTTTGTGTTCTTCTTATGTAAGCAAGCAGTCCGCCGACCGCGCGTATAGCATAATCGCTGTCGGATTCGGGTATGCCCTCGTAGATTTCTTTTATGGCATTTACAGAGCTTGCAAGCGAAAAATCCGCTTCATTGGCAACAGATACGAGCGTGTTGAAACGCGATGCGAAAAGATCGCTCATTTCCTTGGGGAAGCTTTCTACGCAGATAAGCTCGCTCGGAACGTATGCCGCCGCCTCGGAAACGGTGCGCGCGACAAGGTTATCGCCCAAAAGCTCGGTGGCGTTTATTTCGCCCGTCGAAACGTCTGCGAATGCGATACCGCAGCCAAAATCGTCGGTATACGCCGCGCAGATGTAATTATTCTTCTTTTCGTCAAGATATCCGCCCTCGGTAACCGTGCCGGGAGTGATAATACGTACAACGTCACGCTTTACAAGTCCCTTTGCGGTTGCGGGATCCTCCATCTGCTCGCAGATAGCAACGCGGTACCCGCGCGAAACGAGCTTGGCGATATATCCCTCAACAGCGTGATGAGGAACGCCGCACATCGGCGCGCGCTCTTCCAAGCCGCAATCCTTGCCGGTGAGCACCAAATCGAGCTCCTTCGAAGCCGCCTTTGCGTCCTCGAAGAACATCTCGTAAAAGTCACCGATACGGCACATCAATATGCACTCGGGGTGCTCTTGCTTGACCTCGAGATATTGTTTCATAAGCGGAGATAATGCCATAAAAACACCTCCGGTGTTCCGAAATAAAAGAATTTACAAAATATAATTAAAATAGTCTGCGCTGTTACGCAGAACGAGGCGAGTTTGTGCGTAACTGCAAATACAATAAAAATCCATATTTTCCGAGGACATGCGCCTCGGAAAATATACCTATGAGCATTGCGAGTGTCGAACGCTTCAGCGTGAGGCGCGAAACGGGTCCCCTGAAAACGCTTGCGTTTTTAGGGCATTAGGCGCGAGCGCACAATGTTCCAACCCCAATGAAAATGCTTGCATTTTCATTGAGAGCGCAGCGATATTCATTAATTGCAGAACAGATGCAGAATGGACAAACAAAACCCGAAGCTGTAGAAATCTACTGCGAGTGGTTTTGTTCGTTCATAGCACAGATATCTGTGCGGTCTGCGCTGTTATGCAGAACGAGGCGAGTTTGCGCGGAATCGAGCGCCGCTGTAGAAGCCTACCGCAAGCGAGATTCCGTGCGAAATCGACCGTTATGCAATTAATGACAGCCGCCGCAGGTGCTGCAGTCGTGAGTACATGCAGATTCGGGCTCTATAGTAAAGCGAACTGCATCGTTGATTGCGTTTACGATTTCGGAAAGTGCCGATTCTGCGTCGCGCATAGCCATAAGCGACTTGCTTTCGCTTATGGAATCGTAGCATTCGCGGAGTCTTGCCGAGATGCTTTCAACAAGCGCGGTGTCGCGTTCTTCCTCGGGCTTTCTGCCTTCGGTTTCGAGAAGGGTTGCCTGAACGTTATATTCGTTGATGAGCTTGGAAAGCTCTTCATCTGCATCGTAAGCAGCCTTTGCTTCGTTATAAGCCTTGAGCTCGTCGCTTGCGGCGAGCGCTTCCTTAAGAGATTCGATTGCTTTGATCATTGCATCATTCATTGTTTTTATTTCCTTTCGGTTCAATTATTTATCATCTTTTATAAACGTGCCTAAAAACGCAAGTAAAATACCGAGAAACGGAAAGGCGTAGCCCAATATCTCGAACAGTTCGCCGTCGGGTTGCAAACCGAACGCTACTGCGGCAAGCGCAGTGAATCCGAACAATATACACGCTATCCCAAGTAAAATAAGCTTCATGATAAATACCTCACGTTATTTTTCCGCCGAGCATATAGGCGCCCGCGGTTTCTATTTGAACATCGACAAACTGTCCTGCGGGGACAAGTTTATCGAACGTTACGATTTTATTGTGTGTGCTTCTGCCGCAGGGTATTCCGTTTTTGTTTACCCCGTCGGAAAGCACGCGCAGAGTGCGCCCGATAAATTGGTCGTTGAGCGATTGCGCGATTTCGTTTTCCATATCGGATAACGCCTTAAAGCGTTCGTTGGATATGCTTTTCGGTATCTGTCCCTCCATATTTGCCGCGATAGTTCCCACGCGAGGAGAATAGATGAAGGTGTATATCATATCAAATCCGACCTGCTTCACAAGCGACATCGTATCGGCAAAATCCTCATCCGTTTCGGTCGGGAAGCCGATGATTATATCGGTGGTGATGCTGATATCGGGATTCTTACGCTTGATTTCAAACGCGCGCTCTAAATACTGCTCGCGGTCGTATTTGCGGTTCATGAGCTTTAAAATTCGGCTCGAGCCCGACTGAACGGGAAGGTGGAACTGCTTTGCGATCTTATCGTTTTTCGCGATAGCATCGATAAGCGCGTCCGACGCGTCCTTCGGGTGGCTCGTCATAAAGCGCACGCGGTATTCGCCGTCAAACGAAGCGCATTCGGTAAGAAGCGTTGCAAAATCGCATCCGCCCGAATAGGAATTTACGTTCTGACCGAGCAGAGTTATATCCTTATATCCGCTTTCGACAAGCGATTTCACCTCGGCAAGCACGTCTTCCCTTCTGCGCGAGCGCTCGTGGCCTCTTGCATAGGGTACGACGCAATATGTACAAAAATTATTACAGCCGTACATTACAGGCACCCACGCCTTATATCCGCTTTCGCGGCGGACGGGCATACCCTCGCTTATTACGCCGAACTCGTTATGCGGCTTATCGGTGATAAAGCTTGTACGCTTTTTCTGCGAAAGCGCGGTCTTTATAATTTCGGGCAATCTATGATGCATATCCGTACCGAACACAAAATCGACGTAGGGATAGCTTTTATAGATCTGCTCGCGGCGGTGCGATTGCTGTGCCATACAGCCGCAAAGACCGATTCTGACCGATCTGTCCTTTTCCTTAATGCCCTTGAACTGTCCCGCCTCGGAAAGCGCGCGTATCTCGGCGTGCTCACGGATGGCGCAGGTATTTATTATTATCATATCCGCGCTTCTGCTATCGTCGGTTATTTCGTAACCGCAAAGCTCAAGCGCACCTGCGATACGTTCGCTGTCGTTTTCGTTTTGCTGACAGCCGAACGTGATAACACACGCCCTTTTGCCCTTGGTTTCGCTATGAAGCGACAGAGCGATTTCGTGCTGACGCTCTATTTCCTGTTTGCTTATAAATTCGTTCATCAGAATGCCGTTCCCGTGCACAAATAAATTTCTTTTAATTTGGGATTATCTTCCCATTTTTCGATAACGACCTTACCCTGCGATGCAGAGGAATGGATAATTTCGCCGTTGCCGATATACATGGCGATATGTCCTTGGAAAAACATCAGGTCGCCGGGCTTTGCCTCGTGATAATTTATCTTTTTCAGGCTTTTTTGCTTTTCAAAATCGGAATCGCGCCAGATATCGATTCCGTTGAAGCGATAGGCGTTGAAGCACAGACCCGAGCAATCGATGCCCATATGGGTTCTGCCGCCCCAGCGGTACTGAACGCCAAGATATTCCTTTGCCGTTGCCACCAACGCTTCGCGAAGCTCGTTTTCGTCCTGCTTTTTGATGCTTGCAAGCGGAGCGATATGCTTTTGATGTATATAATAAATACGCTTGCTCGGTAAAACCGCAAAGCCGTATTTATCCTCCTTGTGCGAAAATCCGACGTCCACTCTCGCACCGCGCGGAAGCGTTATCGGAGAATGGAAATAGTTTCTGCCCTCGAAAAGCAAATCGGCAAAAGACGAGGTTACGATATGATTCGCATCGTGAAGCTTTTCAAAAAGATTCGGTTTTACCGTCCAGCCGATATATCCGTAATCGGTCTTAACCTTACAAAACGAGCCGAGCTCATCCAATATTTCAACCTCTTCGCCGTAGAGCAATTCATCGATCTGCTCGGACATAAGCTCGGGCGTTGCATAAAGAGCAGCAGAGGGTACACAAACTACCATAACAATTACAACCTTTTTTGAAAATTTTTGGCGCGGATAATTTTCCGCAAGCTAACTAAACTATATAAGAAAGGAGTGATTTTTTGAAATTTTTGAAATTCATAATCGCGTTATTGCTTGTTTTTTTATTTTCCGCATCGGGCGCTTCCGCATATTCGGATACCGAACGAATAAACTGGTTTTTCAAGCCGAAGGGCAACTGTGAGCGTCCCGAGTTCCCCGGTATATACGAGCTCGCAAAGGAGCATAACGCTCTTTTTATAGGAAACGAGGGCGACAAAACGGTATATCTTACCTTTGACGCGGGATACAGCAACGAAAACGTCGAAAAAACGATTGACGTTCTTAAAAAGCACAATATCAAGGCGGCGTTTTTTATTCTTCCCGGAATTATAAAAAACAGCCCCGAAACGGTTCAAAGAATGATAGACGACGGGCACCTGATATGCAACCACACGACAAGCCACAAGGATATGTCCGCTGTTTGCGATATCGACGCCTTTGAATCCGAGCTTACGGAATTGGAACGCATCTACCGCGAAAAATACGATTTGGAAATGGAAAAATATTTCCGTCCGCCCGAGGGCTCGTTTTCTATAAAAACGCTCGAGTTTTGTAAAAGCCTCGGATACACGCCTGTGTTCTGGTCGTTCGCGTACAGAGATTGGGACAATTCCAGTCAGCCCGACACCGAAAAGGCAAAAGCAAAAATACTCGATAACGCGCACGACGGCATGGTGATACTGCTTCACCCGACAAGCCTTACGAACGCGTTGATACTCGATGAGGTTATCTGCGAATTGTCAGCGCGCGGATATTCGTTCGGCACGCTCGACGAACTGAAATCGTCTGCCGAAAATCAAAAGTGATATTCATTATATTATACCCCAAAATATGCAATAAATCAATAGAAAAACCGCCTTATATCCAAAATATACGGCGGTTTTACGCTTATTTGGTTGAATATTCCCTTATCTTGTCTATCGCGCTTTTTTCGAGGCGAGATACATAGCTGCGCGATATACCGAGCATCTGTGCGACGTCGCGCTGGGCATAATGCTTGCCGCTGTTATTCAAGCCGTAGCGAAGCATCATTATTTTTCGCTCGCGGTCGGTAAGCACGGTTTTTATCGCGGCTATTATCTTCTCGAGCTTTATTTTGCGGTCGATCGAATCCACGATATCGTCGGGCGATGCAATTATTTCGAGATACGTCAGCGGGTTGCCGTCCTTATCCACGTCGACAGGATCGTTTATCGAGGTAACGGCAGAATGCTTTTTCTGTGCACGGAAATACATCAATATTTCGTTTTGCAGACATTTTCCCGCATAAGTGGCAAAGCGCGCGCCGTTATCGATATTGAAGCTGTCGATAGCCTTTATCAGCCCGACCGTGCCGACGGATATCAGATCGTCCTGATCGCGCGCGGTGGTGTAGTATTTTTTAACAATATGAGCAACCAGCCGCAGATTATGCTCGATAAGCTTATTCCTCGCCGCGATATCACCGCCTCGGGCACGCACGAAAAGCGAATGCTCCTCCTGCTTGGAAAGCGGAGGCGGAAAGGAATGTGTGTCGCTTGTTCGCAACAAAAGACAAAAGCATTTGGAAACTATCGAAAAAAGAAACGAGAACATATTATCACCTCTCGAAATAATATGCCGCTCGCTTTTATAAAATGAACAAAGGGGTGGAAATGGCAAACAACTTGTGATACAATGTGATCGACCACTTAAACGGAGGTGTTTATAATGGAACGTTGGCACAAGGAAACCGTTGCTTACCAAATATATCCCAAAAGCTATTGCGACACGAACGGCGACGGCATCGGTGATATACGCGGAATAATAAGCAAGCTGCCCTATTTGGAAAAGCTCGGAATCAACGCGATATGGCTATCCCCCTGCTATCCCTCGCCCGGAGACGACAACGGCTACGATATATCGGATTACCGCGGAATCGCGAAGGAATACGGCACGCTCGAGGAATTCAGGGAGCTTCTCGACGATATGCACTCACGCGGAATGCGCTTGCTTATGGACTTGGTCGTAAACCACACGTCCGACGAGCACGAATGGTTTGTCGAAAGCCGAAAAAGCCGCGACAACAAATACCGCGATTACTATATCTGGCGTGATCCCGTAGACGGACACGAGCCGAACGGTTGGACCGCCGCCTTCGGCGGAAGCGCGTGGGAATTTGACGAAGCAACGGGACAGTATTACCTGCATCTTTTCTCAAAAAAGCAGCCCGATCTGAATTGGGACAACCCCAAGGTGCGCGAAGAAATAGCCGATATGGTGAATTATTGGCTCGATATGGGTGTCGACGGATTCCGTTGCGACGTTATAAACTCAATTTCCAAGGATTTCTCCTCCCCCTACGGCGGAGGAAACGGTCCGCATCTTCACGAATATCTGCACGAGCTTCATGAACGCGCGCTCGGTCCGCACAAGGCGTTGACTGTCGGCGAAACCTGGGGATTATCGCCCGAGCAGGCGTTGATACTCACGGGCGAAAAGCGCGAAGAGCTTACGATGACCTTCCAATTCGAGCATCTGCTTCTGGGCAGAGTGAACGGCGACAAATTCGACCCCGAGCCCGTTGACCGCAAGGCGTTTACGGATATTCTCGCGAAATGGGAATACGGACTTTGCAACGACGGTCACCCCGTGCTCGTTATGGAAAATCACGACCAGCCGCGTGCGCTTTCAAGGTTCGGCAACCGCGAATATGCTTATGAAAGCGCGACGATGCTCGCCGCTCTGCTTTACGGTATGCGCGGAACGGCGTTTATATATCAGGGGCAGGAATTGGGGCTTCATGACCCGACCTTTAACACGCTCGACGAATACCGCGATATAGAAACGATAAACGCATATAACGAATTAAAGGCGACAAACAAATTCACCGAAGCCGAGCTTCTTGCAAAAATGCAGTTCGGCAGCCGCGACAATTCTCGCGTGCCGATGCCGTGGTCAAGCGGCAAAAACGGCGGATTTTCGTCGGGAACACCTTGGATAAAGGCGCACGATTACGGTGATTTATGCGCAGAGGCGCAGGAAAACGACGAAGGCTCGGTGCTTAATTTCTACCGTATGCTTTTGCAGATCCGCAAAAACGAGCCCTGCATTGTCGACGGCGAATTCAAGCTTATCGAAAACGACGGCAAAACTGTTGTTTACTCTCAAACCCTCAACGGTGAAAGCGTATACGTGGTTTGCCGATTCGACGAAAGCGAGGGTAAAATGCCCGAATGCATTCCCGATGACGCTACTGTTTTGCTTTCCAATTACAAGGAAAAATTAAGCGTTTTGCGTCCGTTTGAAGCACTTTGGATCAAGAAATAAGAATCGATTCGTTTTAACGGTAAAAAACAAACCCCTCGGAAATCCCGAGGGGTTTTTGTTATACGGTTTTTATTCGATTACTGAAGCTCGTAGGTACCGAGGAAGTATCTCTTGAGCATGATGTAGTCGACTGCGCTGACAGAATCACCGCCGGATAAGCAAGCCGCCTTGAGCTGGAGACCTTCGATCTCCTTGGTGCCCATAAATGCACGCTTCATGGTGATATAGTCAAGAGGCGATACCTTGTTGTCGCCGTTTGCGTCTGCAACGATGTATGCGATATAGGTTATGCCGTTGCTGTCGGTAATAACAGCGCCGTTAACGATCTTGGTGTTGCCGGTAACGGTTACGCCGTTTATAGTTACGGTGATACCCTTGTCGTTGGAAACGGCAAGAAGCTGGTTAACGGTAACGTCATCACCGAGGAGACGGAGATAATCGTCATCGGGAGATGCAACGCCGTTGCCTGCGCTTACGATGGTTTCAACAATTACTTCATAGTCGCCGATAACAACGTCGGTAGGTGCCTTGAATGCAACTCTTGCGCAAGCATCGAAAACAGCTGCGGAAAGGTGTGTACCGTTGATGTATGCACAGTCGCCAACCTGAATGTGGTTGGAAAGAGCCCAACCGTCTTCTGCAAAGAATGCTGCAACGAATCCATCGGAGGGAACGGTAACAGAAGTGGACGAGCCGCGGTTCTGATAGAACGCGGTAACAACGTATGCACCGGCTTCGCTGTCGTAATCGCATACCGCAACGTTGCACCAGTTGAGGTTAGAGTTGGATTCGGTAAGCGAGGAAGCGAATGCGGAGGTGAAGATAGTGGTGGTGTTAGTGCCGTCAACGTAGGTGTTCATCACGTCAACGGGAGCAAATACAGCCGCATCGGAAGCCGCACCGTAAAGGCTGACTTCGCCGAGGAATACGTGATCGCTATTATCTGCAAAGTATGCGCGGAACGCAAAGTAACGTGCAGTAACCGATTTTTCGCCGGTATAAAGCATTACCTGATCTACGGCATCTATTGCATCAAATGTATTTTGGAGTGTGAGATATTTACTGAAGTTTTTGCCGTCTTCGGATACAAGGACCTCGACTGTCTTGGGTGCGGAAATGCCCCAAGCGGTGTAGTTACGCGCAGAAACACTTGCCGCCGTAATAGTGGTTGCTTCGCCGAGATCAACGTATACCTCTGCAAAGCTGCCGGCAGAGTTGGAGCCGACTGCGCTATCCTTGTGGAAGCCTACCCAACGTGCGCTGGAGCTGGACAACGGAACCTCATAAAGATCGCCGTTGGTAAGCTCGGTGCCGTCGGTATCGGGATAAGCGGTGTTAACGGTGCCGGTCTTATAAGCCGCGCCGAGAGAAAGTCTGCCGCCGCTGTAAGTGCCGTTCATATATTCGCTGAGCTTAGCAGCAAGAGCCTCGCACTGTGCATCGGTGGAGGTGGAGCTGTTCACAAGGCGTTCACCCTCGAGAACAGTAGTCTGAATAAGGTCAGCCTTATAATCGGTATAACCGGAAATATCCGCTGAATTTGCGGAATCAACGAGTGCAGAGAGAAGTCCCTTTGCAGTAAGAAGCTGAATAAGCTTACCGATGCTCTTTCTTTGGTCTGCCTGAATGGTGCCTTCGTAGTTAGCTCTTGCTTCAACAAGCTCGGGCAGAGTAGAATCGGCGCCAAGAACATCTTCGACGTCAGCAATAAGATTGCCGAGCTCGGTCTTAACCGCGCTCTTGCCCATCATAGAAGTGTTTGCAATAAGAATACCCTCGGGTACATTACGCGCACCCTCAGCATAATAGGTTGTGGAGCTAACTGTCATCTGCGACGATCCGCCCGAGTCCATACGGAATGCGGTGGTACAGCCGAGATTGTAAAGATAAGTAGCCGCAGCAGAAAGAGTAGAAGTGCCGTTAGATACGATCAAATGAATCGTGCCGTCATCTTCAATACCCATAGCGGTCCAACCACGCGAAAGCGAGGTGGAGTGTGCGCCTTCGGTATCGCCGTTATGAGTAGCGGGACCGATATAAGAAAGCGAGCTGGTCATCTTAACGCCGTCTTTGATAAGATAACCGGTGGACTGAATGATGCCGATAACGTCATCGGTCATTTCTGCCTTTGCAGCAGTTCTTGTTTCTTTAATAACGACAGAAACAGAGGTGCCTGCTACAGCTTCGCTGAAATATCTTCCGCCACTGGAATAGCTGCCATGTCTTATATAAAGAACGAACTGGTCGGAAGAAAGAGTACAGGAGGTGCCTTCGACGGTCTTTACTACCTTACCGGTATAAGGAACGTTGAGTCCGAGGTTAAGATACTGGTTATCTTTTTCAATAACAAGGAATTCGCCCGCGCTTGACATAGAAACCGACGAACCGTAGTTAGAGTCGAAGTAATAAAGAAGATCCGCGGAAAAATAACTGTTCTTGTTTATGTAACTTGCATTTATGCTGAAGCCGGTACCCGTTGCAGTAACGTCAAGGTTACTGTCAACACCGGTGATGGATCCGTCAGATCTGAAGAGGATGAGCGGTTCATAATAACCCTCGCTATCAGAGAACTGCCACGGTTCGGACCAAACGATAAATCTACCGTTAGTCATATTAGAACCGTTAAGAGCACCGGTAGTCATATCAAAATACGACGCGTTTATAAAGCCGGGCGCAGCGGTTGCGGTGGATGAACTGCAGTATTCGGACGCAGCAAGAGTTTTAATAGTACCCATCGCATACGTTTGTCTGCCGTTCTTTGAATACGGAACAGCGATATAGCCGTTTTCAGGGTTAAACGAAAGCGTGTGGAAGCCGCTGGACACGCTGTAATCAACATCGCCGGCCACGGTGGTCGCCGATACTGTTACAAACGAGCAGCAGATAGAAGCAGTCATAACGATCACGAGCAAGAGCGCAAGTGATTTGCGTGCAAACTTCTTCATAATATATCTCTCCTTTATGGATTAAAATTCATTCTATTATACCGCCATCAAATTTAAAAGTCAATGTATTTTTCAAAAACTTGGCTAAAATATTGAATTTTTTTGAAAAAAATGAACAAAAAAGAAGGACTGTTACGAAAACAGCCCTTCTTTTTTAATTATTAAAGACTTATCTGACCGAGAACGTAACGCTTGATCGCGATATAATCGAACGCGCTTATCTTTTTACCGTTAAGCACTGCACCCGCATCGAACGACACGCCGGTAAGCGTTCTCGTTTTCAAAATATGCTTTTTGACAAGGAGATAGTCAAAGCCGTTTACCTTGCCGTCGCAATTCACGTCGCCCTTTACAACTATCGTGTAGGTCGAAACGACCTCACCATCCGCAACAACGTCGATCTCCATACCGGTAGCGAGCTTAGTGGTGTTGGAAAGCTGGGTGTTGCCGCTGTAAACCTTAAGCGTGCCCTCGGTGGTAACGTTATTAAGGAACTGTGCAACGGTAGTGTTTACCGAAACGCCCTTTACCTTGTTATCGTCGGTAACCTCGTAAACCTCGGATTCAATGCCTGCTTTTTCTTCGGCGGCATAAATCTGGAAGGTTCTGGTAAGACCGTTGGACGTATTGCCGAGAGGGATCCAACCGTAAACGGTGGTTCCGCTGATCTCGCACTTGGAGTAGAGCATAGTGTATCCGCTGGAATCATCTTCTATCTTGGTAACCTCAAAAACAGAGGACATAGGAAGGGTCCAGGAAGCCGTAGAATCATCTTTATCGAGATAAACACCTACCGCGCCCGAAACCGTCACGTAAAGGCCGGGTGTGGGGTTGTTGCCGGTGTAATCGAGCTCGGGAAGATCGGACACGGTTTCGTAAGGAAGAATACCGTAGCCCGCGATCGAGGAGCTGGAAAGAGCGTACTTTTTGAAGAACGCGCCGCCGCCCTCGGATTCAACGCCGTCCTGCGAGGAGGTGTTGCCCTCGAGAGTATAAACGTAAGTACCGTCTGAGAATGCAACCAAGCCGATGTGACCTTCATCGAGCGGTTCATAACCTGCGGTGAAGAATATCAGGTCGCCGGGCTGGGGAGCGTAGCTTGCCTGAGAGGAGGAATAGCTGGAGCGATAATAATCGCTGAATCTGTATCTGCCGTTATTGTAAAGCATGTTGCTCCAATACGGAACGTAGCATTCCGACCAATAATAACCGTTTCTTGCCATATAAGACTCGGTTCCGCGAGTATCGGTAACCTCGGCGGTATAGATGCTCCAAGAGCAGAAGGATGCACACCAAGCGGCACCGTTTACGTTGGTATACGCGCCGTATTCGGTCATATTGGACGAGCCGCCGGTTTCGCCGTCCTGACCCGAGGAGCTGTCGCCCTCAAGATAGCCCATCTGCGAAGCCGCAACCGCAACAACGTCACGCGCGCCGTCGCCGGTGAGCGGGATCTGCGTCATATTTTCATAAAATTTACCGTAAGTGTAGTAAGAAGAAGTATAGCGCGATGCGTAGGTCGTTTCTTCAACGTTATCCCAGGTGATAGCCGAAGCGGACATCGCCAGACAGGATACGCAAAGCGTAAGCACGATGACCAAGGAAACGAGCTTTTTCATATGCTTTCTCATCATATTTTATCCCTTTCATAAAATAGTAACATAAAGACAAAATAAATTATATCACAAATTTTTTTCTTTGTAAATCAATTTTCAAAAATCCGACGTTTCGCAAAAAAACGAAAATGAATGAACATTTTTGTAAACAATAAACAAAAGACGTTGCAAAAAACAACGTCTTTTTGATTTGTATGCTTTTAGAGAGCGATTTGACCGAGAACGTAACGCTTGATCGCGATATAGTCAAACGCGCTTATCTTTTTACCGTTAAGCACTGCACCCGCATCGAACGTCACGCCGGTAAGCGTTCTCGTTTTCAAAATATGCTTTTTAACAAGGAGATAGTCAAAGCCGTTTACCTTGCCGTCGCAATTCACGTCACCCTTTACAACTATCGTGTAGGTCGAAACAACGTTACCCTCGTCATCGACAAGATCGATCTCCATGCCGGTAGCGAGCTTAGTGGTGTTGGAGAGTTGAGTATTACCGCTGTAGACCTTAACGGTTCCCTCGGTGGTGAGGTTGTTTACAAGCGTGGACACGGTGGTATTTACCGAAACACCCTTAATTTTGTTATCGGAGGTGACCTCATAAACGTCGGATTCAAGCTTGGGAGCGGAGGATGCCGCGTCGCCGGAGGCGTAGATCTGAAGAGTCTTTGTATAGCCGTTGCTGTCGCTGCCGTGTGTGATCCAACCGTAAACGGTGCTTCCGCTGATCTCGCACTTGGAATAAAGCATAGTCGCGCCGTCGCCGGCGGTCGCTATTTCAAGCACCTCGAACACAGAAGACATAGGGAGCGTCCAGGAAGCAGAGCTGTCGTCGATATTCTTATATACAGACTTTGCACCGGAGGTGGTAACGTAAAGGCCGGGAGTGGGGTTCGCGCCGGTGTAATCGATTTCGGGAAGTCCCTCGACCGATTCATAGGGCATCGAGCCGAAGCCTACAAGACTCGAGCCGGTAAGTGAGTACTGCTTGAAGAACATGCCGCCGCCTTCGGATTCAACGCCGTCCTGCGAGGAGGTGTTGCCCTCGAGAGTATAAACGTAGGTACCGTCGGAATATGCAACCAAGCCGATGTGTCCCTCCCAACCGGGATAGTCGCCCGATGCGGTATAGAAGAATACCAAGTCGCCGGGCTGAGGCACGTATGATGCATCGTATAGACTGCTGTAGCTGTTTCTGAACTGATAAGCCGCCTTGTATCTGCCCTCGTCGATAAGATAATTACTCCAATCGGGAACGTAGGTATCCGACCAGATATTTCCAGAGTTTGTTTCATACACACCGCCGTCAACGTCGGTAACCTCAGCGGTATAGAACGTCCAAGCGCAGAAGGCCGCGCACCAAGCATGGCTTGAGCCGCCGCTTAATCCAACGTAATAGCCGTATTCGGTATAGTTGGTAGAACCGCCCGTTTCGCCATCGTAGCCGGCAGAGCTATCACCTTCGATATAGCCTACCTGCGAAGCCGCAACCGCAACAACGTCGCGTCTGCCATCGCCGGTAAGAGGAATACTGGTCATATTTTTATAGAACTTACCGGTAGCGTAATCGGAGGTCCAATAACGCGAAGCGTAAGTTGTTTCTTCGACGTTATCCCAGGTGATCGCCGAAGCTGACATCGCCAAGCAGGACACACAAAGCGCAAGTACGATGCCTATAGAAATGAATTTTTTCATTATATTTTGTCCCCTTCATAAAATGATGAATATATATACATTTTATATTATAACATACACACCTTAATTTGTAAATTAATTTAACAAATTTTACTTGCGGCCAAAGAAACAAAAATAAATCGTTGTTTTTGTAAATAATAAACAAAAAGAGGCGTTGAGCGTTTCAACACCTCTTTTACGTTTCTTTATTAAAGCACTACGTTGCCGATAACGTAACGCTTGATCATAATATAATCACGAGCGGAAATAGTAGCTCCGTTCAGCACCTTAGCGGCCTCCGCATAAGCTCCGCTGAGCTTGGAGACCCGAAGAATATGACGCTTCACACGTATATAATCCAAGCCCGTTACCTTTCCGTCGCCGTTGACGTCACCCTTGACGACGATCGTATATGTACCTACAACGGTGTCGCCGTCCATCGTTTTCAAGACCATTCCCGTAGCAAGCTTCGAATCAAGAGCAACCTCTACGTCATTACGGAAAAGCTTAACGGTAAAGCTCGTGATGACGTTGTCGATAAGAACGCTGACCGTCGTATTGACGGATACGCCCTTGATCATATTTTCATCTGTGATATCGTAAACATCCGACAGCAGATCGGGCGCGGGATTCGAATAGATCTGAACAAGACACATGATATCGTCGGACGAATCGCTTTCGATCCAGCCGTATACTATCACGCCGTCTATTCTGCACTTTGAATAGAGCATTGTAGTGCCGTCGGCTTTATCCTTGATTTCGAGCACCTCAAGCATTTCGTACTGCGGAAGTACGTAAGCGGGCGTCGAATCTTCGATTTCGTCATAAACCTGCTTACTGCCCGTAGCTGTCATATAAACGCCCGTGGTGGGAGCCTCACCGCTGTAATCGGCACGGGTAACCGAGCTGTCTTCCTCGTAAGGAAGCGTACCGTATGCGCTGATGTATTCGTAATCAAGATCATAGGATTTAACGCAAACTGCTTCGCCTGCGGGCTGAACGCCTTCGGCTTCCGTCGTGTTGCCTTCAACGGTCCAGACCGTAGTGCCGTCGCAATATACAACGATACCGATATGGGTCTTCGTCGAAACCGTAAAGAAGATAAGATCGCCGGTCTTGGGAACATAGGTGCCTCCGTTTTGCGCGGACTGCTCCAGATATCCCGCATTGCCGAGCTGTTCGGACCAGGAGGAGCATCCTACCTCACACCAGATATAGCTTAAATCATCGGTGTTGTTACGGCACCAATCGGCCATGCCGTTTTGATCGGTGGCACGACTTTGATAAAGTGCCCACGAAACAAACGACGCACTCCATCCGTAGGTGTAGCCCGAGCCGAAATCGCCCATATTGTAATTGTATTCCGTATAGTCGCCGGTCGTGCTGCTTACACCGTCGTAATCACCTTCGGTCGCAGAATCCTTATAGCCGACCTGCGAGAGCGCGATCGCAACAGTATCGATCCTCTTGTCGCCGGTCAGGGGTACGTTTATATATCTTTCGTAAAAATCCCCGCTCTGATAAGACGCAGACGCTCCGTTTGCGCCCGTTCTGTACGTTGCAAAGTCGCCGCTAACCTTATCAAACGTCCATTCCTCCTTCGGAGTCGGTTCGGGCTCGGGAGTCGTTGACGTCGGATTTGCGTAAATCTGCACCGTTCTCGAGTATCCGTTCGTAGCAGAGCCGTGATATATCCAGCCGTAAACCGTGCTTCCGCTGATTTCGCACTTCGCGTAAAGCTTCGTTTTGCCATTGGAATCAAAAGCAATATCAAGAACCTCAAACATCGAGAATTTGGGAAGCGTATAGCTTGAGGAGGTGTCGTCTATACTCGCATAAACCGATTTGGCACCCGAGGTCGCCATATAAATACCGGTGGTGGGGCTTTCACCCGAATAATCGATTTCGGGAACGTCGGCAGTAGCGTAAGGAAGCACGCCGTAGCCGGTTATGCAGGAATATGAAAGCGAATAGGATTTGAAGTAAACGCCGCCGCCCTCGTCATCAAGACCCTCTGCACTGCTCGTGTTACCCTCGATAGTCCATACCTTGCTGCCATCGGAGTGAACAACGATGCCGATATGGTCCTCGCCGTACAAGGAAGACTCCCAGGAGAAGAATATCAGATCGCCGGGCTGGGGAACGTACGAACCGCCCTGATACGCGGATTTTTGGAAATATCCGCAGCGTATAAGCTGCAATGCCCAGTTCGAGCATCCAACCTCACGCCATATGTAAGTCGAATCATAAAAATGATTACGGCACCAGGAGCCCTGTGTATTCAACGTCGTTGCGCGGCCCTGCAAAAGAGACCAGGAAACGAACGTAGCGCACCAGGCATAAGCATAGCTGCTGCTTATCGGGCCCATATTGTAGTTGAATTCGGTATGGTTGCTCGTGCCGTTTCCGTCGCCGTCATAGTCGCCGCTTGTGGATTCCTGATAACCCACCTGCGAAAGCGCAACAGCCAAGGTATCGGTTCTTGCGTCGCCTGTAAGGGGGACATTTTTGAAGTTTTTATAGTATTGGCTTCCGGAATATGAAGAAGATATCGAGTTATACGCGCTTTTATAAGTAGCGTAGGTTTCAGCCTCTACCTTATCAAACGTAAGCGCGCCGACAGGGATCGCCGCTACCGAAAATACAAACGCAAGGGCCAGGCAAAGAGAAACAAAAATTTTTCCTTTCATAATGATCCTTTCATATACAGATTCTGGATTTTTCCAATAATAAAGGTATTATATCACAAAAAATACAACTTGTAAATCCCTATACCTGCATTTTTTGGTCAAAACGCCAACAAAAAAACGGCTCTGCATAAAAAAGCAAAGCAGAGCTTTGGGCGATGCATATTGCCGCAAAAAACTCTGCCTTGATTCATTTTTTTCAGTTATACACGAATTATACGTAATACGCGCCGTTCTTGACCATAATACCGCGTACCTCTACGCCGTCAACCTCACGGGGAAGGATTCCCTTGTTGATAGCGAGTGCCGCGCCGATACCTGCCGCTTCACCCGCAGAGCGAACCGACTGCTGAACGCGGAGCGAGCTCTGCGCCAAGAATTCCGCACCGAGGCAACGACCGGTAACGAAGAGGTTATCGAATCCCTTAACAACGAGCGAGCGGTAAGGAATTTCATACCACATCTTGCCGTCGTCAACGGGCTTGAGGTTGGGATCGCAATTAAGCACCTTGCCGTGAACGTCAACGGGATAGTTGGACTGACAGAACATATCATCGAACTTATGACGGCAGAGAAGATCCTCTGCGGAAAGGGTGTATTCGCAAACGACGTTACGGCTTTCTCTTACGCCGACCATCGTCGCAACGTCGGAAATATATGCGTTTTCAAAGCCCTTGAGATACTTTTTGCAGAAATTGAGCTGACGGATGATTCTCTTTCTGCCCAAAACCTGTGTTTTGGTAAGATGCTCGGGATTGGTGCCGTCAACGTCATCAAAGAACTCGGGGTTGTTGAACGCCAGGCAGTTGGGTCTTCCGGGGATAGAGAAGCCCTGCCAATAAGCGTGGTCATCGGGCGAGAGGTCGCCTGCTTCAACAGCCTTGTCGAATATTTCGGAGAAGGTCCAGTTGTTGCCGTTACAGCAAGCAACGTAGATAGTGCCGTCTTCATACATCGCACCGTCGTATTTACCGGTTGCGGCACAGGTGTCCCAGATAAACTGACCGAATTCCTCGAAGTTTACGTTAGAAATGATATAACGGAGCGAAATGGGCTGGTTCTGACCGTTTTCGGGGTTGCCCTGAGTATATTCCGCGCCTGCGCGCACGCAAACGTCGGCATCGCCCGTAGCGTCGATGAATATTTTACCCTTGATAAGTCCCAAGCCGTTCTTGTTTGCAACGACCAAAGCCTCGAGCTTGCCGTCGTTGCTTACCGCCTCGGCAATAAAGGTGTGGAAAAGCATTCTTACGCCTGCTTCGGAGCACATTTCCTCGAGCACAGCCTTTAAAACGATGGGGTCGAAGTACATACCTCTTTCGTCGCCTGCACCCAATTCGAGAAGTCTGTCACGTACGATATTGAATATGTACGAGCACTGGGGGTTTTCGGGAATATGAGTATGCATTACGGGAAGAACGAGGCCGTTGGTAGCCGTTCCGCCGAGAGAGCCGAACTGTTCTACGATAAGAACGTCGCTGCCCAGATCAGCCGCCGCCTTTGCGGCAAATGCACCTGCCGTACCGCCGCCGCATACTACGACGTCAGCTTCGGCAAACACGGGAAGTTTAGTGAAATCCATGGTCTTTTCTCCTTTTTGCTATTAGCTTTCATTATTTATAATATTGAGGAACTCTTCCTCATTCAGAACGGGTATACCCAAAGCCTGCGCCTTTGTCAGCTTGCTTCCCGCATCCGTACCGCAAAGCACGAACGAGGTCTTTTTGGAGACCGAGCCCGACGCGCTTCCGCCGTGTGCACGGATAAGCGCCTCCGCCTCCTGCCTTTTTAAAGTAGGAAGCGTTCCGGTGACGACAACGGTTTTACCCTCGAGCGCATTACCGAGCATTTTTTCCTTGCTCTCGCCCGAAACACCTGCCGAAAGCAAGCGCTCGACAAGTATTCTTGCATGCTCACCCGAGAAGAAGCGGATCACCGATGCCGCGCTTTCCGCGCCGATATCATCTACCGCGCAAAGCTCCTCCTCCGTCGCACTCATCAGCGCACGGATATTTCCGAACCTCGCCGCAAG
Organism: Eubacteriales bacterium; assembly: GCA_045593165.1. Lineage (GTDB taxonomy): Bacteria > Bacillota > Clostridia > Oscillospirales > CAG-382 > Coliplasma. The sequence goes on from JAZNWF010000038.1 coordinate 25,540, forward strand.
CGATTGCGCCGCCTTTTCGCCGATATGGCGTATTCCTAAGCCGCAAAGCAGCTTTTCGAGTCCTGCCGAACGGCTTTTGTCTATCGAGTCGATTATCTTCTGCGCGCTCTTCTCGCCCAAGCCGTCCAAATGCTGTATATCTTCCTTATTTATATAATAAAGGTCAGCCGCGCCCTTGATTATCCCCTTGTCGATAAACTGCTCGATAACGCTTTCGCCGAGATTATCGATATTCATTGCACCGCGCGAAACAAAATGTATCACGCTTCGGCTCAATTGCGCCGTACAATCGGGGTTTATGCAACGGACGGCAACCTCGCCGGGGACGCGATGAACCTTTTCGCCGCAGGAGGGACAATTGCTTGGCATTTCAAACGGTATCGCGCCCTCGGGACGCTTTTCGGTAACGACCGAGATTATTTCGGGGATTATATCCCCTGCCTTGCGCAAGCGAACCGTATCGCCGATACGTACGTCGCGCTCCTTTATAAAATCGATGTTATGCAACGTCGCATAGGAAACCGTGCTTCCCGCAAGACGAACCGGCTCGAGCGCGGCACGCGGAGTGAGCACGCCCGTTCTGCCAACCTGAATTTCGATATCCTTCAAAACCGTTTCGGCTATTTCCGCAGGGAATTTATACGCCACAGCCCAACGAGGTGCGGCGGCGGTGCTTCCCAAACGCTCGCGGAGTGAAAGTCTGTCGACCTTTATTACCGCGCCGTCGGTATCGTACGGCAGATCGGGGCGCGATGCGCCGATCGCGCGTACTGCGTTTACGACCTCCTCGGCGGTCTTGCATATAACTCCGCCGGGCGAAACCGTAAAGCCGAGAGCCACAAGCATCGAAAGTGATTCGGAATGTCTGTCGGGCATATTTTCGGCAGACTGCAGGTTGAACACAAAAATTTCGAGTCCTCTTGCCGCGCACAGCTTGCTATCGAGCTGACGCAACGAGCCTGCGGCGGCGTTACGCGGATTCGCAAAGGTCTTTTCGCCGTTTGCCTCGCGCTTTTCGTTCAATCTTGCAAAAACTCTTCGCGGCATATATACCTCGCCGCGCACGAGCAGCTTGCCAACATCCTTGTTTAATTTAAGAGGAACCGATTTCACCGTTTTTATATTTTCGGTGACGTCCTCGCCGAAAACGCCGTCGCCGCGAGTTAAACCGCGCTTGAACAAACCGTTTTCGTATTCGAGCGAAACCGAAAGCCCGTCGAACTTCTTTTCAACGATAAAATCAGCCTCGGGATATTCGTTTTTTATCTTGCCTACGAATTCGTATATCTCCTCCTCCGAGAAAATATCGCCGAACGAATCCATAGGTACCTCGTGACGCACCTTTTCGAATTTTTCGGAAACCCTTCCGCCGACACGCTGTGTGGGCGAATTGGGAGATGCGAGCTCGGGATATTGCGCTTCGACCAATCCCAGGCGTCTGAATAGCGCGTCGTATTCCTCATCCTGCATTATCGGAGAATCAAGCTCGTAATAAAGGCGCGAATGATAGGCAAGGGTTTCCTCGAGTCTTCTTATTTCAAGCTCGACGGATTGAAGATTTACTTCTTTCGGCATACTATCGCCACCCAATCGTTTTTCTCCTTAAGCTCCTCTACCTCAAAGCCGTTGCTTGCAAGTGCATCGAGCACAAATTCCTTTCTCGGCGAAATAATACCCGAGCAGACCATTCTGCCGTCCGGTTTCAAGCAGGCGTCGAACAGAGGAAGCATATCGCTTATTATATCCGCAACTATGTTTGCGAGAATTATATCGTATTTATTTTCGGCAACCGAGCTCCAAAGCTTTTCATCGGTAAGCACGTTTCCGCAATAAACGTCCATAACGCTTTCGGGAACGTTATTCTTTTCGGCGTTTTCGCGTGCGATCCTCGTTGCAGTCATATCAATATCTATCGCGTCGATATGCGCAGCACCCAAAAGAGCCGCACCGATGCCCAATATACCGCTTCCGCAGCCCATATCGAGCACGTTTTTGTTTTCGGGAGAAAGATTTTCGAGCGATTCGAGGCAAAGCGCGGTCGTTTCGTGTCTGCCCGTGCCGAACGAGGACGCGGGGTCGATCTCAATAACCACTCTGCCCTCTCCCTCGATTTTCTCCCACGAAGGAACAACGAGAAATTTATCTCCGATGGGAAGCGGATGGAAATATTGCTTCCAATTGTTTTCCCAATCCTTTTCATCGGTGACCGAAAGCTCGGTTTCAAGCGTTCCGAGCCATTCCTCGCCCGTCGCCTTTAATCTTTCTATTCCTGCGAGAATACCCTCGAGCTGAAGCTGTCCCTGCTCGTTTTCGGCAAGATATACACGCACAAGAACGTCACCGTCCTCGCGCAGTAAGCCCTCCTCGACGTAATCCACGGGAACATATTTGTTTTCCAAAAGCTCCGCAAGGTCTCTCGGGTCTTCAACCGAAAAGCAGACTATGCCTTCGTTGAAAAGCACGCCGGAAACGACCTCGCTTCCCGCAGTGGTGGTATGGATGGTTACTTCGTTAAATTTCATTTTTTCGTTTATCATCCGTCGGATGCGGATGCTTCTCCCCATATAGGTATTGCTTCGCCCAAAAATTTCGGTTCTGGCATAAACAGCGCATCGAACGCGTATTTCGTCCTCGCCGCTATTTCTCTTATATCGTTTAATATGCTTTTGCCGTATTCGCCCGTATCGCAGGCAACGCCGTAGGCATCGAGCCCTAATTCCCTTGCGATAAACACCGCGCGCGAAAGGTGAAATTCCTGCGTTACTATAACCACACGCTTTGCCAGAAAAACGTCGCGCGCACGGTAAAACGTATCGTAGGTATCAAACCCCGCGTGGTCGGTAAACACAACGTCCTTATCTATCCCGCGCGACACCATATATTCCTTCATCGCGCCGACCTCGTTATAGTCAACGCGTGAATGATCGCCGCTTAACAGCAGTCGTTCGGACGTGTCGGCAAGATACAGCTCCGCGCCCATAAGCACGCGCTCGTAAAGTATGTTGGATAATCCTCCGTCTGCCGTTATCCCTGCGCCGAGCACCACGATGCAATCGATATCATCGAGCGCAACCGCCTCGTCAAAGCTTACGATATAATCGCTTGCGGAATTGATCACTATCGCGTTACAAGCGACTACGGTAAGCAGCGACACCAACGCGGCGGCGGAAACGGCAATACAAGCGATCCTCAACGCTTTTTTATTTATTTTGAAGCGCTTTTTCTCTTTCATACGTCATTTTCATTATCAACGCATCATCGGATTGCGTTCCTGCGGATTCGCAGATTATCGTAGGCGAAACGCCGAGCGATACTATTGCCTCGGCAAGCGGCTCGAAGCGAGGACCGTATATTTCATCCTCGAAGGTGAGATGCTTCTTTTCGCCCATTTCGGTATACATTATTTTAGAAAAGTGACAATGCAGATTTTCGGCATACGATGCTCCGAGTGTTTCGGATATTTCATCGAAAATACGCTTGAAATCGTCGGCGGTATAAAGCGAGCCTCTGTCGCGCGCGTTCAAATGTCCGAAATCCACAACGGGTGCAAAGCGGCTTGAGATCTTACAAAGCTCCAACACCTCGGAAAGCGTGCCGAGCTGATTCACCTTGCCCATCGTTTCGATACCGAGTATCGTATTGAAATCATTATCCTCTAACATCTGCGCCGCATCGGCAAGCGTTTCCCTTGCATATCCCATAGCGGTCTCGCGCGATATCTTTGCACACGAGCCGCAGTGGACCACCATCGTTTCCGCACCGAGCAACGTGCTTACCGCCGCGCTTTGACGGATATATTCCACACTGTTATCGCGTTTTTGCTTTTCGACCGACGAAAGCGAGATGAAATAAGGGGTATGGAACGACATTTTAATGCCGTGCTCCCTTGCCTTTGCGCCTACGGCGGCAAACATTTCGGGGCTTCCCGTTATGCCGTTGCCCGCCTCGTATTCATACGCGTCGAGTCCTATGCTTTTTACAAATCCGGGAGCTTGCAGGGTGGATCTTCCGCCTGCGAGCTTGAATGCTTCGGAGTTTCCTCCCGGTCCGAATTTTGCGCTCATATGTATTTATTCCGTTTCTTTATCTTTTGATTTCTTTTTGAATTTTAAAAGTCTGCTTTTTACGTCCTTTGCCGCAAGCCAATCCAAGCCGCGCACGAACGGGCGCTCGAAAAAGCGCTTGACACGGAAGAATGCGCTTTCCTTGGGCTGTATCGGCTTTACCATAGCAAACCTTATTCCCGCACGGTGAGCCGCAACGCAATCGGTGAATATCTGGTCGCCGACGGCGATGACCTCTTCGTTCGGCAATCCGAAATGCGCGATACAGCGGCGTACTCCCTTGGGTGAGGGCTTGCCCGCCTTGCAGACGTAAAACAAGCCCAAGCCCTCATTGAATGTCATAACGCGGTTGCCCTTGTTGTTTGAAACGAACGCCATTTTTATTCCCGCATCGCGCAGCGACGCAAAGAACGCCTTCATTTCATCGGTAGGACGCTCCACCTCGTAGGGCGCTATTGTATTGTCTATATCGAACACTATACCCTTTACGCCCATAGCGTCCAAAAGCTCGGGTGTAATGGTGTATACGTCGTAAAACGCCATATCGGGGCGGAAAAAACGAAACATAAAATTCTCCGTTTCTTGTGTTGCTTACAAAACGGTTCGGCGTCGCTCTTTATTCGATAGTCGCGTATACTATTGAAAGAGGAGGCAATACTGTGCCGCCGCAGCCGTTTGCTATTTCCATAATACCGCTTGCATCGCCCGAGAGGATATATTTACCGTCGTCGAGATTAGCGGTGAATTCTACCTTTGCTTCGTTTTCGGAAGCATTTACTATAACGAGCAATCTCTTGCCGTCTTTATTTCTTTCCCAATGCTCTGCAAATACGGACGAATGCTCTACCAAGCCGTAATAAGCCGCTTTGCATTTATCGGTGCGCAATATCGGCTGATCGTCCTTGAATTCGGGCGAGCGGAGAAGCTTGCCGCTATACATATAAGAGCCTATCTTCGCACGCTCCTGTACGCACTTTCTGTAAAGATCCTTATGCTTCATCTGCAGATAAAGGTCGGGATCGTTCCAGCCGAGCTGTTCACCGAACGTGAACGACTGTGCGAGCATTATTCTCTGTCCCTGATCGTCATCCCAAGGCATAGCACGGTAGTTTCTGCCGAACATGGTTACGTAGCCCGAGTAAATTACGACGAACGCGGGAACCTGATTATTCTTCAGCCACAGCCAAGTAAGATAGCCGGGCATATTCTTTATAAACGGGTCTGCCGTGCATTCGGTGGAAAGACCTGCATTTTCGGGACGGGTGCGCTGAACGTGGTCGAGCAGGTTGTTGTAGCTGTCCATCCACCACGTGCCGCCGCCGGGACGGTGGGAGTGGGTTCTGTCCTCGCACATAAACGGTGTCGCCGCCGCGATCTGATCCATATAAACAGCATCAACGCCGACCTCGTTAAGCAATCTGCCTACCGTTTCGGTCATCTTTTCCTGCCATACCGCAGTAGAGGGACACATTACGCCCAATCTTACGGGCGAGCCGTCCTCTTCCTTGGAGCTGTACGATTCCACAAAGGGTTCTCCGTTACGGTCCTTTGCCGCATAGGGCTTTGCAACGCTTGTCCACTGCCAATCCTCAAGTCCTCTGTCACGGGTGTCCCAAAGTCTGCCGTTGATATAAGGCATTACCTTCACGCCGTTTTCCTGCAAACGCTTTACGCTTGCGGGGAATTCGTCTTTGGTCGGGAAATAGTGAGGATAGTCGTTATCGAACGGGCTTCTCCACCAGTCGTAAAGGTGAACCGCGCTATCGTAGCCGAGGTCCTTATTCGCCTCGAGGATCTTATCGACATAACTGTCGTCCGCGCCCATTCTTACTATCCACCAGTGGTCGATGCTCTTCATCCATTCGGGCGTATCTATTCTTCCGTTTTCATCCATAGCGGGCTTCCAGGAAGCGTAGTTAAGGAAGAAATCGCGGTAAAGGAGCGATGCATCGTACCAATCGCCGTCGAATATCTGCCATACGCATTTGCCGTTCAGCGTCTGCGAGTTACGGCCTACGTCGATATCGGTAAGCGGAAGAATAGCGTTGCAGGTGAAGAATTTATCCTTGGAGCTTTTTGCAAATCTGAACTTTTTATATGCGGGCGACGGGTCGTGAAGGCCGTAGTAGATACCTCTCTTGGTCGCCTTGTTCCACATAGCCATAAACTGCATCGACGCGCCGTAGGAGGGATAGTCCTGACAGGACAGGCATTCATCGGTACTGCACCATACCTCGCCGCAGCCGTTGGGCGAAAGGAAATAGGTGTTTTTATTGGAATCAAACGAAAGAACGGGATAATCGCAGGTGTAAAGGCTGTATTCATCGTTCTCGCTGATGAGGTTGGTTACCCACTCGATAATATTCTCGCCTGCGTGCGCGGTGAGCACCACGCTGACACCGGGAAGCTCCTTATTGCCCGAAAGCACGATAACGGTGTCGTTGCCCACGGTTTCAACAAGGCAGTGCTTCCAGCCGTTATCCGAGGATACGGTTATCTTGTCCTCGCTTTTAAGCGCACGTGCGGTAAGCGAAAACAAGGGACGCTCCTGAGTTAGAAAGTTCTTTTTGCTCTTGCGGTCGCGTACCGAATAAAGCGAAACGCCGCCCTTCGAGCGTGAAAGCGTACAAGCCAATTCTTTAGCGTTGATGCGAATAAGTTCCTTAGTCTGCATAAGGTTGCTCCTCTTTTTACTTGTGTTTTTTCTTGAAGTTTGTTTTAGCTATAACCATAGGTACGACCGCTTCGGCAACTTGTCCGCGAAGTAATTTAGCGCAAGCCTCGATCGTCGCACCCGTGGTGTAAACGTCGTCTGTAAGCAGTATTCTGCCGTATTTTTTATTTTGGGGAAATCCGTAGTTATATCGGTATTTATCCTTTATATTTTTAAACCGCTCCTGGCGGCTTAAAAGCTTTTGCTCCTTCCCGCCCACGCGCTTCAACGCGCGTATAACGGGAATACCGTATATGCGCGAAAGCGATTTTGCAAGCTCAAGCGCCTGATCGTGTCCGTAACGCCTTACGCTTTTTCTTAAACGCGGAACGTATGCAACCGCATCAAATTTTTCGGGGTTTATCCCGTTTGCCTTTACAAGCAGCTCCGCGAGGAAATCCATTACTCTGTCGTCCACGTTGGTTTTGACGAGATATATCAGCCGTACAGCCTGAACGCTTCCGTAAAAGAACGCAAACCGCAGGCTTTCGTTTTCACAGCATTCGCAAGCCGACGGACGCTTGCCGCAGGTCTTGCATCGCTCGTTCAGAAGCGTTTGCACATCATTGAGGCAATCGACGCACACGGGCAGCTCCTCGTAGCACGCCCTATACCGACACACCATACAATGAAGCGGTGATTGAAGTCTTATTTTCATACGAGCTGAAGCAAGCTCCGTAACGCCGTATGTCTTACGGGAACACGGTCGTTTGCGACCATAACCCCCAATGAATGACCCGAACCGACTATTACCACCATATCCTTCGCTCTTGTAACAGCGGTATACAAAAGGTTTCTCGTCATCAGCGGATACGGTGCTTCGAACGACGGAATAACGACTATCCGGTATTCACTGCCCTGACTTTTGTGCGCCGTAACAGCAAACGCATGCTCCAATTCCTCGAGCTGTGAAAAATCGTATTCGACCTGTCTTCCGTCGAAATCGATAGTGACCGATTCGTTTCGCGTGTCTATTTCAAGAATACGTCCCGTATCGCCGTTGAAAACGCCGCAGCCCGATTCGGTGCCGCGCTTCCAGGTCAAATCGTAATCGTTCTTTATCTGCATCACCTTATCTCCCTCGCGGAAGATGACCGTGCCGTATTGCTTTTCTGCCTTTTTCGGACTTTTCGGGTTCAACGCCTCCTGAAAAACGGCGTTCAGCTCCTTTGTGCCGAGCGTTCCCTTTCGCGTGCAGGTGATGACCTGTATATCCTCCAAAGGATCGGCATCGTAACGCTTGGGAAGCCGTTCCGAAACAAAGGCAAGAAGCAAGCCCAATATTTCGTCGGTGCTTTTCTTTTCGACAAAGAAGAAATCGTTATCGCGCGAGTTCAATACCGGCATTTCGCCTCGGTTTATCGCGTGCGCATTCGTTACTATAAGGCTTTCCTCTGCCTGACGGAAAATTTTATTCAGCTTAACAACGTTGAATCGCTCCGACGCGATAATATCGTTCAGGCAGTTGCCCGGTCCGACGGGCGGCAGCTGATCGGGGTCGCCTATCAGTATAAGATAGCTTCCCGTCTTTACCGCCTTGAGCAGTGCGCACATCAAATTGGTGTCCACCATCGACATTTCGTCGATAATTATTACCTTTTGGCTTATGGGGTTATCCTCATCGCGCGAAAAGTGATGAGCCCCGTTATCCGAAATGCTCGCCTCGAGCATTCGGTGGATCGTTTTAGCCTCCCTGCCCGACGATTCGAACATTCGCTTCGCCGCTCTGCCCGTAGGCGCGGCAAGCACGCAGGAGAATTTTAAAATATCGCAAATGGCGAGTATCGCCTTAATTATCGTTGTTTTACCCGTACCGGGACCGCCCGTTATAACGGTAACGCCTCCCGTAAGCGCATAGCTTATAGCTTCTCTCTGCTCCTCGGCATAGGTGATGCCGTAGGTCTGCTCGAGCGCGGTTATCTGCTCGTCCAATCCCTCGAGCACGTAAGGAAATTTAAAATCCGCCAGCGCGTGAAGCTTTGCGGCAATATACACCTCGGACGAATAAAGCTCGGTAAGCGCGTACGCGGTATCTTCATCTATCGTGAATTTTTTTAATCTTTCGTTTGCCGTCAATCTGTCCGCGGCGGTAAGCACCGATTCCCGCCGCACGCCCAATATACGCGAAGCCGCCTCGGCAAGCTCGTTTTCGGGCAGATAACAATGTCCGCCGTTCATGCTCGCGACGTTAAGCGTATGTATAATGCCCGCTTCGGTTCTCTCGGGGCAATCCGAGGGGAATCCGAGCGACATCGCAACCCTGTCCGCCTTTTCAAATCCTATGCCCTGAATATCGTCGCACAGACGGTATGGTGTTTTTTTGATGATATCTATCGCGGCAGAGCCGTACGCCTTGAATATTTTTACCGAAAGCGCGGGTCCGAAAAATTCGTTACAATACATCATAACGTTGCGCATACCGAATTGCTCGGTATAGCTTTTATGTATCGAATCGGCACGCTTTGGGGAAATACCGCTTATATCGCACAGCCAGCGCGGATTGTTTTCTATTACCTCGAGCGCATCCTCGCCGAACCGCTCGACTATTCTTTCCGCAGTCACGGGGCCGACGCCCTTTATCGCGCCCGAGGAAAGATATCTAAGTATCGCCGCGGACGTGGTGGGAAGCTTTTTTTCGAAATAGCTCACGCGGAACTGCCTGCCGAACGTGGAATGCACCTGCCATTCGCCCTGCACGCGAATCGTTTCGCCCTCTCCGAGATAGGGCATTATGCCGACGAGCGTTATCGGGTCGCCGCCGCAGTTTATAACGCAGACGGTGTATCCGTTATCGCCGTTTGAATATATTATATCTTCAACAACGCCGTCAAGATACAGCTCCGCCAAAACCCTTTACCTCGTTTTCAAAATCTTTTGATATATACCCGTCTGCCGTCATTATCGCACACACGACGTATTACCTCCTCCTGCTCGGCGTCGGTACGGCAGATCACAAGCATATCGGGCAACGCGCTTTCGTCGATAAGCTCCTCGCGGAAGCACAGACATATAAAGCTCGCCCGCCTTGCACGCCTCACACGAAGAAAATCAAGCACCGCCAGAGCAACGCCCATAGCCGCCAGCATCGACAGAAAAACACCTGCAAAAATCGACATACTTAATCACCTCTTATTATATTATACGCACGCATAAATTTCAAGGTGTTTTTTAGTTTTACAAGCGTTATTATTCCGCTTTTTTATACGCTTTCCGACACAAAAAACACCCTCGGACAGTACCGAAGGTGTTTCGTTGTATTTTTAAACCGTTTCTTCTTTTTTCGCTTCGCCGTTGAGCTTGAGCTCGGCAAATTGCTCGCGAGTGATAAGAATACTGCGCTTTTTCGTAGCCGCATCGAATTCGCCTATGTATCCGCGGCGTTCCATTCTGTCGATGATCCTCGCCGCACGTGCATATCCGAGCGAAAGCCTGCGCTGAAGGAGCGAAGTGGACACGGTGCCGCATTCGATAGCGGTTTCGATAGCGTCCATAAACATCGGATCCATCTTTTCCTCGCCGTCGTCAGCCTCCTCGGCAACAGCCGCCGCCTTTTTACCCTTAAGACCGCACAGCTTTGCCTCCTGCTCGATCTGCTTCATAATAGCCTCGTCGTACTGTGCGTGAGCCGCTTCCTTGATAAACTGGGTAACAGCCGCAACCTCGCTCTTGCCGTCAACGAATGCGCCCTGAACACGCAGAGGCTTCATTGCGCCGACGGGGTTGTAAAGCATATCGCCCTTACCGAGAAGCTTTTCCGCGCCTGCCATATCGAGTATGGTACGGCTGTCCACCTGAGACGTGGTGGTGAGTGCGATCCTCGAGGGAATATTCGCCTTGATAAGACCCGTGATAACGTCAACAGAAGGTCTTTGTGTGCCTATAACAAGGTGCATACCTGCGGCACGCGCCTTTTGCGCAAGGCGGCAGACCGACGTTTCGACGTCGTCGGGAGCCGTCATCATCAAATCGGCAAACTCGTCGATAAATATAACGATCTGCGGAAGCATCTGACGCTCGGGGTCATCGGAGACCGCAAGGTTGTAGCCCGCAAGATCACGCGCACCGACCTCCTGAATTAATCGGTAACGGTTTTCCATTTCGGTACAAGCCCAATTCAACGTGCCTGCGGCGTTTTTCGGATCGTTTATAACCGGAACGAGCAGGTGGGGGATATCCTTATAGTCCGAAAATTCAACGGTTTTCGGGTCGATGAGTATAAGCTTTACGTCGTTGGGATGGTTACGGTACAGCAAAGAAACTATAAGCGAGTTTATGCATACCGATTTACCCTGACCCGTAGCACCCGCAACGAGCAGGTGATGCATTTTTGCGATATCGAGATAAATGGGATTTCCCGCAACGTCCTCGCCGAGCGCACAGAAAAGGCGGCTCTTCGCGTCGCGGAACGCATTATTGTCTATAAGACCGCGCAAGCGCACGGTGGAAACGCTTCGGTTGGGGATTTCCACGCCGACCGCCGCTTTTCCGGGAATATTTTCAATACGGATAGAGGTTGCCGCAAGGTGCAGTGCAAGGTCATCGGCAAGGTTTGCAATAGCCTTTACACGCACACCCGTTTCGGGCTGTACCTCATAACGCGTAACGGTAGGTCCGCAGGTGGAATTTATAACTCTCGCCTTTACGTTGAAGCTTGCAAGCACGTCCTCTAATTTACGGCTCGTGCGTTCAACGTCCATAGAAGAGGGTCCCGAGCTTCCCGATTCACCTGCCGTAAGCAGTGTTATCGGAGGGAACACGTAAGGTGTGTCCTCTATCGGCTCGAGGCAAAGCTCCTCATCATCGATATCATCGAGTATGGAGTTGACCTCTTCAACGTCGGTCGCCACCGGCGATATTTCAACCGGCTCGGAGGCCTGCTCGGATGCAGATGCCGGCTCGGCGTTATATTCATCAATTACATAAAAATCGTCCTTGCTTTCGGCAGGGTCCTCGGGGAGCTCCTCGACGGGCTCGGGCTGAGGCAATTCCCTTTTAGCCGTTTTTTGCTTGGCAGCTACAACGGCAGGAGCCTCCTCTTCGTCCTCTTCCTCGTCATCGGATTCCTCTTCGTCACGCGCAAAGACGGTGCGAAGGTAGTTTATTATAACCATCACGGTGCCCTTGGGTGTTGCGCCGCAAAGCAAAACGGTGCATATGAATATACCCAATATAGCAAGAACCATCGCCGCGGTAGTACCGATCGTCTTTGTGATAAGAAGTACGATCATACCGCTTATAAGACCCGCGCTCTGCAGATTCTGACCCGTGGAATACAGCGTTCCGATCGTAAGCGGATCGTCACCCGCAACAGCAACCTGAACGATTATCGAAATGAACACGAATTCGAGCGCATACAGCAAATACTTTACCTTTGCGACGTTATGCGCGTGATCTCTGCCCCAAAAAATATCGACAGCAAGCATAAGGAACGGCAGGATGTAATACATCGGCCCGAACAAGCCCTTTAAAAGCTTTGCAACGGCATTCCCCAAAAAACCGCTGTTTATCGCGGGAATAAACGTTAATATTATAAAAAATGCGACAAAGCCGACTATCCAGCGTGTAAGCTCGCTGCGGTCGACCTTTATCTCATTTTGCTTTGTCTTGGTTGAAGTGCTTTTACCCGGCGTCTTTTTCGCCGTGTATTTTTTCTTGGA
>JAZNWF010000039.1:0-110022 GCA_045593165.1 Eubacteriales bacterium
ATTGGTAAACGATATCGATGTTATGATACTTTGCGGCGGCAGTGCAAAGGATCTTCCTGTGCAGACACCCGAATTGGCAAAGTATTTTAACGTTGTCGATAGCTTTGATACCCATGCGCGTATTCCCGAGCACTTTGCAAACGTAGATGCATCCGCAAAGGAATCGGGTAAGGTTGCTATGATATCTGTCGGCTGGGACCCCGGTATGTTCTCGCTTAACCGCTTGTATGCTTCCGCGATTCTTCCCTACGGTAGGGACTATACCTTCTGGGGCAAAGGTGTTTCTCAGGGTCATTCCGATGCTATTCGCAGGGTCGAGGGCGTGCTTGACGGCAAGCAGTATACCATTCCCGTTGAAGCCGCACTCGAGGCGGTAAGAAGCGGAAGCAACCCCGATCTTATGACAAGACAAAAGCATATCCGTGAATGCTTCGTTGTAGCAAAGGCAGGCGCGGACAAGGCGAATATTGAATCCGAAATTAAAAATATGCCCAATTATTTCGCCGATTACGACACCACCGTTCATTTTATAAGCAAGGAAGAATTAGACCGCGATCATAGCGGTATTCCTCACGGCGGATTTGTAATAAGAAGCGGAAAAACCGGCTTTAATGGGGAGCATAACCATATAATCGAATATAGCCTAAAGCTCGATTCCAACCCCGAATTTACAGCATCGGTAATCGTTGCATACGCAAGAGCCGCATACCGAATGAATAAAGAGGGAATGATCGGATGCAAGACCGTTTTCGACGTCGCTCCTTCGTATTTAAGCGTATTCACACCCGAAGAACTTCGTAAAAATATGCTTTAGAGGTTTGCAATGAAAAAAGGCAAAACACTTGTCGCAATTCTCGTTTTACTAATAGTTTTTTCGATAGGCTTTTATGTTTGGGATATTGTTGCAAACGGAACCGGCTATTCCGAAAACCTCGCCCCCGTTTCTATCCTTGTGCTTTCGCTTTGTGCATCAATAGTTCGTCTTGCACGTACCTATCGTGATACAGGTCGTCAACCGTTGTCCTATTACGAAAAGCTCTATGCAGACAAGATCGGAAATGCTTTTTCTCGCGAACCGAAATTGCGCAAGCTGCTTCTTGAGGGTATTCGTTATTATAACGAGGATAAATATAAAAAGGCAATTTCTGTGTTTGATAAAATCAAAAAGAACAGGTTGGGAAGAAACGATCTTAATACCGTTAGCTTTTTTGCTGCACGTTGCTATCAGGATTGGGGGCTTACCGAATCTGCAATTTCCGAATATGAGCGCATACTTGTTACCGAACCCGAAAATTCATCAACCCTAAGTAATTTGGGTATTCTATATGTGAACAAGGGAGAGTTTAAAAAAGCGGAGGATTGCTATAAAAAAGCAATAGATATTAAAGGCGATAACCATTTTGCTTGGAATAATCTTGCACAGCTTTATTACAGAGTACATGCTTATGGTTATGCACTTGACTGTGCGCACAGATCCTTGGAAATAATGCCCAACTTTACACCTGCGGCTTCATTGCTTGCGATAATTTACGGGGGTATCGGTAAAAAGGAAGAATATGCCAAGTACCGAGCTGTGGCTGTTAATAACGGCGCAGATGGTCAAAACATCGACGATCTTTCATATAACGTTTATCTTACGGTATCCGAGCTTGAAAACGGGGAAGATGTTGCCGAAGGCGAAGACGAGGAATAAGCAAATAGTATAAAGTGTTATGACATTTCGAGCAAAAGTAAAATCGTTTTGTTCGAAATGTCATATTGACAATTATATGTTCATTGTGCTATAATCTCTAGAAATACAAACGCGAGTCGAATCGGCTTGAGTTTTCGTAAAATAAGGGGTAAAATATGTCTGCTATGACGAAGTACAAATACATATCCTCTGTCATTCAGCCTGAAATCGCGGCTCACTCCAAGGGCGTTTTTTCCTCTTTTTCCAATTTGCTTAATGAATCTAAAGAATATTGTATTTTTCCCGGTTTTTGCGATGTGCATGTGCATTTTCGTGAGCCGGGCTTTTCTTATAAAGAAACAATAAAATCCGGTTCGCGCGCATCTGCAAGAGGCGGTTATACCGCAGTATGCACAATGCCTAACCTAAAGCCCGTGCCCGACAATGTGGAAAACCTTGCTATGCAGCTGGATATCATAAAGCGCGATGCGGTCATCAACGTATATCCCTATGCGGCAATAACGGTTAATGAAGCTGGAAACGAGCTTTCCGATATGGAAGCTATGGCAGAAAACGCTATCGCTTTTTCAGACGACGGCAGAGGCGTCCAGGAAGATGAAATGATGCGTGCTGCTATGTTCAAGGCAAAATCACTCGGTAAAATGATAGTTGCTCACTGCGAGGTAAACGAGCTTTTAAAGGGTGGATATATCCACGACGGAGTATATGCCAAAAAGCATAACCATAGGGGCATCTGCTCTGCAAGCGAATACGAGCAGATAGCCAGAGATATAGAGCTTGTAAAGGAAACCGGATGTGCTTACCACGTCTGCCATATTTCTACCAAGGAAAGCGTCGAGCTTATCCGTCAGGCGAAAAAGGATGGCGTTGATATAACCTGCGAAACGGGTCCACATTATCTTGTTATGGACGAAAATGATTTGCAAGAGGACGGAAGATTCAAAATGAATCCGCCGCTTCGAAGCAGAGAGGACAAGCTCGCGTTGCTGGAGGGTATCGCCGACGGCACAATAGATATGATCGCAACCGACCACGCACCGCACTCTGCTGAAGAAAAGGGAAAAGGCTTGGAAAAAAGCGCGTTCGGAATCGTCGGTATAGAAACTGCACTTCCGGTTCTTTATACCAAGCTTGTAAAAACGGGCTTCATAACGCTCGAGCGTCTTGTGGATCTGCTTTGTATAAATCCTCGCAAACGCTTCGGAATCCCGATGGGTAACGATATTACCGTTTGGGATTTAAATAAAGAATTCACGGTTGACCCCAATGAGTTTTTGTCAATGGGTAAAGCAACCCCCTTTCTCGGAGAAACGCTTAACGGAGTGTGCGAGCTTACGGTTTGCAACGGTGAAATAGTTTATAAGAAAAATAATGATTGTTAAATATACGGAGGCAATGAAATGGCAAAAAGAACAGACCTTAAAAAGATATTGATCATCGGCTCGGGTCCTATAGTCATCGGTCAGGCGGCTGAATTCGACTATGCGGGCACTCAGGCTTGTCTTGCATTAAAGGAAGAGGGCTACGAGGTAGTGCATTGTAACTCCAACCCCGCAACAATAATGACCGACACCTCTATTGCGGACAAGGTTTATATGGAGCCCCTTACGCTTGAATATATTGCAAAAATCCTCCGTTACGAACGCCCCGACGCTATTTTGCCGGGTATCGGCGGACAGACGGGCTTGAACCTTGCTATGCAGCTTGAAAAGAAGGGCGTACTTCGCGAATGCGAGGTGGAACTTCTCGGCACGAGCAGCGAAAGCATTGAAAGAGCAGAGGATAGAGAACTGTTCAAGGAGCTTTGCCAGTCAATAGGTGAGCCCACTATCCCCTCCGAAATTACCTATAATATCGAAGAAGCAAAGAAGGCGGCTGCCGAAATTGGCTATCCCGTTGTTCTTCGTCCTGCGTTCACGCTCGGCGGCACCGGTGGCGGCTTTGCATATAACGAGGAAGAGCTCATCGAAATCGGCGTTAACGCGTTTAAGCTTTCTCCCGTTCATCAGGTTCTTATCGAAAAGAGCGTTAAGGGTTATAAGGAAATCGAATTCGAGGTTATGCGCGACTCTAATGACCACGCTATAACCATCTGCGGTATGGAAAATATCGACCCCGTAGGCGTACATACCGGCGACTCTCTTGTTGTTGCGCCTATTATGACGCTTAATGACCATGACCTTAAAATGCTTAACGACAGCGCTATAAAGATCATTCGCGAATTGAAGATAGAGGGTGGCTGTAACGTTCAGTTCGCGCTCGATCCCGATTCGAGTCAGTATTATCTTATCGAGGTAAATCCTCGAGTTTCGCGTTCCTCCGCACTTGCTTCCAAGGCAAGCGGCTATCCGATCGCACGCGTTACCGCAAAAATCGCTGTGGGTATGGCGCTTGAGGATATTTCTATTGCAAACACCAACGCGGCTTTTGAACCGAAGCTTGATTATATTATCGCGAAGCTTCCCAGATTCCCGTTTGATAAATTTGCAACTGCTCCAAATACCTTGGGTACTCAGATGAAGGCGACCGGTGAAATTATGAGTATCGGCTCGAATCTCGAAGAATGCTTGCTTAAGGCAGTTCGTTCGCTCGAAACCGGCGCGGACCATTATCAGATACCCAAATTCGAAAATATGTCCACCGAGGATATGCTTGTATATATCAAGGAATTCAAGGATGATAACGTGTTCGCTATCTGCGAGCTTATGCGTCGCGGCGTGTCGGTTGATCAGCTCTTTGAAATCACCAAAATCACCAAGTATTTCCTCGAAGCGTTCGAAAATATCGTAAAGACTGAAGCTGGAATTAAAGCTAACGTTGGCAATATTGACGTGCTTTACGAGGCAAAGAAGCTAGGCTTCTGCGACAAGATTATTGCAAGATATTGGAACATGTCCGAAATCGAGGTCTTTAATATCAGAAAGGCAAATTCGATGTTCCCTGCATACCGTATGGTAGATACCTGCCACACGGGCGCGTATATTCCTTATTTCTATTCGTCTTATACCGGCGAAAACGCATCTGTGCTTACCGATAAGGAAAAAATCGTCGTTCTCGGTGCAGGTCCTATCCGTATCGGTCAGGGCGTTGAGTTCGACTATTCTACCGTTCATGCGGTAACTACTATTAAAAACTCGGGCTATGAGGCGATCATCGTTAATAATAACCCCGAAACCGTTTCTACCGACTATACCACGGCTGATAAGCTCTATTTCGAACCGCTCACTCCCGAAGACGTAATGAATATCATCGAGTTCGAAAAGCCTATCGGTGTTATCGCTTCTCTTGGAGGCCAGACTGCTATCAACCTTGCAGAGCCGCTTATGAAGCGCGGCGTGAAGATTATCGGTACCGATTGCGACGCTATCGAACGTGCCGAAAACCGCGATTCGTTTGAAAAGATACTTGAAGAGCTTAATATTCCTCAGCCCAAGGGTAAGGCAGTAACCAATATCGAAGACGGTATCAATGCTGCGGCTGAAATCGGCTATCCCGTGCTCGTTCGTCCCAGCTTCGTTCTCGGCGGCAGAGCAATGCAGATAGTTGCTAATGAAGAACAGCTCCGCAGATATCTCCGTACAGCGGTTGAAATTGATGAAGATAAACCCGTTCTCGTAGATAAGTATATCGAGGGTAAGGAAGTCGAGGTCGATGCAATCTGCGACGGCAGAGACGTGTTCGTTCCCGGTATAATGGAGCTTGTTGAACGTACGGGCGTACATAGCGGTGACTCTATCTCCGTATATCCCGCATTCAGTATCTCCGATAAGGTAAAGGGCACCATTCTTCAATATGCCAAGAAGCTCGGCTTGGGCATCGGCATCGTAGGTCTTTACAATATTCAGTTTATCGTTGATAAGGACGAAAATGTCTTTATCATCGAGGTAAACCCTCGTTCCTCACGTACAGTACCGTTCCTTTCTAAGGCAACGGGATACAGCTTGGCAGATATTGCGACTGAGGTCATTCTCGGCAAATCCTTGAAGGAGCAGGGAATATTCGATATTTATCCCAATGAAAAGAAACGTTGGTACGTTAAGGTTCCCGTGTTCTCGTTCAGCAAGATCCGAGGACTCGACGCATACCTTTCTCCCGAAATGAAGTCCACCGGCGAAGCAATCGGCTATGACGATAAGCTTAACCGTGCGCTGTATAAGGCACTTCAGGCAGGCGGCACACATCTTCAGAACTACGGTACTGTTTTCGTAACCGTTGCAGATAAGGATAAGGATGAGGCACTTCCTCTTATCCGTCGCTTCTATAATCTCGGCTTCAATATTCAGGCAACCGAGGGTACGGCACGGTTTTTGAAGAGTAACGGAATCCGTACCCATATTCTCAAAAAGATAAGCGAGGATTGTAACGAAATTCCCGATGCTATCCGTCAGGGTCATATCGCATACGTTATAAATACTCGCGATATCAGCGCACCCGATCAGGCAAGCGATGGCTATGAAATCAGACGCTGTGCTACCGATAATAACGTAACAATCTTCACTTCGCTCGATACCGTACGCGTGCTTTTGGACGTTTTGGAAGAAACCACGCTTACCATATCCACTATCGACGCGTAAAAAATAATTATAAAGGCGGTAACCATGAAGCAATCTCTGTTTCAGATAACCGAAAACAAACAACTTACGTCAAACGTATACAGAATGCGCTTGGAAGGCGACACCTCGGGTATCACTGCTTCGGGTCAGTTTATAAACATTCAGCTCGACGGACTTTTTCTCCGTCGTCCCATATCCGTGTGTGATTGCGACGAAAATGCCGTGACTATCATCTATAAGGTGGTAGGTAAGGGAACCGAAAAAATGTCCGAAATGAAATCGGGAACTCTCGATGTTCTCACGGGCTTGGGCAACGGATACAATACCGCGCTTTCGGGCGAAAAACCTCTGCTTATAGGCGGCGGTGTCGGCGTTCCTCCTATGTATCTGCTTGCAAAGAAACTCATTTCCGAGGGTAAAAAGGTTTCGGTAATACTCGGCTTTAACACAAAGGACGAGGTATTTTACGAAGAAGAATTCAAGTCACTCGGCTGTGAGGTTAGCGTGACAACGGTCGACGGTAGCCACGGTACAAAGGGCTTCGTTACCGCACTTATGGAAAATTCGGACTATACCTATACCTACTGTTGCGGACCCGAGCCTATGCTCAAGGCGGTCTATTCGGCATCAAAGACCTCGGGTCAGTATAGCTTCGAGGAACGTATGGGATGCGGATTCGGCGCATGTATGGGATGCTCCTGCAAAACGATTACGGGCTACAAGCGTATATGCAAGGAAGGCCCTGTTCTCGTCAAGGAGGAAATATTATGGGAAAAATGAATGTAGAGCTTTGCGGTATCACACTCGATAACCCCGTAATACCCGCAAGCGGAACCTTTGGGTTTGGCTATGAATTTGCTGAACTTTACGATATAAATATGCTCGGCACGTTCTCCTTTAAGGGAACGACTAAGGATGCACGCTTTGGAAATCCTACACCGAGAATAGCGGAATGTTCCGCGGGCATGATAAATGCCGTAGGGCTTCAAAATCCCGGCGTTGATAAGGTTATTTCCGAAGAACTTCCTAAACTCAAAAAATGCTTCAATAAAAAGGTAATGGCAAATGTCAGCGGCTTTTCTGTCGATGATTATGCATACACTTGCGAACGCCTTGATAAATGCGTGCAAGTCGGTTGGCTTGAGGTAAATATAAGCTGTCCTAACGTTCACGGAGGCGGTATGAGCTTCGGCACCGATCCCGAAGCCGCGGCAGAGGTGACTCGCGCTGTTAAATCGGTCACCAAAAAACCGGTCATATTAAAGCTTTCGCCTAACGTTACCGATATAGTTGCAATAGCAAAGGCGTGCGAAAAAGCAGGTGCGGACGGTATCAGTCTCATAAATACTCTGCTCGGTATGCGCATCGATTTGCGCAGTAAAAAGCCGATAATTGCCAACAAAATGGGCGGTTTTTCGGGCAAGGCGATCTTTCCCGTGGCAGTTCGTATGGTATATCAGGTTGCAAACGCGGTCGATGTGCCGGTTATCGGTATGGGCGGTGTAAGCTGTGCCGAGGATGTTATAGAAATGATGCTTGCGGGTGCAACTGCGGTTGAGGTAGGCGCACAAAACCTTGTCGACCCGTATGCCTGCAAGAATATCATTGAGGATCTTCCTCGCGTAATGGAAAAATATAGAATCGAAAATTTAAAAGATATAATAGGAGTGGCAAAAAATGGGTAAGGATGTAATTATTGCTTGCGATTTTTCGAGCGCGGAGCAGACATTTGCATTTCTCGATAAATTCACCGACAAAAAACCGTTTGTGAAAATCGGTATGGAGCTCTTCTATGCGGAAGGCCCTTCTATCGTTCGCGAGCTTAAGGCAAGAGGACATAAAATATTCCTCGATTTGAAGCTTCACGATATTCCCAATACCGTTAAAAAGTCAATGGCAGTTCTTTCTCGCCTTGACGTAGATATGTGCAACCTTCACGCAGGTGGCACTGTTCGTATGATGGAAGCGGCAATCGAAGGTCTCACCCGTCCCGACGGAACCCGTCCTATGCTTATTGCTGTTACTCAGCTTACCTCTACCGATCAGGAAAGTATGGAAAATGACCTTCTTATCAAGGAGCCTATCGATAAGGTGGTTATGCACTATGCTGAAAATGCAAAAAGGGCAGGACTTGACGGCGTTGTTTGTTCACCTCTCGAAGCAGGTAAGGTACACGAAACCTGCGGTACCGAATTTGTTACCGTAACCCCCGGCGTTCGCTTTGCTGATGGTGATATCGGCGACCAAAAGCGTGTAATGACTCCCGCCGAGGCGAATAGAATCGGCTCGGATTATATCGTAGTGGGCAGACCTATCACTGCGGCTGAAGACCCTGTTGCAGCATACGAGCGTTGCATTAACGAATTTGTTGGTTAAGGAGTTAAAAATGGAAGGTTATAAGAGAGAATTTATACAGTTTCTTGAAGGTGCGGGCGTTCTTAAGTTTGGAGATTTCACTGCTAAAAGCGGCAGAAAAATTCCTTATTTTATCAATGCAGGCGATATAAAGACAGGCGACCAGATCGCCAAACTCGGCGAATTTTACGCAAAGGCATATTTCGAAAAAATAGACAATAAAAGAACTGTGCTTTACGGTCCTGCATATAAGGGTATTTCTATCGCGGTTTCTTCCTCTATCGCACTTTCCAAGGAGGGCTTGGACGTTCCCTTCTTCTTTAACCGTAAGGAAGCAAAGGACCACGGCGAAGGCGGCGTGTTTGTAGGCTATGTCCCGAAGGCGGGCGAAGAGGTTGTGATCGTTGAAGACGTTATCACCGCAGGCACCGCTATCCGTGAAAGTATGGCGATCCTAGGCGGACTCGAAGACGTTAAGGTTGCCGCTACCTTCGTTATGGTAGACAGAAAGGAAAAGGGGAAAACCGATAAGTCTGCTATGCAGGAGGTTGCCGATGAATTTGGATTCCCCGTGTATTCGGTAGTTGACGTTTACGATATCATCGAATATCTCGAAGAGGACGAAAGCAACAAGGAAAACGTAGAACGTATCAAGAAATATCTTGAAGTAAACGGAGCAAAGGCATGAAAAGCGTTATAGATATCCTCGATCTTACCGTCGAAGAAATCGACGAGCTTGTAGCAACAGCTTGCGATATGATCGAATCTCCCGAAAAATACAGCGAATGCTGTAAGGGAAAAATACTCGCAACCCTGTTTTTTGAGCCGTCCACACGTACAAGATTGAGCTTTGAAGCGGCAATGCTTGAATTGGGCGGAAGCATTATTGGCTTTTCCGATGCGAAAAACACCTCGGTATCAAAGGGCGAAACGATTGCCGATACCTCACGCGTTGTTAGCTGCTATTCCAATATAATCGCTATGCGCCACCCGCTTGAGGGAGCTCCCTTGGTTGCATCAATGTATGCAAGCGTACCCGTAATAAACGCAGGTGACGGAGGCCATGCGCATCCCACACAAACCCTTGCCGATCTGGTTACCATATACCGCGAAAAAGGTCGTTTTAATAATCTTACCGTAGGTTTTTGCGGCGACCTGAAGTATGGCAGACCGGTTCACTCGCTTATAAATGCGCTTTCTCGTTATACGGGCATAAAAATTGTTCTCATCTCTCCCGAAGAGCTTAAATTGCCCGAATATACAAAGCGGGAAGTTATCGAAAAGAATAATATCCCGTATGAAGAAATTGCGGATCTTGAAAAGGCACTTCCCGAACTGGATATATTGTATATGACTCGTGTTCAGGCAGAACGCTTTGATGATCCCAAGGAATATGCAAGGCTAAAGGGCTGTTACGTGCTTACTGCCGACAAGCTAAAAAATGCTAAGTCCGATATGTCAATACTTCATCCGCTTCCTCGCGTAGATGAAATCAGCGTTGAAGTTGACGATGACCCCAGAGCTTGCTATTTCAAGCAGGTTGCAAACGGCAAAAATGTGCGTAAAGCGCTTATTTTAAAGCTTTTGACCGAAGCAAAAATATATCCTGTTGCAGAAAAACGCAATTTCGAAAAAACCGAGGGTGCAATATGTGAAAACTCGCGTTGCATCAGAGTTAAGGAAACTGAGCTTGCTCCTCTTGCCGAAACTAAAAACGGTAGTGATGTAAAGCGTTGCGCGTATTGCGAATCTGTACTAAAAATATGAATAAAAACGCTGAAATTTGTACCATTTCGTATTGACACTAAAGTTGCGTTATGGTATAATCGCAAGCGTAGGTTCTTTGCGACTGACGGATAATTGTGGAGCACCACAAAGGAACAAAGAACACGTCGAAATCAAGATGTTGTTTTCGACAAATCAAGCCGACCGTCTGGGCGCATTTGCTCTTGAGTAAGTGCGCCCTTTTTTGTTTTAAAAAGGAGAAAGTATGAAAAAAGTTGGCATAGTAATGGGTAGTGATAGCGACCTTCCCATCATCAAAAAAGCAACCGATATGCTTACTTCACTCGGCATCCCGTTTGAGGTACACGTTTATTCTGCGCATCGTACTCCCGAACAGGCTCGCGAATTTTCCGTTAATGCGCGCGCTAACGGCTTCGGTGTTATAATTGCGGCGGCAGGTATGGCGGCTCATTTGGCAGGCGCGCTTGCGGCAAATACAACCTTGCCCGTTATCGGCATTCCTTGTAAAGGACCTGTTTTTGACGGAATGGATGCATTACTTGCTACCGTTCAGATGCCTACGGGTATTCCCGTTGCCACTGTTGCTGTAAACGGCGGTGCAAACGCGGCACTTCTTGCCGCACAGATACTTGCGGTTGAAGATAAAGAACTAGCCGCAAAACTTGATGCAAAGCGCGCTTCCGATGCAGAGGCTGTTTTACTCAAGGATGCGGATATCGCATCAAGACTTTAATTTACGTATTTTAACAAATAGGAGATATAAAAATGAAACTTGTTTATACCGGCAAAACCAAAGACGTATTCGCACTTGATAACGGCAATTATCTTCTCAAATTTAAGGATGATTGTACAGGTAAGGACGGTGTGTTCGATCCGGGCGAAAACTCGGTAGGACTTACCATCGATGGCGTTGGCGACGTTAACCTTCGTATGTCCGTTTATTTCTTCGAAAAGGTAAATGCCGCAGGTATAAAGACTCATTATATCAGCGCGGATATTGAAAATACTACTATGGAGGTTCTCCCCGCAAAGGCATTTGGTAAGGGCCTTGAGGTTATCTGTCGTCATAAGGCGGTTGGTAGCTTCTATCGCCGTTACAGCGATTATATTGAAGAAGGCGCTGACCTTCCCGCATACGTCGAAACTACGTTTAAGAACGATGCAAAGGGCGACCCCCTTGTTACTAAGGATGGACTTGTTGACCTTGGCGTTATGACTGCGGAACAGTATGACGATATTAAGCTTATGACTCAAAAGATCACTCAGATCTTTGCCGATGATCTTTTGGAAAAGGGACTTGTTCTTTACGATATCAAATTTGAATTTGGTTATGATGCAGACGGAAGCGTAATGCTTATCGATGAAATCGCATCGGGCAATATGCGTGTTTATAAGAACGGCGAATATATCGATCCTATGACTCTTTCCGAGCTTTTCTTTGCATAAATAGAATTTTCACAAGGTAAGGACAACTCCATGGGTGGATTTTTTGGTGTAGCGTCGAAGCGTGATTGTCTCGCTGACGTCTTTTTTGGAACTGACTACCATTCGCACCTCGGCACACGACGTGGCGGTATGGCGGCATACGATAAAGAAATCGGGCTTCAACGCGTAATACATAATATTGAAAACTCACCGTTCAGAACAAAGTTCGACCACGTTTTAGAGGATATGAAGGGTTGCTCCGCTATCGGTTGTATTTCCGATTCCGAGCCTCAACCGCTTCTTATACGCTCGCGTTTGGGTGCGTATGCTGTGTGCTTTATTGGTGTCATAAATAATGCAAATGCGCTTATCGAGCATTGCTTGAAATCGGGATATGACCATTTCGACGCTATGACGGGTGGTTCGGTAAATAACACCGAGCTTGTTGCTGCACTTATAAATCGTAAGGACGATTTTGTCGAGGGTATCAAATACGCGCAGGAACTTATCGAAGGCTCTGCGTCTATTTTGGTGCTTCGCGATAACGGAACTATAATTGCCGCTCGTGATAAGCTTGGCAGAACTCCGGTTTTAGTTGGCAGATGTGACGACGGTATGAGTGTTTCTTTCGAATCGTTTGCCTATAAAAAAATGGGCTACGACGATGAAAAAGAATTAGGCCCCGGCGAAATCGTCGAGCTTACCTCCGAAGGTGTAAAGCAATTGTCAGCACCCGGCAAGGAAATGCGTATCTGTGCGTTTCTTTGGTCGTATTATGGATATTCTACATCCGATTACGAGGGTGTAAACGTAGAGGTTATGCGCTACCGCAACGGAGAGATAATGGCAGAAAACGATATCGCCACAGGTAAGTATAACGATATCGACTATGTTGGCGGCGTTCCCGATTCGGGTACTCCTCACGCAATAGGATATGCGAATAAAAGTCGTGTTCCGTTTGCGCGTCCGTTTATTAAATATACTCCCACTTGGCCTCGCAGCTTTATGTCCTCACGTCAGGCAGAACGCTGTAAGGTTGCTAAGATGAAGCAGATACCGATACACGATCTTATTATCGGCAAAAACCTGCTTTTCGTGGACGATTCTATTGTTCGCGGAACACAGCTAAAGGAAACAATCGATTTCCTTTATGAAAACGGTGCAAAGGCGGTTCATATGCGTTCTGCCTGCCCGCCTATAATGTACGGCTGTAAATATCTTAATTTCTCGCGTAATAAAGATGATATGGACCTTCTCGGCAGACGAATTATAATGGAGCTTGAAGGAGAAGAAGGCTTCAAATATATTGCTGAATATAGCGATTCGTCAACCGAGCGCGGTCAGAAATTCAGAAAAGCTATATGTGATAAATTGGGATTTGCATCACTTGAATTCCAATCACTCGAAGGAATAATCAAAGCAATCGGCATCGACCGATCTAAGCTCTGCACGTATTGTTGGAGCGGAAAGGAATAAAAAATATGCATAATCAGTCCAGATCCGAAAGCTATGCAGCTGCAGGTGTTGATATTACCGCAGGCTACAAGGCTGTCGAACTTATGAAAAAACATATCGCCCGCACCAAAAACGAAGGTTGCCTCGACGATGTCGGTGGATTTGGCGGTTGCTTCGGCTTGAATATTGCAGGAATGGAAGAACCCGTACTCGTTTCGGGCACTGACGGCGTAGGCACAAAGCTTAAGCTCGCCATACTTATGGATAAGCACGATACCATCGGTATCGATTGCGTTGCTATGTGTGTAAACGATGTTGTTTGCGTAGGTGCAAAGCCATTGTTCTTCCTCGATTATATTGCTTGCGGTAAGAACTATCCCGAAAAGATCGCTGAGCTCGTAGCAGGCGTTGCAGAGGGCTGTGTTCAGTCGGGCGCGGCGCTCATCGGCGGCGAAACCGCAGAGCATCCGG
This sequence comes from Eubacteriales bacterium, assembly GCA_045593165.1. Taxonomy (GTDB): domain Bacteria; phylum Bacillota; class Clostridia; order Oscillospirales; family CAG-382; genus Coliplasma. The sequence goes on from JAZNWF010000039.1 coordinate 13,699, forward strand.
GCATGATGCCTCTTGATGAATATGACCTTGCAGGCTTCACCGTAGGTGTTGTTGATAAAAAGAAGATAATCGATAACAAGAGAATGGCTGCCGGCGACGTGGTCATCGCATTGCCCTCTACCGGTATTCATTCCAACGGCTTTTCGCTTTGCCGTAAGGTGTTTGATATCGATAACAACAATCCCGAACTTTATCAGCCTTGTGAAGAGCTTGACGGTGCAACGATCGCGGAAACGCTTCTCGTTCCCACTAAAATTTACGTTAAGCCGGTTCTTGCGCTTCTTGACCAGGTTGACGTTAAGGGTATTTCGCACATCACCGGTGGCGGCTTCTACGAAAATATCCCGCGTAGCATTCCCGACGGCCTGGGTGCAAAGATCGATAAGGCGTCGGTTCGCGTTCTTCCTATCTTCGATCTTATTGCAAAGAAGGGAAATATCAGCGAACGTGATATGTATAATACCTTCAATATGGGCGTTGGTATGAGTATTGTCGTACCTGCAACCGATGCTGAAAAGGCTATCGATATTCTCAAGGCTAACGGTATTGATGCATACCTTATCGGTGAAATTGTAGCTTCTGAAGAAAAAATCATTATCGAATAATTATCAAAACAATGACATAGGCGTCGTCAGGCGTCTATGCCTATTGTTGTTTATTGAAAGGGGAAACGAAATGCCTGTGAAAATAGCTGTTCTCGTTTCAGGCGGCGGAACGAATCTGCAAGCACTGATAGATGCTCAAAATAGCGGAATAATCAAAAGCGGCGAAATTAAACTTGTTATTTCCAACAATGCAAATGCATACGCGCTTGAAAGAGCGAAGAATGCGGGCATTGCGACTGCTGTTGTTCTGAAAAAGGAGCTTGGCTCTGCCGAAGCGTTCGAGGCGAAAATAAAGGAATTGCTTTCGGAGAATGGTATCGAGATCATCGTACTTGCGGGCTTTATGTCGATTCTTAGCGAGGATTTCACAAAAACGTACCCCAAACGCATTATTAACGTTCACCCTGCACTTATCCCGTCGTTCTGCGGTAAAGGATTTTACGGACTTTACGTTCACGAGGCAGCGCTTGAATACGGAGTTAAGGTAACGGGTGCAACTGTTCATTTCGTAAACGAGATTCCCGATGGCGGCGAAATCATAATGCAAAAAGCGGTTGAGGTAAAGGAAGGGGATACACCCGAAATACTTCAAAAGCGTGTTATGGAAGAGGCAGAGTGGAAAATACTTCCCGAATCTGTCGAAAAAGTTTGCTTTAGTTTAAAAAAGGATAATAGGTGATAAATAATGGCATTGTACGATCTTAAAACTTTATTGAGCGAAAATTCATATCCCGGCAGAGGTATCGTTATCGGTAAGTCGGCTGACGGTAAAAATGCAATGATTGCATACTTTATAATGGGCAGAAGCGCAAATTCCCGCAACCGTATCTTTGAAGCGTTTGAAAACGGTATGCGTACCAAGGCGTTCGATGAATCCAAGCTCGAAGACCCTTCGCTTATTATCTATAACCCTTATCTCAGAATAGGCGATATGGATATCATTACAAACGGCGATCAGACCAACACTGTATATGATTACATCAAAGAAAACGGCGAAGACGGATTTTCGTTTGAAAAGGCTCTTCACACCCGTGAATTTGAACCCGATGCACCTAATTTCACTCCCAGAATCTCAGGTATTCTCTATTATGCACCCCGGGATACTTTCCATTATAAGCTCTCTATATTAAAGAGCAATAATGGCGATCCCTCTGCATGCCAAAGATATTTCTATAGCTATAATCCCCTTGACGGAATCGGTCATTTTATCCATACCTACAAGTGCGACGGCAATCCCATTCCCTCCTTCTACGGCGAGCCCGAAGAGGTTGCGCTTCCCAATACTGCAAAAGAGCTTGCAGACTTGGTTTGGGAAAACCTTAACGAAGATAATAAAGTTTCGCTTTTCGTTCGTTCCGTACCGCTCGACGGAAGCGAAGCTACCAATATAATCATCAACAAGAATAAATAATTGGCGAGGAACGAAATAATGAAAGAATTTGAACTCAAATACGGCTGTAACCCCAATCAGAAGCCGGCAAAGATATTTATGCACGACGGAAGCGAGCTTCCTATCGAAATTTTGAACGGCAGACCCGGTTTCATCAATTTCCTCGATGCGTTCAATTCATGGCAGCTTGTAAAGGAGCTCAAGGAGGCACTCGGTCTTCCTGCGGTTACTTCGTTTAAGCACGTAAGCCCTACCTCTGCGGCTGTCGGCGTTCCTCTTTCCGATAAGCTCAAAAAAGCATGCTTCGTTGACGATATTGAAGGACTTGATGAATCTCCTCTCGCTTGCGCTTATGCAAGAGCAAGAGGCACTGATAGAATGTGCTCCTTCGGCGACTGGGTTGCACTTTCCGACGTTTGCGATGTTACTACTGCAAAAATGATTGCGCGCGAGGTGTCCGACGGTATAATTGCTCCCGGTTATGAGCCTGAAGCACTCGAAATACTCAAGGCAAAGCGTAAGGGTAGCTATAACGTCGTTAAGATAGACCCCTACTATGTTCCCGCAGAAATCGAACATAAGCAGGTTTACGGCATCACCTTCGAGCAGGGACGAAACAATTTCGAAATCAATAAGGCGCTTCTTGGTAACGTGGTTACCGAAAATAAAGAACTTCCCGAAAGCGCAGTGCGCGACCTTATAATTGCACTTATTACTCTCAAATATACTCAGTCCAATTCGGTTTGCTATGCTGTAGACGGACAGGCTATCGGTGTCGGTGCAGGTCAGCAGTCGAGAATTCACTGCACACGCCTTGCAGGTACCAAGGCGGATACCTGGTTCTTGCGTCAGCACGAAAAGGTGTTGAACCTTCCGTTTAAGGATGGTATAGGCAGAGCTGACAGAGATAACGTTATTGACGGCTATATCAACAAAAACGAAGAAGACGTTTGTGCAGACGGTATCTGGCAGAAGTTCTTTACCGAACAGCCTGAACCGCTTACTGAGGCAGAAGCGCGCGAATATCTTGATACGATTACCGATGTTGCACTCGGCTCGGATGCATTCTTCCCGTTCTCCGATAATATCGAAAGAGCGTATAAGAGCGGCGTAAAGTATATTGCAGAGCCCGGAGGATCTATCCGCGACGATGCAGTTATTGATTGTTGCAATAAATATAATATGGCAATGGCATTCACGGGAATGCGTTTGTTCCACCATTGATTTCGGAGGCTAAATGAAAATACTTGTAGTCGGTGGCGGTGGAAGAGAACACGCCATCATCAGAAAAATCAAGGAAAACAAAAACGTTACCGAAATTTATGCTCTCCCCGGCAACGGAGGTATCGCACGAGATGCGATTTGTGTAAATATCGGTGCAAAGGATATAGAAAAAATCGTTGATTTCGCGGTGGAAAACTCTATCGATTATGCTGTTGTAGCACCCGACGATCCGTTGGTGCTCGGCTGTGTAGATGCTCTTGAGGCAAAGGGTATTCCTTGCTTCGGACCTAGTGCAAACGCGGCTATTATCGAGGGTAGTAAGGTTTTCTCCAAGGAATTAATGAAGAAATACGGCATACCCACTGCGGCCTGTGAGGTGTTCGATAACGTCGATAAAGCGCTCGAATATATCGCAACCGCCCCTATTCCTACCGTTATCAAGGCAGACGGCTTGGCACTCGGCAAGGGTGTTATAATTGCATTTACCCGTGAAGAAGCGGTTGATGCAATCAAGTCTATGATGTGCGATAAGGCGTTCGGCAAGAGCGGCGATAGGGTAGTCATCGAAGAGTTTTTGGAAGGATCCGAGGTTTCGGTGCTTTCCTTTACCGACGGTAGTACCGTTGTTCCTATGATCTCCTCTATGGACCATAAACGTGTGGGCGAAGGAGATACCGGATTGAATACGGGCGGTATGGGCACTATTGCACCTAACCCGTATTATACCGAAACGGTTGCAAAGGAATGCATGGAAAAAATATTCCTTCCCACTATCAATGCTATGAACTCCGAGGGAAGACGCTTTAAGGGCTGTTTGTATTTCGGATTGATGCTTACTAAGGACGGCCCTAAAGTAATCGAATATAACTGTCGCTTCGGCGATCCCGAAACACAGGTCGTTCTACCCTTGCTCGAAAGCGACTTGCTTACCGTTATGCAGGCAGTTACCGAGGAACGCCTTGGTGAAATTGAGGTTAAATTCTGCGAAAAGAACGCTTGCTGTGTAATTATGGCATCTAAGGGCTACCCCGAAAGCTACAAGAAGGGATATGCTATTGATATTCCCGATTCCGTTGCAGATAACGTTTATGTTGCAGGCGCGGCAATCAAGGATGGTGTGCTCGTAACGTCAGGTGGCAGAGTTTTGGGTGTTACCGCACTCGGCAATTCGCTTTCTGAAGCAATCGACAATTCGTATGCACTTGTCGGTCAGATAAAATTCGAAAATTCTTATATCCGCCGTGATATCGGCGCGCGTGCGCTAAAAGCACCGGAGGTGAAATAATGGTATACAGAGTATTTGTAGAAAAGAAAAAAGAACTCGCGCTTGAAGCAAACGCGCTTCTTTCCGATGCTCGCACTCTGTTAGGTATTGAATCGCTTACAGATGTTCGTCTTTTCAACCGTTACGATGCGGAAAACATTTCCGAAGAACTGTTCGATTATTCAAAAAAGACTGTATTCTCCGAGCCCCAGCTCGATATAATCTCCGATAATATCGATTCTTTGGGTGATTCTGTCGTTTTCGCTGTTGAATACCTTCCCGGTCAGTTTGATCAGCGTGCTGACTCTGCGGCACAGTGTATTCAGATAATTTCTCAGGGCGACCGTCCCGTTATCCGCACCGCAAGAGTTTATGTGCTCTACGGTAACCTTTCCGAAACCGAGATTGCGGCTATCAAGAAATACGTTATCAACCCTGTTGAATCGCGCGAAGCATCGCTCGAAAAGCCCGAAACGCTCGCTTCCGATTATGTAATTCCCACAACCGTTCGTACGCTTGACGGCTTTATAAAGCTTGATCGTGCGGGCTTGGAAGCGTTCATAAACGAATATGGCTTGGCCATGGACATCGACGATATAATCTTCTGCCAGGAATATTTCCAAAAGGAAGATCGCGATCCGACCATAACCGAAATCAAAATGATTGATACTTATTGGTCTGACCACTGCCGTCATACCACATTCCTCACGGTTATAGATAACGTAACCTTCGAGGACGAACTTCTTAAAAAGGCGTACGATGAATATGTCGCTACCCGTAAGGAGCTTAGCAGAACTAAACCTATTTGCCTTATGGATATCGCTACTCTCGCGGTAAGATACCTCAAAAAGAACGGCAAATTGGAACATCTCGATGAATCCGAGGAAATCAACGCTTGCACCGTTAAGCTCGATATCGAGGTGGACGGCGTAACAGAACCGTGGTTGCTCCTCTTTAAGAACGAAACACATAACCATCCCACCGAAATCGAACCCTTCGGTGGCGCGGCTACTTGTATCGGTGGCGCTATCCGTGACCCGCTTTCCGGTAGATCTTACGTGTACGGTGCTATGCGTGTTACCGGCGCGGCAGATCCGTTGAAGCCCGTTTCCGAAACCATCAAGGGTAAATTGCCTCAGCGTAAGATAGTTACTACAGCGGCAGCAGGTTATTCGTCTTACGGTAACCAGATCGGTCTTGCAACGGGTATAGTAGATGAAATCTATCACCCAGGTTATGCGGCAAAACGTATGGAAATCGGTGCAGTTATCGCGGCTGCTCCTGCAGAAAACGTTCGCCGCGAGCGTCCTGAAGCAGGCGATGCCGTAATATTGCTCGGCGGCGCAACCGGACGTGACGGCTGTGGCGGTGCAACCGGTTCCTCCAAATCACATACGTCCAAATCATTGGAATCCTGCGGAGCCGAGGTTCAGAAGGGTAATGCACCCGAGGAACGTAAGCTTCAGCGCTTGTTCCGTAATCCCGAAGCAAGTAAGCTTATCAAGCGCTGTAACGACTTTGGCGCCGGCGGTGTTTCGGTTGCTATCGGCGAGCTTGCCGACGGCTTGATTATAAATCTTGATGCCGTTCCCAAAAAGTACGACGGCCTCGATGGAACCGAGCTTGCTATAAGCGAATCTCAGGAGCGTATGGCAGTTGTTGTAGAAGCAAAGGACGTAAAACGCTTCCTCGAGCTTGCCTATACCGAAAACCTGAGCGCTGTTCAGGTTGCGACAGTTCAAGCAGAGCCCCGCTTGATTATGCATTGGAACGGCAATAAAATAGTAGATATCAGCCGTGAATTCTTGAATTCCAACGGCGCTGATAAGCATATTACCGTTGAAGCACCTGCTTGCAATCATACTCAAAAAGAGGTTTCGGGCAGCTTTACCGAAAACTATAAGGCGATCGCATCCGACCTTAATATTTGTTCGAAGCGCGGCCTTTCTGAACGCTTTGACTCTACTATCGGTGCAGGTACTGTTTTGATGCCATTCGGCGGCAAATATCAGCATACTCCCATTCAGGCAATGGTTCAAAAGATATCGGTTGAAAAGAAGCATACCGATAATTGCTCGTATATGTCTTGGGGTTATAATCCATTTATTACCGAGCAGAGCCCCTTCCACGGTGCATATTTGGCAGTTGTTGAATCGGTTGCAAAGCTCGTTGCTACCGGTGCTGAATTCAAGGATGTATATCTTACCTTCCAGGAATATTTCGAACGCTTGGGCAAGGATGCAAAGCGTTGGGGTAAGCCTCTTGCTGCACTTCTCGGTGCATTCAGAGCACAAATGGAGCTCGGCATCGGATCTATCGGCGGCAAGGACTCTATGAGCGGAACCTTTGAGGATATTAACGTGCCTCCGACACTTGTTTCGTTTGCGGTTACTGCAGGTAAAGCAAACGAGGTTGTCTCTCCTGAATTTAAGCAGGCAGGCAATAAGGTTGTTGTTATTTCGCCTGAATTTGGCTGCGACGGATTACCCAAGGCAGAATCTCTTGTTGAGGTATTTGATAAGGTAACCGAATTGTTAAGAAGCGGAAAAGCTGTTTCCTGCTATACTCCCGGTATAGGCGGTATTGCAGAAGCTGTTATGAAGATGTGCTTCGGTAATATGTTCGGCTTCGATTACGATGAAAATGTAACCGTTCAAGAACTCTTCGGTTATTCCTATGGCTCGTTTGTGCTCGAGGTAACTCCTGATGTACAGGTGGGCAAGCTCCTCGGTACCGTCTCGAATGATAAAGCAATTACTTACGGCGAGGAAAGAATCTGCCTTGATGAGATTTTGGGCATTTACGAGGATAAGCTCGAAAGTGTATATTCTTGCAATATTAAGGATAGCGCGACCGATATTCCTACCCATAATTATACTACCGTTGAACGTGTAGCACCTGCGGTAAAGCACGCGAAGCCCAAGGTCCTTATTCCTGCGTTCCCCGGAACGAACTGTGAATACGATTCCGCAAAGGCAGTACGCGATGCGGGCGCAGAACCCGAAATCATCGTTATCAATAACCTTTCCGCATCGGGTATCCGTGAAAGCGTAGAAAAATTCGCGAGTGCTTTGAAGTCTGCACAGATGATATTCATTCCCGGTGGCTTCTCGGGCGGTGATGAACCCGACGGAAGCGGTAAGTTTATAACCGCATTCTTCCGTAATGCAGAAATCAAGGAGGGGGTAACCGACCTTCTCGAAAATCGCGATGGCTTGATGTGCGGTATCTGTAACGGTTTCCAAGCACTTATCAAGCTCGGACTTGTTCCGTACGGCAGAATCATCGATACCGATGAAAATTGTGCCAGTCTTACGTTCAACAGTATTTGAGGGCATCAATCCCGTATAGTTCGTACCCGTGTGGCATCGAATAAATCTCCTTGGCTTGCACTTACCAATGTAGGCGACGTATATAACGTTCCGATATCGCACGGTGAGGGTAGATTCCTTGCGAGCGATGAGCTTATTCGTGAACTTGCCGCAAACGGTCAGATCGCAACTCAGTACGTTGACCTAGAAGGCAACGCAACCGGCGACGTGCATTATAATCCCAACGGCTCTATGTGTGCAATCGAGGGTATAACCTCTCCCGATGGCAGAGTATTCGGTAAAATGGGTCATAGTGAACGTATCGGTGCGGGTCTTTATAAGAATGTTCCCGGTGAATACGATATCAGAATGTTTGAAGCGGCCGTAAAGTATTTTAAATAATTATCAGAGGTGTTTGTTATGCAATATAAAACCGATATTGAAATAGCACAAAGCTGTCAAATGAAGCCGATAATGGAAATTGCTTCGGCTGCACACGTTGACGAAAAGTATATCGAGCAATACGGTAAATATAAAGCAAAAATAGACCTTTCGCTTCTTAAAGAAACCAATCGCGAGGACGGTAAATTAATACTCGTCACCGCAATAACCCCCACACCCGCAGGTGAGGGTAAAACAACAACTACAATCGGACTTGCCGACGGCTTGAAGCTCATCGGCAAGGACGTTACTGTTGCACTTCGCGAACCGTCCTTGGGTCCCGTTTTCGGTGTTAAGGGCGGCGCGGCAGGCGGCGGATATGCACAGGTTGTGCCTATGGAGGATATTAATCTTCACTTCACGGGCGACTTCCACGCTATCGGCGCGGCAAATACTTTACTTGCTGCTATGATAGATAACCATATCCAGCAGGGCAATGCACTGAATATCGATGTTCGTCGTATCACATGGAAGCGTTGCGTTGATATGAATGACCGCCAGCTACGCTTTATCGTTGATGGCTTGGGTGGTGCGGCAAACGGTACGCCTCGCGAAGACGGCTTCGACATAACCGTTGCGTCCGAAATCATGGCGGTTTTGTGTCTTGCCGATTCAATAACCGATCTCAAACGTAGACTTTCTAATATTATCATAGGATACTCCTATGACGATGAACCCGTACGATGCGGACAACTCAATGCCGCAGGTGCTATGACAGCGCTTTTGAAGGATGCATTAAAGCCCAATCTCGTGCAGACGCTTGAGGGCACTCCCGCATTTGTTCACGGAGGTCCGTTTGCAAATATAGCACACGGCTGTAACTCGGTTATGGCGACTAAGATGGCTCTTAAGATGGGTGACTATACTGTTACCGAAGCAGGATTTGGCGCAGACCTCGGTGCAGAAAAGTTCCTCGATATAAAATGCCGTATGGCAGGACTTACCCCCGATGCAGTCGTTGTTGTCGCAACCGTTCGTGCTCTTAAAATGCACGGTGGACTTGCGAAGACCGAACTTGGCAACGAGGATATAAATGCGCTTGAGCGCGGTATACCCAATCTTCTTCGCCATGTTTCCAACATTAAGAACGTGTATAAGCTTCCTTGCGTTGTTGCAGTCAACCGTTTTCCGACGGATACCGATAATGAAATAGAATTCATTATTGATAAATGCCGTGATCTCGGCGTAAATACTGTTCTTTCTACGGTTTGGGCTGACGGTGGCAAGGGCGGCGAAGAGCTCGCAAAGGAGGTTGTGCGTCTTTGCGAAGAGGAACAGGGCGATTTTACCTTCTCGTATGAGCTCGACGGTTCTATCGAAGAAAAGATAGAAGCGGTCGTTAAAAAGGTATACGGCGGTAACGGAATTAACGTTATGCCTGCTGCAAAGAAACAAATCAAAAAACTCGAATCACTCGGTTTTGGAAACTGTCCCATATGTATTGCAAAAACACAGTATAGCTTTTCCGACGATCCTACTAAGCTCGGAGCGCCCGAAAACTTTATTGTTACAGTCAAAAATGTAAAAGTATCTGCAGGTGCAGGGTTTATTGTGGTTCTTACCGGCGATATTCTTACTATGCCCGGGCTACCTAAAGTTCCTGCTGCAGAACGTATCGATGTTGATGAAAACGGAGTAATATCGGGACTGTTCTAAAATATTCCTTGTTTTTAAAAATACAATATGCAATAAAACAGACTTGTCTCTGAAAAACGACAGGTCTGTTTTTCTTTTTGCTTTTTTTAGTTGAAACCGCAAAATATACGATGAAATATTAGTGCCGAAAATGGAAGAAATGATACGAAACTGCAAAAGATAACGAAGCACCTATCGAAAAACAAAAAAACTTTCGCCTATACGCCAAAGTTTTGCAAGAGTAAACTATATTATTACTGCAATTTTGTATGGTTTTGGAACGCTTTTCGCTATTTCATGCCTTGGCGAACAAGTGTTTGTTGACATAATTATTAAAAATTTACTTATAGTCAACGTAGTTCGACATCGTAAAAGGTCGAAAAGTGTTGCAAATCAAGGGTTTTTGCTCTTGTCAAAATGACGAAACGGTATGCATAATTATTTTTTTTGATAAATCTCCGCTATTGCAATTTTTGGAGCATTAATATATAATTAACCCATAAAAGTGGTGCGAAGTGGGGTGTGCTGGAGTAAAATCCCACGGAAACCTCAAATAATCGCTCACAGAAAGGGGAAAACGATGTTCTACGGCGAATATAGACACACAATAGATTCCAAGGGACGTTTGTTTATCCCCGCAAAGCTGCGTGAGCGTCTTGGAGAAGAATTTATCTTTTCAAGAGGGTTCGATAAATGCATTTGCGTTTATCCGATGGAAGAATGGGAACGCTTCACCGCAAAGCTCGAAGAACTTCCTGTAGCAAAGGAAAGGCACGTTCGACGTTATTTCTATGCGGGAGCGTACGAGGGAACGGTTGATGCACAGGGAAGAGTAACCCTTTCGCAAATCTACCGCGAATTTGCTTCTCTTGAAAAGGACGTTGTAATCGTCGGCAACAGATCTCACTTGGAACTTTGGTCTGCGGCCGCTTGGGAAGAAGAACAGAAGCTTATCGATAACGAAGAAGTAACGAATGAGCTTATTGAATTAGGATTCTAATATGGAATTTTCTCATATATCAGTACTCTTGCACGAAACAGTTGATTCGTTAAATGTAAAGCCGAACGGTGTTTATGTCGATTGCACACTTGGCGGAGCGGGACATACGTCCTTGATACTTTCAAAGCTCGGTCCCGAAGGAAGAGTGATCGGAATTGACCGTGATGACGATGCGCTGGCAAATGCACGGGAAAAGGTCAAGGATAATCGTCTTATTACAGTAAAAGATAATTTCGAAAATATTGCATCCGCTGTGGAATCTGCGGGATATGAACGCGTAGACGGAATAATAATGGATCTCGGTGTTTCCTCGCATCAGCTTGATGTTGCCGAACGCGGATTCTCGTATATGAAGGATGCCTCGCTTGATATGCGAATGGATCAGACATCTTCACTTACGGCATTTGAGGTTGTAAATAAATACCCCGAAAAAGAACTCGCGCGAATATTAAGAGACTACGGCGAAGAGCGTTTTGCTTCAAAGATTGCTAATAAAATATGCAGCCTGCGCGAAACCAATCCGATAAAAACAACACTTGAACTTGCAGATATAATAAGCTCGGCAATCCCGTCGAAGTTCAGGTTCGAAGGTGGTAATCCGGCAAAAAGAAGCTTTCAGGCAATAAGAATCGAGGTAAACGGAGAGCTTGATTGTATTCCAAAGGCGATCGAATCGGGCGCGGAACTGCTTAATATCGGCGGAAGAATGTCGATAATTTCATTTCATTCGCTCGAGGATCGGCTGGTAAAGAACGGCTTCCAACGACTTGAAAGACCGTGTATGTGCCCTTCGGATTTTCCGATATGTGTGTGCGGCAAAAAGCAAATGGTAAAGATAATCACAAAAAAACCCATACTTCCGACAGAGGAAGAATTAGAAATGAACAGTAGATCGCACAGTGCGAAACTTCGTGTTTGCGAAAGAGTATAATGTAAAAAGAAAGGTACGACAAAATGCAGGAAAACAGAAACACCCGTATTAACAGACAAACTACGGTGCGAAAAAAATCTAATACTGCGGTAGTTTCAGCGAAAACATCGCATCCTGTCGCAAAGCGCAGTAAAAACGCAGTAGCAGTAAAACGCGCGTCGAATATGCACGCTGTGCGTACTGCACGTGTTGTTAATATCAAAAAAGAGGATAAAGCTCCGTTTCCTTGGTCTGTAGTAGTCGTTGCGGTAATTATGACGGCGCTGTTCCTGTTTATGATGATGAACTATGCGGAGGTAGATAAGTACCGTAGCGAAATTAATGAACTCGATAGTAAAATCACCACGATGAAGAATACACAAGCGAATCTTCAGGTGGAATTAAGTAATAAATATAACCGCGCGGAAATCGAGGCATATGCTCGCGAAGAGTTGGGAATGGTAGAAAGCGAAAAGTTGACTAACGTTCACTACATCACCACCGAGCAGGAGGATAAGACCGAGATGCACACCTATGACGAAGGCGAAGAAGGCGGATTCGGCTTCTTGCTTACCGGTCTTGGTGAGGTTATAAGAGATTTTATAAAGTAATTTGAAAAATCACTATACAACGGCTTTTCGTTGTGATATAATGAAAAAGGTATTAAAACAGCTAAACTGAAATATAGTTATACAAAGGGTAAACGAGGAAATTTTCTCTTTACCCATTTGTGCTATCAAAAGGGGTATTTATTCATGGCAAGTGCAAACGGTAGAAACAATCAAACGAACAGCGGACGTACCATTGTTTTTCGTGGCCGTATTGCGCTTGCTGTTATTTTTGTGCTTATGGCACTGATGTGTATCCGCTTTGCGTATCTTCAGCTTTTAGATCCCAAGGATTACCGTGTAGCTGCACTTGATCAATATACCAGTTCGGTAACAATACCTGCAAAACGCGGAGCGATATATGCAAATGATGGTGTCACAGAGCTTGCTGTAAGTGCAACTGTGTATAATTGCTTCATTTCGCCATTTGATATCGATGATGACGAACAGCTTAATAAAATAGCAGATTCTCTATCACAGATACTTTCGGTTGATAGAGATGAAATAATCAAAAAAGGCAACCGTAAAACAACAAAATATCAAATGATAAAAAAATTCCTCTCCGAGACAGAAGAGGATGCTGTTCGTGCGCTTGTCGCTGAAAATAGTGACTACGTCGGTGTTATTAATCTCGAAGAAACAACAAAGAGATATTATCGCTACGGTAGCTTTGCGGCCCATCTACTTGGCTTTACGGGCTCTGATAATCAAGGACTTGCAGGTCTTGAATCCACGTATGATGATTATCTTGCAGGTGTCGACGGTAAATCCGTAAAGGCTGCTGACGCTTACGGCAACGAGCTTGATTCAGGTGTTGGCTCTACGTATATTCCCGCAACAGACGGCCTAAATGTGGTTACGACAATAGATTGGAATATACAAAACACCGTAGAAAAATATATAAAGCAGGCATATGAGGAGCATAAGCCCAACGGTAGAGTTGAATGTATCGTTATGGATGTTAATAGCGGTGAGCTTCTTGCTTCGGCCATTTATCCGAGTTTCGATTTGAACAATTATAACGTACTTTCCGATTATTATCAGGAAAAATACGAGTTGTTTATTGGTACTGAGGATGAACGCTCCGAGTATAAAACCGAGCTCCTTTACGAAATGTGGAACAATACTGTTGCTACACAGACATATGAGCCGGGTTCGACGTTCAAGATAATAACGAGCGCAATCGCACTCGAAGAGGGCGCGATAGGATATGAATCATCGTCTTTTAAATGCGTAGGCGCGTACGATGTTGCAGGTACTACGATACATTGCCATAAGGTATCCGGCCACGGAACGCAGACCTTCAGTGAAGCGCTTGTAAATTCATGCAACCCCGCTTTCATACAGATAGGATCCGCAATCGGTGGAACTACGTTTAAAAAGTATTTCGATGAATTTGGATACACCAAGGTGTCGGGAAGTGATATAGTCGGTGAGGTATCCTCGATTTATTACGGCACCACCAATACTCAGTTCGAATCACTCGAGCTCGCTGTATATTCTTTCGGTCAGACCTTTAAGGTAACACCTCTTCAGCATATCAGAGCAGTATCTGCAGTTGCAAACGGCGGATATCTTGTCGTTCCTCACGCGGTAAAATCGCTTGTTGACGGTGATGGCAACGTTGTTGAAACCTTTGAATATGAAAGCGACCGCCAGGTCATTTCTACAGAGACCTGCGATAGAATAATAACCACCCTTACCAATTCTACAAAGAACGCAAGTGTTACGGGCTATAATATCGTTTCGAAAACAGGTACTTCTGAAAAACGTGATACTATTCGTGAGGACGACTACATAAGCTCGTGCGTGTCATTTGCTCCTGCTGAGGACCCGCAGATAGCGGTTTTGGTTCTCGTTGATGATCCTACCGCAGGTCAGCATTTCGGTTCGGCTGTTGCCGCACCTGTGGTTGCGAATATATTAAGTGAAGTTCTTCCTCATCTCGGTATCACTCCTGACACTCAGGATGATAATAGCTTCACTATTCCCGAATATAGAGGTAAAAACGCGGCAGATATCAAGCAACAGCTTGAAGCGATCGGTATTAAGTGTATCGTTCGCGGTGACGGCAATAACGTGCTTACACAGCTCCCTGAAGCTGGCACAGTTATAACTGAAGATGGTGTAGTTATTCTTTACACCGAGGGCTCTGAGGTAACAGCAGAAGTCACAGTGCCCAATGTCATGGGCAAATCTCCTTCCGCGGCAATAAAGAGTCTTCTTAACAGTAACCTTAATGTATCTATAAGCGGAATATTCAACGGTGATTATAATAACTGTCAGGTTGTTTCGCAGTCGGTACCGGCAGGCGAAAAAGTGTTGCCGGGTACGGTAATAGTTATCGAATTTTTGTATGAGGAAGCAATAGAATAATGAAGATGAATCTCGCATATATTGCAAATGCTTGCAGTGGTAAGCTTTCCCCCTCCTCAAACCTTAATCGCGAGGTTGTCGGATTCTTTACTGATAGCCGTACACCAAGCATGGATAAGATGTTTCTTGCGCTTCGAGGTGAACGCGTGGATGGTAATAAATTCGCACTCGAGCTTGTCCAAAATGGATTTTGTGCTATGGTGGATAGGGAAGAGTGTGTTCCCGAAAGCGGCGATTGTATCCTTGTTAATGATGTAAGAGACGCTTTGCAGATACTTGCGCAATATTATAGAAGCAACGAGCTTGGTGCGATGCGTTTTGTTGGTATTACAGGTTCGGTAGGTAAAACTACCACCAAGGATATGGTTGCTTTGGCGCTTTCCTCGGCTCTTGATGTACATAAAACCGAGGGTAACGCAAATAGCCAAATAGGTCTTCCTCAAACAGTTCTTGCGTGTAATAAAGATAGGGATTGTGCCGTTGTAGAGCTTGGTATGAGTATGCCCTGTGAGATGGAGCGTATAAGCAGATGTGCAATTCCCAACATTTCAATTGTAACAAATATTGGCTATTCTCATATCGAAAATCTTGGCTCGCGAGAAGCGATAAGGAATGAAAAGCTTGATATATGCAAGTGGTCTGAAGAGGATATACTTCTCTTGAACGGTGAAGAACCGTTGTTGCGTGACGTTGATAAAATAAAGAAAAAAACGGCTTATTATATATCTTCAAATGATTCATCCTGTGATTGTTATGCAAAGAGTATAGTTGAAGACGAAAACGGCGTGAGTTTTATTGCAGTAATCTTTGATAAAGAATATTATGTTTCACTTTGCGTAAAGGGAATACACTTCGTTATTAATTCGCTCTTTGCGCTTGCAACAGCACATCTTTTCGGCATTGACGTTTTGCATGCCGCAAAGGCTTTGTCTACATATCAAAGCGATGGAAAACGCCAATTCATCTATGAATCTCAAGGACATACGGTCATAATGGATTGTTACAATGCGTCGCCCGAATCTATGCTCGCGTCTTTGTCCGTGCTTCAAACCTATAACGGTAGACGGATAGCTGTACTTGGCGATATGCTTGAGCTTGGCGATCTGTCAGAATCACTTCATGAAAGAGTCAGCACATACGTAAAGGATAGGGCAGACGTGCTTGTTACGTATGGTCAGTACGCAAAGCTTTATTCCTTATCCTCGGATATTAAAGAGGTATATTCGTTTAAAAAGGGCGATATAGAGGGTTTAAAGGCGTTTTTGACAAGCTTTGTCAAGCCGGGTGATACCATACTATACAAGGCAAGCAACGGTATGAAGCTCGGCGAAGCGATAGTATAAAGGAATTTTAATCAGAAGGGAAACGTCAATGGAACTGACAATATTTTGTATTATAGCTGCTGTAGTGGCATTCGTGCTTGGTGTAATTCTATATGAAATATTCATTCCTTATCTTCGTAAGGTAAAGCTCGGACAAAAAATCCTTGAAATTGGTCCTTCGTGGCATAAGAGTAAAGAGGGAACTCCTAATCTCGGCGGTTTGTTCTTTATAATTGCATTCGCGGTTGGCTTGGTTGTTGCTTTGATAATTTATAGATCAAATTTAGAAGCAGAATGCACTATCCTCGAAAGTCAGTCTTTGACAAGCATAATCCCGAGAGTACTCATATTCGTAGGCTTTGCGTTGTCGCAAGCACTTATCGGATTTGTTGATGATTACGTTAAGCTCTTTAAAAAACGCAACAAGGGCTTGTCGGCATCGCAAAAAATGATATTGCAGTTTCTTACTGCAGGACTCTATTTGTTTGTAAATGCTTATTTTCTTGGATATGATACCGTTATAGAATTGCCCTGGAACGCAAGCGTTGACTTTGGAATATTCTATTACGTTATAATGCTCCTTGCAATCGTCTACATAATCAATTGTGCAAACCTTACTGACGGTATCGATGGCTTGGCAGGCAGTATTGCACTTATAATTTGCGTTACACTTATGATTTTTGCTGTAGATGCAAAATCTACGACTATTGCATTGCCTTGCGCAGCACTTGTCGGTGCGTTACTTGCGTTTTTGGTTTTCAATTTTCACCCTGCAAAGATATTTATGGGTGATACCGGTTCGTTGTTTTTGGGTGGATTCATCGTCGGAGCAATAATGCTTACCGAGTGTGAATTTCTCCTGATTCCCGTTAGCTGCATTTGGATCATCGAAGGTCTTTCTGTGGTTATTCAGGTAATGTCTTTTAAGCTTACCGGAAAACGTGTATTCAAAATGAGTCCGATTCATCACCATTTTGAAAAATGCGGATGGAGCGAGGTTAAGATAGTAGCAGTATTTTCTTTGATTACTACTGTTGCGTGTGTGTTGACATATTACTTGATAACAATATTTATTAAAGGATAAATTTTATGGCTGTTAACCGTCCCGATAAAGTGAATAAGACAGCAACCGTATCTCCTAAAAAAAGACGTGTTGCGTCGACGGGTCAAAACAGAATATATCGCCTTATCGGTGAGGTAGACAGACCTATGCTGATAGTTGTTATCGCGCTTGTCTGTATCGGCTCGGTAATGGTTTTTTCTGCTTCCTACGCTGTTGGTGAATCCCGCTTTGGCGATTCGTATTACTTTGCACGCTCGCAGATACGTTGGGTTGTTATAGGGATCGTTGCTATGGCTCTTGTGGCACGTAGCTTGGATTACCGCGTGCTTAAACGGTTTGCTTATATCTTCTACGCATTTGCACTTTTCTTAAACTATCTTGTGCCTTTCTTTGGTGAAACAAAACACGGTGCAACTCGTTGGTTCAATATAATGGGCATGGAATTTCAGCCCTCAGAGCTGTTAAAGTTTGGTGTTGTGCTCGCATGCGCAACCTATATCAGTAACCACACTTCAGATATGCGCGGATTTAAAAAAGGCGTTCTGCCGTTGTTGCTTCTGAGCCTTCCTGCTGCGGCCGCAACACTTTTACAAAACCATCTTTCTGCAACGATAATTATTTTGCTACTGATGGTAGTTATGATGTGGCTTTCGGGCATAAAGGGCGTATATTTTGGCATGGTTTTAGGCGGTGGCGCTGTCGCAGGTATAGTGGCACTTACAACCGGACTTGGTCGTTGGTTAATTGAAACGTTAGTTCCGCAAGCGCTTACACGTTTGGAGATATGGGAAAATCCCTTTGCATATATGTCTTATGAAACCGGTGGCAAAGGATGGCAGCCTGCGCAGTCGCTTTATGCGATAAGCTCGGGCGGTTTTTGGGGCTTGGGATTAGGCCAAAGCAACCAAAAGCACGGCTATCTTCCCGAACCGCAAAACGACTATATCTTTGCTATACTTTGCGAAGAACTTGGCTTTTTCGGAGTTGTTTGCGTCTTGAGCTTGTTTGGTGTGCTTGCATACCGTGGATTCTACATTTCTAAAAATTCTCCGAATAGATTTTGTTCTCTTCTTTCGATGGGTATAACCGCACAGATCGTCGTTCAGGTGTTGTTGAACTTGGCGGTTGTAACAAATACTTTTCCAAGCACGGGCATATCACTCCCGTTCTTCAGCTACGGTGGTACATCTTTGCTGATATTACTCGCCGAAATGGGCATTGTTTTGTCGATTTCGCGTTACTCATTCATTGAACAAGGTTAAGGTATTACATATGAAAGTTATTCTCTGTGGCGGTGGCACAAGCGGTCACGTAAACCCTGCGCTGAACATAGCCGAAACGTTAAAGAAACGTGACCCCAATACCGAAATAATGTTTATCGGTACTCGTCGCGGTATAGAAAGCACGCTTGTCCCCAAGTCGGGATATGAAATTGATTTTGTTGAGGTTTCCGGTTTTTCACGCAAGCTTACGCTTAAAAACGTTAAATCTGCATGGCACGCACTTACATCCGTGTCTGAAGCGAAGAAAATTATTAAAAAATTCAAGCCGGATTTAGTTATTGGTACGGGCGGATACGTTTCCTGGCCGACAGTAAAAGCGGCAGCGAAGCTGAATATTTCTACGCTTATTCATGAACAAAATGCGTTTCCGGGTGTTACCACAAAAATGTTATCCAAATACGTTAACAAGGTTTGTATCTCGTTCGGAGGAAGCGAAAAGTTTTTTGATGAATCTGTAAGGAACAAGCTTGTTCTTACTGGTAACCCCGTTATTGTTGACAATATGTCTCGTGCTGAAGCAAGAGAGAAATTAGGTCTTAATGAAAATGAACCCTATATACTTTCCTACGGTGGAAGTATGGGCGCGGACAAAGTTAATGAACTTGCTTTTGAGCTTATGGAACAATATTCAATACCTAATAATGTTCGCCACGCACACGCTATCGGTAGGGTAGGCATCGAAAAGTTTTCGAATATCGCAAAGCAAAAGGACTTCTATTCACATAAAAATCTTTCTATAAATGAATACATCTACGATATGTCTGTCCATCAGGCTGCTGCTGATGTTATAATCTGCCGAGCGGGTGCAATGACGCTTTCGGAGCTTGCTATTCGCGGACGTGCTGCGGTACTCATACCAAGCCCGTACGTAACAGAGGATCATCAATACAAGAATGCGAAATTGCTTGCGGATGCGGGCGCTGCAGTCGTTTTCAGAGAAAGCGATGTTGACGGTAAGCTTTTGGTTGAAACTGTAAGTGAATTGCTTTCCAATCCAAATAAGCGTCGCAGAATGGAAGAAAGTGTTAAGAAATTCGGAAACGTTGATGCTCTTGAAACAATAGTGGATAACGCACTTGCACTATTGAAATAATATTGAGTATAAAATATAGAAGGGAGTGAAAATACGTGGAACAACAAAAATTCACAAGAAAAAACATGGCAATATTTGACGCGCAACGCCGTCAAGATAAAAAAAGAAAACGCCGTACAGCGTTCTACGTAATACTTTTCGTAATGGTCTCCCTTGTATTTCTTGCCATTGCAACTACTGTTTTTCTAAAGGTTGAAAAAGTAACCATAAGCGGAAATTCGCGTTATAGCGACAAACAAATAAGAAGCCTTGTACCGATTACGGTAGGTGATAATATGTTTTCGTTTGATGCGGAGTCGATAGAAAACACAATATGCAATAAATATCCTTATGTTGATTCTGTCGAAATTCGGCGCGATTTGCCAACGACTGTTGAAGTGATTATTAATGAAGAAAAACCATATTACAGGGCAGATATTGCCGGTGAGCGATATATTTTATCGGCAGATTTAAAAGTGTTGGAGCGCGTAAATGCTGATGATACTTCAGAAGCTACGCTAACATCATTGTCACTTAATAATGTTCGACGCTGTATTGTTGGCTCGGAGCTTGAATTTGTTGATGAGCGCACTTATGACGCAATTTTGTCGCTTTATGAGAACTTTACTGCCAACTATATTGATGACAAAGTAATTGGTGTTGACGTAAAATCGCGTTTTGATATCTATATTAATTATGAGGACAGATTTGAGGTTTATTTGGGTGATATAGAAAGTATAGATATAAAAATACGTTTTCTTGTAGGTATTATAGATGAACTTGATCCTGATGCTACGGGTACTATTGACGTGTCAAATCATCGAGAAGCATCGGTTGCACTCACATAAAACGCAAAAAAACGACACTTTTTGCAAAAAAATCGCAAAAAACAAAGAAAAATAATAGAAAAACGAAAAAAACACTTGCAATTCAGTAAAAAACATATTATTATAAAATATGAATGAAAATAAGATCTATTTGGAGGTTCAATCAATATGATTAACATGATCGAAGATACCAACAAGGTTGTTATTAAGGTCATCGGCGTGGGCGG
This sequence comes from Eubacteriales bacterium, assembly GCA_045593165.1. Lineage (GTDB taxonomy): Bacteria > Bacillota > Clostridia > Oscillospirales > CAG-382 > Coliplasma. Next base: position 34,257 of record JAZNWF010000039.1, read on the forward strand.
TGGCGGCGGAAACGCAGTAAACCGTATGATTTCCGCGTTCGATTCTGCTGACGTTGAATTTATCAATGTCAACACCGATACCCAGATTCTCGTAAAATCCAGCGCACCCACCAAGATCGCAATAGGCGACCGTATCACCAAGGGCCACGGCGCAGGCGCAAACCCTGAACTCGGTGAAAAGGCTGCCGATGAATCTCTTGATGAGATCACCGAAGCTATCAAGGGTGCAGATATGGTGTTCATCACCGCTGGTATGGGTGGCGGTACCGGTACCGGTGCAGCTCCTGTTATCGCAAAGGTAGCTAAATCCCTCGATATTCTTACTGTTGCTGTTGTAACTAAGCCTTTCCTTTTCGAAGGTAAGAAGCGTATGCAACAGGCAGAAGCAGGTATCGAAAAGCTTGCTGAAAATGTAGACTCTCTCATCGTTATTCCTAACGAAAGACTCAAGCTCCTCACTGATAAGAAGATCACCTTCCTCAACGCATTCCAGGAAGCTGACGACGTTCTTCGTAAGGGCGTTATGAGCATTTGCGAACTCATTACCGTTGACGGTGTAATTAACCTTGACTTTGCTGACGTATCTGCCGTTATGGCAAATGCAGGTCTCGCACATATGGGCGTTGGCGGCGCTAAGGGTAAGGATAAAGCTGAACAGGCAGCTAAGATGGCTATGTCCAGCCCGCTCCTCGAAACCAACATCAGCGGTGCAAAGGGTATCGTTGTTCAGATTACTGCATCCCCCGATATCGGACTCGACGAAATCGATTCTGCAGTTGCTATGATCACCAGCGAAGCACAGCCCGACGCTACTATCATCTTTGGTGCAGCATTCGATGCATCTCTTGAAGATGAAATGCGTATCACTCTTATCGCTACCGGATTTGATGCAGATAAGAAGGGTGCTGACGTTCGCCGTCAGATGCAACAGGCAGAAGCAGCTCAGAAGGTTGTTACCGAAGAAGCTCCCAGGGAAACTTCTGACATCGATGACATCCTCAGCATGCTCAACAAGAGATAAATTATTAATCAAAAAGGACTGTTCGTTTGAACAGTCCTTTTCTGTTATTTGCTTTCGTATGTAACACCAAACACCTTTTCGTATTCCGAAATGATATCTTTCGAATGTTCAATAATACGTTCTTCTGTGTCTAATACTACAGATGTTAGTATGTCACGATCCTTCAATGCCTTTACCAATAAATTATGTCCGGCAGTACAGTAGGGAAGACCGTTCTTGAACGTTACCTTGATTATGTTGCATGAATCGTCATGGGTTGCGCACTTTGTGGGCATGATCGATGTGGGAGCAAGCATCAGTTTTGTATGGGAGAAGGCATTTCTTTCGTATTCAATAACGTTTTCCATCATTGCATTTGCGATATCCTCAGCTGTAGCAAGGGTAGAGTCGACAATCAGGTCATAATTGTTAAAATCGAGGTTATCGACACCGTATATAACCTTGTAACGCTTATTTTCCTCGAGCGTACGAGCAAGAAGCTGTTCCTTTGCATCTTCTACGCTATCGTAATGCTCTACGTTGCCTCTGTCTGCCGCATATACGCGTTTTGCCGCTACGGTAGGATCCACGTACATATAAACCTTAAAAGTGTTCTCGGCGAAATGCCACGCCATACGTGAGTCGAATATCAGCTTCTCGCCCTTGTGTTCGCGCGATATGCGTGTTACTGTGTCATCGATAACGTGATCGAGCTCGTGATCAACCATTGAGCGCTTGTTAAGCTCGAGCGTGGTAATGCCCATTTCTTCGGCGATCTTGCGCTGGACAGTGCCTGTGCTGTATATCTCGTATCCGTATTTTTCCTTCAAAATAGCACAGACCGTGCTTTTGCCGCTTCCTAATCTTCCGGAAAATGAAATCTGCATTTTTATTACTCCTGTGTGCTATTAATATCTATGTGATTTAAAACCTCACTTGCAGTTTCGAGACATTCCCTGACTTCATATTCATCAACCTCGTCGGGAATATCGGCTGGGTAACGTGTTTCAATGTAGAACTGGTTTACAAATGCACAGTCTTTTTTGAATTTAATAATTTCATCGTCAAATTGCCCGGCGCGTCGTATCAGAAATATAAGGCTGTGTCCTTCCAGCAATTGTTTAGTACGCATTAGAATGTAACCCTTTAGCATTTTTTCTATAGCCTGCTGGCAGTGAAACGCTACGAGTGAATTGTCAGCTTCGCTTTCAAAAAGTATCTCTGCACCGCGCATATCCTTTTTTGCTTTGTCATACCAGTCAAGATAGCGTCTACTGTCCATAAAGCACTCTGCCCTCTGAAATAATTTTTGTTGCAAAGCTGGATTCATCAGCTATACATTCAGCCCATTCTTTTGGAGTGTATACGATAATGTCAATAGGAAGCTCGTGGTCAATTTCTGCTTGTAAGGTGGAGGCTAATCTGCGTTTGCTTTGCGTATCAGCAACTATACAGATGTCAATATCGCTCCATTCCTTTTCTTTACCCTTGGCACGCGAACCGAAGAGTATTACCAATTCTGCACCGTGCTCTCTTGCTTTTTGAATAATATCGCCGAACATCGCGCAATTCCTCCATGATTATACCTTATATTATATATAGTTTTACACTATATGTCAAGGCGAGACAAAAAAGATGCCGTTCGATATTATAATACCGAACGGTCTTTTTTATAAAAATTTAATCATCATGCAGTGGGGACAACCCTCTTCTTCATCCACTTCGCCTGTTTTATTATAGCCGATTTTTTCGTAGAATCCCGATGCCTGAAGCTGAGAATGTATATGTATGCATCGTCCACCCATAGCTGAAATCACCTGCTCAGCAGCAGCAACGATTTCTGCACCAAAGCCACGACCGCGATATGCCTTTCTTACGGCGATTCTTCCGATAAGGTAATCGTCATCGCGTGTTTTTTTGATGCGGCACGTAGCGGCGCTTCTGCCGTCTATAAAGCCTACTATATGTATGGCTGTTTTATCATCACTGTCAAACTCTTCGGTAAAGCCTTGTTCCTTAACGAAAACCTCGTTTCTGATGTCAACCGCATAAACCGGAAGCTTTTGAAAATACTTGATTTCCAATTTTATTCGTAAATCGGATGAGCTTTGCAGAGCTTGTCAACTTCTGCAATGATATAATCACGGCTGTTTTCAAGGTCAGTAGCAGTAAGCTTAATAAGCTTTGCAATAGTCTTCATATCTTCTTCCTTGAATCCTCTTGAGGTTACGGCAGGAGTACCTACGCGGATGCCGCTTGTAATGGTGGGCTTCTGAGGATCATCAGGGATGGCATTCTTGTTTACGGTGATATGAACCTCATCAAGATTGTGCTCTAACTCTTTGCCGGTAACGCCCATGCTGCGAAGATCAATAAGGAGGAGGTGATTATCAGTACCGCCGGAAACAAGGTCGAAGCCTTCTTCCTTAAGCGCGATTTCCAATGCCTTTGCGTTCTTAACGATCTGTGCCTGGTATTCCTTGAATTCGTCGGTAAGAGCTTCGCCGAATGCGACTGCTTTTGCCGCGATGATGTGCTCCAGAGGACCGCCCTGAGTTCCGGGGAAGATTGCTTTGTCTATCTGCTTAGCGTACTGCTCCTTGCAGAGTATCAAGCCGCCTCTCGGACCGCGAAGGGTCTTGTGAGTGGTGGTAGTAACGACATCTGCGTATGGAACAGGGCTGGGGTGTTGACCTGCGGCAACAAGACCTGCGATATGTGCCATATCAACCATCAAGATTGCGCCAACCTTGTCCGCAATCTCACGGCAACGCTTGAAGTCTATAACTCTGGGGTATGCACTTGCACCGACAACGATCATCTTGGGCTGACAGTCGATAGCAATCTGCTCCATCTTGTTGTAGTCGATCATATGGGTTTCTGAATCAACACCGTAGGGAACTACGTTGAAGTATTTACCGGAAATATTAACGGGAGAACCGTGTGAAAGATGTCCGCCGTGTGCGAGGTTCATGCCCATAACGGTGTCGCCGGGCTGAAGAAAAGCAAAAAAGGTTGCAAGGTTTGCACTTGCGCCACAATGCGGCTGAACATTTGCGTGTTCAGCACCGAAAAGCTTTTTTGCTCTTTCTATAGCAATAGCTTCCACCTTGTCAACTTCTTCACAACCGCCGTAATATCTACGTCCGGGATAGCCCTCGGCATATTTATTTGTAAGAATAGTACCTGCTGCAGCAAGTACGCCTTCGCTTACGATGTTTTCGCTTGCAATAAGCTCGATGTTGCGTTTTTGACGCTTTAATTCACCGTCAATTGCAGCAGCAATTTCGGGATCTGCTTTGTATAGGTAATCGATGTTTTGCATATTGTTGTACCTCTGATATAAAACTACAAAATATTTTATCATAGCATACCACAAACGTAAGCCGAATATATGAACATTTTGTAAACAAAAGTCGATTTTGATGATATTTTAAAAAAAGAGTCTATGCATTTGCATAGACTCTTTTGAAACTAATTTTTGGCGGTGAATTTTTTCATCGTAGTTTCGATCGCGTTGTTGACCGTGCCCTTGATTTCGTCGATACGGGACTGGAAGGTCATTGTGCCGCTGAATGCTACGTTATTCATAAAGTTTGCAATGGAGTTGTTATCATAAGGACCGGTGCCGCCCCAGTTGAATACGATACCGAGGTCATATACGCGGTTAGCAAAGATGATTTCAAGCATTTCTTCACTTTCGTAGTCCTGAAGCTTACGTTCCTTAAGAATAGTCTGCATATATGCATACTTTGTAGTATCGGTAGAAGCTTCGTTCATACACTGCATAACAGCTGCCGACATATCAACGTTGGGAGCGGTTGCGGGTATGGCAAATGTAGAAGCATAAAGTGTAGATACCAAAGAATAGTAGTTATCCTGATTTTTGTCATACTTGGGAACGGGTATGATACCGAAGTTGCATTCGTAGTTACCAAGATCAAGGATGTCTATGATGGACATCGCGCGGAAGAGTGCTTTCTTGTTAGCAACCGATTCGGTAGCTGCGGTCCATACGCTTAAACCGGCGTTGGTAGCGGAGGTGTAGTAGGAGCCGGTGGTGTTATCGATCTGGCCGGTAGCATTCTGGTCGTTAACAAGGTCAAAGATTTTAGTAAATGTAGATGCTGCGGTAACACTTTCGTCGAACAATTTAATGTAAGGACGGTCATTACCATCTTTACCGGTAAGAGTACGACCTGCACCGATATACATCGAGGTAACGAAGTTTGCGTTTATAAGGAAGCCATAGGTGTCAGTATAGGACATACCGGTAGTGCCGTCAACGTCTGCGGTAACCTGACGAGCCATTTCGCTGAGCTTGTCGATGGTCCATTCGCCGTTATTAACCAAAGTATAGGGATCATCAAGACCATGAGAGGAGATGATATCCTTATTGAAAACGATTGCGTGAGTACAAGCAAGAGCAAGAAGGTTAGCATCACCTATAAGGAAATAGTTCTTATTGTTGATAGAAAGGCTCTTGGTTGCGTTGCTGTCCCAACATGGAGCGTCGAGATTAACGTACTGCTGACCATTTAAAAGGGTAAATGCGTCAGAAAGGGTAAGGTTTGCCGCTGTAGGTACGTACGGCATAACAAGGTCGTATTCACCACCACCGGATTTAACATCGAGGTCGATTCTGCCTTGCATATTTTCAGTACTGGAGGTATTAGCATTTGCTGCATATACTACTTCAAACTTTACATTAAGGTGTGATTCAACCAATTCGTTACGTCTAATGATATTTTCATTAAGAACGAGGGGTGAGTTTTCTTGATCCATAATCTCGATAGAAGAATATGGGTCATTTTCGCCTTCAACGAGAATGGTAACGGTTTCGCCACCGAAATCCAATTCCGGAACGCTGAACATTTCCGTGGGAACGCTTACGTCGACGTTGCTTTCGGTGTTTTCTTCATCTCCGCCGCAAGCCGCAAAAGCCATAACCGCAAAGCAAAGCACCATGATCAAAGCAAATAAACGTGTAACTTTTTTCATTGTGATCCTCCTGAAAGATTCTTTTGGCAAATACTACTGCCAATTTTAATTCACAATATTATAGCAAATTGTTTCAGTTTCGTCAAGATTGTTTTATTATATATTTTGACAAAAGAAATATATCGTGTTATAATAAGATATAATAATATGCAATGGAGCCAAAAAAATGTTTGAAAAATCCATTCTAGATCTCTCAATAGATTTTGTGTTGAAGCTTTTCGGAACACTCGATGGAAATATAGAAAATATCGAATCTGCTTTTTCGGTTTCTGTTATTGCGCGTGAGGGTGTTATCAAGATAAGCGGAGATAATGCTACCGATGTCAATATGGCTGCGTCATGTATTGAACAACTTGAACGTGTAAGCCGTATGAGTGAAAGTATCGATGAGAATACGATAAATTACGTTATAACCATGGTTCGTGAGGAAAAGCAAAGCGAGCTTGATACTATTTATAACGACTGTATATGCTTAACTAATAAAGGCAAGCCGATAAAGGCAAAAACTGTAGGACAACAAAAATACGTTGATGCTATTAATAACAATACGATAGTGTTCGGGGTAGGACCTGCAGGAACAGGTAAAACATTCCTCGCGGTTGCTATGGCAGTAACAGCGTTGAAAAAAAAGCAGGTTTCGAAGATTGTTCTTACACGTCCTGCTGTAGAAGCCGGTGAAAAGCTCGGTTTCCTTCCCGGTGATTTACAGAGTAAAATTGATCCTTATCTTCGTCCGCTGTATGACGCCTTGGGAGAAATGCTTGGGAACGAAAGCTTTAGAAACTGCGGTGAAAAGGGAATAATCGAGGTTTGCCCGCTTGCATATATGAGAGGCAGAACGCTTGACGATGCGTTTATTATACTCGACGAAGCGCAGAATACCACCCCCGAACAAATGAAGATGTTTTTAACGCGTTTGGGAAATAACAGTAAAGCAATAATCACAGGTGATATCACTCAGGTAGACCTACCGTATTTGAAAAAGAGCGGACTTATCGATGCACTTGAGATTTTAGATGATATAAAAGGAATTTCGATATTCCGCTTCAGCCATAAAGATGTCGTTCGTCATCCTCTTGTTCAAAAAATTATCATGGCATATGAAAAACGTGACAACAAAAAACGCGACGACGGTACTGTAAAACGCGAAACCTTCAGGAGAAAGCCCAAGAATGATTAAAATATACTTTGACAATATAACCGAAGAACCAATTCCAAAATTGTACGAAACATTAATGAAACGCGTAATACGTACCGCGGTAACAGAGCAGTATCCTAAGCATAAATTCGAGGTAAATGTAACTATTTGCGATGACGAAACCATAAGGGAAATAAATAATGAGCATCGAGGTATTGATAAGTCGACCGACGTGCTTTCGTTTCCTTTTTTTGAATTTGATACACCTGAGGTTACTACGTTGTTGGGAGATATAATCATCTCACGTGATACCGCATACCATCAGGCAAAAGAATATGGACATTCACCCAAGCGTGAGTTCTGTTTTCTGGCGGCACATTCAGCGCTCCATCTGTTAGGTTATGACCACGAAACAGATGATGAAAGAAAAGTAATGGAAGTAAAGCAACGCGAAATATTGGATGAACTCGGAATAAAGAGGTAATTATGACAAAAACAGCATTTATAATGATCGCAGGTAAACCCAATGTAGGTAAGAGTACACTATTGAATACTTTGCTTGGTGAAAAGGTCGCAATAGTTTCGCGTAAGCCACAGACCACCCGTAATCGTATAACGGGCGTTCTTACCAAAGGCGAAAATCAGTATGTGTTTACAGATACACCCGGTCTGCATAAGCCCAAAACTTTGCTCGGCGAATATATGATGAAATCCGTCGGAAATGTTGCTGATTCATCGGATATTGTGCTCTTTGTTGTCGAAGCGGGTACAGAATTAAATTCAAATGAAAAAGATGCACTCGATAAATATCAGGCATCGGGTTTGGATGTAATACTGATTATTAATAAAACCGACCGTGCAAATAAGGCAAAGCTTGCAGAGCAGATTATGGAATTGGCTACTAAATATAAATTCCACGCTGTGATTCCCGTTTCCGCTTTAAATGGTGACGGTGTTCAAATCATATTCGATGAGCTTGATCCGTTATTAAGTGAAAGCGTTCATTTCTTTCCTGAGGACTATATCACCGATCAGCCTGAACGTAAGATATTTGCGGAACTTATTCGCGAAAAGGTGCTTCGTCTGCTGGATGACGAAATACCTCATGGCGTTGCTGTTTCTATCGAGGATTTCAAGGAAAAGAAGGGACTTCTTTCAGTTCGTGCGGAGATTTATTGCGAGCGTGAATCACACAAACGCATTATAATTGGCAAAAACGGTTCGATGCTTAAAAAAATCGGCTCTTATGCGCGTGAAGATGCGGAGTCACTCTTTGAAACCAAGGTCTTTTTGGATCTTTGGGTCAAAGTAAAGGAAAATTGGCGCGACCGTCCGTCGTTGCTTTCCGATTTCGGATTTAAGGATGAACTAGAATAATGCGCCATAAAATAAAAGGTATCGTTATTCGCGAGACTCCAAAAGGCGAAACAAGCAAGCTGCTTACGGTATTAACTTCATCATACGGCGTTATAACAGTCAACGCAAAGGGCGTTCGCAAAATATCTTCAGCGTATCTTAAATCCGCACAGCTTTTTGCATTTTCAGACATGTTGCTTTATGAAAAGAACGGCTTTTATACACTTACGGAAGCGTCGTTAATAAGCGACTTTTATTCTATTCGTGAGGATATAAAGAATTATTCGCTTGCTTGCTATTTATGCGAAGCGGCATCGGCGTTTGCTGTTCCGGGAGAAGAATCCTCAAAGGTTTTACGCCTTTTGCTCAATTCACTATATGCACTTGAAAATAATATCTCCGAACGTTCGGTAATCAAATCGGCATTTGAATTAAGACTCTGCGCTGAATGTGGCTTTATGATAGAGGTTGACAGTTGTGCCGACTGTGGCGATAGTCTTAATAAAGAGACGTTTATCTTCAATACTGTTGAGGGCATCTCGCTTTGTCGTGCCTGCGCAAACGCAGGAAATGAAAATATACTTATAACCCCGCCGGTTGCGAAGGCAATTACACATATCACCGAAAGCGAGTTATCGCGCTTTATTTCGTTCAGAATAAGAGAAAGCGATATTGCGTTGCTTTCTGTGTGTGCTGAACGCTTTATGCTTACACGTGCCGAAAGGGGCTTTAAAACACTATCTTTCTATAAGCATTGTGAGGAACTTCAGTGAAAGGCTTTAATAAAGCAAGAATTGTATTAGAATACGATAAAATAATCGAACATGTATCCACTTATGCTGTTACTGCATCAGCAAGAAATGGAATTATCTCAGCTGTACCTGCAACCGATGCGGCAATCGTTTCGCGCTTACTTGATGAAACAGAAGAAGCATTGAATCTTCTTGTGTTCAAAGGCTCACCCTCATTCTCTGCACCCGAGGGTGTGGTAGATTCTGCTGATCGCGCAGAAAAGGGCGCAACGCTCATTCCGATCGAACTGTTAAATATAGCGTCGCTTTTACGTGCAGTCAGCTCGGTAAGAAAATATCCCGAGGGTAGAGAAATTCCTGTGCTGTATCCATATTTTTCTTCACTAACCGAATCAAAAGCACTCGCAGAAGAAATATCCATAAAAATAATCGGAGAGGATGCCATTGCAGATAATGCATCAAGCGAGCTTTACCGTATCAGACGCGAAATACGTCGCGCCGAAACGAGCGTAAGAGATATATTAACGGGTCTTACAGTAGGCGAGTCCTCAAAATATTTGCGCGATGCGGTTGTTACCATCCGTTCGGGACGCTACGTTATACCTGTTCGTGCCGAGCATAAAAATGAAATCAAAGGCTTGGTTCACGATTCATCTGCATCGGGACAAACGCTGTTTATCGAGCCGATGGCTGTTGTTGAAGCTAATAATAAGCTTCGCGAGCTAAAGGGAAGAGAAACAGAAGAAATCGAAAAGATACTTTTTGATTTATCTACTAAAGTTGCAGCTGTTGCAAATATCATTCGCGTCGATTATAAGGCAATGACCGACCTTGATATTATTTTCTCACGTGCGAAATATTCGTCGGATATTTCGGGTACTAGGCCTAAGACCGATTCAAAAGATATTCGGCTTATCCGTGCGCGCCATCCGCTTATCCCTCGAAAAAACGTAGTTCCGATTTCTGTTGAGTTTGGCAATCGCGAAAACGCGCTTATAATAACGGGTCCCAATACGGGTGGTAAAACAGTAACGCTTAAAACACTTGGCTTGTTTGCGCTTATGGCACAAAGCGGATTATATATTCCCTGCGATGACGGAAGTGCGATGCCAGTGTTTAACGGTGTTCTTGCCGATATTGGCGACGAGCAAAGCATCGAGCAATCGCTTTCTACATTTTCATCGCATATGGTAAATGTAGTGTCTATTTTAAATGAATGCGGACAAGGAACTCTTGTATTATTCGATGAGCTTGGAGCAGGCACCGATCCTACCGAGGGTGCGTCACTTGCTATTGCAATACTCGAAAACGTAAGAGCATCGGGCGCGATAGTAGCCGCAACAACTCACTATTCCGAATTGAAAATTTATGCGCTCGATACCGATGGTGTGCTTAATGCCTCGTGCGAGTTCGATTTGGCAACACTTAAGCCGACATATCGTTTGATAACGGGTATCCCCGGACGTAGTAACGCCTTTGAAATATCAAGACGCTTGGGTATGGACGAAAGAATCGTTGACAGAGCAAAGCAACTTCTTGCCGAGGATAATATTCGATTTGAGGATGTTATCGTACGACTCGAGGAAACCGAGCAGGATCTCCGTAAGGAGCGCAGCGAGTCAGAGCGTGCTCGTAATGAGGCGATTCGCATACGCGAAGAGGCAGAAAAGCAATATAAAGAACTAAAAGACCGTGCTGAAGCGGAATTAGACCGCGCACGCGCACAGGCACAGCGCATACTTGATGCAGCAAAGGCATCGAGTAACGAGGTGTTCACTCAGTTAAACGAGCTTAAAAAGGCCGATGCGAAGCGTCTTGAATTAACACGTATCGAGGAAGCAAGAAAAGCAATACGCCAAAATCTCAAGGATACCTCTGCTGCTATAAACGACGTTGAGGAGTTTGAGGTCGAGGAAGAAAATTACGTGTTGCCGCGTCCTCTTCAAACGGGCGATAAGGTGCTGCTTGCAGATATAGGTAAGGAAGCAATCGTAAAAAGCGTTTCCGGCGATACTGTGTTTACAGTTTCGGGCAGGTTTGAAACTAAAACCAATATTAAAAATATCCGACTTCTCGGTAACGCCGCGGCAGTTGAAAAACAGAACAAGCAAAAGGGCAAAGCGCAATATAGTCATAGCGTTTCAAATGTAAGAAACGAAATTGACGTTCGCGGAAACACGGGCGACGATGCATGGTTTATGATAGACCGCTATCTTGAGGATGCAATACTTGCAGGGCACGAAACCGTGTCTGTAATACATGGCAAGGGTACAGGTGCTTTGCGCTCTGCGCTGTGGCAGTATTTCCGTCAAGATAAGTCAAGAATTCGTACGTTCCGTATGGGAAGATATGGCGAGGGCGACCTGGGCGTGACCATTCTTGAACTTAAAATCAAGAATTGATGTTATAGAGGAGATGTTTTATGAGTGATTTTGGAATGTCAATGCTTTGGTTTTGGATATGCTATGCGTTAGTAACCATTATTGGAATATTGCATACCGTATTCAATATCTACGTTCTTAAAATGAAACCAATGGATGAAAACGGTATGGGCGAAGGTTATGAAAAAACAAAGCCCTGGCATCCTTTGTATAATATTATTTTATTTACCTTGTTCGGCTATTTGTATATGGACGGACTTTCCGCCCCCGATTTAACCGAAGCGTTGATTACCGGTGCGATTTGGTCGCTTATATGCATAGTTTTTGATGTGTTTGGCTGGGTAATCATCAAGCATCCGTGGAGTCTATCATTCAAAGAATTTTATATAGACTATCAGCCTTGGATAACACTTATCTATGTAGCTATTTTTGCGGGTCCTGTTATTGGATATCTGTGCGTGTAAAATATAATAAAAACCACCGTGAGGTGGTTTTTTATTTTATGCAAATACTTCGAAAGCGGCAATAACTCTGAACATATCGGTATTAACATCGCTTCTCCCATACACGTCAAGGAATCTATCACGATATTTGTCGGTTTTCAAATTATAGTTTAGCGTCCATACACCCCAAAACAAATCAATGTGTCTGTCGCCTATACCGCCGTTTCCAAGATCGATAAATGCGCTTAATTTCCAATTATCAAGCATAATGTTTGGCAAGCAATAATCTCCGTGAAGTAAAACCTCGCACTTTAATGTATGCTTGTTTTCACTTACTACCTTCCATGCTTCTTCATAGGATTCGTAGTTCCAATAGTCGGGGCTGTAATCGGGATTGTATTCGTTCGTAAGATATATTCTTTCGGCAAACGAAACATAATCGTCATTTTTATTTTGTATCGGACATTCGGTGATATCGAGGCTGTGAAGCATCCTTAAACTCTCTGCAATAGTATCACAAAGACGTTTCGGATTAGTAAGATATTCGGGATGCGTGCAATCCTCGCCATTTGCACGTGCTGTAAGAAGCCAATCATTTTCGTCCAAAGAAAGGTATTGCAGAACCTTGGGAGCGAGATTCAAACTGTTGAAATAAGCGTTCATATCCGCTTCTTTCTTTAAACTTCCTTTTGCCGAACGCTTCAGGTAAAATCCTTCGTCCTTGTCAATGAAAAACACTTTCGCATCTGCTGAACAACTGCTATCATATATGTTACAATTTCTGATAATTTCATTGAATTCGCATGGAAAGATGTTGTAATCGGGTTTGATAAGTGTACGCTTCATAGAAAGGTATTCCTTAAAAATATAGGTTCTTAATAAAAGTCTTTTCGAAAAATGCGCTGTCTGCCAGCTCTACCGTTTCAATTCTGTCCGCGATTTCTGCCGATTGCTGCATAATATCTTTGTTCAAAAGAACCATTGATGCACCGTCAATCGCACCACAAGCGGAGCACTCGCAATTTGTGGTCATATCATTGGGTATCAAACCGATAAATTTGGCATTTTCGGCGTTAATTTTGTTGCCGAAACTGCCTGTAAGGTATAATTTTTGTGGCAAAACACCTGTCTTGTCGCAAAGCGTTAATAAGCCGGAGCAAACCGCCGATTTTGCGAGCTGTAATTGAGCAATATCCTCGGGAGTGAGCTTAACACCCATAAAATCAGGAAATTCTTTAAGTACACTAGCGTCGCTGGATATGTAGTTATATTTCAGAAGATGTGCAACAGCATCAATAAGACCGCTTCCGCAAAATCCCAAAGCGTCTGAATCACCTATTGTATAAACGCCTTTATCATCGATTTTGTATATCGCGCCGCTTGCCGCTGCCATTCCGCTGGGAATATTTGCACCTTCAAATGCAGGACCCGCGGGCGCCGAGCATGCATAAAGCTTTTCGCCGTTCCAAAGAACGCATTCGCTGTTCGTACCAATGTCAAGCATTACACTTGGGGTATCGTTTTTGCATATTCCCGATGCAATCACCGATGCAACGACGTCTGCACCGATATATGCACTTGCACAGCGCATATAATATTTGTTGCCTTCCCAAAAACCGAAAAGCGTTTCAGGAGTAAAAGGAGCAACAGCTAACCCTTTCGGGTCGCGTCCCGTCATAATATGGAGCATCGCCGTGTTACCGGTTATAACGTAATATTCAACCTTGTGTCCGAACCGTAAAGCAGAATCGTTTATCGCAGAATCTATCATGCTTTTAAGCTCTATTAAGCCGCCGTTGGATGCATATTGAATACGTGTGAGCACGTCAGCGCCACGAATACGCTGCGGATTTGGAATATGCTCAGTAAATATTATTCTTCCTTCGGGCAAGGAGTAGTATCTGAAGAGCATAGTCGTAGTACCAACGTCGACTGCACAGGCAAAGCATTTTTTTCTTTCGGTTATCGGATCGATTCTTATCGAAAGCCTGCTTTTTCCCATATCCTCAGGTAAAAAAGAGGTAGGGATATCAATGGTTGCATCACCTGTAACTGTTACCATACAGGCAAGCCGAAGCCCATTGATTGCGCTCTGGCCAAGAAAATCGCGTTCGATGTCGCATATCGGAGAGACACTTCCGCTTACCGCAACCTTGCAATTTCCGCAGAAGCCGCATCCACCGCAGGGCAGATCAAAAGAAAATCCGCTTTTTGCGATAGCAACAGAAAGAGGAATAGGGGAGTGGTATTCGATTTTTGATTTTTTTCCGCAGCAACGGAAAGTAATCGAAAACGACATAGAGAACACCTTAAGAATAATTATTGAATTTATTTTAACAAACACGTTTTTGTTTGTCAATTGCTTATATGATTCCTTGACAAAAAGATATGCGAGTGATATTATAATATTAAGAATAAGTAGTGTTGAAAGCGAGGCGTTTTCCATGAGCTCTGCAGATAAAGCATTTATTGAAACCTGTAAGGACATAATCGAAAACGGAAGCTGGGTACGTGATGAACGTGTACGTCCCCATTGGGAAGACGGAGAGCCCGCGTATACCAAAAAGAAGTTTGGTGTTGTCAACCGTTACGATCTTTCAAAGGAATTTCCGCTTCTCACTATCCGACCTATTTCGCTCGAAAAAGCAATAGATGAAATACTTTGGATATGGCAGAAAAAATCAAATAATGTAAACGACCTCGGAAGTAAGATTTGGGATGCTTGGGCGGATGAAAACGGCTCTATCGGTAAGGCATACGGCTATCAGATGAGCGTAAAGCATAAATACCGCGAGGGCGAATTCGATATGGTAGACCGTGTTCTCTACGATTTAAAGAATAACCCTTGCAGCCGCCGTATTATGACTAACCTGTACAATTTTGAGGATTTGCACGAAATGGCGCTTTACCCTTGCGCATATTCGATGACGTTCAACGTTACCGACGGCAAGCTTTGTGCGATACTCAATCAACGTTCTCAGGATATGCTTGCCGCAAACGCGTGGAACGTTGCGCAGTATGCCGCACTCGTTTTGATGCTTGCTCAGGTTTCGGGCTTACAGCCGGGTGAATTTGTTCACGTGATTGCCGATGCGCACATTTATGACAGACATATTCCGATAGTTGAAGAGCTTATCAAACGCGAAGCGTTTGATGCACCTAAGGTCACGCTTGATCCGTCAGTTACTGATTTTTACGATTTCACCCCCGAAAGCTTCAAAATTGAAAATTATGTTCACGGAGAAAAAATCGGTAGATTTCCCGTTGCTGTATAGGAGTTAAAATGAAGTTAGTCGTAGCAGTAGATGAAAATTGGGGCATTGGTAATAAGGGTGAGCTATTAGCTCGTGTTCGTGCCGATCTACGATATTTTCAAAGCTTAACTAAGGGCTTTACGGTTATACTCGGTTCGAAGACGCTCGCGACATTTCCGGGCGGAAGAGTTTTAAAGGATAGAACGAATATCGTGCTTTCGCGCCGAAACGATTATGCTCCCGAGGGTGCAATAGTTGTACATTCGGTTGATGAGCTGCTTGGAATTCTTGAATCTTATGAAAGCAATTTTGTTTTCGTCATTGGCGGTGCTACGGTTTATGAACAGCTTCTTCCTTATTGTGATACCGCGTATGTTACGAAATTCTGTAAGAGCTTTGAATGCGACGCATTTTTTCCGAATCTTGATGAATCATCTGAATGGGAATTATCGGAAGTCGGAGAAATGCAGAGTACCAACCCCGAAACAGATACCGAACCCGATATGAGTTTCTGTTTCACAACATATAGTCGTGTTAAAAATGAAAGAAAAAGTAATAGTGCGTCAGTCGATTAGTGATGATACTGATGCTGTATATGGACTACTTCGAATTATAGCAGATGTCCATAAAAACGGAAGACCAGATATGTTTTCCGGTCTTATAAGTAAATATACCCACGAAGAAGTATACAACCGCTTGTCAAAGGAAGATAATGGCGTTTTTGTGGCGGAACTGAATACTAAGGTTGTCGGTTATGTCTTTTGCGATATTATCAAAGAGGGCAATGGTAAAACCCTTTATGTCGACGATCTTTGCGTAGCCCCCGATGCGAGAAGAAGCGGTGTGGCTACTGCACTTATGGACAGCGCTTGCTTACATGGCAAGGAAAATGAATGCCAATGCTTGATGCTCAACGTTTGGGAATTTAACCGCTCAGCGTTGGATTTTTACGAAAAGTATGGGCTTACTACCCGTACAAGACATATGGAAATGCAGTTTTAATTTATAAAAACAAGGAGGAACTCTAATGAATATAATGCGATTCCTCACCCCAAAAAGCAGTGTTGCTTATCTTGATGCCGCTTCCACTGTGCGAAACGGATTTGAAAAAATGACTTATCACAAATATCGCGCGATTCCTGTTATTTCAGCAGACGGAGTATACGTTGGAACGGTAACCGAGGGGGATCTTCTTCGCAGTATGCTGAATAATGGCGGAAGCGATATGCGTGAGCACGAAAAAGTATATATTAAGGATGTTATTCAAGTGGGATTTAATCCCCCGGTAAGCATAACCTGCACAGTGGATCAGCTTTTCCATCGAGTTGCAGAGCAGAATTTTGTTCCCGTAGTTGACGATAGGGGAGTATTTATCGGTATTGTCACAAGAAGTGCCGTAATCACCTTCCTTTGTGATGCATACCAAAAGAATATAGAATCTAAAACAGTATAATAAAAAGAGGCTGATAAAGCCTCTTTTTGCATTTATATCGTTCCTATAACGGTTATTTGAACGTGACCGGGTTCGACTGAAACAACACCTGTTTCATTGTCGAGTGTAAATGTCGCTGCGGGTACGATTATTTCTTCTCCTGTTTCGTTAGGTAGCGTTAATGTTCCGCCGATATAATCATAGTCCTCTGCTGGAATCAAAACACCATTTATCGTTACACGTATATCGGTAAGCGGAGGTGTAAAGGTATCGGTTAGTATAACGTCAGTGGCTGGAATTGTGCCGTAGTTGTAGACGTCGATGAAATACGTCAATTCTTCGCCGCAGATAACAGGGTTAGGACAAACCGATTTCGTGATTCTTAAGTCAGCAAATTCATCGGCGTATATTGTATGACTGTCGCTTACGGCAGTTTCACACGGACAGTTGCAAACAAAGGTTACTGTTGATGTGTTCGTTATTGATGAGCCCGATGCGAGAGGAGCTCTGTCGTTTATACGTGCTTGATACATAATTTGTGCGTTACTTCCTGCAGGTATGCTGTTTAAAGTGAACGTGATTTTGTTTGCGCTTATAACCGGGTTAATTTCAGATATAAAAACGCCGTTTATAAAAAGACTTGCAGGGCTTACAAATGTAAGTGGTGTAACCGTTGCACCGTTTAACACAAAGTTTCCTAAGTTGTCGGTTACCGTAACGGCTCCGGTAGTATTTGAACTCGGATTGGATACGGTAATTAAATAGGTTACAAGTGAGCCGATTCTATAGTTGCTTGTTAAAGAGTTTTTTTCGATACTTAGAGGGCCGTTTAATACAGTCGAAGTTACGTTTGATATGGCAGTATCACTAACGGAACCAAAATTATAATTAACGACTGCGCGATTAGTAATTATAGTTGCCATTGGTAATCATTTCTCCTTTCCATTCAACATTAGTATATTTTGAATTGAATCTATTTGCTACGGAAAAGAAAATCAAAAAGTGGGATATATAAATACCCCACTTTATAAATTATATAAGCTTATTGTTAAGACGAACAAATTCCTTTGCTTCTTCTGAGGTAAGGGTTCTTGATAGAAGAAGAGCCGAAAGGTAAACGTGCTTTGCAATGTCTAAAGCGTTTTCGGATTCTGTGTCACTTTCGAGCTTCTTGACAATCGGATTGTCGCGGTTAATAGCAAGCTCCTCACTGTTGGGCATTGTGAACGCTTCGTTACCGGAGGACATGCTGTATATTCTCATCATATCGGCGAATCGTCTGCTTTCTTCGGGAAGCGAAATTATCGCTGCCGCGCCTTTTTCACCGAGCGAAATAAAGGTGATTTTTACATTGTCGTTAGCGATAGCTGACTTGAATAGAGAAGTGAGTCCTTCAACGTTGTCGGATGCAGCTTCTTCAAATCCCGAGTCGATTCTGCGGAATTTCACCTTTTCGTTTTTGCTTTCAAAATACTGCATAAAGCTGTTGTCGATAACGTTATCGAGTACAATGACAGATTTGCCCTTTTCTGCAAAGATATCAAGATAATAGCTTTGAGATTCCTTGTCGTTGGTGTAGTATACTTCACCCTCGACCTTTTCTCCTAGGTATTCGGCAACCGTCGTGTATCCGCCGTCTGATTTTTCAAAAAGTATATTGTCGCGGATCCTGTCGCCGAACTTTTCGTCGCGCATACAAGCGTATTCAAAGTACGGCTTGATGTCGCGCCAATTCTTTTCAAGCGTTTCGCGTTCTGTATTGAACAGAGAGTTGAATTTGTCAGCTACCTTTTTTGAAATGTGAGATGCTATTTTACGAATATATGCATCGTTTTGTAAATAGCTTCTTGATACGTTTAGAGGAAGTTCGGGACAGTCAAGAACGCCCTTGAAATTAGCAAGGTGTTCGGGACAAGCTTCCTTGATGTTGTCGGCAACGAATACCGAATTGTAGAATAATCTTATTTCGCTTTCGGTGGATTCGTAGCCGCTCTTGCGCTTTGGCACGAATAAAACACATTTGAAATTAAGCGGATGATCCGCAACTATGTGTACCTTAAAGAGCGGATCTTCGTAATCGTTGAATACCTTTTTGTAAAACTGATTGTATTGCTCATCCGTTACGTCGCTTGGCTTACGCTGCCAAAGCGGATTTGTATCATTGACTGTTTCTTGGCTTTCTCCGTTGATAAGCACGATGTCATAAGGCATAAATGCACAGTATCTGTCGAGTATGGAGCGAAGCTTTTCGTTGTCAAGGTAAGAAAGCTCGTTATCAGCGACGTGCATTATTATTTCGGTTCCGTGGTTATCGCGTTCGCACGCCTCGCTCTCAAAATTGCCATCGCTGTCGCAGGCCCAATGAACACCGCTTCCGCCTTTGTACGAGCGAGTGAACATTTCGACCTTTTCTGCAACGATGAACATTGAGTAGAAACCTAAACCGAAATGACCTATAATACCGCTTGTATTTTCACTTTCGTATTTGGATATAAATTCAACCGCGCCCGAAAGAGCTATGTTATTGATATATTTGTCTACTTCATCGGCGTTCATACCAATACCGTTGTCGGAAACGGTAATGGTTCGTTCATCCTTATCCGCGCGTACGGTAATTTGGTATTTTGTCGCATCGCTGTCTGCTTCACCCAAAGAAATAAGACGTTTATGCTTGGTGATAGCGTCGCATGCATTGGATATAACCTCGCGAATAAAAATATCCTTTTCGGAATAGAGCCATTTTTTGATAATAGGGAATAAGTGTTCGGTATCTACCGAAAGTGCTCCTTTTGCCATTAAAATCATCCTCTTTTGCTCGTAATAAGAGAATCGGTTGAAACCGATTCTCTTTAGGTGTTGTTCAATAAATTAAGCTTCTGTGCCTTCGAAAGAGCAAAGAATATCGTCTTCGTCAACGTCGGTATCATCGTAATCTTCCAAGAATTCATCGAATTCGTCGTAGATTTCTTCTTCCTCGAGCAATCTGCGATTCTTGCGGTCCTTAAATTCATTATAAAGAATCCAAGAGCCTGCAACGCCGCCGATTGCGCCAAAAGCAGCAAAGGCTTTCGCAAGATTCTTTTTCTTTTCAATGTTCACAAGGCAAAGAATGAAGAATGTTGCTGACTGTACAAGAAGCGAAATGCCAAGAATAGGTTTGAGTTTTTTCATGATAATAACCTCCGTTAGTTGTTTATGAAATATCATTTGTTTACAGTAAGCTTTAAATATTCGTTTATGAACTCGTCAAGATCGCCATCCATAACCGCTTGAATGTTACCGGTTTCGCAGTTGGTTCTATTGTCCTTAACCAAGGTGTACGGCATAAATACGTAGGATCGTATCTGGCTACCCCATTCAATGTTCATTTTAGTACCCGTTATATCCTCAATTCTTTCAAGATGTTCGCGTTCCTTAATTTCAAGAAGCTTACTCTTTAGCATTTTCATTGCGGTTTCACGGTTTTGAACCTGACTTCGTTCGGTCTGACAGCCTACAACGATGCCGGTAGGTATGTGGGTAATACGTATAGCAGAGTCGGTCTTATTTACATGCTGGCCACCTGCACCACTTGCACGGTGTGCATCGATTTTAAGGTCGGATTCGTTAATTTCAATAGTTATCTCATCGTTAAATTCGGGAAGTACTTCAACAGACGCAAAAGAGGTATGGCGTCGTCCGCTGGAGTCAAAAGGTGAAACACGGACTAATCTGTGAACACCCGATTCGCTTTTTAAGTATCCGTATGCGTTTTCCCCTTCTATAAGAAAGGATACGCTTTTAATGCCGGCTTCGTCACCATCAAGATAATCGAGCACCTTGAGCTTAAATCCTTTTTTAGCGGCGTACTGCTGATACATTCTGTAAAGCATCTGCGCCCAATCCTGCGCTTCTGTTCCGCCTGCGCCTGGGTGAATGGATATAATAGCGTTACTGCCGTCATATTCGCCTGAAAGAAGAATTTCGATTCTTTGTCTTTCATATTCCTTGCGAACACTTTCTAAATCAGCAAGTACATCTTCTACAACACTATCATCATCTTCTTCAATAGAAAGCTCTATAAGTGTTTCAATGTCGTCAAAGCTGCGCTTTAAAGCAACGTAACGCTCAAGCGTACCTTTTTTAAATTTTAATTGCTTCAAAACCACCTGTGATTCCTGGGGCTTGTCCCAAAA
Organism: Eubacteriales bacterium; assembly: GCA_045593165.1. Classification (GTDB taxonomy): domain Bacteria; phylum Bacillota; class Clostridia; order Oscillospirales; family CAG-382; genus Coliplasma. The sequence continues at coordinate 55,189 of JAZNWF010000039.1, forward strand.
TCCCGGCTCTGAGGTTTTGTTTTCTAAATCCTCAACCTCTGTCTTTAACGATTCAAATTTAATTGAATCGCCGAGGTCTTTTATACCGTCGCAAAGTTCGCCTAACGAAAGCTTTGCTTGTTCAAGCTGTAAAATCAAGAGAACTTTTCTCCTTACTATTTCTATACACATATATTATATACAAAAAACCTTAATGTGTCAAGGTTTTTTATCGACAAGTAATGTCATTTACACCTCGGAAATCAGCAAGACTTAAATAAAAAACACCTCGAGTTAATCGTCGAGGTGTTGCCGTTGAAATTGCGACTCGCTCCTGTAAGCCGAGTTCTGTCGTGAACAATCATCTATCTTGGATCTGTGTCGCCACAGACCTCTGTGCCACCTCCATAGGGGCTGCCGAGCAAGCATATGCCCCCGCCACGGTGTTGCTCCGGATAGGGTTTACATGGCTGTGCCGTCTCCGACACACCGGTGAGCTCTTACCTCGCCTTTCCATCCTTACCAAAGTTATTGACTTTGGCGGTATATTTCTGTTGCACTGGCCCTGAAGTCGCCTTCGGCAGATGTTATCTGTTATCCTGCTCTGTGGAGCTCGGACTTTCCTCACGGTACGGGCTTTCGCCATGGTACTGCGCGATTGTTCGGAACGGTCGCTCGAAAATTGTATCATATTGGTTTTATTTTGTCAAATATATTGATTATTTTTTTAAAGAGATATATAATATGTTGTTAGAAAATTTTGGGAGGTAAACTCCGTGCTTAAAGAATATGCAGGCCAGTATAAGAATAAATCTGTCGGATTTGTCGGAATGGGAGTGTCTAACCTACCGGTTATCAGACTTTTTGCATCTGCAGGTGCAAACTGTATCGTTCGTGATAAAAACGACTTGACGGGTAAGGATTTTTATTCAGAACTCATTAGTATGGATGTCGAGTTCATAACCGGTGATAATTATCTTGAAAATATTAGTGAATCGCTTCTTTTCTTATCGCCGGCTGTACGTCCCGATCTTGAAGGGCTCGTTGTAGCACGCGAAAACGGTACGAGAGTAACGAGCGAAATGGAAGAATTTTTCCGCTTGTGCCCCTGCAAAAAAATAGCGGTAACAGGAAGCGACGGTAAAACAACCACGACTACACTTATCGCAAAGCTTTTGGAAGCCGCGGGGCATAAGGCGTGGCTAGGTGGAAATATCGGTGTGAACCTTTTTGCAACACTTGATGATATAAATCCCGATGACTTTGCTGTTGTAGAGCTTTCGTCCTTCCAGCTTATGAAGCTCGATAAAAGTCCCGATATAGCGGTGATCACAAATATCGCTCCAAATCACCTTGATTGGCATACCAATATGGACGAATACGTTGTATCAAAGAAGAATATTTTTAAATTCCAAAACGAAAATTCGCTTCTCGTTCTTAATGCCGATGATGAATATTGTCGTTCCTTTGTATCCGAAGCAAAAGGAGCGGTCAAAACAATCTCGGGTACAAGTAAAGCCAACGGCGCATATTTTGATGCGCAAGGTATTTATAACGCCTCCGGCGAGCTTGTCTTGAAGGATGACGAAATTAAGCTTGTCGGCAGACATAACCGCTACAATTACTGCGAAGCATATACTGCTGTTAGCGACTATGTTTCTTTGGAGGACTTATGTAAGGTTGCTACAGAGTTCGGAGGAGTTGAACATAGAATAGAATTTGTTCGTGAGCTCGACGGTGTAAGATATTATAATTCCTCAATAGATTCAAGCCCGTCCAGAACAAAAGCGTGCCTCGAGTCGTTTAATACTCCCGTTGTTGCCATTACGGGCGGATATGATAAAAACATACCCTATGAGCTGCTTGGTGAGCTTTTTGTAAGAAAGGTAAAATACGCTGTTCTTTGCGGTGCAACCGCACCTAAGATTGCTTCTGCACTAGATTCTGTCGGATTTGCAGAATATGAAATCATAACAGATTTTGAAACTGCCGTTTTACGAGCAAAAGAAAAAGCATTTACGGGTGATAATGTAGTGCTTACTCCTGCATCTGCAAGCTTTGATATGTTCAAAAACTTTGCAGAGCGTGGAAACGTTTTCAAGGCAATCGTAAATAAACTCTGATAACGAGGTATTATATGCAGAAACTATATGAACTTGTAGAAAAACTGACGTCGTATCCCGGTGTTTCCGGCTTTGAGGATGCCGCGTTTGCTGAAATGACCGAATATATAAAATCACTTGGTATTTTCGACGAGGTTGGAACGACCTCTGTCGGAAGCATCTATGCGATAATGAAATGCGGAAATGAAAAAGCACGTACCATTTTGTGCGATGCGCATTTGGATACCGTTGGATTTGTGGTTACCGAGGTATGTGAGGGCGGATTTTTAAAAATTGCGCCTATCGGAGGCATTGCGGCAAAAATACTTCCCGCCGCAGAGGTAAACGTTTACGGAAAAGAAACCGTTAAAGGCGTTTTCGGTTCAAAGCCGCCTCATCTTCAAGAGCCGGGAGAAAGCGAAAAAAAGGCAGAGGTTACCGATCTGTGCATAGATACAGGCATTCCTTTTGATAAATTAAAAGAGATCGTACGTGTAGGTACTCCCGCAGGATTCCCGTGTAAGCTTCAAAAGCTTTTAGGTGATAACCTTGCTGGAGCAGGATTTGACGATAGATTATGCGGAGCGGCAATAATTCGTGCGCTTATGATGCTCGATAAAAGTAAGCTGAATGTAAACGTTGCATTTCAGTTCTCAGGTAACGAGGAAACGGGATATAAGGGTGCAATGACAACAGCGTACCGCATAAATCCCGATGAAGCGATTGTCGTTGACGTTACTCATGCCTTTGTTCCTGGTGCCCCGAAAACGCGTGAGGATATTCGTGCAGGCAAGGGCGGAGATATTTGCTTCTCGCCGCAAACTAATCGCAGGTTAACAAAAGAAGCGGTAAAAATAGCCGAAAGGGAAGATATTCCTTATCAGCTTTCCGCAGCGCCGGGTAGAACGGGTACAAATTCCAACGCTGTGCAAACCACTCGCGATGGAATTCCTACGCTGCTTGTTTCTATACCGCTTAAAAATATGCATACTATGAGCGAGATTGTTGATATGAACGATGCTTATAATACGGCACGTCTTATTACGGCTGTGCTCAAAGAAAAGGCTTAGGGAGGAAGCGATATGAAAGACTTGATAAAAAAATATTGCGACCTACTAGGGCCGTCAGGTATGGAGGATGCCGTCCGCGAAGCAATAATCGCGGATATCAAGGATTATGCAACCTCGTATGAAACCGATCCGTTAGGAAACCTTATCGTTTTCAAAAAGGGAAAGAATAGCCGAAGGAATAAGGTTCTTTTCTCTGCGCATATGGATGAAGTCGGCTTCATGGTAAAATATATCGACGAGGACGGATATTTGTGGTTTGATGCTGTTGGTGGCGTTGACAGACGTGTAGTAAGCGGAAGACGTATTCTTTTCTGCGAAAGCGGCGTACACGGTGTCGTTGCATCAAAAGCAATTCATATGCAAACCCTCGAAGAACGCGGTAAATGCGAAGCAATAAGCGAAATGCATATAGATATCGGTGCATCAAATAAAGAAGAAGCAAAAAAGTATATCACGGTCGGCGACTGTGCTGTGTTTGAACCGAATTACGAGGAATTTGGCGAGGGGCTTGTGCGCTCGAAGGCGCTTGACGACAGATTCGGTTGTGCAATACTCGTAAAAATGATACAGAGCGATCTTGAATATGATACCTGGTTCGCTTTCAACACTTGTGAAGAAATCGGTTGCGACGGCGCAAAGGAAGTCGGTCATCGTTTACGACCCGATGTTGTTATCGCTCTTGAAACCACTACTGCGGGTGATATATTGGGTGTTCCGAAATCGAAATGTGCTTGCGCAGTAGGCGAAGGCGCGGTTCTTTCGCTTATGGACAGAAGCACAATATACGATAAAAAACTCGTCGAGCTTGCAACCGCAGTTGCTGATGAAAAGGGAATAAAGTGGCAGTATAAAAATGTAGTTGCAGGTGGTAACGAGGCAGGCGCATATCAACGTGCCGCAAGCGGTGCAAGAGTTCTTGCAATAAGTGCACCTGCAAGATATATACATTCTGCCTCTAACGTGCTCGCGATGAGCGATATGGAAGCTGTTGCTGAAATTTCTGCGGCAATCAATGAAAGGAGCCTTGACTGATGATAAATCTTGTTAAAAAATATCAAAATGCTTTTTCTGTATCCGGTTACGAAACCGAGCTTGCGGAAATTATTAAAAATGACCTTTCTGCTGTATGCGATGAAATTAATATCGACGCCATGGGCAACGTCATAGCTTTAAAAAGGGGCAAGGATCCGTCCAAAAAGCTTATGATCGCATCTCATATGGATGAAATTGGTTTTATGGTTACCAATATTGAAGAAAACGGTATGATTCGTGTAGCACCTATTGGCGGCATTAATGCTGTTGCCTCCTGTTACCATAATATCAAGTTCCAAAACGGTACTACGGGTATACTTGTAGTTGAAGATGGCACAAAGTTCGCAGATATCAATGCAAATAAGCTGTATGTAGATATTGGCGTAGACACTGCCGCAAAGGCAAAGCGTAAGGTTAAGGTAGGCGACGTTTGTGCTATTGCGCCTATGTTCAAAAAGCTTTCCAACAAGCGTTATGCATCTAAAGCGTTTGATGATAGAGTCTGCTGTGCTATATCTGCATATGCCGCATTAAATTGCGAAAATTTTGCATACGATACCTATTTCGTGTTTACTACGCAGGAAGAGGTTGGATGCCGCGGCGCAAAGCCGAGCTCGTTTACCGTAATGCCCGACTATTCTATCGCGCTTGACGTAACACCCTCTCCCGCTTGCGGAAACCCCAATAAGCTTACAACAAAGCTTGGCGGCGGTGCGGCTATCAAAATCAAGGATAGCTCGGTTATCTGCTCGCGTAAAATAGTCGATAGATTAACAGACCTTGCGGAAGAAAACGGTATAAAATATCAGTACGAGGTGCTTCTTGCAGGCGGAACGGATACATCCGCTATGCAGATTGCAGGATCCGGTAGCCATGCAGGATGTATTTCGCTTCCCACAAGATACGTACACACTCCGGTTGAAACCGTCGATGCAGACGATTTAAAGGCGTGTACCGATCTCTTGATAGAGTTTATTGAAAACGGCGCGGAATAATTATAACAAGGAAATTCGAATATGTTCAGCGAAAAAATATTGTTGCAGGCGGCAGAAGCCGAGCGCGAGCTTGCTCCCGTCTTTGCACGAATAGATGAAATAGCATTCAAAAACACCGAAAAGGTTCTGTCGGTTTTCCGTGAAAATCGCTTATCTGACCGACATTTCAATTCGACCTGCGGCTACGGCTACAATGATGACGGAAGAGATTTGTGCGACAAAATGTTTGCCGAAGCGTTTGGATGTGAAGCAGGGTTTGCCCGCTCGCAGATAATTTCAGGTACACACGCACTCGCGATAGCGCTTTACGGCGTTCTCCGCCCGGGAGATACGATGCTCGCCGCAAGCGGTAAGCCGTACGACACTCTTGATAGCGTTATCGGCTTGGGAGGCAGCGCAGAAAACGGCGAGGGCTCACTTATCGAATACGGTGTTAAATATCGCGAGGTAGGACTTGTTGATAATAAGACGCTTGATCTTGATGCAGTCAGAAATGTTCTCGAAACCGATAAAACTGTAAAGGTAGTGTTTGTTCAACGCTCAAAGGGATACGGTGACAGAAGAACCTTGACTGTATCGGAAATTAATGAACTGTTCGACGTAGTGCGCAGATTCGAAGGCGTTTATCTCGTTGTTGATAACTGCTACGGTGAATTTACTGAAGTTGAAGAACCTAAAGGCGATCTTCTTGTCGGATCTCTTATAAAAAACGCAGGTGGCGGCATAGCCGAAACAGGCGGATATATCGTCGGCACCAAACGAGCTGTTGAATTGGCTTCATATCGCCTCACTGTGCCCGGTATCGGCTTGGAGGCAGGTGCTTCTATGGGCGCAACCAAGCCTATGATAAAGGGGCTGTTTTTCGCTCCTCATATCACCGCGCAAGCGATAAAAACAGCTCATTTTGCTGCGGCGATGTTCGAACGTCAGGGCTTTGTTTGTGAACCGCCTTCTACCGAACCGAGAAGCGATATAATTCAGGTGATAAGACTACATAATGCAGAAAATGTACTAAAGTTCTGTAAGGGAATACAGAAGGGCTCTCCCGTTGATAGCTTTGTTGTTCCCGAGGGTTGGGAAATGCCCGGATATAACGATGCGGTAGTTATGGCGGCAGGCGCGTTTACTCAGGGCAGCTCGATAGAGCTTTCTGCCGATGCACCTCTGCGTGAGCCGTATCTTGTTTATATGCAGGGCGGACTTACCTATGAAAGCGGCAAAATCGGCGTGCTGACGGCACTTTCCGAAATGCTTGGTGAATGATATGGAAGAAAAAGAAAAGCTGCATACGGGCGATTTGTACCTTCCTATGAGCGACGAGATATTAAAAGAACAGCTCGATTGCCTCGAACTGCTCTATGATTTCAACGCAACACGTCCTCACGACCTCAAAAAGCGCGCAGAATTGTTAAATAGAATGTTTGCGGAAATAGGCGAGGGATGTTATATCGAACCGCCACTGCATTCAAATTGGGGCGGTAAGCACGTTCATTTCGGCAAAAACGTGTATGCGAATTTTAATCTCACCCTTGTTGATGATACTCATATATACGTGGGCGATTATACGCTTATCGGTCCAAACGTAACTATCGCTACCGCAGAGCATCCTGTTTTGCCCGAACTGCGCGAGCAGGCATATCAATATAATGCACCCGTTCGTATCGGCAGAAATTGCTGGATAGGTGCAGGAGCAATACTCGTTCCGGGTGTAACTGTCGGCGATAATACCGTTATCGGCGCAGGCAGCGTTGTCACAAAGGATATTCCCTCAAATGTCGTTGCTGTCGGCAATCCCTGCCGAGTAATGCGCGATATCAACGATAGGGATAGGGAATATTACTTCAAGGATAAGAAAATTAACTTATAAATCAAAAAGAGTGTTCGTTGTGAACACTCTTTTGCTGTTTAGAAATCTTCAACCGTTCCGATAAACATGGGTACACCCGTATAATTGTCAACTACCATATAAACAAACGGTTGATCGAATACTACGTGCTTGGATTCAAAGTAGTCGGGATTAGCACCGTCGGGAGGAAATTCAATAATGGTAGATGCCGCCGCAAGCGTGCCGTTTTTATCAAGCGAGAAGCTTACAGCGTGCGAGATTTTGCTTACATAAACGTCGCCGCCGTTGATAATGCACATTTTGGAAAAGTCATTTTCGCCGTCTGAGAATATTTCGGTAACACCGCTTTTCTTGACAGCATCGTTCATATCAGCTTTAAAGGATACTTCAAATTCGGGAATGTTTAATGTTACGTCATAAAGCTTGTCACTGTAAAGCGCTTTGTAAGTTTCGCTGTTTAAAGAATCGAGAACGTTTTTAATGCTAAGGTTGTTTTTGGGCATCAATGCTATAAAGCTGAATCCGCCTTCGTAGCGCTTTTCAATGCCGTAGCAATAATCGTTTTCAAGGTAATCATCAGCGCCGCCTGCGAGCATATTTACTTTTATTTCATCGCCATTGGAGTTGGTGAAGGTTCTTTCTCCCAATTCGTTCATAGTATCGCTCCACTTGGCTTTGAAATAAATAGTGTTAATGATCAGCATTTTGGTTTTGGGATCAAGTCTATCCAAACCGTTTTCGATCAAACCTTTTGTATTGTCAGAGATCCATTCGTTTATATCATCAAGCGTATCGGGGTTACTCATTATCGTTTTATAAGCATCTGCATTATAATAATCTGCGTTGGTCTGCAAAAATTCTTTGTAAACGGTAACGTCTTCGTTGTACCATACGGAATTGTTTACATAGGCTTCCGTACTTCTGTATTCGCCGAGTAGCGAGCTGTATGCAAGCATAAATTCATTAAGCCTGCCTGTGTCGGTTCCGCAAAGCTCTTGCTCGAGCTGTGCAAGCGTTTGACCGTTGGCACCGTTGGTCATCATACCCATTGCGTACATTACCGAGATGGGGGAGATTACCGTGTTTTGCCCGTTAGAATAACTGTTTGCGAAGAGCTCAAAGGCGAAATCGGTCACACCGTCAATAGTATCCCTATCCTCGTAATACCAAATGTCGATATCATCGGTCTGCTGTTTGAACGCAGCCATAAGGTTAACCGTACCCTTGATATTCGGGTGGTCATCGGGAGTCAACGGATTTATAATGTCCACACTTGAATCGTCATCGGACGATGTACCTCCGTGGCTCGATTCGTCGTCCGAAAAGGTACCGCCGTGGCTTGTTTCGTCATTCGGGTTTGATTGTGTGCCCGATACGTTTTCATTAGGATTTGAATCTGCACCGGATGTGCCGTTATCGGATATAACAGAGCTTGTGTTTTCTAAAGTAGATTCTGTTGTCTGCGGATTCATAAAATCTTTAAATCCGCCGTTGGAAATGAATACACTCATAACTATAACGCATACCATAAGTGCAGAAATCAGAGATATAGTCTTGTTTCTCTTTCGTATAGAGTTGATTTTCAAGCTGTTGTATTTTTCGTCAACCAATTTTCTGAATTCTTCGTTGCTTTTCATATCAATTGTCCTCCTTAAAGTATTGTTTTAAGGCTTTCTTGGCACGGTATAAAATATTTTCGACGTGTTTTTTATCTTTGTCCATTACCTTCGCGGCATCCTCGTATTTCAAGCCTTCAAAATACACAAGATGTATTGCTGTTTGATAGTCTTGCGGTAGAGAAGCAAGTGCCCTATATAACTGTCTTTTTTCCTCTTCCGCAATAATTTCTTCCTCCAACAAAACGTCGTCATCACTCGGTTGGGTATAAAGTGACTCTATCGAAATATGTGTTCGTTTGCTTTCCTTTCGTATAAAATCGAGCGCACGGGAGCGACCCAACATAAATATGTAGGTTTTAAACGTTACTTTGAAATTGTACTTTTTCGGCTTGAAAATGATGTATGCGAATACCTCTGCCGCGATATCCTCGGCATTATCAAAGTTATTTACGAAACGGTTGATAAAGAAGATCAGGCTGTTTCTGTAAATACCTATAATTTCATCAAACGCATCATTATCGCCTTCAAGGAATCTCTGGTAAAGTGTAGCTCCTCTGTCGTCGATCATAATTAAACCTCGTATACAATGGTTTTCATTAACTTATACGAACGAAATATAAAAAACACTTATATTAATTCAAAATTATTAAAATAAAAGACGGTTTTGCCGTCTTTTATCTGCTTTTGCACTTTTCAATGACCTGCTCACAGGTAACTGCGTTCTTCCACAAATTTCGCGCCATTCGGTTTGCTGCAGTTGTGTAAAAATTATTTTCTGCAAAAAATCGCTGCGGAATATCTGCGGAAAGTATTGAACCGTCGAAAAACAAAGCGCATCTGTCTGCGTTGGCGGCAGCGAATTCAACATCGTGTGTGACGGTTATAATTGTCACGCCGTCGCATTTTAAATCATTCAGTACGTTGGATAGGCCTTGCTTCGAAAACGCGTCCAGCCCCTTTGTAGGCTCGTCCATAAGCAGTATTTTCGGTTTGAGCAGTAATATCTTTGCTAATGCACACTTTTGCTGTTCGCCACCGCTCAGGTCATATGGGTGCTTATCAAGTAATTCGACAACACCGAATCTTTTAGCAGCGCTGTTAACCATAGCTTCGTGTTCATTTGAAGGAACCTCTGCCGCTTCGAGGAAGGAATACATATCCTCTCGTACGCTTTCTTTTAAAAATACAGTCTGCGGATTTTGAGGAAGATATGCAAGGATACCCCTGTATAGTGAATTGGCTTTGTAATCCTTAATGGGCTTGCCTGATATTTTAATTTTGCCTCTGTATGCCGTATCAAGTCCCGCGATAACGTTTAATGCAGTTGTTTTTCCGGTCCCGTTTCCACCTAAAATATAGTACGATTCACCGCTAAATATTTTAAGCTTTATACCTCGCAAAACGTCTTCGGATTCCTTGTCGTATCTGAACCATACGTCTTTAAGATCTATACACACGTTTTTATTATGCTCGTACTTAAAGTTGTCGGTTGAATGTTCGGGCTTGAAGTTTTCTTCAAGGAAATCCCTTCCTTCTTTTACGGTAAGGGGAGAATTGCCTTTGAAAGATAAAGAATTGTAAATGCGCACAGCAGATGGTAGTCCGCCAAACATATTATGCCCGATCAGGCTTTTTCCTGCTCTTCTCGGATTACCGTCGAATATTATATTGCCCTTGTCCATAACAATTACTCGGTCGGCAATAGGGAATACGTCCTCTAATCTGTGCTCGGTAAGCAATATCGTTAGCCCAAGTTCTCTGTTGAGCTTTTGAAGCGTGGCGATGAAATCTGCAGCCGCAATAGGGTCTAATTGACTTGTAGGCTCATCAAGGATAAGTATTTTGGGTTGCATAACCATTACGGATGCGAGGTTCAATAGTTGCTTTTGACCGCCGGATAGTTCATCGGTGCTTTTTCTATACCAACCTTGTATTCCGAAATAACTTGCCATTTCGCCTACTCTTCGGCGTATGATTTCGCTCTGAATACCTAAATTTTCAAGTCCGAACGCCAATTCGTGCCATACCTTGTCGGTAACGATCTGACTTTCGGGATTCTGTAAAACATAACCGATTGCTGATGCAGAGGTTCGTTTATCAAGATTATTTTGCTTTATATTGTTATAATAAATTTCTCCCGACTTATCGCCCACGGGAGCTAATTCTCTTTTTAAAAGCTTCAAAAGCGTAGTTTTGCCACAACCCGATTCTCCGCAGATAACTATAAACTCGCCGTTATTTATATTTATACTTACGTTATTAATTGCACAAACTTCACTTTGTGGATATTTGAACGTTAAATTCTCGGTACGTAATATTTCCAAAGCTACGCCTCCTCTCCTGTTTATAATAGAATAATACTATCTTGGTGATTTTTCAAGTATAAGTTTAAAATCTCTGTTGCGAATCAGTTTCAATCATGATATATTAAGTGTATAAGTAAACGTTTTGTATTAATTATGATGATAGGCGGTTTGGATATGAAGTATCGCATTGATAAATACGGAAATGAACTCTCGGTTCTCGGCTTCGGTTGTATGAGGTTTCCGCGAAAAATGGGTGCAATTGACATAAAAGAAACCGAGCGGGAAATAATGACCGCTTATGAAAACGGAGTCAATTATTTCGATACTGCGTACATTTATCCCGGAAGCGAATCGGCGCTGGGGGAAATATTCGAAAAAAATAATATTCGTGAAAGCGTTTATATCGCTACTAAACTTCCTCACTATCTTATAAAGAGCAGTGAATCACTTGATAAGCTTTTTAATGAAGAACTTAAGCGTTTGCGTACGGACTATATAGATTATTACCTTATGCATATGCTAACCGACGTTGATACATGGGAACGGCTTAAATCACTCGGTATTATTGAATGGATATCCGAAAAAAAGGCATCGGGTGCGATTCGTCAAATTGGATTTTCTTATCACGGAAACTCCGAAATGTTTTGTAAGCTCGTAGATGCGTACGATTGGGATTTCTGTCAGATACAATATAACTATATGGACGAACACTCTCAAGCAGGCAGAAGAGGTCTCGAATATGCCAATAAAAAGGGGCTTGCCGTAATTATTATGGAGCCGCTTCGCGGCGGTAAGCTTGTAAGCCATTTGCCCGATGAGGCAAAGCGTATCTTTAATGATTATGAAATAAAGCATACGCCTGCACAATGGGCATTTAAATGGTTATGGAATCAGTCGGCGGTTACTGTCGTTCTTTCAGGAATGAATTCCGATGAAATGGTACGAGATAATATTAATACTGCGTCTACCACGGAAATCGGTGAGCTTGGAGAAAAAGAAGAAGCGATGCTTAAACGGGTTGTTTCTGCTATCAATTCCAAAATGAAGGTCGGATGCACAGGATGTGGATACTGTATGCCATGCCCCCAAAATGTGGATATTCCGGGCACGTTCGCTGCCTACAACCGCGCCTATGCTGAGGGAAAAATCTGGGGATACGTAGACTACTTTATGTGTACCGCCTTGCGTTCTAATTCGACTGCTGCATCAAATTGTGTCGGATGCGGCAAATGCGAAAAGCATTGTCCGCAGAATATAGAAATACGCAAAAATTTAAAGGATGCCCAGAACGTATTAGAAGGCAGAGTTTACAAAATCGGAAAAAAGGTTGCAAAGCGTTTTAAGTTCTAAAAAGGTAAAAAATCATGAAAAGCGTAATCGATCATTATATAACGTTACATAAAATCCCGGAACCGTCAGGCAAAGAATATCTAACAAAGCAGTATTTAATCGATGAATTAAAGAATATCGGTTATACTGCGGTTTGCGTTGGTGAAACCGGAGTGTATGCAGACCTTATTATAGACAAGAGTCTTCCGTACGTTCTATTTCGTGCTGATATGGACGCTCTGCCGATAACGGAAAACAGTATTGTGAAATATCCATCACGGCATAACGGATATATGCATGCCTGCGGTCATGATTCACATTGTGCGATGCTTTTATCAGCAGCAAGCACGCTTTATAGTAAGCAAGTACCACAAAATATACGTTTTCTTTTTCAGCCCTCGGAAGAAAATACATCAGGGGCGTCGGAGGTAATTAAAAATGGTGCGTTGCCACAAAATCTCCTTTCCTGCTTCGCAATACACGTATGGCCCGGAGTAGAAAAGGGAAGATTTGCTACACGTGTTGGCGCGTTAATGGCATCGAGCGATATTTTTAAAATTAAAATATATGGGAAAAGCATTCATTGTTCGCAATATGCACAAGGTGCAGATGCGTTGCGTACAGCATCTGAAATAGTAACGGAAATGCCAAATATAAAAGCGCAGGCAAGTAACGATAATTGCATACTCTTTTGCGGAAGCATACATAGCGGTGCGAGTCATAATATAGTTGCCGATTATGCCGAGGTATTGGGAACAATTCGAACATTTTCAGAGATTGACCGTGCTTTGCTAAAGGACGTTTTAAAGAAAAAATCAGACGAGATATCGAATAAGCATAACACAAGAGTTGAATTTGTATGGGATGATGGGTGTCTTGCGGTTGATAATGACAAAACCGCGGTTCAGCATTTGTTGAAAATTATACCCGAACTGTCAGTTGATGCCAAACCCACTCTTGCCGGCGAAGATTTTGCCAGATATTTAGAGCATTCATCCGGTGCACTTGTCTGGATCGGCACAGGAAATACCCCGCCGTTGCATAATGAGGCGTTTTACGTACCTGAGGATATAATGCAAACAGGCGTTGATTTCTGGTTGAAAATTGCAGAATACGATTTTAAGACGGAGATTTAAAATGAGTAATATAGCTTGGAACGAAAACATACTTAACGAAATGTTGACTACCCCCTCAAAGGGTCTTATCGAAGATATATCAAGAATAAACGGCGATATAATGGTGCTCGGTGCAGGCGGAAAGATGGGGCCTGATATATGTATTCTTGCCGCAAGGGCGATAAAAGAGGCAAGTATCAAAAAAAATGTGTTCGCCGTTTCGCGATTCAGTGACGCGAATGCCGCAAAGCGTCTGGAGGATGAGGGTATAACTGTCATTTCAGCAGATCTGTTGAATGATGACGAACTCAAGAATCTGCCTGAATGTGAAAATATCATATTTATGGCAGGCAGAAAATTTGGCACAGATGGAAACGAGTATCTTACTTGGGGTATGAATTCTTGGTTGCCTTGTATGGTTGCAAAAAAGTTCCGTAATTCGAAAATTGTAGTATTTTCAAGCGGAAATCTCTATCCAAAGGTTCCTGTTGTTAACGGTGGCGCTACCGAGGATATTGCTCCGGACCCGATAGGAGAATATCCGATGTCCTGTCTTGCACGTGAGAGAGCGTTCGAATATGCGGCAAAGGCACTCGGTACAAGCGTGTGTATTATGCGATTGAATTATGCGATTGACCTTCGCTATGGTGTTCTGCACGATATTGCACAAACAATTCTTTCAGATAAGGCGATTAACCTATCGGCGATGCCGAGCTTTAACTGCATTTGGCAAAAAGATGCAAACGAAGCGGCATTAAGATTGCTTTTACATACAAGCAAGACTGCCAATATTGTAAACGTAACCGGACCTGAAACAGCAGATGTTAAAGCGACAGCCGAAACGCTGGGACAGCTCCTTGGTAAAGATGTAGCTTTTACCGGAGAAAAAGCAGAAACCGCTTATTTGAATAATGCAGAAAAAATGTTTAAAATGTTCGGTTATCCGAGCGTTTCGCTTGATACTATGATAGAATGGCAAGCCGAATGGATTTTGCAGGGCGGCAGAAGCCTTGGTAAGCCGACTCACTTTGAAGAAAGGAACGGTAAATACTGATGACCCGTCATGAACGCGCATTGGAGCTGTTAAGGGAGGGGACGGTTATTCCTGCTATTCCTCTTGCACTTGATGAAAATCGTTGCTTTGATAAAAACAGTCAGCGTCGTATGGTAAGGTATTACATGGCATCCGGTGCAGGCGGTGTTGCGGCTGCAGTGCATAGTACACAATTTGAAATCCGTGACCCAAAGCATAATTTGTTGCAGCCCGTACTTGAAACGGTAATTTTAGAAATAGAAAAATATGAAAAAGAAACGGGAAAGACTCTTGTTCGTATTTCCGGTGTATGTGGACCTGTCGAACAGGCTTGCGCCGAAGCAGAGCTGTCAAAAAAATTAGGATTTGACGCTGTTCTTTTGAGTCCCGGTGGTTTGAATGGATATAGCGAAGAGCAGTTGTTAAACAGAACCGTCGAGGTAGCAAAAATAATGCCTGTTATAGGCTTCTATTTGCAGGAAGCTGTGGGAGGGCGAAAACTTTCGAGGGATTATTGGAAGAGGCTAGCAGATATTCCCAACGTAGTTGCTATAAAATGCGCTTGTTTTGATCGATATCGTACGCAAGATCTCGTAAAGGGCGTTATGGAAAGCGAACGTTGTGATGATGTAGCTCTGTATACAGGTAATGACGACCACATCGTAATGGATCTGATTACTCCGTTTGTGCATCACGGAAAAACAAAGTACTTTGTTGGCGGATTACTCGGTCAGTGGTCGATATGGACAAATCGCGCAGTTGAAATTTTTAATCGCTGTAAGAGATGTTGCGAAAGCGGAAGCGTTGATATTGAGTTATTAACTATAGCTGAGCATCTTACCGAAGCAAATGGTGCGGTATTTGATGTTGCAAACGGATTTGCAGGGTGCATACCGGGGCTTCATTATGTTTTGATGAAGCAAGGAATTATGAAGGGGACGTGGTGTCTGAATCCCAATGAAGTCTTATCTGATGGACAGTCTGATGAAATAGATAGATTATGGAATCTATATAACGAAATTGCCGACGATGATTTTGTAAAAGAATTTGTTTCAAAAGATAGCGTAAATTAAAAAATTTTATTGAAAACGCGAAGTAAAAGTGTTATAATTGGTAAAACTTAATATGATATAGAAGATACGGTTTGAAAAGTTGTAAGCTGAGTAGATGTAAAAGGGAATCCGGTTCGAATCCGGAACAACCGCCATTACTGTATTTGACGATAGAGAACACGTTATACCATTGAGCAAACGCTTGAGAAGGTGTGTTCTTTTGCGGCATTTGCCGCTGAATCATAAGTCAGGATACCTGCCGTGTCTTTTTAGGTTTTACACAACTTTGGTGTGAAGAGTGCAACCGATTTATCGTCACATGTGGCTTTAATTTGCTTGCATTCTTTTTTGTGAGCATTTAATGTATTTTTGACTTGCTATAAATCTGTTGTACTCTCATAACCTATTTGGTTGTGAGAGTATTTTTATGTAAGGAGGGATGAATGGTGAAGTCTGATGAAAAAAAGTCCTGGGCGGTAGAACTTTTATGCGAAAAAAGCAGGGAAGTGGGAAGATTGCCCAAAAAGGATGATTTCGATGAAGTTACCCGATCCCGAATTAAAGCGTTTTTGGGACCTTGGCCGCGTGCATTGGAAATGGCAGGTCTGAAGACGGTCAGCGAAAAACGTTTACAAAGCGCAAAACGCAGAAAGAGTAAAAAAAAGGAGGAAAATGTATAATGATGTTTTCGTCCTTGCATCCCGTAACGTTAATATTGTATTTTATTTCCGTACTTGCAATATCTATGTTTTCAAATCACCCTTTGATTCAAATTTTTGCATTTATAGGGGCAATTGCATTTTTGATGTTTTGCGGAAAAAAGCGCATTAAAAATAGCGAAATGCTGTTTTATGCGTTGGTGTTTATCCTTGTAACGCTTACTAACCCTCTGTTTTCACATAACGGAAGGACAATATTGTTTTATATTAATAATAATCCGATAACACTTGAGTCTATCTATTATGGTATGTATATTGGTATTATGATGATATCGGTAATTTGCTGGTTTCGTTGTTTTACTGCAATTATGACGACAGACAAGCTTTTGTACTTATTAAGTAAATTTTCGTATAAAACAGCTTTGTTGATTTCCTCTGCTCTGCGTTTTGTGCCGCTTCTTCGTCGACACGCGGTTCTAATCAAGCGTTCGCAAATGGCCATGGGGCTTTATTCTACGGAAAATTGGTTCAATAAGATTAAATCAACACTTGCTGTTTATTCATCACTTGTAAGCTGGTCGCTTGAAAATGCTATTGATACAGGCGCGGCTATGAAGGCACGTGGATACGGCTTAAAGGGGAGAAAACAATATTCCCTTTTTAAAGTACGAACAACAGATATTTGTATGATAACGGTTGTGATTATACTTGATTCGTTAATTGCGTATTCTATGATATTCGATGAGTTGGATTTCAGTTTTTATCCACAAATATCATTTGTTGAGCTTGAATTATTCGGTGTTTTGGGCATAACATCATTTACAGTTTTGTGTATGATGCCGTTCATTTTGGAACTAAAGGAGAATATACAGTGTCGGTATTACCGTTCGCGTATTTCAATGTGAGCTATAATGAATAAATATAAAACATATATAACTGGTTGTATTCTGACAGTGCTGATTCCCGCAGTAATAGTACTGGGAGCAGTGTTGTTTAAAGAAAAGCATTATGCATGGATAACGTTGTGTGTTGCGTTGCTTTCCTGCTTGCCGTTGCTTTATGCATTCGAGCATAAAGAGCGTTCATCAAAAGAGATTACCGTTCTCGCCGCTTTAATTGCGATTTCTGCAGTCAGCAGATTTATATTTGCGTTTTTGCCGGGCTTTAAGCCCGTTACAGCGTTATCGGTAATTGTAGCGTTATATTTTGGTAAGGAAGCCGGATTTGTTGTCGGCTCTCTTTCGGCGGTTATATCCAATTTTTATTTCGGCCAAGGTCCGTGGACACCATTTCAAATGTTTGCTTGGGGGTTTATAGGTCTTTTGGCAGGTGTATTTGCATTGTCCTTAAAAAGAAGCAAGATATTACTTTGCATATATGGGGCACTTGCAGGGGTTCTATATTCCATTACTATGGATGTATGGACTACCGTGTGGGCAGACGGAGCATTCAATATCGCTAGATTTACGTCATTAGTCATTGCCGCATTACCTACAACAATAGAATATGCTCTATCAAATGTGGTATTTTTACTTTTGTTGTCCAAACCATTCGGAAAAAAATTGGATAGAATTAAAATCAAATACGGATTGTTTAATTGAAAATGAAAGGAAAATCATAATGAAACGATATTTTACATTTTTATTCTCGTTGATTCTTATATTCACATATTTAAGTGTTTGTGTATTGGCAGAAGATTCGCTTTCCGCAGAGATTTATGTAACGATTTCTGATGGCGAAGGCAAGCTCGCAGTTACTCAGGAGAAAATCACGGTTGTTGACGCGGACGAAGACGACATGTTGACAATTAACGACGCACTTTGGTGTGCGCACGAAAACGAATATGAAGGCGGAGCGGAATCAGGTTACAATTCGTATTTTCACGATGATTACGGTTTGTCTTTAGATATGCTTTGGGGAAATGACTCCGGTAGCTTCGGTTATTATGTGAATAATACGTCGGCTTGGAGTCTTGCAGATCCAATAAAGGACGGTGATAGCGTTTACGCTTTTGTTTATACCGACCAGAAAAACTGGAGTGACACTTATTGCTACTTTGATATGATGTCTGTTTCTGTAGGTCAGAAGCAAGAAATCATTGTTAAGCTTATGTATGCGGATTACGATGCTGAATGGAATCCTGTAACGCTTCCAGTTGAAAATGCAATCATAACTGTAAATGGCTGTTCTACCGAAATTAAAACCGATGCAGAGGGTAAGGCTGTGATTTCTTTCAAAGATACAGGCAAATACATACTAAGTGCAGAATCGGATTCGATGACTTTAGTTCCTCCTGTATGTGTTGTATCTGTTAATAATAAGCCAAATGCAGGGGATGAATTTGGTTTTGGCATTTATATTGTAATAGCAATGTTGGCTGTAGCTTCAGTTGGAATCATTCTTAAGAAAAAGAGAGTTTATGAAATTTAAGTTTCTCAAAGCAATATTATATACAATCATTATATCTTTGCTGTTAGGTATAACAGCTTTTGCAAAGGAATCAAACGAAACCGTCGATGAAGCACAGCGCTTCATCGACGGTATTTTGGCGTACAAATGTCACGAAGAGAATGTATCATCTGTTCAGGAACTGGTAGATACGTATTTAACAGAAAACGCAGGTGTTTCATCCGATTGGTATGTTATAGGACTTTCGCAGTATAAAAACTACAGCTTTGAAAACTATAAGAGTGAATTGCTTGAGCATATTCGGTTGAATGAAGAAACATCAGCATCCACGCGTGAACGTTTTGCGCTTGCTTTGATTGCTATCGGGAATGATAGCGAAGAAATAACAAACATATTGAACTCGTCAATTGGTGAGCAGGGGATAATGAGCTGGGTTTATGGCTTGCATATCTTGAATAACGGTTATACCTCCAACAAGTATACGTTAGACGAAGTCATAGATAACATTTTGTCAATGCAATTATCCGATGGCGGTTGGGCGCTCACGGGTGAAAACAGCGATGTTGATGTAACTGCTATGATGTTGCAATCCCTAGCACCGAATTATGACGATGAAAAAGTATCAGTAGCGGTGGAAAAAGCCTTAAATCTTTTATCTGTCAGACAAAAAGATAATGGAGACTTTTCAAGCTATGGTGTAAATAATCCCGAAAGTGCGGCACAAGTACTGGTGGCGCTTTCCTCGCTCGGCATAGATTGCAAGACAGATGATCGTTTTATAAAAAACGGCAACGACATTTTTGACTCTATCGCGCGATTTGAACTGGAAAACGGCAGTTTTTGTCATAAAATCGGCGGATCCGCAAACGGAAATGCTACAGTTCAGGTCTTTTATTCAATGGTGTCGTATATCCGTATGATATACGACAAATCACCGCTGTATATTTTTACGAATGATGATTTTGACTTTCCTGTTAGCGATTCGCTCGCAGTTTCTTCAAATCCCGTTGATTACGAATCAGGCGACACTGCGGAAGATATTCAAGTCAAAAATAATGAATCGAGTAATTATAAGCTGTGGATTTGTGCAGGAATATTCTCCATATCATTGTTATTGAGTGTGATAATGCTTGTAATGAAAAAGCGAAACAAGCAGAACTATATTTGTATCTGGATAGTAACTGCGATTTTGATTTTGGCAGTATGCTTTATCAATATCGAAACCAAGGAAGAGCACGATGCTAACATAACCGAATCAAAAGAAAATGTTTACGGAAATGTAAGTATAACAATATCCTGCGATGTTTTGAATGGGATAGCGGCTGAATCTTACATTCCGTCGAACGGAATCATTCTTGAATCTTTTAAAGTGGATATTGAAGAGGGTGACACGGTATATGATGCGCTTTTGTTGGCAGTAACAAAAAACGGTATTCATTTGGAAACCAACGGAAATAACGACAGCGTTTATGTCGAAGGGATTGCCCATGTTTATGAATTTGATTATGGCGACCTTTCGGGATGGACATATCTCGTAAATGGTAAAAAACCGTCTGTAAGCTGCGGCGGGTACATATTAAATCCCGACGATGTAATTACTTGGGAATATACGCTGACTGTCGATTGACTTATCTGTAAAAGTCGGTAATTGACAATAAGAACAGT
Organism: Eubacteriales bacterium; assembly: GCA_045593165.1. GTDB lineage: Bacteria > Bacillota > Clostridia > Oscillospirales > CAG-382 > Coliplasma. The sequence goes on from JAZNWF010000039.1 coordinate 75,400, forward strand.
TAATGATAAAATAATTTAAAATTAATCAGTAAGGAGTGATTTTGTATGACAATCGGCAAAAGCAGATATTCGTTAGCGAATGTTGGAATAGTTTGTGCCTTGATGATGATTGTTATAATGCTTCCGTCGATGATACAAAATCACGGAATATATATCATTCGCGGCGATTATGTGGACCAGTACATACCGCGCCTTATTAAAGCACGCGAGAATATGTTAAGCGGCACAGGTACGTGGGATTGGTTTAACTTTTTGGGTGCACAATACAATCTTACAAATACATTTTTTACATTGAATTCTGTTTGCCTGCTGTTTTCCGCAAGGCTTATACCGTATGCTGTAACCTATATGCATCTTGTGCGATTTGCGCTCGTGGGAATGGCGAGCTTTGCATATTTGCGCTTTATGGTAAAGGAACAGCACTATGCATTTTTGGGCGCTATACTGTATACTTTTTCCTCGTATACGTTTCTGAATTTCGAATTTATGCAGTTTATCGACGCACTTTGGGTGTTCCCTATATTGCTTTTATCGGTCGAAAAGATGTTTAGAAGCGAAAATTATAGGCATCAGCTCATTTTGGTATCGTTTTTAGCATGTACCTCAAGCTTTTATTTTTTCGTTTTTTCGTCCTTGTCGTTCGGTCTGTATTTTCTGTGCAGATTCTTTTTTGCTGACGAATGGAAGGAAAAACGTAATATTAAGTTCTTCGTTATTGCTGTGACGGAATACGTAATCGGCTTTTTGTGTGCGGGATTTTTGGTTTCACCATATCTTTATAAGACCTTTACCTCGGCAGGTTCTGCTGAAAAAATAGGCGCCATCAATACAGGTGAATGGTTCGCGGATACAGGTGTATTCTCACGTATACTTTCTCTGTTAATTCCTGCTTCAAGCAATCGGTTTGATGCATTTGGCTGGTCACGTTGGATGTCACGTGCTGCGTATGTGCCAATATTCGGAATATCCTTTGTTTTGGCGTTTGTTTTCAATAAAAACATTAAAAACAGAAAATGGCTTACCGCGCTGTCTGTTGTGAGTTTGGTTTGCATACTTTGGTCAGGGATAAGTCTTGTTTTTAATATGCTTTCATCGACATATACGCGTTATGCTTACGCTATGGTACTTTTTTTCGTGCTGGCGACTGTTGTTTTCTTGGAAAACTATAATGAAAAATGCGCAAAAAGAGGAGCGCTTATTACTGTCGGTGCTACGTTGATAGTACTTTTGGCATTTTATATAACATATTATGTGTTAGCATCGAATTTTAAACTGTTCGAGCCGCTTGTGTATTCGTATGGCGGCGAAGAGGATATTAATCTAAAACTTCGTATCTTTGCAATTTGTGCGGCCATATTGATGTATATCTCGCTTTTGTTTGTTGTGAAATCTGCCAAAGTGCGCCAACGTATCGTCCCGCTTGCAGTTTCAATAATCGTCATATACGGTTGCTCATATACGGTAATCAATCTCAAAGACGAAAAATTGCTCGATTATTATCCCGAATCAACTATTACGTTGCAGGAGCAGGCAGAAAAATATTTTATCGAAATGCCATTGTTTGACGATTCAAAAGATTACAGAATCGATCATTCCAAGCAACTGCGTAATTATTCATACGTTTCCTCGAAGCCCTCGATAACGGTTTTTGAAAGTGTACAGAATTCATATTCTGCAGAAATGGCATCCTACTTCAATATGTATAACGGCACGGTATCAATAATACCCGAAGGCACTGATAACGATTTCCGTACATTGCTTGGTGTCAAGTATTATTATGACCTGCATACAGAGGATGAGTTGCCGATACCCGAAGGCTTTAGCCATGTTAGGAACGACAATGGAATAGATGTGTACGAAAACGACAATTTCATCGGAATCGGTTTTACATATGAATACTATATGACGCGAACCGAGTTCGAATCAATTCAAACACACGATAAAGCTGCAAGCATTATGCTGAATACGCTTGTTGTTGAGGATGAAGATGCTCCGTGCGTTTCAAAGTATTTAAAGCATAATAGTGAGCCGGTAGAATATACTAACCATCAAACGTTTGATAAATTCGAAACGAATTCAAATGGCTTTACAGCGAGTGTGTATACAGAAAAAGAATCGGTTATATTCATTTCGGTGCCGTATGAATACGAGGGATGGACGTTAATTGTTAACGGCAAGGAAACGCCGTTAATACGCGCAAATATCGGCTGTATGGCATTTAAGATCAATTCGGGACAGAACAACATCTCCTTGTCTTATAAATCACCTGCACAAAACATCGGCTTTGTAATAACCGCCATCGGCGTTGCTTTGCTGGTTGTTTATTTATCTGTATGTTTATTCAGACGAAAAACAAATAAACAAAAATGACGAGTATTAACTCGTCATTTTTATATTACGGACTATAACAATACCGTCATAATCGAATGCGCTTCAAGCTTAACCTCGGTGCACACGTCGTTGTGTCGAATAACTGCTGGCAGATTTTGTTCAGAGGCGTTCATCATAACCAGCACTAAGCTGTTATCCGGATTCTTAAATGCAACAGTATGGATGTTTTCGTTGTATTTTGTTGTAGCTACACGCTTTGCATTGCGATGAACATATTTAGAAAAGTGACCTATATAGTGGTAAATAGGTGTGTAGACAAGCACTTTTTTGTTGGTATCATAAATGATAGGCGCGTAACAGCCGCTCGATTTGTCTTCGAAAATAATACCGGCACACGCGGTTGTCTTATCACTGCGATTGTGAAACGGTCCGCCCTTGTCACTTAATAATAGATTCCAATCACAGAAAGCAGAGGTGAAGTTTTCAAAATCACCGCATATCTCCTTGCCGTAACGCTCTGCAAGAGAAATTGGGTCTTCGGTAATGCTACCGCATATTTCTGAGCTTATAAGCGGCTTGTTATATCTTTCGTGCACAAGACGGACGCCCTCGAAGTGATCGCCGGTGTACCAATGGTGTGCAACACCCCATACGCGATCCTTTACTGCTTCGGAGGTGAATATGCGCTTTGTGCGGTCATAAACGCGCTCTTTGTTGTGGTCCCATATAATTATTTTGATGTCGGAAAGCCCTTCTTCATCAAGAACAGGGGATAGATATTGCTCGATAAAATCGCGTTCTTCCTCGGGTGTGTAGTTGCAACTTTCCCAAGATTGACGTGCGTTCGGCTCGTTTTGAACGGTAATGGCAGATACGTTAATGCCTTCTTCCGCCATGGCTTTTATGTACTTTGCGTAATATCTTGCCCAAACGCTTTTGTATTCTTCCTTTAATTTTCCGCCACGTATAACGTTTTCGTTGGTTTTCATATAAGCGGGCGGACTCCAAGGCGAAGCGAAAAGAATAATTTCTTCATCGCAATACTTCATCGCATCCTTTATAAACGGAATAATGTATTTGCGGTCGCGCTCAATATTGAAGGTTGAAAGCTCCTTGTCGCCGTCTTCGACGTAGGAATAAATATCCAACGAAAAATCGCAGGAGTTGATGTGAGTTCTGCAGTAATTGTAAGCAATACCGTTTTCGCGCGAGAAATATTTTTCCATAAAATCCTTTTTCTGCGCGTCTGTAAGAAGGGAATAGTTGTAAGCGGCAGATTCTGTAAAAGCACCGCCGAATCCTAAAATAGTCTGATATTCAAACTCGTCAAAAATATTAATAATACCGCACTCGCTGATCGGGTCTATGTTGCCGTTTTTAATAACCTTCTCGTCGAAATATATTTCTTTGCTCGGAATAGATCTTATGATTTTCATAATACGCACTCCTATGCTTAATATCTGTTTTATTTATAACATAAAATCTGATATATTTCAATGTGTTCTTTTGTAATTAACAAGTGACCTCTTGAAGAAGTCTTTAGGATTCTTCAAGAGGTCAAAAATTTACCATTGTAATGTTAAATGATACGGTTGATGTTTTCTTGGATCGTCGCTGACGCATGCGATGTATCTAACGATTGTACGGTTTTCATCATAGGCGAAAATATAGAATTTATATTGTAACTTTTGGTCTTCAAAAACAGAATAAAAGCTTTCATACAATATAATACAATTATAGTTTCCTTTGCGTATAACCTCATACTCCATTGTTGAATCGGCCGCCTTTTTTGAAAACAAATCTTGCACACGTGTGACTTCATTATCAAACTCGTCTTGTTCCAAAGGCCACTGCGCATATATATCGTATGTGGAGTTCATATTTGGGTTGTAGTAATAGTAATAACGTGCATCTGGATGTACTGCAATTTCTCGGAAATCGTTTGGTTTTGATTTTATATAATAATAATTAGCGGAAATAGGAAAGAATTCTTGAATAAAAGAATCTGTATTTGCGATGCAGTCTGCATCAAATTTCCGATAATCATAAATACTGGAGGTTTCGGATGCGGTGATAATCATGCTGGAAAAAATGCCACTTAACGGAAGGCAAAAAAACAATAAGATCGAAAATATACGTTCTGTCAGTTCCTGCCGCTTCCACTTGATTTTTTTAAGGTAAGGTAGTATGGGGAGTGGTATAAAACAGAGAATCGTTAATAAGATCATTTTATAATTGACAACGGGATAACGATTTTCGGTAGCATTTCCAATTATCATCAATAGACTCAGCACTATCGGTGACCATATAATGATTCGCTTCAATGCTGATTCTAGAAATGAGATAACTGCCTTTTTTGAGATTTTTCGCACCAGTTCGTTGGGTGCCGGTAAAGTTATCGTTGGTTTGGATAAAGCTTCTGCAAGCTGTAATAACGTATAGCTCTTTTGTTCACTTAATTTTGACAATGCTTGTAATTTTTCATCACCAAGCGAAACCGATGCTTCGGTTCTTTGCTTCACGTTAGAAATAATTGAAGTGCTTGAACTTTCATCGTTGATAATTTGACGAATTTCATCAATAGTAAAATCGAATTTGCGTAATGTGGAGATGCTTTTAAGAGTGTCTATATCCTCTTGAGAAAAATCGAATGATTTTCTTCCTAAATAGTTTTCGGAGTAAGTCGGAGATATTAGTTCTTCTTCGATATAATAACGTATCGTACGGTCGGTCAAACCTGTGATATCACATACTGCTTTGATTTTCATAGCAAAGTCCCTCCTTTATATGGGAAGTATACTTTTTTACGTAACGTAAATGTCAATAGGAAAAATTATTATTCGTAAATAAAAGAAAAACTCTGTATGTGCCATCAAATGAATGTATACATACGGAGATGATACGGGTATCAGGACTTGAACTTGTACAGTATTGCTATCACTGGAACCTGATGGTGATGCCACCTTGTTGAATAGCGTTGCATTTGCTATCAAAAGGAAAATCTCGGTGGTTCCACTCTTCGCAGTAGTATTCGTAACTGTGATTAAAGAAGAGCGATAGAGCAGAAATACCTTGCTCAGCGTTTTCACCAATTCCTATTTCGGCAACCCTTTTCACGATTTCAGCATCAGCCTTGCAAAATCTTTGCAAGGCATTATTGTAATCATACTCGACACCTTTTATAAAATCTTCGGCTGTTACATATTCGTGACTATCGTTGATTATTTTAGTTGGATGTCCAAACATTGTGCTATACTCCTTCTTTGGCTTTTACGTTTTCAAAAACAATTCTCTCGTGTGCTTATTGTAATCATAAAGACACTCATCCTTTAATTCGTCGGGAAAAAGACCTTTTTCGATAAGCGTTTTGCAGAAGGTATGCCTAGTCCAATCTTGTTGTATATTTGCAAAAACGTGCGGTATCATCTCTAACGGTAAATCTTCAACGCCAAGATGTATATTCCGTACGAAAATGAAAATCGCATTGTTTCTGTCATCTTCGTTTGGTGAGCGTAACAAGGCGACAAAATCTGCTTTATCTTCAGCGGGATTATAATTTACACCGAATCGTAAAGATATAGCATAATAGCGACCTCTGCCACTTGAATATCTTTCGTCGTAAAACATTTTCAATCCCACCTTACGGGAAATATCATGACGTTTACATTCAAGAATAATCAGAATATTTTCGCAGACCCCAAATGGCGGCTTTTCACTTATTTGATAATTATCTTTTTCCAACCATTTCACAAGAGGTGTTACGTCAAGAGGAAATTCCTCGGGAGGGTTAAGTGGGTCGAAAGAAACGATAAAAAAGCCAAGAAGGTATGCTTTTCTTGCATCGTCGGTTTCTTCAATAGCAGCTTGCGCAATTCGTTTGACTGCTTCCTTATCATTATTTTTGAATTTGAACCAAAGATCATAATTATCCCGTTTTAATTCCTTGTCAGAAAGAATAACATCGGCAAGATTGAATGTTTCATCCGTTTCGGGAACGATAATGTCTTCGGCGTTTGCACCTTTGGGAATTACAAGCATTTCGTGTCTTATATCAATCGCTTTGCCGTGTTTGTGTTCTTTTATAACCTCATCAAGAATCAAAAAGAAATGCTCTTTGCCAACTCCGTCCCAAAGATAAAAAATAGGATTTTGATAGGTGGGAATGACAGGATATTCAGAATAATTATATAAATCTGCGATATCAAAAAGAATCTCTTTGATCCGTTTGTCACCAACCTTGATATATCTACTCAATGCACCCGCTGCAGACATAAAGGTTTTTGCAAATTCGGGATATTTTTCACCGTCCCAAGGTTTTTTGGTGTATTCAAGCAGTTCAGCATAGGAAGCGTTATAATAATTTTCGATAATCGCTTCCAACTCGTTGCGTTTGCCCAAAAGAATCAAAAAGGGAATGTACTTGGTTTTGAAATTTTCGGATACTTCTTTTAAAAGCTTCACTTCGATTTCTTTTGAAAAGCTTTCATCGTCGAAAATATCTATAATTTCTTTTTCGTATATATCTAAACTACGATGATTATCCTGCAGAATACAATCTAAAAATGCTTGCTTGAAGGGTGTTTTGTCCTTCTGTTGCTTTAGCTTTATAATAGCTCTGCCCAGTCCCTTGTTGTAGTAATCAATAAATTCATTGGCAGTCATTTCGTTTATCTCTTTTTCGGCACGGCGGTGATAAATTTCTTCATCACGAATTCTTGCTTCCCAACCATCTTTGCGGTATTGCAAAGGCGTTTTGCCGAATCGCTTTTTGAAAGAACGGATATAATAGTTTGCATCGGCAAAAGCGTATTTTTCTGCTATTTCGTTTATTGGTAACTTTGTAAAAAGCAAATCCGGAGAGCTTTGAACAAGTCGTGTTTCCAAAATAAATTTCATTGGGGGTGTACCGGTTTTTTCTTTTATAAGCAGCGCTAAGGAGGTGCGGTTTGTGTTGAATTTTTCACAGAGTAAATCAAGTGTGATGTTCGAATTGATGTTGTCGTAGATATAACGCAAAACCTCATTCTCAAGTCCACTTTGCTTACCTAAATGTGCCCCCTCGGCAATGCGGAGTATGGATATTATATCCGACCTTGCTCGACAAGACCACATTCCGTCATCGGTATGGGAAGCGATATCTCGCTTGGCTTGATTAAAATAAAGCGTTGCTGTTTTATATTCTTCTTCAGATATATGGATTATACCAAAATAATCGTTATCTCTCATACGGAAAAGTCGAAAATCTGGATAACCGTATTTTTCACGCATCTCATCATAGAATCCTGCGCCGATGATTTGATGGTTTAGGTTCACGTTATAGAAATAAGGTTGAAAGCTAAGGGTTTCAACCTCAAAATGCCCGCTATGTACCGCCAACTTATCTGAGCTGTTTAAGCAAACAATATATTTGCCGTCAAGATAACAGCGATATCCGCTTAAGGTTATGGTTAAAGCCTCGGCGGATAATAGTACTAACGAATACATGCTATCGTTTTCGCAAAACTTGTTATTAACGTTTATAAGACTCTCTTCGTATTTCATATACACCTATTAATACTTTTTCTTTTTAAAGCTCTTATGATAAGCAAAGTACCATACCAAAAAATTTGCAACGATAAATAACGGAATAAGCGCCAACCCATATAAACGGTTAACACCGATAATCATCAACGCATAACAAGCGCCCGATGCAAACCGAGGGATCGCAATAAAAAGTAAACAAACTATTATACCGATAACTGTTTCAACCTTGAAATCCAAAGAACCTACAATGTGCTTGAATTTGCTTTGAAAGGATTTTGAATACTCATCACGTTGTTCCTGAAGATAATTGCGTTTTATTATTTCAGCGTTTCTTAATGCGGCGGAAATGATACAAATACATAGTGCAGTAAGAATAAAGCTAACATACACGTTACCGAAAAACATCATAAATATCTCGTCAATAAGCGATGCCAACAAATAATAAACAACTACGAATCCGATTTTTTTAAAAATTTTCATAATACTCACCTCAAGGTGAAGTATAATACCTATCACGAAATATGTCATCGCACTCGTCAAAACAATAATAGCACAATTTACAATCTTGTGCAACATGTAATATGTTGTTATGAAAAGAAAAAAGCCTTGAAAACGTAATGTTTTAAAGGCTTTCGATGGTGCGGGTAGCAGGACTTGAACCTGTACAGTATTGCTACCACTGGAACCTGAATCCAGCGCGTCTGCCAATTCCGCCATACCCGCATATTTATTGTGGCGGTCGTTTTGCGACCGCCATATAATATTAGCTTATAATTGATAATTTGTCAAGAGGGAAATCGCCCGAAAGAAAAATTGCTAATAGGGAAGTACACCGAAGAAATAATCAATGAATTTGCACATTGGAATGTTACCGTGGACGTTGCATAAGCGTTTAAATTCTTTGCCGTCTTCCATTATCATTATGGTTGGCAAATCAAAAACCTTATAATCGCAAAAAAGGTGCGGAGTGACATCGTAATCAACAATAACGGGTCTGAGTTTTCCGTAGTATTTCTTTTGAACCCATTCCAAGTATTCCCAACATAAACGACTATAAAAGTCCCATATGCCGCCGAATGCTAATAGTACGGGGATTTCGGATTCAAGAACGACGCTTTCAAAATTTAAGTTGTTAATTGTTAAAATCTTTGGATATACTTCAGGCTTTTTATTAATCATTTGACTTATAGTAGAGCATACAGTGACAATAACCTTCGAAATTGGGGTCTTTTATCTGTTCTCTGAACTCCTTGCAAATACATTTGTTTTCATCGGTACGTTCGCGTCTGCATGGACAGTAACCGCCTGTGCGTTCGAGTCCTTCTTTAATAACGTTTACAATCTCTTCGTTTTCGTTGAAACTTACTTTCATAATCCACCATTTTTCGTTGTGTTATAATTATTGTATTATAATATCGTTTTTAAGTCAAGCGAATATATATTAAAGTTCATATTAAATGTTTTCGATGGTTATGTCGAAATTGTTTTGTATGATTTTTGCAACAACTTCCGGAGATAGATTTGTGTTATCAATTTTAATGTAACTATCGAAGGGAAGTTGTTCTCCATCGTAAGAATTTAAACGATGTCGTTCGCTTGTTCTTCTCATTTCAGCTTCGCTTAATTCAATATTGCGTTTTGATTCTTTATGATAAAGACGGTTTTCGCTTTTGTTTCTTTCAATACGTTCATAGAAGTCGGCGCACAATTCAACTACATGACATGTTGTACCGTTGTTTTTGAATAAATTAATTATATCATTCAAGTAATCAAATTCGGACTGCATATCGAAATCGCACATATAAGTAAAAATTAACCCTTTGAAATTGCCTTTTGCGAATAAATCAAATACTGTTTTGCGTATAGTCTGATTTAGCATTTTGTATTCGGGATCGGAGAACTCGAAAAGTTTACGAGCTAACTCAATTGAAGTATGATTGTGAAACAATTTTAGCCCTGTGATTTTTTCAAGTTCTTGTCCGACAGTCATTTTGCCGACCGCGTGCGGACCGATGATTATTACAAGAGTTTTTGACATAATCTATTCCTTACATAATTGCTTTTGCATATAAATTTCTGATTGCGTTGTTCCGTCTTTCAACATAAAGGCGTTAGGTCTTTTACAAACTATTTTGAATCCGTACTTCTTGTACAGATTAATCGCTCTTTCGTTGCCATCGATAACACCGAGCTCGATTATTTTAATACCGCGACTTTTTGCAATGGCAATCATTTCTTTAAACATTGCAGAGCCGATACCTAGGTTCCAATAATCCTTTAATATCGAAATCCCGATTGTTGCGGAGTGCTTTGTTTTTATACTATTGCCAAAATTAATTTGACAATTGCCTGCGATTATATCGTTGATATAACAAACAATACAAACGCCATTTTCAGCTATTGAAAAACCATTCACCCATCTCTGCTCTTGTTCAATTGTTATATTCCATTCTTCGGGATACCGCGTTAAATAATCGGTTTCACCGCAAGCTTGTTTGATCATATTAAGCAATTGTTCCGCATCAGATTCGAGGGGACTTTTTAATATTGCTGTTGCTCCGTTCTTTAATGTAATTATTTTTTCTGTGAATATCATGTTTACTCCTTTATATTGTATTCCAAATATCCGCTTACTGCATTTTTGGCTGTGTCAAATTCTAAAATCGGTATTTCGTTTTTAATTATCATATCTTATTCCTTTCTGAAAACATCCAACATATGATGAGTTGCGCCTATCATATCAGATCTTTCGCAGATGGCTAGATGATAGCGCATATATGTATCAAAAGTGATATCATCCATAGCATCTACTGTTTCTGCTATAAAGCGAGTGAGCATATCCGTACCAACATAGTGAAGTCGTTTTGTATCGAAATTACTCATCAAGTTGTCAACATCTTCTTTTCGGTACAGCGTGAAAATTTCTGCAGGCGTCGAATCAAGCTTGAAATTTTCGTAATTTATCAACGCGTTGTATCTTTCATTAAAAATATTGCCGCGCTGAAAGCAGAACTGATATACAGTCATATCATTATTGCAGTACGCCACACATATAGTGCCGCCCGCTTTTGTAACCCTAATAGCTTCTGAAATGGCTGCTTTTTGATCTTCTTCTTCATACAGATGATACATTGGTCCTAACAACAAAGTGATGTCATATTGATTGTCTTTGATGCTTTCTAAATTTACAGCATCGCCTTGCTGAATATTGACCATTTCGCCATTTTGAGTATTTGATTTGAAAATTTCAATATTATGTTCGATTAATTCTATCGCATCTACTTCATATCCATTTCGAGCAAAGTAATGGGAATATCTTCCTGTTCCTGCACCGATTTCTAATATCTTCATACCTTCTTTTAGGTATCGCTCGATATAGTGAACGGTTGTTAAAAATTCAACTTGTCCTTTTTTGTACACTAACCTGGAATCCTCGTCATAATTCTCATAGTAGTTTCTTAAATAATCAATTCTTTCCATATCTTTCTCCTTAAAATAAAAAACAGTGTAAATCGAATATATCGACTTACACTGTATATGTACTGCTATTCAATAAATCTATAAAAAGACTATAATGAATTTTGGGTACGACAATGTAAGCCCAATGTACGCCAATCAAGACGTCTCACCTGGGGCATATTCATGTTATTCATAGTGTTGATGAACATATGAGTCATTGCCGTAGTCCTTTCAAAAAGTTTTTCGTAGTATAATCCAAAAAAATTTGTTTGTCAATAGGGAAGAGAAATAAAAAGAGAATCGGAAAACCGATTCTCTTAAAATCAATATTAGCCGTTGATGAGCTTGTTGATTTCTTCGCCGAAGTTATCTTCTCTCTTTTCGATACCTTCGCCTCTTTCGTACTTAACGAAAGAAACAACCTTGATGCTGCCGCCGAGTTCTTTAGCAACGTTTTCGGTGTACTTGCCAACAGTGAGGTCGCCGTCCTTAACGTATTCTTGATCAACGAGGCAGTTATTGTCATAGAACTTGCTGATTCTACCAACAACCATCTTTTCCTTAACTGCATCGGGCTTGCTCTTGAGCTTTTCATCGTTTTCGATCTGGCTCATAAGAATAGCCTTTTCGTTTTCGATAACGGATGCGGGAACGTGATCTCTATCAACGTAAGAGGGGCTCATTGCAGCGATCTGCATGCAAACGTTCTTTGCGTATTCTGCAAAAACAGCGTTGCTTGCATCGCAATCAGTATCAAACTTAGTAACAACACCTGCGCTTCCGCCGCCGTGGATGTAGCAGCCGGTAGTGCCTTCGATGATGTCAAAACGACGGATGCTCATATTTTCACCGATGGTGAAGATCATGTTCTTAAGCTCTGCTTCAACGGTAACGTCGGTGCCGTCAAAATTAAGAGCGGAAAGAGCAGCGATATCAGCAGGTTTGTTTGAAACGATGGTTCTGAGAATGCCCTTAACGAATTCCTGGAAGGAAGCGTTCTTTGCAACGAAGTCGGTTTCAGCGTTAACTTCGATGATAGCGGTAACGCCATTTTCGGAAAGGATATCAACTACACCTTCTGCAGCGATTCTGTCGGCTTTTTTAGCTGCAACAGAAAGACCCTTTTCACGGAGATATTTGATTGCTTCGTCAAAATTGCCGTCGGTTTCAACAAGTGCCTTTTTGCACTCCATCATACCGCAACCGGTCTTCTTACGGAGCTCCATAACGTCTTTTGCGGAAATATTAGCCATTTTTGGTTCCTCCTAAAATTTAGTAATTAAAAATCGATTATTCAGCAGCTGCTTCCTCGGTAGCTTCGGAGGAATCGGTGAGCTGTTCGCCCTGCTTGCCTTCGATAATAGCATCAGCAAGAGTAGCTGCGATAAGCTTGATAGCGCGGATAGCGTCATCGTTGCCGGGAATTACGTAATCGACTTCATCGGGATCACAGTTGGTGTCAACGATAGCAACTATCGGAATACCGAGTTTTCTTGCTTCGTCAACTGCGTTCTTTTCCTTCTTGGGGTCAACTATAAAGATAGCGGAGGGAAGACCCTTCATATCCTTGATACCGCCAAGGTTCTTCTCGAGGTCAGCCATTTCCTTCTGGAGAGCTGCAACTTCCTTCTTGGGAAGGAGGTCAAAAGTGCCGTCTTCAGCCATCTTGTTGAGGTTGTGAAGCTTCTGGATAGACTTCTTGATGGTCTTGAAGTTAGTAAGCATACCACCGAGCCAACGTACGTTTACATAGTACATTTCGCTTCTGAGTGCTTCTTCTTTGATCGCGTCCTGAGCCTGCTTCTTGGTACCTACGAAAAGTACGTTGCCGCCTTCAGCTGCGATATCACGGATAAAGAGATAAGCTTCTTCGATCTTCTTAACAGTCTTCTGAAGGTCGATGATGTAGATGCCGTTTCTCTCGGTGAAGATGTATTCTGCCATCTTCGGGTTCCATCTTCTCGTCTGGTGACCGAAATGTACACCTGCTTCGAGAAGCTGCTTCATGGATACTACGCCCATGTGTTACTCCTTCGGGTTTATACCCGCCACCGCATTTTGAATTTACTCGCCTCATAACGCGTCATACGCGAACCCTGGCGGAGCAGATACGGTGTGTGTATTTTTGCCTTTCGCAAAATCCTATGTATTTTAACATAAAAATCCCCATAAATCAAGGGGTTTCTAACAAAATAATGCCTATTTTAATCGTTTTTTATGCCGTTTTGCGAGTTATTTTGAACAAAAAAGCAAAACCGCGGACTGATTTTACGTTTCAGTCCGCGGAATACGCGTTTGGAGTGTATCAGATAAAAGATGTTTTAAAATTCAAGCTCGTTTACTATACCTAATGTTTCAAGAGATATGCTTATAATACCCTCAGATGAAACGATATATCCAAAATTATCGATATATATACTGCGTGACTCGTCGTTATAGAATCTTTCAATATCCTTTTCTGCATCAGGTGTATTATACTTGCCGGAGAAAGAAAATTCATCATATACTATGCTTCCTTTTTCGGAAAGTACATTGTTGGAAAATTCAAAGAATACAAATTCGCGCTTGTAAACGTTTTCACTCTCGCCTGTATATTCATCGACGGTGAAGACTTCGGTATTTATAGGAAGGGCAATAACGCCTTTGTTTGCGTCTATAAGTGTTGCTTTATGGTTATATAATGCATCTGAGTACGAATAGCCGTTATCCCACAACACAACATAGGTCGATATTTCATTGATGTCCGTGTTGTCGGATATATCGAACATTGTAAGCTTTAGGCCTCTTGTTATTCCTGTTTCGGGATCTGCATCAAACCCTATTCCCAAAAGCTTTCCGTCACCGTATGGATGCATATAGGTGGAAAAACCATCTATTTTAAGTTCTGATAGGGTTTTAGGGTTGGTGGGATCGCTTAAATCTATTGCATAAAGCGGATCTGTCTGACGGAACGTTACTACATACGCAACATCACCTATATATCGTACCGATTTGATAGATTCGTCAACACCTAATTTATCGCTTTCGCCAATGATTTGCAGATTTTTGTCAAGACAAAATACTTTGTTGTATTGTTCATTTGAAAAACTTGCAATATCACCGTTAATGATTGTTTGGTTATATTGCAGGTGTGTGGCAATCCTTAAATAACCGTCTGCCTCATCAATTGAAAATTGGTTATTTACAGTGCCGTCAACACATCCTGTAGCCGTGTGTTCTAATACATTTTTAGAAAGCGTAATACGGTATACGTTGGTTTTTTGAGCAACATATGATGTATTCTCGCGATATTCATTTGCTACTTCTCGAAAAAGATAAACGTTTTCTTTTCCGCAATATATCGTATGAGCGGCATCGATAATAGATAATGTCGAATCGAATTTTTCAATACAAAGCGAGGCGTCATATACTGTGATTATAGTGTATTGAGGGAAAGTGACCTTTTCGGGAATAAGGATTTCCTGCGGTTCAAGCATTTTGCCGTTGCATTCCGGAATGCAAATTTCGATATCTTTTACGTCACTGACATAATAATTAGTAATAATATATACGTTGTTGCCAATAGCACGACTATCGTGATAATCACCGTCCTGCGTCATCTCGGTAAGCATTCGCGGTGTAGCTCTATCGGTGATGTCATAATAGGTGCAGGTGGTGGTGCTTGTTTTCCTTTGGTTGGAAGATATGACGGCAAGCTTATTATTGATAAGAATTATTTCATGAACGTGTTTTCCGGAAAGTACAATTTCTGAAACTTTTTGCAGTTCACCGTTATTAGTTCTTACAATAAATAGCTTTTTTGCGTTTTCGTCACAAAAGTAAATGTATTCTCCGTCGGTCTTTATAATATCCGCTTCTTGAACACCGACTACCTGATTATTTGTGTCTGAATAGTCACCTTTGTTGATAGAGGACGATCCCGGTCGTTCCATATTAGGCCCCTCGTCGTATAGTACGTCTTCCTCAACTTCGAAATCTTCAACCACAATTCCGTCGGTTACTCCGGCAATACTATCGTAATAGTTGTTTTTTTGCATATCTGCGAATAGCTTCATGATGTCGTCATAAGCATTTGCGTGCATAAGCCCATTGGTATTAATATCGGGTTTTGGGTCGATTTTGCTGTTGTTGATTTTAGAGAGCTTTAACACCGTAAATGTTCCTGTACATATAAGAGCAAGCGATAAGCAACATGCGATAGCAACCTGAATTGTTCTTCTGGGATTGAAGCGTTGCGCATTCTTTTCTTCGTTCATGGAAACCAACGTTTTGTTGATCGCGTCGGTTGAGGGGGTCACGCTATCCATGACTTTTTTATATTTTTTGTCGAACATATATTTCATCCTTTCATATCGTCGGTAGAGTCGGTTAAAGAAATTTTAAGCAGCTTTCTGCCTCTGAATAACAGCGATTTTACCGCAGATTCACTTTTGTCCATTACATCGCAAATTTCTTTAACAGACATATCTTCATAATAATAAAGATGTATCGCGGTCGAAATGTCCTTGGGAAGCTTCATTACCTCATAAAGAAGGGTGTTTTCGTCATATTCATCGTAAACTGTTATGTCGTCTTCCAAAGGAACTGTTCTTCGCATCCAAGCGGACGTGAAGAAACTTTTCGTGCGGTTTACCGTTGTTCGGATGAACCATGCCTTTTCGTGTTCGGTACTGTCGAAACAGGGTGCATTTTTTATGTATCGCACGAACACGTCTTGCATTATGTCCTCCGCATCGTGAGTATTACCCGTACGAAGATAAGCTATTCGGTATACGGTGGCCGCGTTTCTTTGTAATACGGCCTCGATCACATCGTTATTGCGCAATTCACGTTGTGGCATGTCATTCACCGCCTTCGTAAAGTAATACTTTTCGAAATGTGATTTGGTTGCAAGAAAATAAAATATTTTAAAAAAATGGAGTCGGAAAAACCGACTCCGAAAAAGTATACTTTAGTTTTTCTTGTTTTTTATCACGACTTTAACAAACATTACGCCGATTACAGAGATAACAATAAACATAACGATAGATACGATGATGATTTCAGTGGTGCTAAATCCACCGTCTTCATTAGCTGGGGTGCTTTCGTCAGTTATGCTGTCGTTATCAGACTTTTCGTCGCTAACGTCGGAGAAGTCTGGCTGTTCGTTTTCCGGTTCTCCGGCGCTGTTATCCGTAATATCCGAGGTATCGGGTGTCGAGCTTTCGGGAACAGAAACATCAGGTTCTGTGGTATCGGAAACGTCTGTTTCTCCGTTGCTGACGTCGTTATCGCCGGAGCTTACGTCGTTACTGTTATTGTCGTCGTTGTCATTGTCGTTATCGTTCGAGGTTCCCCAGTCGGTGTTTGCTTCCGCATATTCAAACAAATAGTCGGAAATCCATTCGCTGTACTTGGCTTGACCTGCGTCATTCAGATGAATACCGTCAAGAATGATGGTATTGAGCTGGTTTTGAGCAAGCGTATTGATATCGAGAAGCCCCAAATTATATTCGTTTGCGAGCTTTTTGACAACATCGTTATAAAGATCTACGTTTGTTTTGCCGCTTGAATCTTTACCACCGTAATTCAAACCGTCGCCGATATTGTATTTATCTTGGCATACGTCATGAACTGCAACTAAGATAATCTTAGAACCGGTCGCCTGGATCTTTTCGATAATGGTTCTATAATTTGCTTCGTATTGTGCAAGGGGGGTTAGATTCTTATTATCGGAAAGACGTATTGCTTGGTCGTTCATACCAAAATTCACGATTACAAGATCGGGACTCTTTGCAATAACGTCTTTTTCGATTCTCGCAAGTGCGTGATTAGTGGTATCGCCGCCTACTCCTGCGTTAATTGCCTTTGATCCAATTTGACCATAAAGCATAGAAACCCAACCGGTCCATGCAGTAATACTATCACCGAATGCAACAATAGTTTTGTCTTTGAACATACTGTTGCTTGCGCGCTTTGCTGCAACTGTGAACGAGTATTCGGAAATGTTGGAAGCACCTGTCGAACCGCTTGCATAAACTCTTACGGTGTATTTTGCACCAACGGTTAGCTTTGACTGGGAAAGGGTGATAGAAGTGGAGTTCGTTTCCTGTGCAAGTATACTGGGACCGTTGGCATTGATGGTGCTGTTGCAGGCGGTGACGTAATATTTAGTTGCGCCACTAACTGCTTTCCATTCGATTTTCACATCACCAAGTGTATAGAGATCCTTGGTGTTTTTAAATTCGGGAGCTTCTAACATATTATTGTTAGAGGGCTCGTAAGCGCCTTCGGGCTTTTTGTCCGTTACGTGAATGAAGCCTTTTGTGGTGAATGCAGAGGTGTAGTATTTCGAAATGTCACCGCTATATTCAAAGGTGCTTTCATCAAGATGAATGCCTGTAAGATACACTTTTGTACCTAGGGTAAGAGAATCCAAATTGTTATATACGTTGTTGGAAACTGCATTCGTATAGTTGGGTTTACCAGCACACCACGCATAGTTAATGGGGTCGCTTGCGTAGAGCGAGGGATAGTCGTTGCCGAGGTTCACGGAAAGAGCAAAGCCGTTCGGGGGGATAATCGACGTCTTTTGCATATCTGTTCCCATTTTGGTGTCGATGGAAATCAGAACGTAAGCGCCTTCTTTCTCCGACCAGTCGAACACGGCAACCTTGCACCAACTGTAATTATTGCCATTGATTGCAATATTTGCCCCATACGAGGGAGTCAGGAGCAAAACCTGACCTTCGCTTATACCGGAGTTGATGGCGTTAATACCGAATTTGTATTCAACCGCTGATACTGAAACAGAGGTGAACACACAAAACAACGGAAGAAGAAGCGCAAAGCAAAGAATATACGTTAGTTTTTTCATACGAAAAACCTTTCTATTGATTATTACAGTAATGTAACTACGGGCTTGCCCTCTTCAAGACATGCGAAAATATATTCACAGCACATAAGAAATCTGGGGTGGTGGAACGGACCCTTCCACATAGAACCTTTCTGGGTGTGAGAAACGGTACCGTCTCTGTGGAGATAGCCGTACCATTCGCCGTTTTCTTTGTCTGCGAAGTGACCGAATGCATAGAAATGAGCCTTTTCAAACCACTTCCAATACTTTTCATCTCCGGTAAGGCTATATGCAAGAAGAGTAGCGATACAAGCTTCGTTGTGTACCCACCAAAGTTTCATATCGTGTTCGAGCTGTTCACAAGGACGACCGCTCACGTCAGTAAAGTAAATGAATCCACCGTATTCTTTATCCCAACCCCATTCAAGAGAACAGTCAAGAATCTTAAGGGCGTTCGCGAGAAGTTCTTTGTCGCCGGTATAGATTGCCTGATTCATTAAGAACCAGCTATTTTCCATAGAGTGACCGGGGTTGATGGTTCTGCCTGCGGGATTGTCGATGAATTCGCCGTTGGGTCCAACGCATTCAAGCACGCAGTTGAGCTCGGGCTTATAATGAACGTTGATAATAATATCAGCCATTTCATTAGCAACCTTGGTATAGTATTCTGCTTTTTCAGGGTCGGCACGACGGAGCGTCTGAGCACTGCTTATAAGTACCATCGGGTAGGAAACTGCACGATCCTGTCTGGTAGATGCGATTCCCTTGGGAGTGATTTTGTAGGGGTCGGTCGAAGGATCACGGAAGATAGAAAGCATGGTTTCGAAGCAATCTTCCGCCTTCTTAAGAGCTTCTTTGTCGCCGGTCATGATAGAGTATTCAGCCATAGAGAGAACGTAGAAGCTTTCGGTGAAGAAATAGCGACGTTTTCTGAGCGGCAGACCTTCCTTGGTGAGAGTGAAATACATTCTTCCGTCTTCGTCAGCGATATATTTGTCTAAAAAGTCTTTACCGAGCTGAGCAGCCTCTTGCCATTCGGGACGTGCACCGTAAAGATTGCAGAGATGGGAGAACGTCCAAAGGCATCTACCTTGGAACCAACCCGACTTGTCTGTATTATAGCATTTACCTTCTTTATCGACGCTTGTTATATAGCCGCCGTTTTCTTTGTCAAGAAGATCGCTGTTCATCCAAAAAGGAATACAGTCATTTAAAAGCTGGTTGTTATAAAATTTGCGATATGATGCGAATGTTGCCTTATCCATTGTTTTTACCTTCCTTAATCTTTAGTTAAATATATTCTATACTTAATTTTATTGAATGTCAATAAAAATACTTGTTTTTACATTAATCTAAATTGACAAAGCTGTTTTAGAGTGATATAATTATATGGGATAATTTGAAAGGGAAGTTATTGATGAAGAAAATACTGTTGATCACTACGGTTTTTGTGTTATGCCTTTCGCTATGTTCATGCGATTCGCTTTTAAAGGAAGTTAAATCAGCGATGACCGGCGAAGAAGTGTCTCAAATGCCCGAGGATTATATAACGACACTCAAAAATTCACAATTTGAATATGAAATTTATGATGACTACGTAAAAATAATTTCGTATCTCGCAGAGGAAACTGCGGTTATTATTCCTGAAACTATCGATGATAAGCCCGTAAGAGTAATCGGTTCGCTTTGCTTTCATCAAACGGATGCTGATGTAACATCCGTGAAGATTCCCAAAACTGTAAAGATTATTGAATCGAGTGCGTTTTACTATGCAGACAGCCTGAAGGCGATCACAATACCCGATACGGTTACTTCATTGGGATCGCGTGCTTTTGCGTGGTGTAAATCTCTTGAGACTGTCAGTATAGGTTCTGGAATCAATGAAATCCCGGAGTATTGCTTTAATAGTTGCATTTCGCTCGCTACTGTTGAAATACCTGTACAAATTACAAAAATCGGTCTCCGTGCATTTTCGTACTGTGATTTGTTGAATGATCAAGTGATTCCGGTTAATATTGAATCTATCGGTGACCGTGCGTTTGTAGGATGCCAAGCGTTGGAATATATTACGTTTGAAAATTCTAATATTAAGCTCGGTGCAGCTATTTTTGAAGAAAGCGAAAACGTAATAGTAATCGCTGAAGTAGATTCTGTACCTATGAGTTATTGCGAAGAATATAATCTCCGATGGAGCACATCTAAAGATGTTGAGGCGATAATTCTTGGTGGAGAAACATCAGATGACGTTTCTGAAGTTGTAAGTGAATAATTTTAATTTAAGGTTATAAATCTGAAAGGATCTTTAAATATTATGCAACCTATCTCACTTAATGAAATTCGTAAGAAATATCTCGAATTTTTTGAAAGCAAAGGACATCTTTGCTTGAATTCTTTTCCGTTGGTTCCTCAAGACGACGATTCCTTGCTTCTTATAAATGCAGGTATGGCACCCTTGAAAAAATATTTTACAGGAGAACGTGTTCCTCCTCGTAAACGTGTGACTACCTGTCAGAAGTGTGTTCGTACGTTGGATATTGATAACGTTGGCAAAACTGCTCGCCATGGTACGTTCTTTGAAATGCTTGGTAACTTTTCTTTTGGTGACTATTTCAAAGAAGAAGCAATTCCGTGGGCTTGGGAGTTTCTTACGAAGGTAATGGGTATTCCCGAAGATAGACTTTATCCCAGTATTTACCTTGAAGATGATGAAGCTTTCGATATTTGGGTTAAGAACGGAATTCCTGCAGAAAGAATCGTTCGTTTCGGCAAGGAAGATAATTTCTGGGAAATCGGATCCGGTCCTTGTGGTCCTTGCTCTGAAATCTATTTCGATCGCGGTGAAAAGTATGGTTGCGGTAAGCCGGACTGTAAGGTAGGCTGTGATTGCGACAGATTTATCGAAGTGTGGAATATCGTGTTCACTCAGTTTGATAGCGACGGCGCAGGCACCTATACTCGTCTTGCGCATCCTAACATCGATACCGGTATGGGCCTTGAACGTCTTGCGTGCGTAATGCAGGATGTCGGTAATTTGTTCGAGGTTGATACAAACAGAAGTATTCTTGATAAGGTATGCGAGCTTTGCGGCAAGGAATATCACGGTAGTGCTGCTGATAATGACGTTTCTATTCGTGTTATTACCGACCATATCAAGACTGCAACCTTCCTTATAGGTGACGGCGTTATTCCATCGAACGAGGGAAGAGGATATATTCTCCGCCGTGTTCTCAGAAGAGCAGCTCGTCACGGCAGATTGCTTGGAATCAAGGGTACATTCCTCGGCGACGTATGTGATGTTGTAATCGCCAATAACGGCGAAGCGTATCCGGAACTTTCCGAGCGTAAGGAATATATTAAAAAGACAATCAAGGCGGAAGAAGACCGTTTTGCGCAAACCCTTGACTCTGGACTTGCTATACTCGAAAAAATGCTTTCCGATTCGGAAGCTAATGGCGTAAAAGTCCTTTCGGGTGAAAACGTATTCAAACTTTACGATACCTATGGATTCCCGATAGATCTTACAAAGGAAATAACTGAAGAAAAGGGAATCGAGGTCGATGAAGATGCTTTCCGAGCGCTTATGGCAGAACAGAAGAAGCGCGCTCGTGAGGCAAGAGCAAATATCGATGCCGGCTGGGCAGGCGATGCTCTTTCGATGATCGATAAATCGAAGAGCACTGAATTTGTCGGCTATACTGAAAACGAATGTGATTGTAATATCGAATATATAATTGCAGACGGTGAGGACGTTGGCGTTCTTGCCTGCGGCAAAGCAACGATCATCCTTGATAAAACTTCGTTCTACGCAGAAGGTGGCGGACAGATCGGTGATACGGGTGTTATCGTAACTGACAAGGGGATTTTTGAGGTTGTTGATACTAAAAAGACTCCAGAAGGACAGTATCTCCATATCGGCTCGGTTAAGGAAGGCACTATCGAAAAGGGTAGCGCAAAGGCGATGATCGACGAACGCCGCAGAAATGCAATCCGCAGAAACCATTCCTCCCTGCACTTGCTTCAGGCAGCTTTGCGTGCGGTTCTCGGTACTCATGTTGAACAGGCCGGCTCATATGTAAGCGATGCAAACGGACGTTTCGACTTCACTCACGGCTCCGCATTGACTGCACAAGAGCTCATGGATGTTGAATGTTTGGTAAACGAGCAAATTCTTAAAAATTATACGGTTACAACAGAAATTATGACTCCCGACGAAGCTCGCGCAAAGGGTGCTATGGCTTTGTTTGGAGAAAAATATGGCTCGTCTGTACGCGTTGTTTCTATGGGTGATTTTTCTGTAGAACTTTGCGGCGGCACTCACGTTTCGGGAACCGGATCGCTCGGCTTGTTCAGAATCGTTTCCGAATCCTCTGTTGCGGCAGGTGTAAGAAGAATCGAATGTTTAACCGGCTTCAATACGCTCGAGGCGATGCGTAATCAGGAAAAGCTTATCGAAAGCGTTAAGAAATCCGTCAAAGCGGTAAGTAACGATGATATTCTTGCAAAAACCGAACTGATTATTGGCGAAACGAAGGCACTTAAGAAGGAAATTGAAGCTATAAATAGAAAATCCGCATCCGAAGCTGTTGATAAAGCATATACCGAGGCTGTTGATGTTAAGGGCTTGAAGCTTGTTCGCGCTTTGTTTGAAGGAGTAACTGTAGATGCACTTCGTGATTCTGCAGATAAGATTATTGCTAAAGATGATTCTGCCGTTTGTGTATTCTCCACCGTAAACGAAGGAAAGGTTCTTCTCGTTTCTGCTTGCGGTGCTTCCGCTGTCAAGAATGGCGCCCATGCAGGTAATCTTTTGAAGGCGATTTCGCCTATCGTAGGAGGCGGCGGTGGCGGCAGACCTAATAGCGCATCTTCCGGCGGTAAGGATTCTTCCAAGATTCCTGAGGCACTTTCCTCTGCAGAAGGTATTTTATCGGAACAGATTAAATAAGGAGTTATAATATGGATTGCCTTTTTTGTAAAATCATCAATGGCGATATACCCTCATCCAAGGTATATGAGGACGAACACGTATATGCGTTCAAGGATATCAATCCCAATGCGCCCGTTCACGTTCTGGTTGTACCTAAAATGCATATGGATTCTGCAGACTGTATCGATGAAACGAATATAGACGCCGTTTCTAAAGTAATGCTTGCAGTTCCCAAGGTTGCAAAAGCTTGTAATCTTAATAATGGATACAGAGTTATTACCAACGTTGGTGAAGATGGTGGCCAGACCGTAAAGCATATTCATTTTCATATTTTAGGCGGCGAAAAGCTCCCTGTAAAGCTTGCATAAGAGGTTTGTTATGAAAAAAATATTTATCGATCCTTCGGTTTACGATCATTACCCGATAGAGATAGCCGGCGTAAAAAGAAATCTTCCCATATGTAAAGTTAATGAGGAACTATATATAGGTGCATTCGTAATATTTGGTGACGTGGAACTTACGGTTGCGTCTGCAAAAGCACTTTGCGAGAGATTACCGGAGCACGACGTATTGATCACTGCCGAGGCAAAGGGAATACCTCTTATATGCGAAATGGCTCGTATATTGGATTCCGAAAGATATATAGTTGCGAGAAAAGCTCCTAAGCTTTATATGAAAGAACCGATTGCTGTTGAGGTAAGATCCATTACAACTGCGGCGTTGCAGGTACTTTATCTCGATAAAAACGACGCTGATTATATGAAGGGTAAGCGTGTTGTTATTGTCGATGACGTTATAAGCACAGGTGAATCGCTTAATGCAGTTGAAAAGCTTGTAGAAAAAGCAGGCGGAAATATCGTAGGACGTATGGCTATTCTTGCAGAAGGTGAAGCGACCGAAAGAAACGACATCACATATCTTGAAGAGCTTCCGTTGTTCTTCAAAGAATAAAGGAATTAATTGTGTACCAAAAACGTTTAATAGCAGGTTTGGTTTCGATTTTCACACTTGGCATCGTATTTGGTATTTTGACGGAAGAATATGATAGTTTCTATTATCGTGCGTTTTTCGTAACCTTGGCTGTGATATCGGTTATATATCTTGTGGTGGCACCCAAACAAGAGGGGGTCACAATATCAAAGCGTATGACTGCGGCAGCCTTGGCGGTTGCCGCTTTCTCATTTGGTGCAGTTTATCTTTCTCTATATACTGCAATGACTGAACCTGAAAATATTTATAGCTATTATGATGATATTTCAAATGTGGAAGTTGTAGAAGCAAATTCCAATTCAATTGATGCATACGTTATTGAATCTGATTGTAAAACTATAGTAGGGAAAACGGTCAGAATCTATGCAAATAACATATCTGACTATAATTTGATTCCGGGTGATAATTTATCAATAACTGCAAAATTCCAAGCGAACGATTCGATTGCTTATTTATCGAATGGGATCTCTGTGGTTGGATATGGTACAATAGAAGACATGTTTGATGGCTCGGGATTCTTTTACTCAATTCGAAAAAGTATATCAAATAACAGTATATTGTTATTTGGTGATTTTGACGCTGTCCCAGGCATTTCTAAAGCCGTAACAACCGGCGACAGAAGCAGTATGGATTCCTATTTGTTTTCAATTTATAAATCCGCAGGGATTTCGCATGTTCTCGCAATTAGTGGGCTTCATATTTCTCTTATTGCAATGAGTTTGTATAATTTTTTGATTATACTGTCGGTAAATAGAAAAGCCTGTTGCATAATAGCTTCACTTGTCGGCGTTGCGTATGCGGGGTTAGTCGGTTTCACTCCCGGTGCTGTAAGAGCGGCAGTTATGCTTATTTTTCTTTTGGTCTCGCGTATGTTTTTGCGACGTTCGGATGGGATTACGGCTTTGTTTACAGCACTTTTGATATTATTGATTATAAATCCTTATTCAATAGCCTCTGCAGGACTCCAATTGTCGTTTTTGTGTAGCTTGGGTATAATTATTTCTGAGCCGCTACAATATAAAATGCGCTGCTTTTTCTCAAAGAAAAAAATCGATGCCAATATGTTTTTGCGAGTGTTGTATACCCTATCTAATGCTATTACTACGTCATTTTTGATCTCATTCGTTTCATCAATATTTTCTTTTCCGGTATTATGCTTGAGTTTTGATACGATATCGTATGTATCTCCGATTGTGAATTTGATTGCGGTTCCATTGTTTACCACTGCTATTAAATTTGCATTAGTTTCTTTTATAATTGCGCCAATATCCAGTTCTATTGCAACGTTAATCGCTTATCCTGCCGGAGTATTGTTTGATTTTGTCACGGATATTGCAAGATTAATATATGATTGGGATTTTGGAAATATTTCCGTGCACATTAGCTATATGTATGTTCCTTTGCTTTTTTCATTTGTCATCATATTCTCGCTTGTATTTCTTTCTAAAAGACGTATCGCTGTTTTCTTATTATCGTCATGTATGTTTTGTTTATCTTTATTTTGCTGCGGGTTGTATAATAAGGCAGATGTTTCTTCTAAATTTATTTCGGAATACTGTAGCAAAAGCAATAAATATGTATATTATCAAACGCCGGATGTAAGTGTTTATATGGATTTGGGCGGCTATACTTCGAAACCTGACGTGATTTACAAAAATGGAAAAACTTCGTTGGATGAATATGTTGTGCTTAATTATGACAGTTATTCGTTTGTGCGGTTTGATTATTTGAGTGGTAGTCTTAAGGTAAATAAAGTTAATTTGCCCAATCCTGAAAATTCGTATCAGATGAGTATATATAATAAAATTTACGATATTGCCGAAAAACGCAATTGCGAGGTTGGCATATATACAGAATGTTATGAATATTTAACCGAGGATAACTCTCTCGTTCAAGTATTTGTTTCTAATTACAAAGATACTACGGGAACGCTTATTTGCATTGACTTGGACGGTTACAATGTTGAATATCTTGACAACGAATACGGTCGAGCCGTTAATTGCGACGTTGCTGTTCTTTTAGATGAATACAGTGGCGAGTTTTATAATGTGATAGCAGATGAAATATTTATTATGAATCAGTTTGCTTCTATTAATAATGCGTCGGAAAATCAATATCGAGTTTACCAAAATGGTTTGAAAATCGAGAAACATTTAGAAGAAAGAGAACTTAATTTTTATGAGCCTTGATGTTCTTAAATCAAGAATAAAAGAGAATAATCTTTCTGGTGTGTTTTTGTTCTGCGGTCCGGAGGAATATACAAAAGACCACTACGCAGACAGAATCAGAAAAAAAGCTGATTCGTCACCATTACCGGAGTTTAACCATATTTACTTTAATGCGGCAAACGGAAGCATAGGTGAATTAGAGGACTCGGTGTATTCATTTCCTTATATGCGGGACAGTAAGTTGATTGAAATCACGGATATCGAATCTGCAAGATTTACCGATTCAGAAATAGAAGAATATGCGCGATTGTTTTCGGATGTTCCGGATTATCTTACTATTCTTATAGTCTTGCGAGCTGATGAAAAAACCGAGGAAAAGCGCAACTCTAAAAACGATAACGGTTTAAAAAGCTTTATTTCTACCGTTAAAGAGTTTGGACTTGTAGTTGAATTTAATAATGAAAAATCCGACAAGTTAGTTGCATGGATAACAAAACATTTCAATGCCCAAAGCGTTACATTCAATTCGAACGTTCCTCGCGAGATGATCAACGTCTGCGGTACTGATATGTATATATTGCAAGGTGAGATTTTGAAGCTCACTGAAGCATATTCCGGAAGACCCTTAACTGTTTCAGATGTGTATAAGTACTGCTGTGCTAACGATGCGTTCAAATATTTTGATTTGGTTAATGCACTCAATCGAAGAGATCTTGTAGCCACCAAACGCATATATGAAAGTCTTGATATAAATTATGATGAGATTCCGATGGCTATTGGTATGCTTGCTAAAAACTATTCTGAAATGATTATGGTTAAGTCGGCGTTAGAGTCCGGGAAGGGTTATGATTCAGTAGCAAAAGATATGAAAAAACAGTCGTGGCAGATTGGAAAAATTGCTCAATCTGTTGGGCAGTTGGACACTAAAGCTCTTTTATATGCTGTTACTCAATTGCATATAGCGGATACACGTATTAAGAACGTTCGAGGTAACGCGAAAAAAGTTTTGGAAATGGCTTTGTATAGGATTTGTACTTATGGACGAAAAGCTTAATTTGAAATTTCCGGTAGTCGTTGAGGGACGTTATGATAAGATCAAGCTTAGCCTTGTAGTTTCGTCTCCGATAATTGCTCTTGATGGCTTCTCTATTTTCAACAACAAGGAGAAACAAGCTCTATTAAAACGATTATCAAGAGAAACGGGCATAATTTTATTAACAGATAGTGATCGTGCAGGGAATTTTATTCGTTCTAAGCTCAAGGGAATTATCAAAGGTACAATATATAACGTATATTCTCCTTCGATAGAAGGAAAGGAGAAACGTAAAGCAAAGACTTCCGCAGATGGACTTTTGGGAGTTGAGGGGATTGATTCGGGTGTTCTTAAAAAACTACTTGCTCCATTTGTCACTGATGATATAAATAGTGGTGCTCACATAACAAAAGCACAGTTTTATGAAGATGGTTTTTCGGGTGGTAGCAACTCGTCCGCAAGAAGAAAACTGCTTGCGTCGTATTTGATGTTACCGGAGAGCCTAACAGCCAATTCGCTTTTGGAAGCGATAAATTTACTGGTTACAAAAGACGAATACGAAACTGCATTATTGAGGATAAATAATGAACAAGCATAGATCTGTAAGTATTATTACTTTAGGATGTAGAGTAAACCAATATGAATCCTGCGCAATTTCAGAACGCTTGAAAGAACATGGATTTGATATTGTTAAGGATAATAGCGATTTCTATATAGTTAATACATGTGCAGTTACCGCAGAAAGCGAAAGAAAAAGCAGGCAAATGGTAAGACGCTGTGCAGCTAAAGGTGAAACTCTTGTTATAGGTTGTGCCTCTCAACTTGATCATAACTATACACAAATCGATAACGTTATATATGTCGGTGGGAATCGTAATAAAGCTGCTGTTATAGACGTATTATTCGGCAAAGAATATGATCTGAATTCAGTTGTATCTATGGATGGCGCACCGTACGAAGAAATGAAATTGGGCTCCAAGTCTGATTTGTTTTCAGAATGTCGCGCGTTTTTGAAGATACAAGATGGATGTAATGGGAAATGTACGTACTGCATCATTCCCAAATGCAGAGGTAAGGTTCGTTCTCGAAAAACTGATGACGTTATTTCTGAGGCTAACCGTCTGGTTCAAAACGGCTATAAAGAATTAATTTTAACCGGCATTGAGGTGGGGGCATATAATAGCGTTCCTCTATATGAATTAATTCACGCTGTGTCTGAAATTCAAGGTTTGGAACGTTTGAGGTTAGGATCACTTTCGCCCAATATAATCAGTGAACGGTTTTTAAGCATCGTTTCGCAATGTAAATGCTTTATGCCACATATACACTTATCTCTTCAATCGTGTAATGACCGCGTTTTAAGAGCTATGGGACGCCCATACACTAAAGCCGATATAGTACGACGAATTGAGTTGATACGAGAGTATATACCGAATTGCATGATTTCGGCCGATATAATTGTGGGTTTCCCGGGAGAAACAGAAGCTGAGTTTGACGAAACGCTTGAAGCCTTAAATGAACTGGAGATTTTTCATATTCACTCTTTTCCGTATTCCGAAAGGGAAGGAACGGTTGCGGCAACGATGCCTGATAGCATACCTAAAAATATTCGTATAGAGCGTAATAATCGTTTAATAGAGGCGAACGCTGAAACAAGAAATAATATATATAAACAATTCATCGGTAAAAGCGTAAAGGTTCTTGTTGAAAAAATTCTTCGTGGCCGAGCACATGGACACACAGAGGAATTTATAGAATCTGAGTTTGAATGTGAAAACGTTTCTATTGGCGATATTGTAAATGTAAAAGTGTATTCTTACGATAATAATACACTATTTGGAACTATTTCAACGGAGGAGAACAAATGAGCGATAGACAGGAAATTATGAGTGTTGAGCAAAGGATTACGGACGGTTTTCAGTCTGTTTTGTATAAACGAATCAATAGAGTTACTATAAACGATGTTAGAATACGTGATGCTTTTCAACGCTTTATTAAAGATGTAGAGTGTGGAAAGTCGTTTTCAATTGCTGAAATTTTATTTTCTTCGGAAGCCATCTTGAAAAAGAAGAGTCTTGATGAGACCTCGGGCAATTTGATTTATGCATATGATGGCTTGTCTTCAGATAAGAAACTTAATGAAAAGCTATTAAACAATTCAGTAAGCAACGTATATTCGCTTTTTGCGTTGCATAACGGAGTATCACTGGATATCAGTGTTCTTGGTGATAGTATCGTTCCGGCAGAGGCGAAGCGATATCTTGTGGCATCACCAAAGAAAGCAGAAAAGTTATATGAAAAAGCTAAAGAAAACGGTATTGAGCTCGTTCGATGCGGAGAGATTTTGGCGACAAATAAAATCATCATAAAAAGCGGATTGGAAATGACAGAGATTATTGATAAGACAATAATTGACGTGAATTCCGAAGCGAGCTCCGTGGTTTTAGGACAAGAGCATTTTACTGCTTTTCTCAATGGATATCTTTCGGCATGTTCGCTTGTATTGTGCAATTGTATTACAACTAACAACGTAGTTAGATTTGCATTAGGAAATGATTTAAGTGAGATATTAGCACGTGCTTTGGGTTATTATTGTGCAACAACTTTCTTTAAGATTTCTTCTGTTAAATATGTATTTACTTCGGATCAAGTTTCTACTGTTGCTGTCCCCCGTCCTAAGGTTTCTGACGGCGATTATCTATATATGCTCAAGATCAGAAATAATCAAAATGGAATGCCCGATGTGTCACATTTACAACAGCTTTTAATGTATCTTATGGAAAAGAAACGCACAGGCATAATAAAAGATGTTCTCCCGGTAAGAGAGAACATCAACAGTGTGTTTAATAGATTGTGTACAGATAGTATAACTTATGAACAGATAGAAGAAGTACCGGTTGGTTGCTTTGGGATCATTGTCAGCGTGAGCAGGGGAGATTCCGTAAACGGTATCAAACTTGGATATTTTAAATATAATTAAGTATTTCGCCTATTCCGTCTAATATTATATCGGGTGAATTGGAGTCGTTAACATCTTCGATTTTTGTTTCACCGCTTAAAACAAGCACGGACAGTAAACCGTTATTCTTTCCGAGCGCTATATCAGTATATAAACGATCGCCTACAATGGCTGTTTCATCAAAGGAAACGCCGAATAAATTCGAAATCATTTCCGCGGTTTCTCTATGTGGTTTTCCAAAGTATTTGGGGATCGCGCCTGTGGATGCGGTTATCAAAGCTGCTATTGCTCCGCTGTCGGGGATAAATCCGGTTTCTGTAGGACAGTTAAAGTCTGGGTGTGTACAATAAAAAATTGCGCCATTTCGAATGAGATCGCAAGCGATAACAAGCTTTTCGTAAGTAAGGGTGGTATCAAATGAGCTTACCACGACGTCAGCATTTTCGGATAAAACAATTCCTGCTTCAGTAAAGGATTGTTCTAAAGCCGGTGTTCCGACTAAGTATACAGGTTGATTTGGATGATTCTTTTTGAGGAATTCGATTGTAACATCACCTGCAGTCACAACATCTTCACGTTTGCTGCCGAATCCCATACGTTTGAGCTTATCAACATAGTTGTTTGGATTCTTAGAAGCATTATTGGTAAAGAATATCACCTTTTTCCCCATTTTACGTGCTGTCTTTACGAATTCAATAGCACCGGGAAGGATTTTATCGCCAAGATAAATGGTGCCGTCCATATCAAGAACGAACAGCTTTATATCCTTCAGTTTATGTTTATTCATTATAATTCCTCCGTGGGTTGTTTTATATAGTATAGCACATATCTTATGTATTTTTCAAGTGTCATCATTAGTAAATATTTCAAAGGAGCTAGTATATGAAGAACAAGGTTTTAAAGCAAAGTATTGAACGCCAAAAAATTGATCGTCAGCGAGCGTTGCGAGTTGGTAAATATATTGACTGCCCGTTTGTTCTGTCAGATAGTCCTGTAGAAATGGAAGAAGGATATATAGTTTCTGATAGAGATACTTGTGAGGTTTTTGCATCGTTTATATTCAAAAACCTTTCGGCTTTGCCTATAAAACGGTTAAAAATACGTTTGCTCTGTTATTTATATCAGAACATACCATATCATAACATTGATTTTACTTATTCTCAGGAAGAGTTGACTTTTGGCATTATAAGTAAAAACGGTGTTGAAATGAAGCTTCGCGAGGGGAACAAGCGTACTTCTATTAATCAAAGTGAATCATTCGGGTCATGCGTATTCATTCCAATCCCGGAAAGCTATTTTACAAAACTTGAAGTAATGCTTATGGAGGTTGAGTATTCAAACGGTACAGTTGAACCGTTGAATGTGCTTGTTGCCGGTGAGAATAAGAGATATTATGAGCTTGATGATATAAGTAAAAGACTATACACACGCTCCAATATATATATTTCTGCAGAAGACAAGTACCCAACGAGAGTAATGCCGCAGCAGGGAAAAAAAGTGTGGTTGTGTTGTTGCGGCAACAAGAATCCGAACAATACAGATGTTTGTGAACTTTGCGGACGAGAAAAAGAATGGCAAGTCAATTCGATGACAGCCGAACATATAAAAGAGGCAAAAAAACGTTTAGAAGCAGACCCGTCTGCTATAGCATATCACGACAAGACGCGTTATTCACAGAATAAGTATCTCGAAAATGATGCAGAGGTCCAAAAGAAAATTGAACAATACAATACCGCTATGCAGAATATAGCTGAAGAGGAGCGCCGAAAGCACAAACGACAAATGATGCTTATTCCTAAAATATTAGCGGCTGTTGCGATCATTTACTTATTAACGTTTGTTTTATGGTTAGTTGTAGAATTCCGCGATCCTATAAAGGATATCTCGGAAGGTGCAGAGGAAGCGTTTTCCTATTTGACAAGAACACTTAAACTAAAAATATAAGTTTTGTAAAAGAAATGTTCAAAAATAATAAAGAATAGTTTAAGGTAGTATGATATACTAAATTTAGAATCATACCTACCTCGCATCACCGAGCCCCCTTTTCGGTGATGGTTCATAATATACCCCAAAATCCCCCTTAGCAAAAAGCACACTTTCGTGTGCTTTTTGCTTTATAGGTAGTTGTCTTCTATCATTTCAATTAGTTTAATAACAGCAGGGGAGACGTCAAGGTTTTTAAGTGTACATATACCGATGCTTCTTTTCGGTAATTCGAAGTCTGTAGTCAGTTCAAAAATATCATTATCTTCATACGAAACCGCAAACTCTTTCGTGATACAAGCAATAC
The DNA here is from genome assembly GCA_045593165.1 of Eubacteriales bacterium. Taxonomy (GTDB): domain Bacteria; phylum Bacillota; class Clostridia; order Oscillospirales; family CAG-382; genus Coliplasma. The sequence goes on from JAZNWF010000039.1 coordinate 107,915, forward strand.
CTAAATTTCTTTTAGCGAAATCGAACAATAAATCATATGAACCAAGTTCAAATTCGGGATTTAGTTGAATGTTATAAGACTCAAAGTACTTGTCAACGGCTTTTCGGGAATTGGACTTGGGTTCGAGCATTGCAAGCGGTAATGAGGCGATGTCATTGCGAGAAAGCGTTTTGTTTTCGAGATGCCGATAATTCTTTCCGGCAATGAACACATCGTGTAGATCACCGATTTCACGAATCACAAGATCGTGATGTGAGTTCGAATCAACAGGAAGGTTGATGAAAGCGATGTCGATTTGACCTGATTTTAATTTATTTAAAGTTTCATTGGTCACACGATTGACGATTTCGATTTTAATGCCGGGATATTCATAGTGAAACCGTTCGAGGACGGATAGCAAAAAATGTCGTGTGATTGTGTCGCCGGCACCGATTCTTAAACTACCTTCGTTGAGTGATCTCATACGCGTAAATAGGCTTTCTACATTTTCGAATTCTGATAGTGCACGCTTTGAATAAACATATAATAGTTCACCATGTGTGGTTAGCTTTGTGCCTTTTTTTCCTCTAACAAAAAGAGTAACTCCCAGTTCGCTCTCTAAAGCGCGGATCTGTTGACTGATTGCACTTTGTGTAATATATAGTTTTTTTGCTGCTTCGGAGAAGCTTGGAGATTCTGCTGCAGTACAGAAAAACTTGTATTGTTCTAATTTGATATCCATAAGCGTTCCTTATAAAATACATAAATATTAATTGTTTGACTTATGACACGTGTTATGATATACTATAAATGCTAAAAAGTCAATTACTTTTGGAGGTAATTATATATGAGCGAAAGACTTATTGGTACTGTGTCGCGCGGCGTACGTGCTCCTATTATTCGTCAGGGTGACGATATTGCTTCAATAGTTGCAGAAAGCGTATTAGAAGCGGCTAAAAGCGAAAATTTGGAAATTCGTGATCGTGACGTCATTGCAGTAACTGAAGCTGTTGTTGCAAGAGCGCAAGGTAACTACGCTTCTGTGGATGATATTGCAGACGATATTCGTGCTAAATTTCCCGAGGGAACTTTTGGTGTGATTTTTCCGATTCTTTCTCGTAACCGTTTCGCAATTTGTCTTAAGGGAATTGCACGTGGAGCTAAAAAAATAGTACTTATGCTCTCTTATCCCTCTGACGAGGTTGGTAATCATCTTATTGACTATGATTCGTTAGATGCGGCTGGTGTAAATCCGTGGACTGATATTCTTACCGAACAGCGTTATCGCGAGTTATTCGGCGTAGTTAAACACCCGTTCACCGGTGTCGATTATATCGAATATTATCGCGGTCTTATCGAATCGCAGGATTGTGAAGCGGAAATTATCCTTGCTAACGATTGTAGAAGTATCCTTAATTATACCGATTGTGTGTTAACATGTGATATACATACGCGTGAGCGTAGTAAGAGACTGTTAAAGGCAGCAGACGCGAAAATTGTATACGGTCTTGATGAAATTCTTACCTCGCCTGTTAATGGTTCGGGCTGTAACGAAGCATACGGATTACTCGGCAGTAACAAAGCTACTGAGGATACTGTAAAGTTATTTCCTCGCGATTGCCAGGTGGTTGTCGATAGAATTGCAGAAATTCTCAATAAAAAAACCGGTAAGAACGTCGAAGTTATGATTTATGGCGATGGCGCTTTCAAGGATCCGGTTGGTAAGATTTGGGAGCTTGCTGATCCGATTGTATCTCCTGCATATACCGCCGGATTAGATGGGCAGCCTAATGAAGTTAAATTGAAATATCTCGCAGATAACGATTTTAAGCACTTATCCGGTAAAGAGCTTAAGGATGCAATAAGCGAATATATTCGTAAAAAAGACGGCGATTTAGTCGGACAAATGGTTTCGCAAGGCACTACACCCCGCAGACTTACTGATCTTATTGGTTCATTGTGTGATCTTACCTCCGGTAGTGGTGACAAGGGTACACCTATAGTTTGGATACAGGGCTATTTTGATAATTATACTGCTTGATTGTTTTTAAGGGAGGCATATGCCTCCCTTTTAAAATTCAAATAGAAAAAAGAACCGCATTTGCGAGACTTCTCATAAGGAAGTCTCG
>JAZNWF010000040.1:0-6939 GCA_045593165.1 Eubacteriales bacterium
ACTTCTATTTATTTGACCAATGAAACGGTTGCAGAGGAAAGTGGGGAAGAACTCGCTAATGGGCTTTTCTTCGATATGGCGAATGCGAGCTCGTTGACATTCTCTTCGGACGTTTCGGACGGTACGATAGAATATATCGACGCTGCGGACGTTGCGGCAAATGTAACTCTTCCTCCGATTCCTGCAGGGGAAAGCGGATATATGAAATTAAGCGGTACAACGGCTTCTTGGAATGCACTTCCTATCTTCATTACGCCACAGGCAAGTGCTAGCGTTGTAAGCCAGTATAAGTATCTCGAATTTTGGTATTACAATCCTAACGGAGGCAAAGCCATTGTTGCTGGTAACTGGAGTGAAGTTGCCACGGGTGCAGACGTACAATGGTATAAGGTTTCTATTTCGATTGCGGATTATTATGCAGCAAACAATGAAGGTTGGTATGACGCATTAAGCAGCTGGCTTCCGTTCTTGCAATTCCGCGGTACTAGCGGCGGCGCGTATACAACGGTCTACATTTCTTCTATTTATTTGACAAATGAGATAACAGAAGCGGAAGAACAGCAGTATGGCGCAAAAATCTCGATGGACGCTATTAGCGCGGACAGTGCATCGCCTTCGTTTATCACGAAAAATGCGTATACCAGCGACGGTACGACGACGGTTACGTTTGACTATTATATGCCCAGCGCGCCTTCTTGGTGGGGCTTTTATTGGACGACAAGCAATACCAACGCAAACATTTATGCAATAGATAACAACGGAAACTGTACGTCTGACAATAACGGTAAAGGTATGCCTACCGTACAAAACGCTTGGTCGACGGTTTCGATAACGATTCCCGCAGGCAAATGGTATTTCTATATTGCAGGCGCGCGTGGCGAATGGAACGGCAGTTACGTGCTTATCGATAACGTTATGATTAACGGTGTAGACGGTGCAGTGTTCGAAACGTTCAATAATGGCTTTGGCGAAGATTGTATCTTTGCGAATAACACACCTTCCGCAATTGCGCTTGTGCAAGGGTTGGAAGAAGCCGAAGTGGGCGAATATTCGTTGAAGCTGGATTTCTTCAACAGCTTTGATTATACCGCAACAAGCCTTATCACGAAGATTCCGTTTGCGGGTGGCAGTACGGTAAGCTTTAAGTTCCTGATTCCCACAGAAACAACTGTTGGCGAATGGTGGGCGATCTGCTGGGATACGAATAAGAATGCGTCTAATTTCTGGGCGGTTGCGAACGGTCCTGTTGCAGGAAACGGCGGCATTGGACTTAGCTTGACCAAGACGACCGAATGGGTCGAATACAGCTTTACGTTGCCCGACGACAACCAAATGTATTATTTATATTTCACGGGATACAATGGTTGGCACGGACATATTTATATTGACGATTTCAGCGTAACGAAGAACGGTGAAACGGTTAGTGATAATTTCAACAAGGGTGTTGAAGAGAGCTTCTTTGCAATCAATACAAGTGCAGTTACGTTGGAAACTGTAGAGACACCCGTTCGCGTAGATTCGAACGCATACGAGGTGTTGAAAGCAAACGGTTCGTTGTTTACGACGTTTGAAACGGGCGGTTATGCGTATTATGCAAGCGCAGGTTCGCTTGACGTGAGCAATCTTGCTCCTTCGATGCTTTTCGTTGAGGGTTCGTTCGGTTATTCGTTTGAAGGAACGAAAGAATTTGCGATTTGGTTCGGTAACGAATACTATTTGCTTGTTTCGCCCCAACGCATTGCCTTATATAACGATACTACGCTTATAAAAATGCTTTCGTCTACAACGACGGGTACGTTACGTTTGGCGATTACCGCGTACGATAACACGACTAATAGCAGACTGAATATTTCGTTAAACGGCGGCGATTACATTGGGTTTGGCGAAATTGGTCAGCCCACCGAAATGAAGGTGGTTGCGCTTGGCGGTACGGATAAGGTAAGCTTTGAGAATTTCTCGTTTACTACGTATAAGCGTAGCGTTTCTTCCGAAGTTCCTATCTATTTCAGCACGGATAGAATCGATTTCACGGCGTACGCTTACGATACGGATTTGATGATGAGCGATGAAGGCTTCCAGCTTCTTGCCGACGCAGGGTTTAACAATTTGTTGTCTATTCTTCAAGGTAGAGTAGGATATGAGTTTAACGAGACGGTTACCGATGAGCAGGTAAATATCTTAATGGCAGAAGTTGTTAAGGACGCGGAAAATGCTGTCGCGCTTGCGGAAGAATACGGAATGAAAGTGACCATCTTCAACGAGCTTATTTATAATTTGGAAAGAAACACCGACAGATATGATTTGATGCAGCAGTTTGCCGATTATATCAAAAACGATGCGGAAGCGAACGATAAAGTTTCGTATCTTCTTTCTGAGGCGTTTGCAGGACACGTGTTGGCAGATGAGCCGAATTTTAATAAGAAGGAAAAAACTTTTATAGTGACCACCTATTCTTTTGATGATACGAGCGGCGAAATTGTTGAGTTGGTAAATGCGTATAAGAGATATAAGGCGGCATTCCCTAATAGCAATGCATATATCAATTTGTTACCGTACGGGGATTGGGATGAAAGCAATGTAAGTCCTGGGAATGTAAGCATATATAAGGAATACGTACAATATTACGTTAATAATATCGCAAAGGATACGACGGACGAGGACGGTAATATTATTCCCGGTACGGGTTATATCAGCTTCGATTATTATCCCTTAAAGATAGACGGCGCGACAAAGAGTATTTTAGAAACGCATCTTTGGAATTTGGAATACGTCGCGGGTTTGTGCCGTGATAACGGTCTTGAACTTCGTACGTACGTGAAATCTGCAACCGAAGACGATACTACTAATAAGAAACGCAAGATAGAGAATATTAACGATTTGTATATGCAAATTTATTCCGCGTTGGCGTACGGTTCGAAAGAGGTTATCTATTACACGTTTGCCGATTATGACGATAGCGGTATCGGTATGGTAGAAACTTCGTTGGAAACGTCTAACGTGTATAATTGGGCGGTGCAAGCAAACAACGAAGTACTTGCGTTCAGCACGGCGTATATGAACTTTACTTGGAAGAGCGCTTCTTACTTCGGGGCAAGCTCTAATCAACAAGGGCTTACTTCGGCTGGCGTATACGGCTCGATTTCGGCTGTAAGTTCAAGCGCATCCGTCGTGGTTGGTAACTTTGATGATGCTGACGAGGATTATATGTACGGCGCGGCGAATGCGTATATGGTAGTCAACTATGGCGATCCTAGCAATGGTACGACCGCAAGCGACATCGCTATTACGTTTAACGGTACGCCGACAAGAGCACTCGTTTATGAAAATGGGGTTGCGCGAGTTGTGACGTTGTCCAGTAATGTGCTCACTCTTTCGCTTGAAGTCGGTGAGGGTGCGTTCGTGATTCCTTTAACAGATAACAGATAAGGAGATATAAGAAGATGAAAAAATATTTAGAATTAAAAATCGATATAGTATATCTCATAACGGATGACGTCATTAGGACTTCGCTGTCGTCCGAGCATGAAAATGATGCGGATGGAGACCCTTATAATCCCGACAATCCTTGGTGGGGGAATTAAGTAAATAAGTAATAACCGCCACAAATCATAATCGATTTGTGGCGGTTATTTTTCTCTGAAACGAGCAGAAAAAACACAGTTTATTGTTACAAAATTATACAAAAAGAATATATACATGAATTCATTTTGAATGATTGACCACTAAAACGTGAACGAAGGAGTTGTTATGAAAGAAACTGTTAAAATTAGCGATTGGAGTTTAGCATATATACCAAACAAACAGGTAAAAAAAGAAAACGTTGTATTGACGACATCATCCGAAGTAAAAGCGAGTGGGTATCCCACGATCAAGGCGAGCGTCCCAGGGAATTTTGAGCTGGACTTTATGCGTGAAGGACTGATAGATGACGTATATATGGGTGCAAATAGTATAAAAACGCAAGACCTTGAAAATTTGCACTTGTATTATTTTACGGAGTTTGTTTACGAACAAAAGGAAAGTTTTGATTCTGTCCTTTGCTTCGAGGGAGTGGATACGGCTGCGGAAATATACCTTGATGGAAAATTGCTTGGTTTTGTGGAAAATATGTTCCATGCGCATCGTTTTGATATTAATAGTTTGGAGGATGGCGAGCATACTCTTCTCGTCCATATTCTTCCATCTACAATTTATGCGCGGCAGTTTGATATACCGTCAATGTGTTTCGGAATGAAATATAATCATGATGGAATACAATTAAGAAAAGCGCCTTCGATGTTTGGATGGGATATTATGCCTCGTATCGTTTCGGGAGGGCTTTGGAAACCTGTTACAATAGAATATTTGTCAAAAACGCGTATTTGTGATGCTTTTACTTATACCGAGAATTACGATGAGAGTAGAGATGTGGCGCAGTTGGTAACAACCTTTAAAATTCAAACGGATGAGGACTTTATTTCCGATTTTCGAATTTCTATTAAAGGGGAATGTGGAGAGAATAAGTTTTATATGGAAGTTCGCCCGTACTGCGCGCATAATAGGATAGGTATTCCTGTGCAAAATCCAGTGCTTTGGTGGCCGAAAAATTATGGTGAGCAACCGTTGTACAATGTTGAGATAAAGCTCTTTAAGGGCGACATGGAATGTGATTGTGTAAAGTATCGTATCGGTATCCGAACGGTTTGGTTAAAGAGAACGTCTTGTTCGGGAGACGATGGGGAATTTTGCTTTATAGTGAACGGGAAAAAGATATTCGTAATGGGTACGAATTGGGTTCCTTGTGATGCATTTCCCTCGCGACACGATGAATATACTTTGCGGAATATTCGATTAGCGAATGAGCAAGGTTGCAATATGATTCGCTGTTGGGGTGGTAATGTGTATCCAAGCGATATTTTATACGATTACTGTGATGAGCATGGCATTATGATTTGGCAGGATTTTGCGCTTGCGTGCGGGCATTATCCGGATGATGCACGTCTGTGTGAGCTTGTTAAAGAGGAGGTCAAACAGGTCGCCATCGAGAAGAGAAATCACCCTGCACTCGTTGTCTGGGCAGGAGATAATGAATGCGATAACACGGTTGTTCCTTATTGGGCTTGTAAGCATACGGATAATGAGCCTCTTGCGATGCTTGATCCTAATTATAATAAGCTCACTCGTGATACAATTTTTCGCGAGTTGAGAAATTATGACGCAAGTCGTCCTTATCTTCCCAGTTCTCCTTATATTGACTCTGTTGCATATAGGTATGGACAACCTGCGGAGTCTCATCTTTGGGGACCACGCGATTTCTTCAAGGGAGAGTTTTATAGCACGTCGGATTGCCATTTTGCGTCGGAAACTGGATATCACGGCTGTCCTTCCCCTAAATCGCTTGGGAAGTTTATTCCTGCTGAGAGCATGCCAAAGGAATCTATTTATGATATTTGCGAAAACGCCGATTGGCTTGCGCACGCAGCGGCAATGGAAACACAGACCGAGAATAATCCTTATGCATATCGGTTGCCTTTGATGATTCATCAGGTAGAGCGTATTTTTGGAGCAGCCTCGAATAATCTTGCTGAATTTGCACGGCAAAGTCAAATTTCGCAGGCAGAAGCGGTAAAATTTTTTATTGAACGTTTCCGTTGCCAAAAATGGAGAAAGACGGGTATTCTTTGGTGGAATATCGCAGACGGTTGGCCACAGGTTTCAGACGCTGTGGTGGATTGGTATGGTTGCAAGAAACTTGCATATCATTACATTACGCGTTCGCAAAAGTCCGTATGTTTGATTTGCGATGAACCAAAGGAAAGAACTCTTGATTTGCTTGCTGTAAACGATACGCAAAGCATAGTTAAAGGGGAATATGCTGTTGTAGAACTCGTTTCCGACGAAGAAGTAACGAGCGGGGTATTTGAGGTGGAGCCAAACGGTAAAACGGTTGTTTGCAAGCTTCCCGAAAAGAAAAACGGTTTTTATTTGATTCGTTGGACGTCCACAGGCGGAGACGGCGTTAACCATTTTGCATGTACCATCGGCAAAGGCTGGACATGGGAGACTTACAAGACTTGTATGCAAAGAGCTGGATTTTATGACGAATTTGAAGGGTTTTGACATACTTTACCTGAAGGGGTAAATCTTGCAGGGGATATTTAATTTCTAGGCGTGCATTTTTATTAACAGCATATAAAAAATTGATATAAAATTTAAGACTTATATTACATGAGATGAACGAAATGGAAATACCTGATTCATTCTGTCATCTTTTGTGGTATAAGTCTTTTTTGTTTGAAATAGAGAAGGAGGGGAGAATTGCTTGGACTTTTGACCTTTGTTATGAATTATTTTTGGCACTGAAATACTGAAAAAATGAATAAAATTGGGTGGAAAAAGGTTTGTCGCACAGTTGCCACACAGTCCTAAACCCCTTTAAAATAAAGGGATGTAAAAGGCAGGCCTGCTTCGAATCCACCTCTACTTATAATTAAAACGATAAAAGTCACAAAAGTAATACAGTAAGGAGAATAAAAATTGCAGTGGAAGAAAGATCGCGTGAAGCTGCTCATTCAAAGCAGCAATCATCGGCTGATGAGAAAGTAGCGCGGTAAATTAGAAATACGTTATATCGCACTTATTGAACAATGCAAAGTGTTGGAAAAAGTAGTTTATTATAGTAGAAAAAAGTCATTACGGAATTTTTTCCGTAATGACTTTTTTCTTAAACCCATCTGTTCCGTATCGGTTTTACCCTAGTGTTCACTTTTTGTCCTTATGAACAAAAACCTGTGAGGGTGGATAGGTTTTTAGTTTGTCGAAAATAGTCAAAAAATAAGACAAAAATGAACAATTCTACTTTGGGTTGTTGGTGGGTTGTAATCGCTAAAAGCCTTGAAAATAAAGGGATTCCGCGTTTCTCTTTTAGGTTCGAATCCACCTCTGCCCACCATAAAGAAA
>JAZNWF010000041.1:0-2495 GCA_045593165.1 Eubacteriales bacterium
CCAACGAAATCATCCTCGCCTGCTATAAAGACGGCGTTCTTGAAAAAGCCGAACCCCGTGACGAATTTTTTGAATGGGGAATTTTCAACCCCTGCTGGGAATCCGCAAATGTTGTTTATCTCGAATTCACCCTTGCAAACCAGCTTTTTGTTGCAAAGGAAGTAATGCTCGAAGCCGGCGTTAATATTGAAGAATTCATGGCTTGGGCAAACGCAAAAATCGAAGAAGGCAAAAAAATAATGGCAGAGCGCGAAGCCGCTGAAGAAGCTTTGGAAGAAGCCGAAGACGAAGAATTCGAAGAAATCGAAAAAGAAATCGAAGCCCTCGAAGCCGAACTTGAGGAAACCGAGGACGAAGAATAAAAAAGCCTCCCTTTTTAAAAAGCCTTCCCAGAGGGGAAGGTGGCAAAACCGAAGGTTTTGACGAAAGAGGGATAACCAATTACCCGGAGGGTAACAAAAAAATCCCTCCTCCACCGTCTTCGACGGTCCCCCTCCTCCTCTGAGGAGGTAATTAAATAGAACGGAGGAAACCGTTTTGGAAGAAAACGAAAAGAAATTACCCGAAGCAGCAATCGATCTTGAAGACGATATGCCCAAGGCAAAACTTATAAATGTGGATATCGAGCGCGAAATGAAAAAATCCTTCCTGGATTATTCCATGTCCGTAATCGTTTCCCGTGCTCTTCCGGATGTACGCGACGGTTTGAAACCGGTACACCGAAGAATCCTCTATACAATGTATGAAAACGGCCTTGAACCCAACAAACCCTACCGCAAATGCGCGGATACCGTTGGCAGCGTTCTCGGTAAATATCACCCCCACGGCGATGCTTCTGTTTATGACGCAATGGTCCGCCTTGCCCAGGATTTCTCAATGAGAGCACCCCTTGTTGACGGTCACGGAAACTTCGGTTCCGTCGATGGCGATCCGCCTGCAGCATACCGTTATACCGAATCCAGAATGAGCAGAATGGCAACCAAAATGCTCACCGATATCGATAAGGATACCGTTGACTTCATGTCCAACTATGACGACCGCCTTAAAGAACCGGTTGTCCTTCCTTCAAAATATCCGAACCTTCTGGTAAACGGTTCTGTCGGTATCGCCGTCGGTATGGCAACCAATATTCCGCCCCATAACCTTCGCGAAACTGTCGAAGCAGCCTGCTGCCTTATCGATAATCCGGAAGCAACCCTTGATGACCTTATGGAACATATCAAAGGACCCGACTTCCCCACCGGCGGAATTATTATGGGCAGAGCGGGAATCCGCGCAGCTTACGCAACCGGCAGAGCAAAGCTCATAGTCCGTTCCCGTGCGGAAATTCAGGAATGGAAAAACGACCGTTACAGAATCGTCGTTTCCGAAATTCCCTATATGGTCAACAAAGCAAGACTTATCGAAAGCATTGCCGACCTTGTTAAAGAAAAACGAATCGAAGGAATCTCCGACCTTCGCGATGAATCCGACCGCGAAGGCATGAGAATCGTAATCGAGCTCAAGCGCGACGCAAACGCCCAGGTTGTGCTCAACCAGCTCTATACCTATACCCAGCTCCAGGATACCTGCGGCGTAATCATGCTCGCACTGGTAAACGGTGTTCCGAAGGTTCTTCCCCTCAAGGAAATGCTCCGCCACTATATTGATTTCCAGCGCGAAGTTATTATCCGCCGCACCAAATTCGAACTTGGAAAACTCCGCGAACGCGAACATATCCTCGAAGGTCTCAAAATCGCCCAGGATAATATCGACGAAGTTATCCGCATCATCAGAAGCGGTAAGGACGATAACGAAAACCGCCCAAGACTTATGGAGCGCTTCGGACTTTCCGAAATCCAGGCGAACGCAATTCTCCAGATGCGTTTGGGACGCCTTTCTTCCCTTAACCGCGAAGCAATCGAAAACGAACTTGCCGAAATCCGCGCAAAAATTGCGGAATTGGAAGAAGTTCTTTCCAATATGCATCTTGTTGACGGAATTATCAAATCCGAAATGCGCGAAATTGCCGATAAATTCGGCGATGACCGCCGCACCGGAATCGAAACCATCAGCGGCGAAATGGATCTTGAAGACCTTATCCCCGTTGAGGACAGAGTTATCACCCTCACCCATTTCGGATATATCAAGAGCCAGCCTGTTGAGGCTTATAAAGCACAGCGCCGCGGCGGAAGAGGTATTTCCGGCATGACCAGAAGGGACGAAGACTATGTCGAAAGCCTCTTCACCGTTTCCACCCATGACTATATCCTCTTCTTCACCGACAAGGGAAAGGTTTTCCGCATCAAAGGCTACGAAATTCCCGAAAGCCAGCGTGCCGCAAGAGGAACCAATATTGTAAACGTCCTTCCGCTCGAACAGGACGAAAAAGTCACAACCCTTATCAAGCTTGGCGGCGTTATTGATGAGGAGGGAACCTACCTCACCATGGTCACAAAAGCCGGCGTAATCAAGAGAACCCGACTTTCCCAGTACCGCAACGTCCGCAAGAGCGG
>JAZNWF010000042.1:0-1729 GCA_045593165.1 Eubacteriales bacterium
CTCCGTTTTTCATAGCGTCAATATTGACGTTATGCCACTCGACGGGAATTTCATTTTTAGAGTTGTCAAGCATAATGGCGTTTACCGTTTCGGGCAAAACAATCTCGCCGTTGAGGTCAATAATCAGATTTACGTCTTCGATGGCATCTGCTTTGTTGTTGACAGTATTTCCTTTTTTGACAAGGCCGAACACCTTGAGCGATTCAAGCGCTTTGCCGTTTTTATCAAAGAACGCCTGATTGTCAACGGCGCATCCGCCGTACCATTTGCCTGCATCATCGGGATCATACTGCGTCGCATTGGAAGAGGCCCATCCCGAGCCGTGTTTTTCCCACTTTGCAAGATTGGATTCATAGCTATCACCGCCAACCGAGATCCACGTGCCTTCCCAATAAAACACGCCGATGCAGTTTTTGATCTTATTGACAGCGGTATCGATCACATTACGCACAAGGTTCGCTTGTCCTTGGATTGTAAACGGATAGTCCTTAACGATTCCGCCTCCCTCACCGATTGTGTTTCCGTAGTAATCGGTATCCTCGGCGGTGAAAGCATAAGACGTTTCGGCGATCATAACTTTTTTACCGTAAGTCTCGGCAATATTTGAAAGAACCGATGCGAGATTGTCGAGCGTACCGTGCCAAAATGGATAGTATGAGGATGCAAAAACGTCGTAATCAACCCCAAAATATTCAAGATTCTTTCCGTAGCTTTCGTAATTGGTCACCTTTTCGGGATTGGCGAAATGCACCGCGACAAGGGCGTTCGGGCACACCTCACGAACAGCCTTTGCACCTGCATTCATAAGTTGAGTTATCTTTTTCCAACCTCCGAGTGAGGAGCTTGATTCGCCCGCCATAGCACCGTTGGTTTCATTACCTATCTGAACCATACCAACATCAACTCCCGCGCTGACGAGCTTTTCAAGGCATTCCTTGGTATACTCGTAAAGTGCTTCGGATTTTTCGTCGATAGTCATACCTTTCCAAGCCTTTGGAACCATCTGCTTTGCAGGGTCTGCCCAGAAATCAGAATAGTGGAAGTTGACAAGCAGCTTCATTCCGTATTCGGTGGCACGCTTGCCGACTGCAATGGCGTTTTCTATGTCACAGTTCCCGCCGCCATATCCATTTCCCGACGAATCAAAGGGATCGTTCCATATACGGACGCGAATATAATTTATACCGTTTTCCGAAAGGATCTGATAAACATCCTTTTTTGTTCCGTCAAAGTCATAATATTTAACCCCCGAAGCTTCAAGAGCAGGAACACAGGATGCATCCATACCCATAATAAATTCATCCGTGATGTTATCGACCTTCCGGACGTAGAGAGAATCCGAACTCAGATTCACTCCGAGATTATTCGGCACCCACGTACTGTTGATCCTATTTCCGCAAGAAGCGAGAGGAAGCATCAGGGAAATAATCAAAAAAATGCAAATGAGTAGTTTTTTCATTTTTATCATCCTAAAATATAGCCTATACCGAAGCATATTTGGTGCGCGATATAGGCTATAGCCGAAGAGAGTCGAACACATAAGGTTTTCATCGGCAAATATCCGCATATACTTCAGAAAAAATCCTCGTAAGATGACATATTACTTCGAATTTTTTCTTTGTCTATCCGAATATTTGCCCGATGAAAACTGCTTCGCACTCTGCGGCGAATAAATTTTTGATGGATTTTGGTGGGATGTAGCGAAGCAAGGTATTAACCTTGCGAGATA
>JAZNWF010000043.1:0-2361 GCA_045593165.1 Eubacteriales bacterium
ACCTGAAAATTTCTCTGTTGCTCGTCCACCACTTGCGAAAGCAAGGCGATAGCTATCCGTTGAACAAGCTCTCTGGCACGACGGGAATCAGTGGAGCGATGGACGCAGTGTTCATTCTCGACCAAAGCAAGCGCAACGCAAACGGCGCGACGCTGTTCTGTACGGGACGAGATATTGAGAACAGAGAAATTGAAATTCAACTCAAAAAAGAAAACTGCGAGTGGGAACTCAAAGGCGACAGCCTGGAAGAACCCACGCTCTCCCAACCCGAAGAAATAACTTTGTTCATAGAGATGATGAAACAACTGCAATCTTTCGACGGCGGAAATACCGAACTTGCCGAAAAGTTCAATTCTTTTTCTGGAAAAAATATTTCACCGAAGGTTCTCAAACAACTGATGAATAAATGGCGGTACACACTGGAAGAAAACGACGTCTTTTTCACAAGCGGACGAAGCAACGGAAAGCGGTATATTAAGACATGGTACCTTCCTTCTGCCGAAAAAAGTGACGAAAGTGCCGTATAAGACGCAAAAAACCGTGTCCGCAAAACTTCCGTTTTTTCCGTCCCTTGCGTCCCTGCATAAGGGCGCCAAAGTAAAATCCTTTCTGCTATCATTTCACAGCTTTGCTGTGGCAAGCAGAGCGCGTGGCTATCCGCAACGCACACAAGCGGGAGTAGCCCGCACCCCTTCCGTCTGCATTCAAACGAAATACATTCATAAGGAGAAAATCATTTGAGAAAAAGAAGTATATCTATCCCGCTTCGAGTAACCGAAGCGGAGCGAACCGCCATTGATAAAAAAGCGGAAAAAGCAGGCATGAACCGCACCGATTTTCTCGTGGCGTGCGCCATGGGTAAACGCATCACGGTAATCGACGATTTGATGCCGTTGCTCGCCGAATTACGGCGAATCGGGAACAACCTAAACCAACTGACGAGGCTGGCGCATTTGGGCAAAATTGAGGCAATTTCGCTTGCGGAAACGAATGAGGTTTTACAGCAAACCTATGAAGAACTCCGACAGCTTGCGCGAAAAGGAGTAAACGATTGGCAACGTTAACGAAAATCAAATACACAAACCAAGCCGACCATCTTCCCTCTCGAATGAGAGCTGTCATCAACTACTGCCTTAATCCTGAAAAGACAAAGCCCGAAGAAAACGCACACGCAGTCAGCGGACAAAACTGCACACCGAAATTTGCCTACCAAGAGTTCATGACAAACAAAGCCGTTTGGAATAAAGAAAAAGGTTTATGCTTTCGGCACTACGTGCAATCCTTTCAACCCGACGAAAAAATAACGCCCGACCAAGCGAACGAAATCGGTTTAGAATTCGCCAAGCGCGCGTGGCCTGGCTACGGCGTACTCGTCGCAACGCACAGCGATAGAGATCACATTCACAATCACTTCGTCATTGACACGGTGCATACGGAAACGGGAAAGAAATTACACGAAGACCGACAAAACATAGAACGTCTGCGGAAGATAAACGACGAGGTCTGCGCCGAGCATCGTCTCTCCGTGCTCACGCCCTACGAGAACGGACAAACAAAATCCATCTCGTCAAGGGAATACCGCTCGGGAGTAAAACGAGAGAGTTGGAAATTCCGTTTACGCGCGTCTATCAAATACGCGATGGAGCGTTGCGGAACACAGGAAGAATTTATTTTACGAATGAAGAATATGGGCTACGGCGTTCGTTGGGAGCGCGGTAGAAAAAATATCACCTACACTTGTTTCAAAGAACCCAAATACAAAAACGGAGCTTACCGCAAATGCAACGACGATAAGCTCTCGGATGAAAAATATTTAAAGGAGGCAATGGAAGATGAGTTCAGACAAAGGCAAGAAATTCTCGCTGGACGAGATGACGGACATGTACGAACCAAACGAAGAAGAAACGCAAAACGAGATACCCATGGTCTTGTTGACGGAAGAAGAATGGAACTCCCTGATAGCAATGCTGAGACAGATGCAAGCGCTGACGGACGAGATGGAAATGCAAAACCGCAGGTTCTTTTCGAGGACGGAAACGGCGTTGAATCAGGTAGAGAAATCAGTCAGCGGACTCAACCTGGAAATGCGCGGACACATCAGGAATCTACAAGAACAGACGGACAAAGCCTTTCGGCAAACGCAAGCGGAGTACGCAAAACAGGTTGGGAAACTGAACGAGGAATATACTTCTCTGGTGCAGCGAACGGACAAACGAGAAAAGGTAATGTTTTGGACAAGCCTAATTTGCTCTCTGTTCCCTCTCGCGCTGGTGTTTTTCTGGCTGGCTCTGCAGGGTTAATCTCGACCATGGGTACGGGTAACGACGGAAAAACACCCGAAGAACGAGAAGCGGAAGAACG
>JAZNWF010000044.1:0-61727 GCA_045593165.1 Eubacteriales bacterium
AGCCGATTTGTATCGACTTATACTAGTTAATTGTTTACATATTTATTTCTTAAAAACAAAAAAAATTCGATGGATATTTGGAGCAGGTAGCGGGAATCGAACCCGCGCCATCAGCTTGGAAGGCTGAGGTTCTACCATTGAACTACACCTGCATTTCCATCGAACAATTGCTATTATAATATTATACTTTTTTCATGTCAATACTTTTTTAAAAATATTTTTTAAAAAATTTCGTCGTGGAATTTAAAGCTTTCGGTAACGGATTTTATAACGGTCGAAACAGTTTCGAAATGCTCCTCGGGTGAGGAAAGAGTAATGAGGTAAACCGATCCTGCTCTGCAGATGATAACCTGCTCGTAGGAGTAGGAGCGTTCGTTGAGCTTGCCGGAGTATTTGACCTTTAAACCAACCGTGTCAGCCACCTTTATTTCCTCGGAATCGAGCTCCTTGAAATCGGTATATAAGCTTTCGAGCTCGGTTTTGTATTCCTTCCAATAGTCCTTTGCAAGCTGGTCGGTGTCCTTAAGACCGAAGGAAAGGATCACAACGGTTGCATATTTCGCGGTAGCATCGCTTTCGTCGCAATCGTACTGAAGCTCGATAACGCCGTCGTTGCGTATCATAGTCCAGGCTTCGGGGTAGGTGAAGGTATATTCAACCGCATCGTTGCCTGCTTCTTTGCCTGCAAGCTTCATACCGTCCTGAACCACGGTTTCATCGTCGTTGCCGCAGGAAATAAGCGTAAATGCCATTACAAGCGTTAATATAAGTATAAGAAATCTTTTCATTTTTCTACGCTCCTGAAAGGGTTATTTTCGGTTAAAATCAAGCTCTTTTTCTTCGCCGTCGGCAATATATACGACCTTATCGTACTTTTCATCGGGCGAGAAGGTTACCTTTGCATATCCCTGACTGTCAACAGGGAATATGTCCTCGTCGCCGGCGGTGGCTAATATCGTTATATATAACGTTCCGTCTTCAACACGGTATTTCGCGCCGCAAATACGTTGAACGTCACGCGTGCAGGAAAATTTTGCGCTGAAAACGTTGTCGGAATCGACGTACCTTTGCGTGCAGGTAAGATATTTATAGGGGACCTCTTGCTTGTCGTATTTGTATAAGAGATACACCGACGCGGTAATGCCTGCCATAACTGCAAGCGCGACAAGAATAATGATTACGCGCCTCATAATGCCTCCGTAAAAGAGATAAGAATTTATAATATTATAACTTGTCTGCACAAAAAAGGCAATACCCGAATATGTAAATTTTGTTGCTTTTTAGTGCTTTCTTTTTTGTTGTGCGTGTGTTATAATATAAAATGATATAAATAATAGTTGGTTTTATGTAAAGATATGCTCTGCAACCGATAATATTCGGCGAATACGGCGGAGCATGTCAAAGACTACAAAACGGGAATAAAAATGACAGACGTAAAAAGAACCGATAACCCGTTGGGTTATGAAAAAATATCCACCCTTTTGAAAAAATTCGCTGTTCCGAGCGTCGTTGCGATGCTCGTCAGCTCGCTTTATAACGTGGTCGACCAGGTATTCATCGGTAACTTCGTAGGCCCTATCGGCAATACGGCAACGAACGTGGCGTTTCCGCTTACCACTATTTGCATCGCGATTTCCGCGCTTGTGGGCATCGGCGGTGCGTCCCGATTTTCGATAGAGCTGGGCAAGGGCAATAAGGACGAGGCAAAGCGTTGTGTAAGTAACGCGTTCTGGACTGCTCTTATTTTGGGCGGTATTTATGCCGTGCTCGCAACCGTGTTTGCAACCCCGATGCTTAAGCTCTTCGGTGCTACCGAAACAGCTTTGCCCTATGCGTTGCAGTATTCGAATATTATATTCATCGGTATGCCGATGCTTATCTGCACGAACGTGATGAGTAACCTCATTCGTGCCGACGGAAGCCCCAAATTTTCAATGACGTGTATGGTCGTGGGCGGCGTTGTTAATATCGTGCTCGACGCTATATTCGTTCCGCTCGGCGAAGAATATTACGGCTTGGGTATGGCAGGCGCGGCACTCGCTACTATCATCTCGCAGGCAGTTTCGCTGATCATCGCGATGTCGTATCTCCGTAAATTCAAAACCGTTGAAATAGATCTGAAAAGCTTCGAGTTCGTTCCCAAAAAGGCGATAAGAATTTGCTCGCTCGGTATGAGCAACAGCTTCAATCAGCTTGCGATATGCGTTGTTCAGATAGTTATGAACAATCAGCTTGCAACCTACGGCGCGATGTCCGAATACGGCGCGGATACACCGCTTGCCGCCGTCGGCGTGGTAATGAAGGTGAATTCGATACTCATATCCGTGTTTGTCGGAATGTGTCAGGGCTCACAGCCGATCGTCGGCTATAATTACGGCGCGCGTCAGTACGATAGGGCAAAGGCGACCTGCCTGCTCGCGTGTAAGATATGTATGTCAGTTGCCTTTGTCGGATTTATCGCGTTCCAAACCGTTCCGCAGTATATCGTGGCAATATTCGGCTCGGGCGATGCACTGTATAACGAATTTGCCGAAGCGACAATGCGCACCTATTTGTTTATGATAGTTCTGGGCGGCGCGCAGATAGTTATATCCAATTATTTCTCGGCGATAGGCAAGCCGATAAAGGGTGTTATCCTTTCGCTTACAAGACAGATAATACTTATCGTACCGTTGATGCTGATATTGCCGAGGTACTTCGGAGTCACGGGTATACTTTACGCCGCGCCGATAACCGACTTTTTGTCGTTCGTGCTTGCTTTAAGCTTCATACTTTATGAATTCCGTTTGGAAGGCTATCCCAAAAAGGAAAAGAAGATAAAATAACTAATGTAAAAAAGAAAGGCTTGGAAAAAAACCAAGCCTTTTTGTTTATTGTAAGCCTATAATCGATTCGATGCGTTCGTAATGCTCCTTCGGCACTTCAAAGCTGCGGTCATTTTCCCGGTCGTAGAAAACATAGACGTCGGGTGCGTATTCAATAACCGTATCATCGAATTCGAAACCAAGTGGATAACGAAATTTCAGCATACCGTCACTCCACTCGGCGTCATTCCACAGCGATATCAAATACTCTGCATCCTCAAGCGACAGTTCATTGTCGATTTCGGTTCCGTCAAAACTACCGTGAATCTGTATGCTCGATGCTTCGTATTTAATACTGTCCGAGCATCCGCAAAGTAAAATCGCCGTAAGGCTAAGCATTAGGCAAATAATTCTTTTGAGCATCTTGTACCTCCTTGTATACGTAAGCATTCGATTAAGGAAAGGGAGATAGTAAATACATATATATTAGTTTTAAGTTTATTGTATCAACGTATAGTTTTGATATATTATTCCAAAACAACTACCAACGATATCTGTTCGGAAGTGGTTACATCGTATATATCTACGGTTTTAACGCAATCAACGTCCACTATATAGATAAGCGCGGTAGAGCCGTCCTTTAAAACAGTAAGCATTACATCGGGGTCGTTGTATTCAACACGGGAATACTTGCTTTCTGTTCCCTTATATAGCTCATCAAGCTTTTGCAGTGCAGATGCGGTTGCGCCTTTTGCGTCGATTTCTTTTAAAGTGTTGTCGGCATTAACTCTTCCAAGCATAAACGCCGAATAGCTGAACACCGTACCGTCGTATTGTATCACGATCCGTAAACTGTCGGTGGTTTTTATACCGTTGATATATTTTCTGAAATTTATTATATATCGTTGTCTTTCTTTTTGGTCTTCAACGGTCATTTCGTATTGGCTTATGTCGGTAAACTGATTTGCATATTTTTTCGCTGCTTCTATGCATTCATTTTGGGTTAATTGCTTCTCGATTTTCGAAGATGCGGCACTGTAATAAAAAACCAATTTTCCGTTGTCATCAACGCAATATTCGTTTTTGTTTGCATCGAAATATCTGTAAGACGGGTAGTAATCGTATGATTTATACGATACGTCTTTATAGCTGCACGAAATGCTTTTATCGTTGATCGAAATGTCAATTGTTTTGCTGATGCTGATATTATCGTATTTTTCGTGATCCGGAAATTCATATTCTATCTTACCGGAGGATAAATATGAAGAATCGGAATGACCGAAAATCAGTGCTTGGTATTTTGCATCGGCGGTGTCGATCGCATCAAAATCAAACTCATAAATGCTATTCGATGAATTTTGAGAACCGGATATTGCCGAAGAATTGTTATCGGGTTGTTTGTTCGAATCGCACGCACCGAAAACAACAGATAGAATCATACAAACACTTAACAAAAATATTATTTTTTTCATCATAAATAACCTTACCTTTCTCAATTATGATAATGTGACATTGCGGTCACCGCAGATAACGACACAACGGACACCCGCGTTTTCATCGAACTGTGCCTTGGCATATTCTACTGCGTCTTCTAATGTTGAATCAGGGGGCGTTAATATATACGTAAGTATTCGATTAAAGAAACGGAGACGGTAAGTACATACATATTATACACAATAAGGTATACTTTGTCAACATAACCCAAAAGCGCTGTTGTGCATATTTCACAAAACGGGTTAGCGCGTGCTAATTTATGCGTTGTCATATCGACGAAAACGAAATAATTGTCGAAAATATGTTTAAAAAACATTGACAAATCAAGTCGTTTTGCGTATTATTAGAACGTGGTTAGCATATGCTAACTAACAAACGAGCGTGATTTTAAAGGAGCTTGTCATATGAAAACGATGCGTGAGGCAAAGATAGGCGATACTGTAAAAATCGTACGTGTTCACGGCGAAGGAGCATTGAGGCGCAGAATTATGGATATGGGCATCACCAAGGGTGTCGAGGTCTATATTCGCAAGGTTGCACCGCTTGGCGACCCCGTGGAAGTAACCGTACGCGGATACGAATTATCGCTTCGTAAAGCCGATATCGAGCTTATAGAAGTAGAATAAGTGCCATTCTCCTGCGGGAGAAAGGGGAATACCCCGATTTTTTTACACCTCTCGGTTAGCGTTTGCTAACCGACGCAAAATCATTCAGGTCCGCCTGATTGGCATAATTATGAAAGAAGGAAAAAGGGAAATGAACATCAGAATTGCTCTTGCCGGCAATCCCAACAGCGGTAAAACGACTCTGTTCAATGCGCTTACGGGCTCTAATCAGTTCGTTGGTAACTGGCCCGGCGTAACCGTCGAAAAAAAGGAAGGCAAGCTGAAGAAGCACGACGACGTTATTGTCGTTGACCTGCCCGGCGTATACTCGCTTTCTCCCTATACTATGGAGGAGGTAGTTGCGCGTAATTATCTTGTTAACGAGCGTCCCGACGCGATTTTGAATATCGTTGACGGCACTAATTTAGAGCGTAACCTTTATTTAAGCACACAGCTTATCGACTTGGGTATTCCCGTTGTCGTTGCCATAAATATGGCTGACGCGGTACGTAAAAAGGGCGATACCATTAATTTCGACGAGCTTTCGCGTGCACTCGGCTGTAAGGTCGTGGAAATCTCCGCGCTCAAGGAAGAGGGCATCGACGAAGCGGCGAATGCGGCTATCGAGGCGGCTAAATCGAGCCGACCCGTGCCTCTGCATATCTTCTCGGGTCCCGTTGAGCACGCGCTTGCGCATATCGAGGAGGCGGTCGTTCACGATCTTCCCGCAGAGCAGCAGCGTTGGTACGCGATCAAGATATTCGAGCGCGATAAAAGAGTGCTTGAGGAGCTTGATATCCCCGAAGAAAAGCTTATGCATTTGGAGGATGATATCGTAGCGGCGGAAAGAGAGCTTGACGACGATTCCGAAAGCATTATTATTAACGACAGATACGATTTTATCACCCGTCAGGTAAATAAATTCGTAAAGAAAAAGAACGCAGGCAAGCTTTCCACCTCGGATAAGATAGATAAGGTGGTAACAAACCGCTTCCTCGCGCTTCCTATTTTTGCAGTTATCATTTTCCTTGTTTATTACATATCGGTTTCCACCGTCGGCACATGGGTGACCGACTGGACGAACGACGGCTTGTTCGGCGACGGCTGGCATATCGCAGGCGCTGACGAATACGAAAGTGCGGTCGAATCCTACGGAAACGAATTCCTGTTCAATCAGGAATCGGTAAAGACCACTATCGATGAAGCGAACGACAAGGGCGTCATCGGCGCAGACGAGCTTTTGGCGGCTTTCGAGGATGCGGATTACGGCGCGTTCGAGGAAGCGTACGGCGTATATGGCGAAAAGCTTAAATCCGAGGGCTTTGATATAACCGAAGCAGTCGACCCTGTTATTGAGGGCGCACCCGATCCTTCGGAATACGGCACTTGGGTATTGGGCGTTCCCGCCTTGTTCGATAGTCTCCTGCTCGATGAAAGCGGCAATCCCGTTGTGGCTGAATGGCTTTATTCGCTCATTCAGGACGGTATAGTTG
Source organism: Eubacteriales bacterium (assembly GCA_045593165.1). Taxonomy (GTDB): domain Bacteria; phylum Bacillota; class Clostridia; order Oscillospirales; family CAG-382; genus Coliplasma. The sequence goes on from JAZNWF010000044.1 coordinate 6,397, forward strand.
CAGGCGTCGGCGCGGTTCTGGGATTTGTTCCTCAAATGCTCGTTCTGTTCATATTCCTTGCATTCCTCGAATCCTGCGGATATATGGCACGTATCGCGTTCATTCTCGACAGAGTATTCCGCAAGTTCGGTCTTTCGGGTAAATCCTTTATCCCGATGCTTATCGGCACGGGCTGCGGTGTTCCCGGTATAATGGCATCGCGTACTATTGAAAACGAACGCGACAGACGTATGACAATAATCACCACCACCTTTATCCCTTGCGGCGCAAAGCTTCCCGTTATCGCGCTCATCGCAAGCGCGCTCTTCGACGGCGCGTGGTGGGTCGCACCGAGTGCATATTTCCTCGGTATCGCGGCAATAATCGTTTCGGGTATAATGCTAAAGAAGACCAAGCTTTTTGCAGGTGACGTAGCACCCTTCGTAATGGAGCTTCCCTCGTACCATATGCCCACTATTGGCGCGGTATTGCGTTCGATGTGGGAACGCGGCTGGTCGTTTATCAAAAAGGCGGGCACGATAATCCTTCTTTCCTCGGTCATCATCTGGGCAGGCTCCTGCTTCGGTACGGATGCGGCAGGAAATTGGGGCTTCTATACCGAAATGGCAGATGGCGGCAGAAGTGTATTGAGCTATATCGGTAATTCTATCGCGTGGCTGTTCGCACCGCTCGGCTTCGGCAACGGAACCGCGGCTGTCGCAACGGTAATGGGCTTGGTTGCAAAGGAAGAAATCGTTGCGGTGTTCGGCATACTCGATTTCGAGGGTATGGGCGCACTCGCGGGATATTCCTTCCTCGCGTTCAACCTGCTCTGCGCACCCTGCTTTGCGGCTATCGGTGCTATAAGACGTGAAATGAATAACGCTAAATGGACTACCTTTGCAATTTGCTATCAGTGCATCTTCGCCTATGCTGTTGCGCTGGTCATCTATCAGCTCGGACTCGCATTCACGGGCGCGATAAACGTGATCGGCTTAATCGCGGCGATCGCAGTTATAGCGTATATGGTATATATGCTTGTCAAGAAGCCGTATAAGGCAAAATAAATTATTCGGAGTTGATATTATATGCTTGATTTTATAATCGAAAACGGCGCGACGATAGCGGTTTCGGCAATACTTATCCTTATCATCGGCGGAATCGTTTATAAGATGGTCAAGGATAAAAGGGCAGGTAAATCGGGCTGCGGCTGCGGTTGTCAGAATTGCGCGCTTTCCGATAAATGTCACGGAAATAAAAAATAGTCAAAAAAGAGTCGTAAATATTGATTTTACGGCTCTTTTGATATAGAATAATAAAAAACGGAGGTAATTATTATGTTTTTTGATAAAACCGAAAATACAGTTATCACAATAGAGGGAATGCATTGTAATCACTGCAAGGCGCGTGTTGAAAATGCTATAAAGGCGGTAAAGGGCGTTAAGAAATTCGTCGTGTCGCTTGAAAATGCGGAAGCAAGCATCGATTACGTCGCGTCAAAGGTATCGCCTGAAGATATAGCAAGCGCAGTTACGGAATCGGGCTTTAATGCTAAAGTAAAATGAGAGAAGATAAAATAATAAAGGTCGGCGGAATGTCGTGCGTGCGTTGCTCTGCGGCGGTGGAGAATGCGCTTAAAGCGGTCGACGGCGTAATAAACGCGTCGGTCTCCTATGCAAACGGCAGGGCAGAGGTCAGCTTCGACGATGAAAGGGTCAACCTTAAAATGCTTGAAAAGGCGATAAAAAAGGCAGGGTACGAGGTGCTTGCCGACGTGCGAGCCGCCAAAAAGAAGGAATTTAAGGTAACGCTTTACACCTTTTTGTTCTCGCTTTTCTTTTCGCTGCCGTTTTTCTTGATGATGGCGTTGATGCTTGTTGCGCCAAGCTTGCGTTTGATGCATATTTTGCACAACGGCTATCTTCAGTTAATATTCGCAACGCCGATACAGCTTGTTTCGGGTTATCGCTTCTATAAGGGCGCGTATCATTCACTTAAAAACAAAAGTCCGAGTATGGACCTGCTCGTCGCGTTGGGCACTACCGCATCGTTCGCGTACAGCGTTTACAGTCTTGTTATCGGCTCGAGCATCTTCTATTTCGAAAGCTCGGCGATGATAATCACGCTTGTTTTGCTTGGCAAAACACTCGAGGCACGCGCAAAGGCAAAAACGGGCGAGGCTATTGAAAAATTAATGGATCTTGCACCGAAGTTTGCAATAGTTTTGCGTGACGGCATAGAGGAAACTATTCCCGCGTCGCAGATCGCGGTCGGCGATATAGTTGTCGTTCGTCCCGGTGAATCGATCGCAGCCGACGGCTTGGTGGTCGAGGGAAGCACCCATATCGATGAATCGATGCTCACAGGTGAAAGTATGCCGGTTTCCAAATCGCTTGACGATAAGGTCTACGGCGGTACGGTCAACGGCAACGGCGCAATAAAATTCCGCGCCGAAAGCGTGGGCAACGATACCGTACTTTCGGACATAATCCGTCTTGTCGAGGATGCGCAATCTTCAAAGGCACATATCCAGAATATTGCGGATAAGGTTTCGGCTGTGTTTGTGCCGACGGTAACGCTTATTTCGCTTATTACCTTTATAATAACCTATTTTACTTCAAAGAGCGTAAGCAACGCGCTCGATAGCGCGGTCGCCGTGCTTGTTATCGCATGCCCTTGCTCGTTGGGGCTCGCTACACCGACAGCGTTGATGGTCGGTATCGGCAGAGGTGCTTCGATGGGTATTCTTATAAAGAACGCCGATGCATTAGAGCACGCGTGCAGGATAAAGGCGATAGCGCTCGATAAAACCGGCACCGTCACCGAGGGTAAGCCCAAGGTGACCGAAATATTAACCCTTTCGGAAATCGAAACCGCTTTGATGTATGCCGCAAGCGCGGAAAAAAATTCCGAGCATCCTCTTGCATCGGTGATCGTTGCCGAGTATAAGGGCGAATTGCAGGAATGTAATAGCTTTGAATCTGTAACCGGCAACGGTGTTAAGGCTTTGATAAACGGCAAAAACGTGCTTATAGGCAAGCCCTCTTGGGTAGAAAACGAATGCGGTGTCAAAATGCCGCAAGCCGTTTATGATCTTGCCGAAAAGGGCAACACGGTAACAGTCTGCGCGATAGACGGTGCTTATGCGCTTGCTATCGGCATTCAGGACCCTGTAAGAAAGGATTCGGCATCGGCAATAAGCAAGCTGAGATCGCTTGGAATAACGCCGTATTTGGTCACGGGCGATAATGGATCCGTTGCGAAAAGCGTGGCATCAAGCGTCGGTATAGAAAATTACGTAGCAAACGTCTTGCCCGAGGGCAAGGTAGATGAAATTAATAAATTAAAGCGCGAATACGGTATTATCGCTATGGTTGGCGACGGCATAAACGATGCGCCTGCGCTTACCGCGGCTGACGTCGGCTTTGCCGTCGGAAACGGAACCGACATCGCTATGGAATCGGGCGACATTGTGCTTGTAAACGGCGGAATCACCGCCGTGGGTGACGCTGTCGCGCTTTCCAAGGCGACGATGAGGAAGATAAAGCAGAATCTTTTCTGGGCGTTCTTCTATAATTCCGTCGGTATACCACTCGCGCCGTTTGGACTCCTTTCACCCGTTATCGCAGGCGCGGCTATGGCACTTTCGTCGGTATCTGTGGTTACAAACTCTTTATTATTAAAGCGAGTTTCTTTGGATTAGATTGTTACAAGGGGGATTTTTGGAAATGAAAAACGAAAATGAAATCAGATGCGCTGAATACACTCCCTATACTCTTATAAAAGAAGGCAAGCTCAAAGAAGCGTATAATCTGCTTATCGCAGATAAGAAAAACGAAAAAGCAATAGAGCTTTTAAGCAGATTCAAGGTCGTTTATACGAAGCTAGCTGTTTATAGCGGTAAGGAATTATATGCCACTCGAGAATTTGAATATAATTCGCGCGGAAGCTTGTTGAAAACATCGGTTACTTCGGGCCGTCGCAGAGGCAAGCCGATGACGACAGAATGGGAATATGCCGAAAACGGTGACGTAATTAAGCAAACGCAGGTGCATCTCGACGGGGAATGCGAAATCAGAGAATATACCTATGATTCACGCAGAAACAAAATAAAGGAAGTCTTCACACGGGGCGACAATAAGAATATTGACGAATTTACCTACAATGAAGACGATATGCTCGTCAAGCGTGTCAGCACCGATCAGGATGACAACGTGAAAACCGAGGAACGCTTTTATGATTCTGATAAAAGACTTGTAAAAGAGGTATTTACTGATTTTGACGGAAATATACAGGCTTACGAGTACACCTATGATGCTGCCGGAAATATGATAAAACGCGTTGTAAGCGATGGGGACGGTATTTCGTCAGTGTCCGTATACGAACATAATGTAAACGGAAAGTGTGTTAGAACAACGTGTTCTTACGGAGAAAAATCCGACGTTTACGAGACTGGATATAACGAAGATGGGAACGTAATAAAACACACGGGACCTTTGTCGTGCGGCAGTTACGTTATTGAGTATTTCTATGATGAAAAGGGAAACAGAACAAAGAAGATAACAAACGGGCCCGACAATAGCAATGTACTGCCTGTTGAGGAAGAGTATTCCTACGATGAAAACGGGAATTTAAAGCGAATCACAACAAAATTTCCCGATGGTTTATCAAGCAAAGCGGAATATCTTGATTATCTGTATTTCTATTATCCCGATGGATTGCCGAAAAACGACCTCGAAAAATTTCCTGCACCTCCGTTTGATATATGACAGCAATACAAAAAAGAGGCTTATTTAAGCCTCTTTTTCATATTTGTTATCGTTTATTTCTTCTTTTTAAGAACTACAACGACTACGGTTGCGATAACTGCCACGCCTACAACGCCAACGATTATCCAGATGATAAGGTTGCTGTCGCCTTCCTCGTCTTCCTTGGATGCGTCGTCGGTTGCATCGGTAGAAGCGTCGGTTTCGGGCTCGCTTACTGCGGTGTTGCCGTTATCGTCCGTACTTACAACGGGATCCTCGGAGGGTTCGTCGCTTACAACGGGGGTTTCGGAAGGTTCGTCGCTGACAATAGGATCTTCGTCTTCAACAACGTCTGCGGTGGGAACGAGCTTTAATTCGCGAACGGTAACGATACCGCCGTCAACCGAGAAGAATTCCATACCGTGGAACTCGAGGACGCCTTTACGGACCGCGTACTGCGAAAATGCTTCGTTTCCGTAAAGGGTCGAGGATTCGGTAAGCTCGGTTAGAGTGATAGCACCCTTGTAAACGCCGGGGCCGATATCGCCGCTGCCTGTGTTGTAATCAACTCTGCCGCTCTGGTCTTCATAAAAAGCGGTGTTTGACATAGTGTAGGGGTATGTGTTGAAATAGAACGAGAAGTTGGTATATCCGCTTTCAACGGTAAAATCATAAACGAGAGAATAGTCGCTTACGTTAACCTTTATAATATCAGCGCTTTCATAACGGGTGTAGATCTGAGGCCAGGTGCCCGATGTGCTTCCGCCGATAACCGCGTTGCCTTCTTCCCAGGTTATAGTGCAGGTTGCGCCGCCGTTGGGCGTACTGCCCCAACTGAGGCCTTCGCTGATCAAATCGAAGCTTTCACCTTCTGCAGATGCAGAGAATGCGCAAAGGGTAAACGCAAAAACAAGTGCGAAAAGTACTGTGATAAAACGTTTCATTATTCAAACCTCCGTTAATTGTTATTTACATAATAACATATCAAGTAGTATTCGTCAAGTAAAAAACTGCCGTGGCTTACGGCAGTTTAATATATTTATGCTAAATATTCGTCCAAGGTTATTCCGCGTTCGTAAATTTCGGTAGCCGCGGTGCGTCCTACGTAACGGAAATGCCAGGATTCGTGCTTGATTCCCGTGATGTGCTGTGTGTTGGGGGGATAACGGAGAATAAATCCGAACCTGTGTGCATTTTCGGCAAGCCAGATCGCTTCGGGCGTGTTGTCAAACGCGCTTGTCGTGGCGGGGAGATTGTGCATATCACAGCAAAGCCCCGATTGATGCTCGCTCGTGCCGGGACGGGTGGAGTAGGTAAGCACGTGCGCGGTGGTTTCATCCATCGTAGGACGTCTTACCGCGTTGCCGCATTCGGCACAGCATACCGTTACGGCGGAATCGGCAACCGACATACAGCCGAGGCAGTATAAAACGCCGTCCTCCTCAACAAGCTCGCTTCCGCAGGCGTTACAGCGCTTTGTTACCTTGTTGGGATAATACGAAATATCGATGTAGATATTGCAGTTGTCGCAAACGTAATCCTGCTTAATATCCGAATTGACGTAATTGTTGAAAAGCCCTTCCTGCGTTTTATAGGAGCGGTACGCGTTTGTGACGGTGATATCGTCGTAACCCGCAATTGCGGCTTCCTTCAAAAATGCCTCTAACGCCTTGTTCGCCGTAGCGTCGATGTAGGAATAGCTTTCGGGTCTGCCCTCGCGGATGTTGGTGCACCAAACGAGGTCCTTCGGAACGTAATCGGAGGCTAACGGATGGTCGGGATTTACGAGAAATACGAAATCCTCTTCGTTTTCGGGGCAAACGTATTGCTCGTATTCGGTCATATCGATAGCGTATTTTGTTCCTATGTAATCCTCGTAAGCCTTTGTTTTCGAATCGGTATCATCGTCGGGCAAGCTTGTGTCTAAACTTGATTCCTCGTCGGGAGGTAAAGAGTCTTCGTTGCTGATATCGTCGGATACCGTTTCGGATGTATCCAAGCTTACGTCATCGCTTATTACCGAGGAGATGTTGCTTTCGTTGTCGCTTTGCGCGTCGGACTCTTCATCGCTGTCACAGCTTACAAGCGTGCAGACCAATACGGTGCCGATGATAAGCGATACGAAAATAAGAGATATTGCGATATATAAAAACCTGTTCGGGTCTTTTCTTTTACGGCGTCCGACGGGTTTCTTCGTGCCGCTTCTGCGCTGTTGTGTTGCCATTGTGTTCTATCCTATTCTTGCGGCGTTAAGCACAGCCTCTGCTGCGCTCTTTATGTCGCTTTTGCCTAAAACACTACTTCCCGCAACCAGAACGTTCGCGCCGGAAAGCACGCATAATGCCGCGTTTTCGGCAGATACACCGCCGTCAACGCTTATTTCGTAGTCAAGCTCGTGCGCTTCGGCATAATCGCGAAGCTCTGTGCATTTGGGCATCATATCAGCCATAAACTTCTGCCCTCCGAATCCCGGCTCAACTGTCATAACAAGCACGAGGTCGCACAAATGAAGATAGGGAATTATAGCAGAAACGGGAGTTTTGGGCTTTATCGAGATACCTGCTTTTTTGCCGCAGGCGCGGATCTTCAAAAGCGTTTCCTCGACCTTGTCGGTCGCTTCAACGTGAATGGTGATGATATCTGCACCCGCAGATGCAAAATCCTCTATGTAGCGTATCGGCTCGGTTATCATCAAATGCACGTCAAGCACTAAATCGGTGCATTTCGATAACGATTTAACAACAGGCTGACCGAAGGAAATGTTCGGCACGAAAATGCCGTCCATAACGTCTAAATGCAGATATTCCGCACCGCCTGCCTTTGCCTGCTCGATTTGTATGCCCGCGTTTGCGAAATCGCAGGATAACGCAGAGGGTGAAAGCTTTATTCTTTTCATATAGGGAGTGCCCTTTCGACATAAATTTACATATATTATAATATAGCTCGGCGGTTCAAGGCTCGTTCGGATGTAAAAAACAAAGGATCTGACACGAATAACGATGCTTTGACCGCCTTTATATATTAAACCTTTTAAAGCCTTATGTCAATAACGAATATATCCTGGAAGGTTGGTTTTTCGCTGTTCTTCAATTCGGTTACCGCCTCTCGGAGCCGCATCCGTCCTGCTTCTGCCTCGCCGTCCTCGAAGGATATCGATTCTCCCAAAAACTCCGCCTCCGCGCTTACGACGTCTATTTCGGCATCGCGGATGAATATTGCAAGATAAGCCCTTTTTTCATTGAAAAGTGATATCGCATCATCGGTCCGTCCCGAGTCGATAAGCGATATCATTTCGTCGCAGATGCTGCATATAATAACCGAATTCACGCAGGTGAATATTATAACGAACGCTATAAGTATGCAGGCGATTATCATATTTCCCATAATTATTCTCCCGATTGATTTGGTTGTGAATCCTTTTTTGGGAGCACGCTCATTTTACCCGTGCGCTCTAGTATGACCTTGTTTACCTCGGTTAAATTTTCAAAGCCGTTTATGCGGACCTGCGCCTCGACGTCCTCCTCGGACACGCGTGCTATGACGAGATTTTTTTCTACAAACGAATTATTTTCATACAGAGTTATCGGGTTTCCGTTCAGGAATATGCGGAATTTCCTGCTTCTTTGGCTTATAAATGAAACGATAACCTCGATTGATGAAATGATCATGAAGGGAAGCAATCCGTGAAGCAGAGGAATGTCGCTGTCGGTAACGGGCAATACGGCAAGCTCGGATAAAAGCACGGTTGTTATAAGCTCAGATAACTGCATTTCGCCGATTTGACGCTTGCCCATAAGCTTCATCATCGCTGTGAGCAGAATATAGAATATAAATGCGCGTATAACGATTATGGTCATTTTTCCCACCTCCTTGATATTTTGATATAAAAACGTTAATTTTATTCGCGAATCACTTGACGAAAGTGAGATACGGGGTTAAAATATAGTCAATTATCGACAAAGAGGTATAAAATGGACCGTAAAATCAAGGCGTTGGAGCTTTTTAATTCGGGATATAATTGCGCGCAGGCGGTGTTTTTGGCGTTTAACGACGTAATGGGGTTAGACGAATCAACCGCTATGAAGCTTTCCTCGTCGTTCGGCGGCGGAATGGGTAAGCTGCGCGAGGTTTGCGGTGCTTGTACGGGCGCGTTTGCCGTGGCGGGCGCTTTGTGGGGCTATACCGACGTGAACGATAATAACGCCAAATCCGAGCACTATAGGCTTATACGCCGTATCGCAGACGAATTCAAGGCAAAGCACGAAACGGTAATCTGCCGCGAGCTTTTGGTGGGTATTGCAAATACGGGCGGAAGCGACCCTGCAGTAAGGACCGAGGAATATTATATGGTACGCCCCTGCGGCAGATTTGTTATGGATGCGGCGGAAATATTGGATAAGATTATCAAAGAAAGAGAATAAAAAACACCGTGATTCCGAGCTATAAATAAAATCGAAAAAAATTTTGATTTTTTTTCAAAAAGGTATTGCAAAATGCTTTTTGATGTGGTATTATAGTCAAGCGCGTTGACGCGGCCAAATACGGCTCGGTAGTTCAGTTGGTTAGAACGCCGCCCTGTCACGGCGGAGGTCCGGGGTTCGAGTCCCCGTCGAGTCGCCAGTTTTCTTACTTCTGTCAGAGCTTGTTCTACCGGTGTTAATATGCGGATTTAGCTCATTTGGTAGAGCGCCACCTTGCCAAGGTGGAGGTAGCGGGTTCGAACCCCGTAATCCGCTCCATACGGCGCCATAGCCAAGCGGTAAGGCAGAGGTCTGCAACACCTTTACCCCCAGTTCGATTCTGGGTGGCGCCTCCAAACGCCTACAAGTTAATACATATAAATCATTTTGATGCTGATGTGGCACAGGCGGTAGCGCACATCCTTGGTAAGGATGAGGTCATGAGTTCGAATCTCATCATCAGCTCCAGCGGATTTAGCTCATTTGGTAGAGCGCCACCTTGCCAAGGTGGAGGTAGCGGGTTCGAACCCCGTAATCCGCTCCAAAAATGGCTCGGTAGTTCAGTTGGTTAGAACGCCGCCCTGTCACGGCGGAGGTCCGGGGTTCGAGTCCCCGTCGAGTCGCCATCGCTTTCTCGCAATAGTGGGAGAGTGATATGCCTCTGTAGCTCAGTTGGTAGAGCAGGAGACTGAAAATCTCCGTGTCATTGGTTCAATTCCGATCGGAGGCACCAAAAAGAAAAGTCACACATCGTGTGGCTTTTTCTTTTTGTTCTTTTCTCTCTTCTCTTTTCACTCTTCTCTAAAAAAATGTGTGACTTTTCCAGATAAAAGATAAAAGAAAAGGAGTGGCTTCGCCACGATTTATAAATACAATGCTCCGCATTGATTTATTGCCGCTTTTATGCTATAATACTCCCAAGGTGGTGATGATAGTGAAGAAAACATCTGTTATAGTTTTTATTTTGATAATTGCGACGACTCTTTGTTCTTGTGATACAACCAATAATAATATTGAAAATTATGAAGATGACATAGAACTATATCAAGCAGATTTGTTTATGCCTGATTTAGATGATATTGGTGACTATAAAGATATCGAGTATTTTATAAGAAAAGATGAAGGTATTTTTCCTGAATATTCAATGCAATTACTCGTAAAGTATGACGAAGAGAGTTTTTTGAAAGAAAAAGAGCGACTTGAAAGCGCATACACATATCTTAGCGAACCTCAAAAACTCGATGGAGAAAATAATTACTATACAATTCCGATTGAAGAATTTTCAGGTGCCGGTTTTAATTTCAAAATAGCAGTGTTTGAAAATACCGTTTATCCGAAAAATTTTGGAATGGTCGGTATTTCCGATGAAAACTTTGAAATTGCTTATTTATGGATATATGCCTCCGACCTCGACTATATTTGTGAAACTGATGCAAATGAAATTAAAGAAATGAATGAATTTATCGAATATCATTTCTCTTTACAATAGAAATTAAAATAGCAAGTCGAAAGGCTTGCTTTTGTTTTTTATCCAAGCCGACAGGCGTGGTATATCATCACGTGAAGCGTGTATTTCCCAAATGTCTTGCATAACGGCATAATGTGTGATATAATGTAAAAAAAGAGCGAAAGGGATAACAGTTATGAAACAGAAAATCAGCAGGTTTTTAACACATTTGGTCAAGCTTATTCTCGCGTTTACACTCTCGGAGCTTATTGCTACAAAGGTTTTTAATTCGGATAAATGGTATATAGAGCTTTTGGTTTATCTCGCGCTCTATGCGGTTATTTCCGCAATCGTTCCCATAATCCGTTATATCAATAAAAAGCGCAAGATCGCAAAGCTGAAAAAGCAGCAGGAGGAATTGGAGCAGAAGCCCGAAGCCGAAAGCTCCGAGGATAAATCCGACAAGAAGGCAGATAAAAAATCCGATAAGGAATAAATAAACAAATATCAACAAAAAACGGAATGAATTAACATTCCGTTTTTTGTTGTGATAATATTTCCCGAAAAAAGTTTACTTTTTTCGTATATAAAAGTTTTTGCGGGGTCCAAGGGGCGCTTTTTTTAAAAAGCACCCCTTGTCGTCCCCCTAAAAAACTCAATCAACTACGACCCAATGCGTAGTGCCGCCGCAGGAGTTGCCGAGTATTACGTAATCGATGCTTATGCGCTTTACGCTCATCGGGGGTATGGTGATCTTTATAACCTCGCTGCGCTCGTCTACGACGTCGCAATAGGGTCTGCCGTCGGCTATTTTGAACCAAAGCCTGCCGTTCTTTTCGACGAGCAGCGACTTGTCGACACCGTCGAAGATAGACGCCTCGTTTGCGAAGTTGTAGGGTCCCGTAAGCGCTTTCGCGTCTAAAATGTTGCCCTCGTCGTCGCGCGTCATTACGAATAATACGCCGCTGTTGCCGCGCTTGAAGAAGGTAAGAGTGCGCTCGCGCTCGCCTGCGTTGATAAGCGTGAAATTGTCGGTGTATTGCACCATCCAGTTGCCGATGTTTGCGGGCTCGCCGCTCGAATCGGCGTGCTCGGTGTCGATAACGATCTCGTTGCCCTCGGTGTCGACGCATTGGAATATCATCATATCCGTGCCGATGGCGGATTGTACACTGTTTGGGTTCAATGCAGTGACCCATTCGTATGATTCTATCACGTGTTCCTTAAGGTCGTATTTCGCGTAAGGAGCGTTTTTGGAGGCGTAATCGTAGTCGGCGTACTTTTTGTAGCGTATCGGCAAGCGTCCGCTTTCGGTTTCATCGTCGATGATAAAGGTGATGTTCGATTCGATAATGCCTGCCGTCGGGTCAACGCCCTTGTATTGCTTGCTGTAATCGGTCAGCTTTTGAGTCTTGCTGTTGAAGCGTTCGGTGATAAATCCCTGCTCGTCGGGATTGCTTTGTACCTGTGAGACGTCGGAATATACGTAGAACGTACCCGTAACGCTGCCGCCCGATATTTCGAATTTAACGACTGCGTTCGAGCATTTGCCGGGCAGAATGGGAGTGTCGGCAGAGCCGAAAACGTTTGCTTTGCCGTATGCATCCTCGCTCGTGCCGCCCAAAACGTAAATGTATTCTCCCGCGGGGATGGTGTAGGAAACGGGATCGCGCGGGGTGGGGGTGTAATCGATGTAATCACAGCCGACGTATATCGGGTTGACCTCGCCGTTTGGCAGGAAATAGTCAAAGGGAAGCTCGAAGCGGTAATTGAAATAATCGCTCCACGAGCGCTGTCCGAGCCATTCGCCGTCGGGCTGGAAGCCGAGGTTTAGGATAGTTACGGTAACGTCGGTATAGCCTTCGTTTTTGAGCTGGTATCCGAAATAAACGGGAATACCCGTGTGGTTAGAATGCTCGTAGGTGAAATTGATAAGACCTGTAAGATTCTTCGTGCGGAGTATCGCCTTGCCGATGTCCTCGGGTGCTAACATTTCGGGGTTGTTGGAATAAATATAGGTGCCGCCGACGCGCTTTTCGTATTCGATTTCGGCGCGTTTTGCCTCGGGTGAATCGATATTAAAGGTGTAATCGCCCGTATAAAAACGGTTGTCGTAGGGTTGGAGGTTTGACTTGTATTCCTTTTTGTCAAAGGTAAGCTCTAATTTATATCCGCTCTCGGTAGGAAGCTTTTTCATAATTTCACCTCGTCGATATTATTAAGCATTCGCGTAGGCAAAGAACCAGCGCATACCGACCTTTACAACCACGTAGTTGCGCGTGGTGCGGTTGCCGCCTTTAACGATAGTCATACGGACGATAGCCGCCTTTTCTATATCGTCGCTGCCGTTTTCTACCTTTTTGTCGTACTTTTCGCAGATCTCTTCAAACTTTTTACTGCCTTCTTCATATTCAAGCACGGAAATGAGCTCGAATTTTATGTCGTCGGCACTGTATTGCGATTCTCTGTCGGCATATGCCTTTTCGAGATAAGGGTATAAAAGCCTGTCGCTCGTGTCGCGGTTGCCGTAGAGAACGACCTTGTTGTATTGCGACGAGTATTCTATCATATTGTCGATATCGTAGATTATCGCCGCGCGTTCGTATTCGGCAACGGCAGATTCGGGCGAGGATGCGCCCTGAAACGCCAGGTTGAATACTGCTATAATAACTGCCGCAACGGCAATACCGATTACCGCGCAGAGCAGGTAAGTGAGCTTTTTCTTGGTCTTAGCGCTCATCGGCGGCTTTTGCGGCTTGTTTTCCTCGGTGTAATCAAAAATATCTTCGGTGTTCATATTTATCCTCCGTGATTTGCTGTTTTAAATATAACATAAAGGAACGTAATTTGCAATAAAAATCGCACGTAACCCCACAGATTACGTGCGACTCCTTATATAAACGTGTGATTGCTTATAATTTCGTTTTTAAGCCTTGAGCAGTTTTCGAGGTATTCGGTGTATGCCTTTTCCGCCTCGTCAAGCTCGCGTTCGTTCTCGACTCCGCGCGCGTTTCTCAACATCGCAAAAAGCAACGCGCTCATTTTTTCGTCGCCCTCCAAACGCAGTATCTCCAGCTTCAATCTTTCCTCGCGCTTGTTTTCGGCGTCGCTCCTCGCCCTTTTTATAGCAAACGTCATTATCGCCGCGAGCAGACTGCCCGATATCCCCGCGGAAGAAAGTATAAGCGGTATCATTTCGATCAAGGCGTCCAATACCGTCACGGCTCGTAGATCAGGCTGTAAATAAGGTCGGCGTACGGCTTAATTGCCGTTTTTATCAGCCTTGTCAGCGCTTTTATCGTCAAAGCCTGCCTGATCGTCCTTTTTGAATTGCTTTACGATGTTGTTTGCATACACGCTTGCCGATGCACATAAAAGCCCCTGCGTTATACCCGAAAATATCAGCGAGAATATTTCGCTCGAACCACTCGGCGTGTTTATCGCGAGCTTGTAAACGGTAACAAGCGCGATACCCATTATACCGAGTATAAGCGGTATCCACTTGTCGTTTACCGTGCTTTTCTTGATAAGCATACCCAGCACGTAAAGCACGGGTACGATTATAAAAAGCTCGGATTCGATGTATTGATTTATATCCATATAAGCCCCCTTGATAATGCTTTATCGTGTCATACGCGTCATATTTGTTTTTATCTTGCCTGCGCCGCCCTGTATCGTGTCGTATACGGGCTCAAACTCGTGAATGCTCAGATATTCGTCTACCTGCTTTTGCGAAATGTGTGCCGCGGCGCAGTAGTATCTGAAGTCGCTTTCGCTCTTGCTTGAATCGAATATGTATTTAAGCATAGCGTTCATTGCGTCGGTCTTTGCAGAGCTTCGCGAGGTTTTTTCGTCTGCGCCTGCGAGGATATATTGGTCGTAGTAATAACCGTACCTATCGTTATAATATTCCTTTGCATCGGTAGATATTACGTCGGCGCGCATATCCTTTTCCTCGGGAACGTCGTAGCCGTAGGCGCGAAGCATAAATACAAGCTCATCGTAGTACTCATCGTTCATATCGTAATTGTCGATAAGCTCTAAAAGATACTTGTTTACGGCGTAGGAATGCTCGTCGGAGGTAACCGCACCGGTATCACCCGTCGCACTTGCGATGACCTGCTTTGCGAGGTCCTTGGGTGAAATATCGGGCAGGAATCCGTCGGCTTTTGTATCCTCCTTTTCGTCCGAGCCGCCAACCGATACGTTGCCGCCGTTTACCGTTACGTCCGAGCCGTTGCCGCCGTATTTGGTATCAAGCTCCAATTGCTTCATATCGCGGTCGTGCTTGAGCTTTTCGGCTTGAAGCTTAGCATCGGCGCGTAATGCCGCATCGTGCTGCTCCTTGTCGAGCTCCATACCCGCGATATCCTTAAGCGTATCGTTGCGCTTTTGGTTTATATCGCCTATCTTGTCGGCGTTTTCGATCGAAAGAGCAGTCTTTCTTTCGAGATAGTCGCGCTCTAAATCAAGCGATTGATTATTTTTGCCGCGGGTAAGCTCGCCCAAACGGTTTGCCAGCGTTATGCCCGAATTAAGCTTTGCCTGTGCCGCCTCGCCTGAAAACCCCAAGCCGCGCGATGCGATCATATTAAGCGCGTTGCGCTCCTCGCGTGCGGTATCGGCATATACCTCGTTTCTGTCGCGGTCGTATTGCTCGTCTAATTGCTTGTTGGCTAATGAATAAGCCTTTTCCGCATTGGTGAGCGCGGTTTCATAAAGCGACATCAGCTTCGATTCCTCGTCGGAATAGGCAGATAACGCCGCCTTAAGCTCGTTTATGGTGTCATTGTAGCCCAAACCTTGAACTCCTTTCCTTTTCGTTTGTTTTTATTGAAATTCCGTGCACCGTACAGACGCCGTGCCCCGATACCTTGATCTTCAATGAAAAGGGTATAGCGCGTCTTAACGACGGACGGAATGAAATGCGTGAATATCGGTCGGTATCCTCGCTGAATATGAATTTCCGCGTGACCGAATCGGAATTGCCCTTCGTAAGCGTAAATTCAAGCGTAAGACCGCCCGATATATGAACGTCTGCCTCGAGCTCCGTTAAGTCCGCCTGCCCGTATCGGCTGCCTGCATTGACGAGCGGGCTTTGATAAATGCATTCTATCGATTCATCGCTTGTGAAATCGTTGCGGAATATGTGCAGACGCTCGCGCCTTGCAAAGTAAAGCGATTTGCCGTAGGCGAAATGGTGCTTGCCCGAAAAATCGTCGTAGGAATACCATACACCCGCGCCGTAGTTGTAAATAAACGCCTTGTCGCCTGCGATAAAGAACAGCTCCTTGCTCGATTGCAGATCGAAAAACATTATGCTGTCTTTTATGCTTGCAATAGCGTCCCTTATGCTTTCGTTTATCGCACCGGAAAAGCATATAGCGTTCTTTTCGTTCTCGACCGATGTGGATTCCCACATATTTAATCCGTCGTCGCAAAGCGTTACGGGACGGTTGTCGATAATACATCCGTTTGCTTTTACAATACAGCCCTTGCTTCCGTTCAAGCTGAAAACGGGGAAGGACGATATCAGATTGCCGAGCCCGTCATCCTTTAATTCGCAGTAAGAATAGTAAGCCTCGTTCTCGTTGAATATAAGCTGACGATCATATTGCTGTACGATACAGCTTATGCGGCTGTTGCCGATAACGGTGAACGCGTTGACGGGGAAGTATTCGACGCTCGGCACACCGTCTGCAAGCTCGGAATGGAATCGTATATTCGGATGCGACTCGTTGCCCCATAAAAACGCGCGCCCATCGGAGTTTCCGCCGAACAGCATTATATTGGTACAGCCGAATATTCGCTGCTTGTCGCTTTCGGAATTGGGCTTCGAATACACAATTTCAAGGCTGTTCAAGCCCTTTTCTATAGGGCTTTCAAAGGATACTGCATTTCCGTTGTTCAGCGAATAATTGCCCTCGTATTCGTTTCCGTCCAATTTTATCGATACGATGCTGTCGATGCCTTCCTCTGCCAGACGGTAAAGCACGCTTTCACCGTCGGGAGAGAACAGCTGACGGCGCTTGTCGGAAATGAGGTTTATCTGCTCGTAAAGTGTTCCCTCGCCCGATGGGGTACAGCTCATCGCCACAAGCGGAATATAGCCCTCTACCTCGGAAAAGCTATCACCGTCGTATCTGGCGTAAAACGAGCCGTTTTTGATATAAAGGATACCGTTGAAGCAGAACATCATACATTCGCCTGCGGGAATCTCTGAAATAAGCTCGGGCTCGGCAGGCGCCTTGTGCGGCTCTAACCCGTAAAGATATCCCTCGGCGGAAACCACAAGACGTTCTTTGCCCTTAAGCGTTCCGCACCATATGCCGTCGATATCTCCGCCCTTGAACAGATGCACGTCGCGTATATTCGGGCGCTTTATCATCGAGCCGCTTTCGGTTACGCGGAGGTTTACGGACGTGACCGCCGTTGAAATCCCGTTTCCTGTATTTATGCGCTCGTCGATACCCTTAAACCCGTTTTGCGACGTTATCCTCATCGGTATACCTCCTCTATCGACTGAACTCTTGCACGTCCGAATTTAAGCGAGCTGCTCTGCGCGCTTTCGTACACCGAGCCCAACGCTCTTGCAAACGCCTCGTCCTCGTTGAGCATCAAAAGCCGTGCAACACCGTAGGGAAGCACACTGCTTGCGATAACGGCACTGCAATCGATCGTGTCGTCGAGCGAGCTTAAGGAAGCCACCTTGTGCTCGCATTTTCTTATTCTGCAATCGGTTACTGCGTTTTCGGCAAGCACGATGTTTATCGCGGCAAGCGCACGCTGCTTCAGATCGCTTACGTCCTCGGGAATCTGTCCGTCCTCCTTGCGCAGACCGCAAATATCGAGAGCGAGATTTAATAGTTCATTACCTGTCATAATTACCTCCTTTATGGGCTGCTGTTTTGGGTTAAACCGAAAAAATCCGACGTATTGATTCGGCGTGTTAAGAGTATTTTTCATTCGGGCTCATAGCCGTAAATTATATTCGAAGTTTTTCTATCGTGCTTCGCAAGGACGGACGTACCTTTGTACGCCTCGATCCTTGCGAAATCACGGTTTTATTTCCAAAACAGTGCGCCCTTGTTTTGAGGGGAGCGTATATTAACAGCTCCCGTTACCTTTGTTAGTGATTTACAACAGGGGTATACGCGAGTACACACATCTTGATGCCTGCCGAAGCGGCACTTGCACCGGAAGCGGTGCAGAGCTTGAGCTGTGCCATACCGTCATCTGCCTTGATACCGAGAGTATCGATCTTCACGGTGTTAAGCGAACCGGAAACAAGTGCAATATCCTTTTCCTTGCCGTCGTTGCTTACGGTCTTAAGGATAAAATCGCCGCTCGGAACGTCTAAAAGAAGCGTTACGGGTGCCTTTGCGCCGTTGAGGTCGACGGATACTGCTTCGTCGGTAACAGCTTCGAGTGCAAATGCAAACGCTTTACCGATACCGTAGGTGTTGTTGGTGGTAATAGTCTGTGCCATATGATTTCTCCCTTCTTATTTTACGCGATATCGTTTCCGCCGTCAGATACGGGGCAGGCAACGAGCTCTGCGGGCTTGATGACCTTTGCGCCGAAAACGAGTCTGCCGCGTACAGCCTTGTCGAACGAGTTTTCGAGTCTGTCGAGCACCTGAGTTTCCAAAACCTGCTCTGCGTAGGCGATAGCGGAATAAGAGCCTGCGAGCATAACGGTGTCGCCGTTTTCGTCGGTAGAAAGCTGATTGGAAACGTAGATGTCACAGCCGAGCTCGTCGGTGAATGCAACCGCACCGGTGCCGTTTACGCCGTTGTTTATCTGGAACTTGATGCCTGCAAGCATAAGCTTGGTCTTGATAAAGGGCGGAACGATGATCCAGGTTCTGCCGTCGGGAACGTTTGCCTCCTCAAGCGACTGCTTCATTTCCGCGATAGTCTGAAGCACATTCTGGGGATTTGCCTCGACGGTCGGCTTGATAACGCCTGCATCCTTGTAGAGCGAGAATACGTAGGTGTCGACCTCGTTCTTCAAAAGATAGCTTGCGCGCTTTGTCTGCGAGTCCTCAAGACCAACGGACGAGCGCAACGCCTCGATGTCCTTGATCTTAAAGGAAAACGCTTTGTCCTGATCGATGAGAAGGGTTAGCGACGCATCGTCGATGTCCTCGTAGGTGATGCTGCCCTCGTAATCGTATACGGTGGGGTCGTTAAGACCGATAAAGGTCACGCTGTCGCCGCGATTCTTGATATCGCCGGTGCAAGCGGTATTACAAACGGTATTTGCGAGAAGATTGTCCTCGTTGGTGCGGAGGATCTCCGCCGCGATGATCTTTTCAATGCTGTTGTAGTTAGACAAATTAAATTCCTCCTGTTAATTAAAGGCTTTTCCAGCTTTTCATAGCCTTGATAATGTTCTTGTAGTTGCTTTTTACGTCCTTGCCGCTCATTTTTTCGACCTGCTCCTTGGTGAAGCTTTGCTCGGTCGCGCCGTCACTCGATGCAAAGGCACCCGATTCGGCGTTGCGTGCGTTGACGCTTTCTGCGTGACGGTCGAGCATATCCTTGTTCACCAGATAAAGCGCGTATGCGTGGTAAAGGCTTGCGCCGTCGGCTACGTCCTCCCACACGGATTCGGGAATGCTTTCAGCCTCGACGTTGCCGAATATCTCGCGGAAACGCTTTATCTCCGCATCCTTTTCGTCTGCGCTCTTCTTGATGCGGCTCTGACGGCGAAGCTCCTTTTTGCTCTCGCGCGAATCGCGCAGCTCCTGCACGATGCTTTCGGGTAAGCCCTCAAGGCTCGGCAGCTGCTCGCCGAATTCCTCCTCGACGCGCTCTAAAAATTCGTCGATTCGCAATCCGAGCGAATCCGCAAGGTCGTAAATGGTGTCGAGAATCTGCTCGTTGTTAATTCCTTTCAACAGATGTTTCCTCCTTTCCCGTAATTTCGCTGTTTTTCAATTCCTCGATAAGACGCTCCCTGTCGGGCACGATTCCCTCGGGCAGACGCTCAAGGTACTGCACCGTGGTGATTCGTCCCAATTTAAGAAGCGAGTCGAGCGTGCTTATCGACGATAGCTCGCTCCAATAGCTGCTTGCGCCGACATCGACGCGGCAGTCTACAAGGCGGCTTTTGAATTTCGACATCGAAAACGCCTCGAACCTCTCGTTGCCGTTTTCGTACATTCCCACAAGACGCTTGTCGTCGTAGTAGGTGAACATAAAGTCGAGCCAGATAACGCCGATGTCCTCGACAAACTGATAAAGATTTCGCTTTACGTTCTCCAATGGAACCGATGAGGCGTTCTGAAGCGCAAGAATCGCGCTTGTGTTGTCGGGGCGTACGTCGCCCAATGCCGCGTCGGTCGCGCCCATAAATTCCTTCGTGTTGGCGATCGCCATCGAAAGAACCTCGAGCATACCCGATTGCATCGCACCGGGGGAAATGACCTTGGCTACGTTTTCAACGGGACCGTTTACCGCAATAGCCTCGCCTACACGGTCCGACCAACCGTCGAGCACCGTGGAATCGTATACCACCTTCGAAAACGCGGTGTCCATCATATGCTTCATCACCATGGCAAATCCCTTGTTGATGAATTTCTGATTGTCGATAAGTCCCGTCCCGACGGCTTGACCGTGCCACGAATTCTTGATCTCGCTCCAATTAAAGAACGCGATGGGGTAGAGGCTCAGCATCGTTTCGGTGGTGTCCTTGATTATCGCGTTTTTCACGGATTTGCGGTAAAGCACCTTGCCGTTTTCGTCCTTCCACAGCTTTATAAGCGAGATGCATTTTGTGCCCTCAAGCTCAAACCTTGCCATATCGCCCGAAAGCGTTAACGTATCGTCGTCGGGAAGAATACGGTCGATGTTGTCCTTGCTCATACCGTTTTTCTTCGCCTGAAGGATAAGGTCCTTAACCGTTTCGCGCTGTGCGATAAGTATGTAGGGCTGCTTCTGAACGTTTTTCGAGTTCGGGTCGCCGAAAAACACGTTCGTGTTGTCGATAAGCACGCTTCTGAAATCACCCGAGAACGCCTGACCGGTTTTAATATCGGCGTCCCAATAGGTATAGCAGACCGCATCACCCGAAACGGCGGCATCTGTAAGCGAATCGGCAAGCAAATCATGCATTTTGTTTTTCTCCCAGCGCATATCTGCGATGAGATTCAGCTTTTCAGAGGCGATGCGTGCCTCCTCTGCGCTCAATTCGCCGTTCGGGCTTGCGAAGTTGTAACGCATTTTTATAGGCGTCTGCATAATACTGCTTGTAAAATAGCCTATAATGCGCTTAAAGATATTGAACACCGGAGTAGGCAATCCGCCTGTGTTAAGGTTGTCCCATTGGTCGCCTCTGTAAAACCTTTCGTTAGTGTTCACCTTTTCATAAAGATCGATGGAGTAATTGTACTCCTTGCCCTTTTCGTAGAGCTCCCACTCCTCCGTAAAGGGCAGATTTTTGTGTTTTCTCAAAATAAACTCCTTTGTTTGCGCTTTGTCAATGGTCTAAAAACTCCGAAAACTCACGCTCGTCGCGCTCGTTGCCGCCAAACGAATATACAGAGCGCGAGAAAGAATTGAACCGCTTCGGCGGAGTCTTGGGCTGGCGCGACATCAACGCATACCGTAACGCTTCGGGCGCGTGAGTTATTTCGTGCGGTGTGTCTGCGGCATCCTCTCGTACGCGCTCGTCGAATCGAAGCAGTGGAAGACTGCGAATAAGATTTTTGCACTCCCGTGAAATCTTGATTTTCGGTTCTCCCTTGTAGCCCGAGCCCGCTTTTAAATACTCGCGCACGATTCGCCAGCCCTCGATTCGTCCGTTGTCTGCCTTTATCATATGGCGGATGCCTCTGCCCGTCATAACGTCAAATCCGCTTTTTCCGCTTTCCTGACGTCTGTTCCAAAGGTCGGGCGAGGCAACGGTGTAGCGTACCGTTTCGTTTTTCGGCGTAAGCGCAAGGATCCTGTCCGCCGCCTCAGAAAGTATCAGATTGCTCTCAAAAAGCTCGCGGTAGACGATAATACTGCCGTCCGCACACACAGCGCACCAAAGGCAAGCGGTCATATCCAGCCCGTAGTCGAGTGCACGGAACCGCAATGCGCCGTCGGGAATGCATACGTCGTCGGTGACGTGTCGTTTTGGGTCGAATTCGGGGAAGAAAGCACCTTCAAATGCGTCCCAATCGCCGTATAGCATCGCCTTTCTGCGCGTTTCGGGCAGATTCATCAGCGTGTCGATATATTCGGGGTTGTTTTCCATAATATATCGGTTGTCGAATACAAGACACTTGATAAAAATATAGTCATTCGGGTTCTCGCTCCCGCGGAACTCTCGGTCAATGAACCGCCTTTTTACCCATTCGTGTCCCACGCCGCCGGGGTTGCAGGTGAAATACATTCTCGGAACAAATCGTACACGCATATTGCCGCTTGCGCGGTTGCTTTCGGTAAGCGAAAGGAATTGGAACTCGGTAAAGTGAGTCGCCTCCTCGAGCCCGATGACCTCGTAAGCCTGCCCCTGAAACTGAAGCACGTCGTTAACGCTTTCACAATAGCCCAGCTTTATGCGCGAGCCGTTGTTGAATCGGAACTCCTTTTCGCTCGCTATATAGGTTGCTACGCCCTTTAAAAGCGACATCATCGGCAACAGGTGGTTCTCTCTTAATTCGGCTAAGGTGCGCCGAAGTAAAAGAATCTGTATGCCGTTGTAGTTAAGGGCAAGCAGTATCAGCTTCATTCGCATCGCCCAGCTCTTGCCGCCGCCTCGCGCTCCACCGTAGGCGGTGTATTTTGCCGTCGATTCGAAAAATGCTCTCTGCTTCTCGTTCGGCTCGATGATGATTTCTCTCATTGTGCCCAGTCCGAAGCCTTTCCCTTGAATACCACACTCGATTGCGCGCCTTCCGCATCATCGGGCTTGTCGCGGTATCCGTGGTTGTTTTTGAGGTCAAACGCCAACACAGTCGCGTTTATCCTTCCGCTGAATGCAAGCTGTTTTTTGATCTTTGCGATACGGTTTCTCGCAATCCTTAATATTTGTCCGAAGCGTTTGCCGTTCATCATCGCCATCAGCTCGTCCCTCGTTGTACCGAGATAGTCTGCAAGCGATTCGATGTCGGCAACCTCTCCGCTTTCCGATAAATATTCCGCAAAGTAATCGTTAATTGCCGCTTCGAGCGTTTTGCGACTGTGAAACGTTGATGCCTTATCTGCTTTGTCCGTTTCGATAACCCCCTTTCTGTCCACCCGACGCTAAAATTGTACAACACGTTATCGCTTTTCGCATCCCGTAAAAGTCCAACGAAAGTCTACGGTCGCTACGCTCTCGTCTAAAACGGCAAGCGATTTCTATTGCTTTTCAAGGGGAACTTTTGCAAAAGTTCCCCTTGAACCCTTCAAAATCCTTCAAATCCGAAAAACTAAAGCTTTTCGAAATAAAAAATACCCGCAACCAACAAGCTTTCGAGTGTTTGATTTTGATATGAAATTGTCTCCGAAAAAAGTTTACTTTTTTCGATTATGAGAATTTTTGAAGTTTTAAGGGAACTTTTTGCAAAAAGTTCCCTTAAAAACTGCACCCCTTATAATTAATATATTGTAAATTTACTGCGAACTATCTTTACAAAACCGGTTGTATAATATATAATTGAGGCGCACAAATTAAAAAAAGAGGCAAAGTAAATGAAAAGACTGATCGCGTTATTTTTGGCTTTGACTATGTTCGCGCTCGCTTTTACCGCCTGCGGTAACGATACCGAGGGACAGAGCAGCACGGGCGATACACAAAGCACCGTTTCGGGCACCGAAAGCGGCTCGGGCAGCGGTGATAAGGACACGTCTGACGGCGTTTCGACGGATTCTCCCTCGAATGATGCTTCAAACGGCGGTTCTACCGAAGAATCGGGTACGACCTCGGATAATACCTCCGATGGCGAAAATTCCGATGCTCCCGATGAACCCGATACACCCGATACACCTGACACCCCCTCCACTCCCGATGCGGATATAATCGTTCCGCAAAGATTGCTCATCACCGACGGACGTGAGGTTTACACACGTATCTATTCGATGTACGTATCGGGCGCAAGCAAGGACGTGCTTAAAACCGATGCTTCCAATCTGCAATCGATGATGGTCGGAGTCAAATACTTCGGTCAGCCTATCGGCGGCGCGGATTATAAGGGCAAGATCTACACCACGGGCGATTATATCGTTGAAACCGATAATGATATGAAGGACGCCATCAAGTCGGCAAGATCGGGCGACGTTATATTTATTCCGTCCGGTGTTACTATCGATATGGCAGACCTTTATGCAACAGAATCGCTTTGCGTTAAGCTTTCCGAGGGTGTAATACTTGCATCCGACAGAGGCGTAAACGAGGGCGGCGTTCTTAGGATATCCCATCCCTCCAAGGTCCTTATCAGCGCAAGCAAGAACTGTACCATTACAGGCCTTAACATTTTGGGCGTTGTAACACAGTTCGCTGAAAACACCGCAACCGTTACCGATATCGGTATCAGTGTTACCGGTGAAAATGTAACCATTTCCAACTGTGAGATCGCATCCTTCAGCGGCGCGGCTATTTCTACCGGCAGCAAAGGCAAGGCAAAGGTCGATAATTGCTATATCCACCATTGTGAAACCGGTATCAACGATACCAATGGCACGATAACTCTTTCGAAGAGCGCGTTTTACGGCAATAACGCCGATTACGTTGTAAAGGAAAGCGGCAAATCGCTTCCCTCGAGCTGTGGCGTTATGACAGCGTCGGATATCGCTCCGCTTACCGTTGAGCGCGTAAATCCCGATATCACCATGACCGTGTTCCCCGTAGATCAGTACGAGGTATACGAGCTTCTCGGTGAGGTTGCATCGGGCGATACAAGCAAGATAATCAAAGCGCTTGCAACGCATTCGGGCACTACCAATTATTACGAATTCAAGGATCAGCTTACCATTAAAAAGAACGGTACGACCTACGGTATCTCCGACACGAGCGACCCGTTGGGCGGCGGTGAGGGATACAGCAATATCTACACCACCGGCACTTATATCGCTACCGACCTTTCTACTCTCGTTGCTAATCTTAAAAAGGCAAAATCGGGAGACGTCGTGTTTATCCCCGGCGGCGTTCAGATAGACGTAAGCAGCACGCTCATCAGTATCCCCTCGGGCGTAACGCTTGCGAGTGACCGCGGCAGAGTGCTCGACGACGGTACTATCTCCACCGGTGCGATGCTTTATTGCACCGAACGTAAAACGATGATGATAAGAGCTGCTGCCAACGCTCATGTCGCAGGCTTAACGGTCGTAGGACCCGATTACGAACGTCATATGACTCACCATAAGCGCGGTCTTAACGCGGCAGGCAGTCAGTATACAAGCTATTACTATTCGCTCCTTCTTACCCGCGGTATAGTTGTAAACGGCAAGGGCGTTGAAATCGAAAACTGCGAAATCTCGGGCTTCTCCGAGGCAGGTGTCGCACTCACCTCAGGTGTTGATATCAAGGTCCACCACAACTTCATTCACCACAACCAGCGTAACGGCTTCGGCTACGGCGTAGTGCTTTACGGCTCGATATACGTAGAGGTTTACGGCAACCTGTTCAACTTCGACCGCCACGCTATCGCGGCAGACGGTAAAGCAGGAAGCGGCTATCAGGCACACGATAACGTGCATATGGGTACTGCTATATATCACATCTTCGACGCACACGGCGGCGGCGACAGAGGCGACGGTACTCAGATAGCCTGCGAACGAATCGATATGTATAATAACGTGTTCCTTTCGGATAAGATACCCTATAAGAAGCGCGGTACTCCCGAGGAATATTCCAAGTTCACTCATAATATCGTTATCTATCCCGAAACCTATTATCCGTACCGTCAGATGTACGGCGAAAACTTCATTATCGAGGATAATATCTTCGGTATTGCAGACCCCGCTACCGAGGCATTTGATTTCGAGGGCGGTAAAACGTTCAAGATAACCAAATCGAGCGTTAACCTCTACGAAGGTGTTGAAAGCATCGATGCAAAGGGTTATGCGTTGAGATATAAGAATATTCTCGTGTTTGCACCCGACGGAAACGGCGGATACTATATCAGCGAATACGGTAACAACCTCGATGACGGCTCTATCTACGGCGGTAACGACATTGTAAAGATACCCGAGGGCGGATTTGTGATCACCTTCCAGAACAGCGGTGTTGCAAAGCAGCTCTATGACGCGATATCCTCACGCCACGGCGTTATTTACAACACGACTATCGGTCTTTTTGGTGACTATATTGCCGAGATCGACGGCAACACTATCGTTGTTACTCAGAGCAAATAGATCGCTCCGCTCTCCCCAAAAACGCTTTGCGTTTTCAGGAATTAAAGGGAACTTTTTGCAAAAAGTTCCCTTTAAAACCCTCAAAAATCCTTAATGCGAAAAGCTAAAGCTTTTCGAAATATCAATCAAGAATAATTGTATAAAAATTAAAAGCTCCTCTGAAAAAGAGGAGCTTTTGTTATGAATGAATACAAGCCGATATAAATTTTTTCCGAAAAACTTTAGTTTTTCGAATATAAAAAGTTTTGAGGGTTTCCAAAGGGAACTTTTTCAAAAGTTCCCTTTGGTCAAAAAACTCAAAGCAAAATCTCTGCAATAATACTGTTCGAAACCCTGAAGCCGCGGCTGTTGAGGGTGAGTCGCGAGCCGTCGAAATCGCCGTATCCGAGCGAAGCTATGCGCGAAGCAGAGCTGCGTGTCGCTTCGGAGATGTATGCACCTCGGTTCGTGCGGAGATTGAGCATAATGCGCTCTTCCTCAGCTTCGGTGTCGGTAATTAAGGGTACTTCATCGTAATCTGTGGGGGCGTATAAGCCGTCGTGCGATAAAGCGATGTATCGCTGTATATTTGCGATATTTGAAAAGCGTTTGTTGTTGTAAAAGGAGTGGGCCGCCGCGCCGAACCCGAAATATTCGTTTCGCGCCCAATAATTAAGATTGTGCCTCGATTCGAAGCCTTCTTTGCAGAATGAGGATATCTCGTAATGCGTATACCCGTTCGATTTTAGTATCGAGCATAACGAATTGTATTGCCATTCCTCCGATTCCTCGTCCGGAAAAGAAAGCGTTTCTCTGCGCGCATATAACGGCGTGTCTTCCTCCAATTGAAGCGAGTACGCGGAAATGTGGTCGGGGTTGGTCGACATAATGTCGCGAACGCAGCTTTCGAATTGCTCGTTCGATTGGTTCGGAAGCGCAAAAATGATGTCCGCGCTGATGTTAGTAAATCCTACGCTTCGTGCATCGTTTATGCACTTTTTTGCGTCGAAAAACGAGTGTATCCGCCCGATAGAGCGCAAGACCGAATCGTCCGATGCCTGCACACCGATAGATAAACGGTTGAAGCCTGCATTTTTTAAGTCCGCAAGGGATAAGGCGTTTACTGTTTTCGGGTTGACTTCGACCGTTATCTCGCAATCTTCCTTGAGCGAAAAACGTGTTTTAAGGAGGCTCAGGAGTTTACATAATCTGTCGACGCCTAAAACCGTGGGCGTTCCGCCGCCGAAATATACCGTATCGATCTCATGGTCGGTCGAAAATGCGCTTATCTGACGCATCAACGCTTCGAAATATGCTTGCTTTATCTCGTCTGTTTGGTTGGGAAGCGAGTAAAACGCGCAGTAATCGCATTTTTTGATGCAAAATGGAATGTGGATATAGAACGAAAGATTATTCGTCATCGTATTTAAGCACAGCCATAAACGCTTCCTGCGGTACTTCAACCGTACCGAGCGTTCTCATACGCTTTTTGCCCTCTTTTTGCTTTTCGAGAAGCTTCTTCTTACGCGTTATGTCGCCGCCGTAGCATTTTGCAAGCACATCCTTGCGCATCGCTTTAACGGTTTCACGCGCGATTATCTTGCCGCCGATAGCCGCTTGAACAGGTATTTCGAACAACTGACGGGGAATATTGTCCTTCAGCTTTTCGCAGATTCTGCGCGCTCTCGGATATGCTCTGTCGGAATGTACGATAAAGGATAACGCGTCTACAACGTCGCCGTTCAACAAAATATCGAGCTTTGAAAGCTTGGAGGGACGGTAATCCTTGAATTCGTAGTCGAGCGAGGCGTAGCCTTTGCTTTTTGATTTTAAGGAGTCGAAGAAATCGTAAACGATCTCGTTGAGGGGGAGGAGATAATGAAGCTCGGCGCGGTTCGTGTCGATGTACTTCATATCTATATATTCGCCGCGTCTGTCGTTGCAAAGCTGCATTATCGTGCCGACGTATTCGGTGGGCGTGATGACCGTTGCCTTAACGAACGGCTCGCACGCGGTTTCGATAACGGCAGGATCGGGGTAGTTGGTCGGGTTGTCGATGTAAACTACCTCACCGTTGGTTTTGTGTATCTCGTAAATAACGCTCGGCGCTGTGGTGATAAGGTCGAGCTGGAATTCGCGCTCCAATCTTTCCTCGATTATCTCCATATGCAAAAGACCCAAGAATCCGCAACGGAAGCCGAAGCCCAATGCCACCGAGGTTTCGAGCTCGTAGGTGAACGACGAATCGTTAAGACGGAGCTTGTCGAGAGCTTCCTTTAAATCGCCGTATTTCGAGCCGTCGGCAGGGTATATACCCGCATAAACCATCGGCTGTGATTTCTTAAAGCCGGGAAGCGGCTTTTCGCAGGGGTTTTCAACAAGCGTAACGGTGTCGCCGACATCGGTATCCGCGATGTTTTTTATGCTTGCGGTGAAATAACCAACCTCGCCCGCCTCGAGAATTTCCTTTTTGTCGAGCGCAAAGGTGGAAAGCGTGCCGAGCTCTACTATTTCGAACTCTGCACCCGTGTGCATCATACGTACCTTGTCGCCTACGCGCATTCTGCCGTTTTTAATACGAATGTAAACGATAACGCCCTTGTAGGAATCGTAATAGCTGTCGAAGACCAATGCCTCGAGCGGCTTTTCTCTGTCGCCCTTGGGTGCGGGAACGTTTTTAACTATCTGCTCGAGCACGTCCTTGATGCCGATACCCATTTTTGCGCTGATGCAGGGTGCTTCGTCGGCAGGGATACCGATAATATCCTCTATCTCACGCTTTGCCATATCGGGGTCTGCGCTCGGCAGGTCTATCTTGTTTATAACGGGAAGTATCTCTAAATCGTGGTCGACGGCAAGATAAGCGTTCGCAAGCGTTTGCGCCTGAATGCCCTGAGTCGAGTCGACGATAAGCACAGCACCCTCGCACGCCGCGAGCGAGCGCGAAACCTCGTATCCGAAGTCGACGTGACCGGGGGTGTCGATAAGATTCAGTGAATACGCTTCTCCGTCATCAGCCTTGTATTCAAAATTAACCGCGCGTGCCTTTATGGTGATGCCGCGCTCACGCTCGAGCTCCATATTGTCGAGCATCTGCTCGTCAAGCTCGCGCTTTTCAACCGCGCCCGTGTATTCCAAAAGCCTGTCGGCAAGCGTGCTTTTGCCGTGGTCGATGTGCGCGATTATCGAAAAATTACGTATTTTCTGTATATCTGCCATAGTTCGATGTCCTTTAAGAAATGCCCGCTTCGTTGGAAACGGGCATTTGTTGTTTTATTTATCTGCCTTGGGCTTGATGATCTTGTTGAGTGCGTTCCAAAGCATACCCGACATAAATACCGAGGAGAATAAGCCTGCAACGATACCTACGATAAGGGGAAGCGAGAAGTCACGGATCGAGTCAACACCGAGAATGAATATCATACCGATGGTGAACAAGGTGGTGAGCGTAGTGTTTACGCTTCTGCCGATAGTGTCGTGAACGCCCTTGTCAACAGATTCGCCGAAGTCTTCGCCGAGATTCTTCTTTCTGATCTCACGTATACGGTCGAATACGACAATAGTCGCGTTGATCGAGTAACCGAGAATGGTAAGGAGAACTGCGATAACGTTTGCGCTAACGGGGATCTGAAGAATTGAGTAAACAGCCATGATCACGAACAGGTCGTGGATAAGGCAGACGATTGCCGCAAGACCGGAGTTAAGCTCGAAGCGGATCCAAATGTAGATAAGCATCAGGATTACTGCAACGCCAACTGCGATGAACGCGGTCTTGGTAAGGCTTGCGCCGACAGTCGGGTCGATCTTGTTGATTGCTTCGGGCTTGGAAGCTTCGGGGAACGCTTCGGTAAGTGCTTCGATAAGCACGTCCTGCTGCTCGTTGGTGAGTGCGGCAGTACCGGTGCGGATTATTGCGATCTTGTTATTATCGGTCGACTGAGTGGTCGAGGAAACGTAATCGTTACCGAGCTTTTCGTGGTCGCGGATTATATCGTTGACCTTGTCGCAAACCTCTTCGGTAACCTCTGTGCCGAGGTTGATCTTTATTTCAGTACCGCCCGAAAAGTCGATATCGATGTTGAAGCTCTGAATAGCGAAGGAAGCAATACCTGCTACGAGTACAACTGCGATAACGGCGAGGGTGACCTTCTGATTCTTGATGAAGTGGAATCTGTTCTTTTTTTCCTTCTTGCTGCCAAGTGCTCTGTACTTCTTGGGGTCGGTAATTCCCATACCGATGCAGAGGTTGAGGAGCGATTTGGTGATAACAAGTGCGGTGAAGAGGGAGATGATGATACCGATGAAGAGGGTAGTAGCAAATCCCTTGATGGTGCCCGAGCCCAAGAAATAGAGCACGGCACAAGCGATGATGGTGGTTACGTTGGAGTCGAGGATTGCGGAGAACGCTCTCTTGAAGCCTGCCTTAACAGCCGCCTTCGCGCTCTTGCCGAGGTCGATCTCTTCCTTGATTCTTTCGAAGATGACAACGTTAGCGTCAACCGCCATACCGATAGAAAGGAAGATACCTGCAATACCCGAAAGGGTGAGGTTTGCCTGAGTGATTATAAGAACAAGACCGTAAATGCCGGTGTAAGCGCAAAGCACGATAGAAGCCATAACGCCGGGAATCTTGTAGTATATGCACATAAATACAATAACGAGCAATACGCCGATACCGCCTGCGATAAGCGAGCTGGAAAGCGAGTTTTCACCGAGCGTTGCGCTTACGGTTCTCTGCTCAATGGGCTTGATCTCGTATTTGAATGCACCTGCATTGATGTTGTTTGCAAGAGTTTCAGCCGCATCCTGAGTGAAGTTACCGGTGATCATTGCCTTACCGTCGGTAATAGCCTCGTTAACGGTGGGGGAAGAAATGGTCACGCCGTCAACAACGATGCTGATGGTGTCCTTCTTAACAGCTGCCTTTTTGGTAGCGGTAGCAAATTTCTTTGCGCCTGCGTCGGTAAGCTCGAGCTCAACGCAGATTTCGCCGGTCTGCGAGTAGCCGGGCTTTGCACTTTCAACGTCAGCACCCTCGAGAACAACGTTTTTGCTCGAATCGATGAACTGAAGCTTTGCGGTCTGCATAAAGTTTGCAATAGCTTCCTGAGGATCGTCAACGTCGGGAATTTCGATAGTGATTTTATTGTCGCCGACAAGGTAACAAAGTGCTTCGGTAAGTCCTTGTCCGTCGAGTCTGTCTCTCATGACCTGATAAACGGAATTCATACCTGCCTCGAGCGATGCGCCCGTGTCGTCGGTCTGCGCTTCAAAGGTGATGACCGAACCGCCCGCAAGGTCAAGACCCAAGCGGATAGTTCCTTCCTCAAATATGCCGTTCATCTGCGTTTCTTCATTAATGTAAACGCCGCATACCGTTGCCGAGCAAACGAAAACGATAGCGAGTATCATAAGTATAAAACGCGATACATTCGCAGTGCGTGCAAAATTCATCTGCAAATACCTCCGTGTAAAAATCGATAATTTTTTAACATTTCAATTATATATGAAAACGCCTTATAAGTCAAGCATTATTTATTGTTTTGCATCTGATTTAACAAGCTCTTCACACTTAAAAATGCCCTTTTCGGTGATAATTCCCGTGATAAGCGAATTGGGCGTTACGTCAAAGGCGGGATTGTAGATTTTTGCGTCCTTGTGCGTCATTTTCGACACGTAATGCATATCGCTCACCTCGTGTGCGCTTCTCTGCTCGATAACTATATCCTTGCCGCTTTCACAGCTGAAATCAATGGTGGAAAAGGGAGCGCAGACGTAAAAGGGAACACCGAAATGCTTTGCGATTATCGCCACGCCGTGCGTGCCTATCTTGTTTGCCGTGTCGCCGTTTTTTGCAACTCTGTCCGCACCGACGAACACCGCATCGATAATACCTTGGGACATCAGCGAAGCAACCATATTGTCGCATTGAAGCGTTACGTCTATACCGTTTTCGGCAAGCTCAAATGCAGTCAGCCTCGCACCCTGCAAAAGCGGACGCGTCTCGTCTGCATAAACCTTCACTTTTTTGCCCTTTTCGGCGGCAACGTATATCGGAGAAAGCGCCGTGCCGTATCTTACCGCCGCCAATGCGCCTGCGTTACAATGTGTAAGCACGGTATCGCCGTCCTTTATAAGAACTTCGCCGTATTCGCCTATCCTGCGGCAGACCTCAATATCCTCGTGATATATGTCAAGCGCTTCCTGCTTCAAAGCGCTCTTTATCGCGTCAACGCCGAGCCCCTTGTTCGATTCTACACAGCGTACCATACGCTTTATCGCCCAGGACAGATTTACCGCCGTGGGTCGTGAGCTGTTTAAATGCTCTGCACTCTTCTTGAAGGAGTAGATGAAGCCCTCCTCGGTTTCGTCCTCAAAGCGTGATGCCGCCGCGTATAAACCTATAGCCGCGCCTACGCCGATAGCGGGCGCACCGCGGATGGATAAGCGTTTTATAATATCGTAAAGCTCAAATACGTTACAACAGGAGCAAATCCTTACTTCCTGCGGAAGCTTCGTCTGGTCAATATACATCAACAGGTCCTTCTCCTCGTCGAGCCATACCGTGTCAACCATATAAGCACCTCTTTCTGTTTGATTATTTATTATAACACGATATGGTTGTATTTCCAAGGGGAATTTTTGAAAAAATCCCCCTTGACCCCCAAAAACTTTTTATATTCGAAAAAATTTAAATTTTTTCGTAATAAAATTTTTGCGGTAAGGTGGGTTTATTGAAATTTTCCGAAAAACTTTAGTTTTTCGGAAATAAAAGATTTTGAAGGTTTTAGGAAACATTTTCAAAATTTTCCTAAAAAAAACAAAAAGTCCCTTTGCAATCCTCGTTCCTCGTGATATAATGTAAAAAAACCGGAAGGGGAGAGAAGAATGACAAAATACTCATTCGGGAAACCGAGATCATCCAAGGAAAAGCTTTACAAAAAATCGCTTTCCGCGTTGCCGCGTAGAAAGGCATCGGAGGACGGATATATATATTTGGACGTCAATAGCGTACCGTTTGTGCTTGGTGGTATCATAGCACCCGCCGACAACGGAAACGAATATTACCGCTTGGACGTAAACAGAAAAGGGGATTATTCGCAGATAAATGCCGACCTTGCTACCAATACCGCAGGTGGAAGCATCCGCTTTGCAAGAGATGCGGACGCGATATCCGTGCGTGTGTATCTGCGCGGAGCATATGGCAACCGACCGCATTTCTGTAACAGAGGCACGTTCGGTATCGACGCATACGTCGGCACGGGAACGAACAGAAAATACCTCGGCAAGATGATGCAGTTCTTTGCGGAGGACTCTAATATGAACTCGGGCGTGCTCGAGCTTCCGGGCGGAGTCAACGAGGTGCAGATAAATCTGCCGCTGTATGCAGGTATAACAAAATTAGAGGTGGGATTTCCTAAGGGCGCAAGGATCGGCGCGCCCACGAAACGAACCAACGGCGCGATCGCGTTCTACGGCTCGTCTATAACGCAGGGCGGTTGCGTTTCGCGTCCCGCAAACTCCTATGCGAACATAATCTGTCGCGCGCTTGATGCTGACTGCGTAAACTACGGATTTTCGGGCTCTGCCATGGGCGAGCTTGCAGTTGCCGAGCATATCGCGAGCAGGGAACTGTCCTGCTTCGTAATGGATTACGATTACAATTCGCCCTCTGTGGAAACGCTGCAGGATACTCACGAGCCGTTCTTTAAATGTATACGTGAGCGTCAGCCCGACCTGCCCGTTGTTTTTGTAACGCACCCGTTCTATGACGATCCTACCGAGGACGACCTTGCGCGTATTGCCGTTGTCCGTAAGACCTACGAAAACGCGCTCGCATCGGGCGACAAGAACGTGTATTTCGTGAACAGCTGTGATTTCTTCACCAAGGAAATGCGCGATCTTTACGCCGTCGATTTCCTCCACCCGAACGACCTCGGTCAGTTCTCGATGGCGGAAACGATCTTCCCTGTTGTTAAGAAGGCGATTTCCCAAGGAAACTTTTGAAAAAGTTTCCTTGACCTTAAAAACTTTTTATATTCAAAAAAACAAGCTTTTTTCGGGCGTGACAAATTTGAGTTACAATAAAAATTCATTTATTTATCGGGAACATGCGCCTCGAAAAATACACTTCTGATGTTCGAGATTTCGGACAAGACCGTAGGTCGCGCACGAATTCTGCGAGAGCGCACGAACCTCACTAAAAAACGGCTGAAACCGTAGGGCTTTAGACGAAAAAAACCACCCGATTGGGTGGTTTTTTTAGGAAGTATAAATTACTTAAGAGTGATCTTAGCGCCTGCTTCTTCGAGCTGAGCCTTAAGAGCGTCTGCTTCTTCCTTGGAAACGCCGGTCTTAACCATCTTGGGAGCGTTAACAACGATGTCCTTAGCTTCGCCGAGACCGAGGCCGGTGATTTCCTTAACAGCCTTGATAACCTTGAGCTTAGCAGCTTCGTCGAAGGAGGTGAGCTCTACGTCGAATTCGGTCTTTTCTTCTTCAGCGGGAGCTGCAGCAACAGCAACGCCTGCAACTGCTACGGGAGCAGCGGATACGCCGTACTTTTCTTCAAGTGCGCTAACGAGGTCTTTGAGTTCAAGAATAGAAAGAGAGTCTACAAGTTCAAGAATCTGATTGATTTTTTCCATTGTGATATAATCCTCCGTGTAATAGTGTTTTTTTAAAATTAAGATGTTTTTTTGCCGAGATTATTCAGCAGCAGCTTCGGTAGCTTCGCCGCCCTCTGCCTTGTCGATGATCGCCTGAATAGCATAAGCGAATCCGTAAAGGCCGGACTGGAGAGAGCCCATAAGTCTGCCGATGAGGACTTCTTTGGAAGGAGTATCGGCGAGTTCCTTCACACCGTTTTCGTCGAGCACCTTGCCTTCGACAAAGCCTGCTTTGAGAACGAAGTTTTCGTGATCCTTAGCGTAGTTGTTAAGAATCTTTGCGGGAGCGATGGGATCGCTTTCGCAGGTAGCGAGTGCAGTCATGCCGGTGAGGCAACCCTTAAGATCTTCAAAGCCTTCGATCTGATCGCATGCCTTGGAAGTAAGAGTGTTCTTAACTACCGTGTATTCAACACCTGCTGCGCGAAGCTCGCTTCTGAGCTTGGTATCGTCAGCAACGGGAATGCCCTGATAGTTAACGATAACGCCACCCTGCGCGTTCTTCATTCTTTCAACGAGCTCTGCGACAAGCGCTTTTTTCTGCTCAAGAATGTTTGCGTTAGCCAATTGTATACCTCCTGATTTATTCCGTAGGAAATAATAAATGCTCCAATAAGCCATTAAGCCTCGGAGCATAGAAAAAGCATTGTTATATTGTGATGCATTTTCGTTCTCCTCGGCAGGCGGCTAAAGTGCCTTTAAATTAAATACCTACTGTCTTTGGAAATTCGACCTTGTTATATTATCATAAGTTTTTACCCTTGTCAATAGCTTTTTGCGAAAAAATATTGATTTTCCAATACTTTTTCGAATATAAGGATTTTTGAGGGGTGTAAGGGGAACTTTTTGCAAAAAGTTCCCCTTAAAAATACTGTTGCCTAAATGCCTCCGGTGTGATATAATAATAACGAGGTGATAATATGACTGAATTTTTGAACAGTATTATTGCGTTTGAAAAGGAGATCAACCTGTTTACCGTTGCGCTCAGGATAATTCTTGCCGTTGTGTTTGGCGGCTTGATCGGTATCGAGCGCGGCAGACACGGCAGCCAGGCGGGGATGCGAACCCATATACTTGTCTGCCTCGGCGGCGCGCTGACGTCGCTTTTGGGCGTGTATTGCACGCAGATATTGGGTTATGACAGCGATCCGCTGAGGATATCTGCACAGGTCGTATCGGGTATCGGCTTTTTGGGCGCGGGTATGATAATTGTCAAGACCGATAAGATAATAACCGGACTTACCACCGCGGCGATCCTTTGGACGACGTCGGTTATCGGTATAGCGGTCGGCGTGGGATTTTACAGCGGCGCATTGCTTGCTGTGCTTGCGTGTCTGTTCACTGCGGCGTTCCTTACGCGTCTTGAACGTAAACGCAAAATAACGCTATGCGTTTATATCGAGGTTTGCGATATAGATGAATTCGACAATATACATAACTATGTCAAAACTCTCGTGTCAAACAGCTCGCATATCGATATAGTTCCTGCAAAAAGCGGAATTTCGGGGCATTTCGGTATCCTCGTCGTAACAAACTCTATCGAAAATATCGATGATTTCAAATCGCAATTGACTAAAACCAAGGGTGTGAAATTCGTCGTTACCGAAAATACCTGAATGATAAAAACAAAAAAGACGATTCGTTTGAATCGTCTTTTTTATGTCCGTAATTATTCGGAGATCTTCGCTGCGTTGATCTTGAGGCCGGGGCCCATGGTAGATGCGATTACGCAGGATTTGATGTACTGACCCTTTGCTGCAGCAGGCTTAGCCTTGATGATAGCAGAAAGGAGAGTGTTGAAGTTTTCAGCCAACTTTTCAGTACCGAAGGAAACCTTGCCGATGGGGCAGTGGATGATGTTGGTCTTGTCGAGACGGTATTCGATCTTACCTGCTTTAGCTTCGGTAACAGCCTTAGCAACGTCCTGAGTAACTGTGCCTGCCTTGGGGTTAGGCATCAAGCCCTTAGGACCGAGGATCTTACCGAGACGGCCGATGAGACCCATCATATCGGGAGAAGTAATGATAACGTCGAAGTCAAACCAGTTTTCCTGCTGGATCTTCTGGATGTATTCTTCTGCGCCAACGAAGTCTGCGCCTGCAGCGGTAGCGGCATCAGCCTTGTCGCCCTTCGCGATAACGAGGGTACGAACGGTCTTACCGGTACCGTTGGGGAGAACTACTGCGCCTCTGACCTGCTGGTCAGCGTGACGGGAGTCAACACCCAAGCGAACGTGTACTTCAACGGTTTCGTCAAATTTAGCTTTGGAAAGCTCGCATACCAAGCCGAGTGCTTCGTTGGTATCGTAAAGCTTTGCCTTGTCGATAGCAGCAACTGCTGCGTTGTAATTCTTTCCTCTTTTCATCGTCAAAACCCTCCTTAGTCAACAACGGTAACGCCCATGCTGCGCGCAGTACCTGCGACCATGCTCATAGCAGCTTCAATGCTTGCTGCGTTGAGGTCGGGCATTTTGGTTTCAGCGATCTTGCGAACCTGTTCCTTGGTTATGGTAGCAACCTTGTTGGACTGGGGAACGCCTGAACCCTTTTCGATACCGCAAGCCTTCTTGATAAGAACTGCTGCGGGGGGAGTCTTGGTGATAAAGGTGAAGGAACGGTCAGCGTAAACGGTGATAACAACGGGGATGATAAGACCGATGTCATTCTTGGTACGCTCGTTGAATTCCTTCGTGAACATAGGGATAGCTACACCGTACTGACCGAGAGCCGGACCGATAGGCGGCTGGGGAGTAGCTTTGCCTGCGGGGATCTGAAGCTTAATATAGCCTACTACTTTCTTTGCCATAGTAACAATACCTCCATTGTGGTAATTTTTGATTTCGGGATCAAGTCCCTCCCACTTTTGTCCGCAATTTGCGCGGAATGCTTAACACGGGTTGGCAATACCCGTTAAAAGCGGTAGCTTTTTGCGTTTGAAATGCGCTTATTCGTCAAGCGCGGCAACCTGATTGGTGTCAAGCTCTACCTTGGTTTCTCTTCCGAAGAGGGAAGCGGATACCTTTACGGTCTTCAGGTCGGCAGAAATTTCTTCTACCAATCCGATAAAGCCCGAAAGCGGACCGTCGGTGATGCGTACGCTGTCGCCTACGCTGAACTTGATTTCAATAGTTCTGACTTCAACACCCATACGTTCGACCTCTTCATCGGTAAGAGGAACGGGACGTGATCCGGGTCCGACAAAGCCGGTAACGCCGGTGGTGTTGCGGATGATGTGCCAGGTTTCGTCATTCATCACCATTTTAACCAGAACGTAGCTGGGGAACAGTTTTCTTTCGATTTCCTTTTCGCCCTTGTCGGTGGTTTCGATAACCTTTTCGACAGGCACGTTTACCGCGAGAATCAGGTCCTGCAGACCGCGGTTTTCAACGATCTTTTCGATGTTGGTAGCAACCTTGTTTTCATAGCCGGAATAGGTATGAACTACATACCAAAGCGGCGTGCTTTCCTGTGGTAAACCCATAATGAACCGTTCCTTCTAATTAATTAAAGAGATTTGCGAGGAGTTCAACGATCTTCGCAAAGCCCAGGTCGAGCAGACCGATAACGACTGCTGCAACGATTACGACTACGAGAACAATACCGGTAGCCTTTGCGGTATCCTTGGGGGAATACCAGGAAACCTTCTTGATCTCACTCCAATATTCTTTAAAGAATTTGGCGATTCTAAGACCGAGCTTGGTCTGTGTCTTCGAAAGGATGACAGCAAGAATAACAAGAACTACGATAACGATAAGAGTGATAACTCTTGCCCAGGGGAAAGTGCTTTCCTCAACGGTAGGAGTGGTAGTGGTGTTCTTATCGGTGGTAGTGCTTGAGGTTTCGCTCTTGGAAGTTTCTTCCTTGGATGTTTCAGCCTTGGAAGTATCTTCTTTGGAAGTTTCTGCGGAAGTTTCGGCAGATGCGTCATCGGATGCATCGGTAGAAGCTTCGGTGGATGCTTCGGTGGAAACCTCGCTGCTTTCAACAACAGCGCTTTCATCTGCGGTGCTTTCGCCTTCAGCAAGAGCTGCGAACGAAAGTGTCATCGCAAGAAGGATCGCAACAGCGACAGCAAGGGATTTCAAAATCTTTCTCATTTCAAATATCCTCCTTACTTGCTTTCCTTGTGAAGAGTGTGCTTACGGCAGAAACGGCAATACTTGTTCATTTCAAGACGATCAGGGGTATTGCTCTTGTTCTTTGCCGTGTCGTAGTTTCTCTGCTTGCATTCGGTGCAAACGAGAGTAACGCTGACTCTTTTTTCTTTACCCGCCATATTTTCGGCACCTCCATATTAATGTTACCTCCCTCTGTGAACAGCAGGGGAATTGCTTGTCCTCCACGGCGGAAATCGATAAACCGTGCATAACAAAAAGACCCCAAACAACAGAGGTGATGCCATTTTATCACATCACCGCCCGTATGTCAAGGGATTTTTTGGGATTTTTTTCTTTATTATATGTATAATATAAGGATTTTTTCGATTTGCGAAAAAGCAACGCAAGAACCATTTAATCCACAAAATTTTTATACCGAAAAAGCTTGCTTTTTCGGATATAAGGATTTTTGAGGGATTAAAAGGGAACTTTTTGCAAAAAGTTCCCTTTGATAAATCAGTCTTCGAGCATGCTGACACGCTTTTCGTGTCTGCCGCCTTCGAATTCGGTGTTGAGGAAGATGTCTGCCAATTTTACAGCCTTGTCGCAATCGATAACGCGTCCGCCGAGGCAGAGAACGTTTGAATTGTTGTGGCGTCTTGTCATTTCTGCGGAAAACTCGTCGGAAAGCACAGCCGCGCGGATGCCGCGTACCTTGTTCGCCGCGATGGACATACCGATGCCCGTGCCGCAGCAAAGGATACCCTTTTCGCATCTGCCTTCAACTATTTCCGCGCAGAGCCTCTTTGCATATACGGGGTAGTCGACGGAATCGGTGGTGTTTGTGCCCAGATCGATATATTCGACGCCCTTCTTCTTTAAATCCTCGATGATGGCGTTCTTTATCTCCAGCCCGCCGTGGTCACATGCAAGTGCTATCATTTTTTATTCTCCTGTTTTTGTTTGTTTTTTATGTGTTAGGGAAACTTTTGCAAAAGTTTCCCTATAACCCTTCAAAATCATTTGTTTTCGAAAAACTAAAGTTTTTCGGGAAAATTTCTTTGAGCCGCAAAATTTTTTATCCGAAAAATGTTTACATTTTTCGAGCATAAAAAGTTTTTGAGGATCATAAGGAACTTTTTTCAAAAAGTTCCTTATGAACAGTCTTTTCCGTTCTTCTCTCGTTCAAGTCGTTCGCGTTCGGCTTGGGGGAGTCGTAGGTATACGGGTGAAAGCTCCTTGGGTGAAACGGCGTTACCGCGCGTGTATTCCTCGTAAGCGCAAATCGCAACAGATAACGCGTTCTGGTCGCGACATGCAAGCGGCGCGAGGGTGAGGTTATCGAGATCGGATAATAACGATACGAGCTTGCAAGCGCCGTCGCCGCAGATCGTCACGGCGGGGAGCGATTTAATAAGCTCGCGTATTTCATCGACGCTTAAAGCGGCGTCCTCGGTTACGCGGTCGGAATTGTTGAAGAGCGCTGTGTAGAACTGGTCGCGGCGCGCATCCATAACGGGAAGTATGAATCCGTTTCCTACGTTTGCCGCAAGCGCAGATAACGCCGAAACGCCCACGCAGGGCTTGTTTTCGGTAAATGCGAGACCTTTTAACGTTGCAGTGCCGATGCGCACACCGGTAAACGAGCCGGGACCTGCGCTGACTGCAAAAAGGTCGATATCCTTTATGTCTGCGCCGTAAGCGGAGAGCGCGTTTTCAAGCAAGGGTAGTAAAAGCTCGGAATGAGTGAGCTTGTTTTTAACTGTAAAAAGCGAATGGGTGACGGGCACGCCGTTTTCGATGTTGACTATCGCGGCGGACGCTGTCACCGCCGTGCTGTCCAATGCGGCTATCAGCATAGCGTGAATCTCCTTGTGTTTTCGTCGATACGTTCGATTTTAAGTTTTATTGCGTCTTTGGGTATTTCGGATTCAAAAAGCTCGGTCCATTCAGTAATAGTGATGCCTTCTTGCTCGACGTAATCGTAAAATCCTGTCGAGTAAAGGTCGTCCTCGTCGACAAGACGGTAGAGGTCGAAATGGAAAATGCTCGCTTCGTTTCCGCGGTATTCGTTTACGATAGCAAACGTGGGGGAGTGTACGAGCTCTAAGCATTCGGGACAGATAGATTTCACAAGTCCGCGCACAAACGCGGTCTTTCCTGCGCCCATTCCGCCGTATAGTGCCAAAAATCCGTTTTTATCAAGCTTTTTCGCAATAACGGACGCGATCTCCTCGGTGTCCGCTATGCTTTTGGATATAAATTCTTCCATTTAACATTCTGCTCCGATGCATTTAAGAATTATCTTGCTCTTTTCGGGAGGGGTATCTCCTATCGTAACGGCTCTGAACAGATATTCCATACCCGCCTGTGCGCGCTCGATGGATTGTGCCTGCAGTGTTGCAAGCGCTTCGCCCTCTTCTATTCTGTCGCCGATCTTTTTGTTTAATATGATGCCTGCCGTGTGGTCGATCTCTTCGCCGACCTTTTCTCTGCCTGCACCCAAAACCGAAGCCGCCATACCTACAGATGATGCGTCGATACGGGTGATGTATCCGCTTCTTTCGGCAACGAGTATAGCTGTGACGTTGCTTTCCTCGAAAAGAGTGGTGTCGTATACGTATCTTTTGTCGCCGCCGAGCCGTTCGATAAGGTCAGCCAATTTGTCGAGCGCGCTTCCGTCGTAAAGCGTTTCCTCGACGATGGATACGCATTCGTTATAATCGCCTGCGTTTGCGGCGTAAAGCATATTTGCCGCAACGGTGATGCAAAGCTCGGTCAATTCCTCGTCGCCCTTGCCCTCGAGCACCTTTATCGCCTCGATAAGCTCCACGCTGTTGCCGACCGCCATACCCAAGGGTGCTGACATATCGGTGATAAGTGCGATGGTCTTGCGGTTTTCCTTCGCGCCGATGCGAACCATCAGACGTGCAAGCTCCTCGGCATCGCGCAGTGTTTTGCAGAACGAGCCGCTTCCGCATTTTACGTCGAGCACAATGCTTGCGCTTCCCGAGGCGAGCTTTTTGCTCATAATGCTTGCCGCGATAAGAGGAATGCAGTTTGCCGTGCCCGTAACGTCGCGGAGGGAAAAAAGCTTGCTGTCGGCAGGTGCGATCTTTTTGCTTTGACCTGCTATGCAAAAGCCTGTTTCGGAAACGATCTTTTCGAATTCCTCTGCGGTTATTTCGGTATTAACACCCTTGCAGGATTCAAGCTTGTCGAGCGTGCCGCCCGTAAATCCCAAGCCTCGCCCTGCCATTTTGGGAACGTAAACGCCCTTGTTTGCCGCCGCAACCATAGGGCCGACGATAAGCGATACCTTGTCGCCTACACCGCCCGTGCTGTGCTTATCCACCCTTTTGCCCTTTAAGTTGGGCATTTCAAGCGTTTCGCCCGAATCTGCCATGTATTCGGTAAGGATTATGGTTTCGTCCTCGGTCATACCGCGAAACCATATCGCCATCAAAAACGCGGATATCTGATAATCGGGAATAGTGTTGTCGGTAACGCCCTTTACGAAAAAGGCGATCTCCTCCTCGCTAAGCTCGCGTCCGTCCTGCTTTTTGGTGATGATCTCCTGCATTTTAAGCATCGGTCTGTGCCCCCTTTACGAATACGTTGTATAGTAGTTCAATTTATTATATCAAAAGGGTACGTATTTTTCAAGGAAACTTTTGAAAAAGTTTCCTTCGACCTTCAAAACTTTTTCTGTCCGAAAAAAGTAAACTTTTTTCTTTTCGGGCGATTCGTGAATCGCCCCTACGAATACAACGAATTTTATTTACAATACAATATAAATCTTATATTTTTCGGGGACATGTGCCTCGAAAAATATACCTATGAGATTCGGGAATTTGGACAAGGCGTTCACGCCGCGCACAAATTCAGCGCGAGCGAACAAATCTCCAAAAACGATTGACAACGCAAAGCGTTTTCAATCGAGCGCGTCAGCGCGCAAATGGGGTCCCTGAAAACGCAAAGCGTTTTTGGGGTTAAATGTTGCGCGAGCGCACTGGACTCACAAATCTCGCCGCAGCGAAATACGGATAAAACGCTTGTCGTTTTAGTCGAGAGCGTAGCGATTTCAAAAAGTTTCCTTCAACCTT
The DNA here is from genome assembly GCA_045593165.1 of Eubacteriales bacterium. Classification (GTDB taxonomy): domain Bacteria; phylum Bacillota; class Clostridia; order Oscillospirales; family CAG-382; genus Coliplasma. The sequence continues at coordinate 49,213 of JAZNWF010000044.1, forward strand.
CAAAACTTTTTCTGTTCGAAAAATCGTAGACAAATATGCGACAAAGATGAGATGAGTAAAGGGTATGCGGATGATATAATGAAATAAAAAACGCATAAAGGAGAAAAAATGCAAGAGGTTTTACATGTTTATATGCTTCGGTTGCACCAAAATGAGTTTCGGTATAAAAAACTCCTATGGCGCTTTTTGCCATAGGAGTTTTTGCTGTAGTTGGCTTGATTTGAGTTACAATGTTTCGGTTAGCGTCTTGTAAGACGCTTTTTTTGTGCACGGAATAGGAAATAAGCGGATATGCCTGCGATCACAATGCCCGCCGCCGATACTGCCAGAGCTACGAATGTGTTGTTTTTGGGGTGATTGTCGGATACGTCCGCATCATCGCCGTCTACTTCTGAATGCTCGGAGCTGTCCGTAACATCAGTTTCTTCGATTGCAAAATCAAGTATCCCTTCTTTGTGATGCACCGGCTTTAACTCAATTGCTCCCGTATTGCCGATTAGAACGCTGTATTCGGCTGTATCGCGCGAATTGAATGCATCCGCAATAACTGCTGTATCGTTCGTTCGGATGCCGTTCTTGTCCAAAACGGCGGTTCCATCGGCATCTGAATAGCAGTGATACATATTTACATAGTTTGTTGAACTTTCCGATCTTACTGCCGCGTCGGGAGTTTCTCCCGAAATAGTGCCGAAGGTGTAGACATTATATATGTATCCGTAATTGGAATAACAGATACCGCTTGCCTTTTCGGAATCAAGCGTAAGGGAGAATATGCAATTCACAATGCCGCCGTATGATGTGCGTATCGGTTGAGCACTCTCCTCGCCTATGATAGTTCCTTCGATTTTCAGGTTATAAATCAGACCGTAGTTGTAGGGAAACACCGAACGCTGACCTGCACCGTCGATGCTCACGGTTATCGTGTGTCCGTTTCCGTTATAGCTTCCGGCGAAATAGCATTTCGCATTGCCGTTGGCGGCTGTTCCGATATATCCGTCAATATCGGTCATGTCTATGTCTGCTGTTTGTAAAAAGTGCTTGCCGTATCCATACATCTTGCTTTCTGCCGAATCTGTCGAGGCATTAAATCCGTTGGTCAAAGCAAGGAAATCATTGCTACTTGCGATAATATAAGGGTCGTCTGCGGTTCCGCTGCCTTCAAAGGCTGTGTCCGGGGATAAAGCCTCCGGTTCTTCGGGTCTGCCGACTCCGCCGTATGCAACCGTAGGTATTATTAGGCACGCACATGGGATAATTTTTCCGGTGGAAAGGTTGTATCCGGTATATACGATATAATCGTCGTAAACCTCAACGGTATATGCTTCGCTGCCGTAGGTGGGAGTTACTGCATATCTGCCGTCGGTGCTTCGGGTATATATGCTCGAGGATCCGTATCCGCATGGTTGACAATTAGAGCCTAAATGTACAGTTCTTGCGAATTCATTATATTCGTCCGAATAGTTTACGTCGTCATAAAGTGTAACGTGCGTGTGTCCTGACATAACAATCGCATTTTTGTAGGTAGAAAGAAGTGCTTTAAGCCGCATCGTCTGGGGATATTCGTCCTTAAATACCACCGTTGAGGTATATCCGCCATTCTTTATGTCGCCTGCTCCGTAATTCAGAAACGGGGCGTGCTCGATTATAAAAATGTTCGTTTGGGAGTTGCTGTATTGTATAAGCAGATTCTCCAGCCAATCTATCTGTGCTTTCGAAAAATTGTCGCGCGTGGAGCTTTCGCCAGGTGCTTCAAGTTCCTGCGCCATAAAAATGTACAAATTATCCCTTCCGCCGTCCCTGCCTTCGATAAGAACGTGATAGTATGCGGAATTGGTGTAAGGGTGTACCTCGTCGTTGCCGCCCAGGTAAATGTCCAATAACGGTGCGTCCTCGGGCGTATTGCCGTGATTGCCTATGCCTTCGTAAATCTTGTCTGAAGGGAAGGAGGAAGCGGAAACGATCTCATTATATTTTTTATACTGTGCTTCCAAATCCGGCGTTTCGCCTCTGTCGCCGGTTGCGTCACCCGTTACAATAATGTATTCTGCTCCCCATTTGTCAAAAAACGACAGAGTGTTCGCCCATTTTGCGTAAGCGCCTCTCGCGTGTGCTTCGTAGTTCATATGCACGTCCGAAACCGCGCCGAACTTCGTGTTGGGCGTTCCCAAAGATATTCGTTTTTCTGCAGGAATTTCAGCTTTTGCAACGGCGGAGGAAAGAGAAGGCGTTTTGTCTGCGATTCTCGTATTACTTTCAAATACGGCGATTCCCGTTGCTTCCGTGGGTATCATTGCACCGTCTTTTATCTTATGTGTAACTGTCGCGCCGGTCATATCGACCGAACATATCTCGTCATAATCGTCAAGCGTTTCGTTTCCGTTGGTGTAATATATCAGGTAATACCCTTCGTTCGGGGCGTTGCTGCCGGGAATTATGGTTATCGTGCTTTGTGCAAATCCCGCTTTGGATGCTTCGTCTCCTGTAAAGGTTATTGTTACTGCTGTCGGTGTCTCGGCCGAAACTGTCGCTGTTACAACCGGCAAAGAGCAGGGCAACATCGAACATAAAATTGCCATTATCGATATCTTTGATAAAAATTTTTTCATATTTGCCGCTCCTTTTTTGTATATACATTTGCATTATAACCTCCGTTGCCAAAAAAAGCAACGCCTTTGCAAAAATAAAAAAGCTGTTGCAAAATCAAATTGCAACAGCCTTTTAAACGAAAATTACATATCCTCTACAACGTCAAGAGCGTCCTTGCGGGAGAGGTTAAGACGACCCTTTTCGTCGATTTCGGAAACGATGACCTTGATGGTGTCGCCGATGGAAACAACGTCCTCAACCTTAGCAACGCGCTTCTTGTCGAGCTGAGAAATGTGAACCAGACCTTCCTTGCCGGGAGCGATCTCAACGAACGCGCCGAAGTTCATGATTCTGGTTACGGTGCCGTAGAAGATTTCGCCGGGCTCGGGGTCCTTTGCGATAGCTTCAACGATCTTCAATGCCTTGTAAGCATTTTCTCTGTTTACAGCCGCGATGAATACGCTGCCGTCGTCCTCGATGTCGATCTTACAATCGGTATCGGCGCAGATCTTCTGGATAACCTTGCCGCCCGAGCCGATAACCTCGCGGATCTTTTCGGGGTCGATCTTGGTGCTGATCATCTTGGGAGCGTACTTGGAAACGTCCTCTCTGGGCTCTGCGATGCACTTGCGGATAACCTCGTCGAGAATCATATTTCTGCCCGCGTGGGTGGTGGTCAATGCCTGCTTGATGATCTCGGGGGTAAGACCGTCGATCTTAAGGTCCATCTGGATAGAGGTGATACCCTTCTTGGTACCTGCTACCTTGAAGTCCATATCGCCGAAGAAGTCTTCAAGACCCTGAATGTCGATCATAGTATCCCAATTTTCGCCCTCGGTGATAAGACCGCAGGAGATACCTGCAACGGGAGCCTTGATCGGAACGCCTGCGTCCATAAGCGCAAGGGTGGAGCCGCATACAGATGCCTGAGAGGTGGAGCCGTTGGAGGAAACTACCTCGCTTACCAAACGGATAGCGTAGGGGAATTCCTCAACAGAGGGGAGCACGGGAACGAGCGAGCGTTCTGCCAATGCGCCGTGGCCGATTTCACGTCTTCCGGGGCTTCTTGCAGCCTTTGCTTCGCCAACCGAGTAGCCGGGCATATTGTAGTGGTGCATATATCTCTTGGTTTCTTCTTCATCGATACCGTCGAGAAGCTGTGCTTCGGAAACGGGAGCGAGGGTAGCGATGGTGAGTACCTGAGTCTGACCACTGGTGAAGAGACCCGAGCCGTGAGTACGGGGAAGGAGCGATACCTGTGCGTCGAGAGGACGGATCTCGTCCATTCTTCTGCCGTCAACACGCTTCTTTTCGTCGAGAAGCCATCTGCGGACGATCTGCTTCTGAAGCTTGTAGAGGCATTCGTTCATCATAGCCTTGCCTTCGGGATATTCCACCTCGAGCTCGGTGTAAACTCTGTCGTAGATGGGCTGAAGAGCCGCATCGCGAACGCGCTTATCGTCGGTGTCGAGTGCCTTTTTAACGTCCTCGCCTACCATAGCTTCGATCTTGTCGAACATATCGTGGTCGATATCGCAGGAGGGATATTCAAACTTGGGCTTGCCGATCTCGGATTGAATGTCGCTGATGAAGTCGCAAAGGGGCTTGATAGCCTCGTGTGCCTTCATAATAGCTTCAAACATGGTGTCGTCGTCAACCTCGTTTGCGCCTGCTTCGATCATAACGACCTTGTTTTTGGAGCCTGCAACGGTGAGCTCGAGATCGCTCTTTGCGCGCTGTTCAGCGGTGGGGTTGATAACGATCTTGCCGTCAACAAGACCCACGAAAACGCCTGCGATAGGTCCGTTCCAGGGAATGTTGGAAATGGAAATTGCGATAGATGCGCCGATCATAGCCGAAATTTCGGGCGAGCAATCGGGGTCTACCGACATAACGGTGAGAGAAAGAACAACGTCGTTGCGGAGATCCTTGGGGAAGAGGGGACGGATAGGTCTGTCGATAACGCGCGATGCAAGGATAGCATGCTCGGTGGGACGGCCTTCGCGTCTGTTCCAGCTGCCGGGGATCTTACCTGCCGCGTAAAGTCTTTCCTCGTAGTCTACCGAGAGGGGAAGAAAATCGATTCCGTCTCTGGGTGCTGCGGACATGGTTGCGTTTGCAAGCACTGCGGTTTCGCCGTAGCGAACCAGGCAGGAGCCGCCTGCGAGCTGTGCGAGCTTGCCGGTTTCGATAACCAAGGGTCTGCCTGCGAGCTCGTAGGTGAAGGTTCTGAAGTTTTCAAACATTGTGATTTTTCCTTTCTGTTTTTAATATAGAAAGGGAACCAAGACAAGTTTAACACTTAACGCCGCGTCGAAATGATTTTCGGCACGCTGTTAACTGCTAAACCACCTGATTCCCCCGTTTTGATTATCTTATTTGCTATCCCACAGGGGATGCCGATTGAAAGCAAAACGCTTTCAATCGGGCTTGGCTTCATGATCGAGCAATTTCTTTTTTATCGGAGTGACCCCGCTTCGTTAAGCCGCGCCCGCCGTGACTCTTTGTGTCTGCAAGGCAACGAGCTTACGGGATCCTCTCCCGATATATAAAAAGGATTGCTTTTGATGCACGGGATATCCTTAACGACTCTTCGTGTCATTGTCGGATAAGGCGTGTTGGCGTATTTGCAACGTTTTATTACGTTAACACAACGCCGCGCTGATTTCGACACAACACCTCGGAGATTCCGCTTAGGGGTTTTCCGAGGTGCTGTAGAATTCGTGGGGTTTTAAGACGGATATTACTTACGAATACCGCATCTTTCGATGATGGAACGGTAGCGTTCGATATCGTTCTTGAGAAGGTAGTTGAGGAACTTTCTTCTCTGGCCGATCATCTTCTGCATACCTCTGCGAGAGTGGTTATCGTTGGGGTTCTTCTTGAGGTGCTCGGTGAGCTCGGAGATTCTCTTGGAGAGAACTGCGATCTGTACCTCGGGCGAACCGGTATCGCCTTCGTGAAGAGCGAATTCCTTGATAATGCTCTGCTTGGTTTCCTTTGCGATCATGATGTTTCACCTTTCATAAAAATATTTTCGGGCTGAACGAGGCAAACGGTCGGTGAAGTCGGGCATTGAGCCCGTTTGTCCGATGAACCGCGTATTCCCGAACGTGCAGATTCGCACGCCCTAATAATGTACCACAAAAAAGTCGATTTGTAAAGTACTTTTTCGAAATATTTTCTCACTCCTTTGACGATATTATACATACTCGGTGCATTCTATTTATGACGTTTGCACAAATTACGGCGTTTATTCACCTAAGGTTTACCGAACCGAAGGTAAAAACTGCCGCGAGGCTTTCGTGCAGACTCGAAAATTCGGTGTACGGAAACACGCGAGTATTATATTATTTCTTCTGAATTTAAAGGTTTTTGAGGGTTTGTAAGTGAACTTTTGCAAAAGTTCACTTGCGTATATAATAAATAATAGAAGAAAAATGTTTTTTTATGTCGAAGGTATTGATTTTATTAACTAAAAGTGGTAATATAAATTGATTAAAATAAGGAATCGTATGCTATGACGTTAGACGTGTTTATGAAAAAGTACAAAAACTGCCTGTTCCGTGTGCTCGCATCGGTTGCGATAGGTGCGCTTGCGGCGGCGTTTATATTTGCGTTCAGGGAGGGTATGCTGCCCTATGCCGAGGACGGAGATGCTTTTGATACCGTTTACGCCATCGAAGAAAAATAGGGGACGGTTCTTTGAAAACGCAAAAGGAAAATAAAGGAGTTTGAAGGCATGACCACAAAAAAAGAAACAGTCGCAATGCTGCTTGCCGGCGGACAGGGAAGCCGTCTGCATTTGCTTACCGAGCGTATCGCGAAGCCCGCAGTACCCTTCGGCGGTAAATACCGTATTATCGATTTTCCTCTTTCCAACTGTATCAATTCCGGTATCGATACCGTGGGTGTGCTTACTCAGTATCAGCCGCTCGCGCTTAACGAATACATAGGCAACGGACAGCCGTGGGATCTCGACCGTACCTACGGCGGCGTAACCACGCTTCCTCCGTATCAGGCGCAAAAGCGTGCAGACTGGTACAAGGGCACGGCGAACGCTATTTATCAGAATATCAGATTCATCGATAAATACGACCCCGATTACGTTGTAATACTTTCGGGCGACCATATTTATAAAATGGACTACGCCGAAATGATAGAAAGCCATAAAAAGAATAATGCGGACTGCACTATTGCGGTTTTCGATGTTCCGCTTGCCGAAGCGTCGCGATTCGGTATTATGATGACCGATTCGGAAATGCGCATTACCGAATTTATGGAAAAGCCGAAGGAGCCGAAGAGCACGAAGGCGTCGATGGGCGTTTACGTATTCAATAAGGACAAGCTCTTTAAGTATCTCGAGGCTGACGAGGCTGATGAAAACAGCTCGAAGGACTTCGGCAAGAATATTATCCCCGCGATGCTTAATGCAGGCGAAAGACTTTACGCGTTCGAATTCGAGGGATATTGGAAGGACGTCGGAACCATCGATTCGCTTTGGGAATCGAATATGGACCTTCTCGGCGACCGTCCCGCATTGAATCTTAAGGACAGGGAATGGAGAATCCTCTCCCGTAACGACGCGCGTCCTCCTCACTTCGTGGGACAAAGCGCGGTAATAAGCAATTCCATCGTGACCGAGGGCTGTGAAATCTACGGTACCGTTATCAACAGCGTGCTTTCCGCAGGCGTTGTCGTTGAAAAGGGCGCGGTCGTGCGTGACAGCGTGATATTGGGCAACGTAGTGGTACGTGCCGATGCAACTGTCGATTATTCGGTAGTCGATTCGGATACCGTTATCGGTAAGGGTGCTGCGGTTGGTAAGGAGATCGGACTTTCCAAGGGCATCACGCTTCTGGGCGGAGGCCTTACCGTACCCGAAAACGTTTCGGTTCCCGACGGAGTTATCTGCGACGGCAAAATGCTGTCGGAGCTTAAATAAGGGGGTGCAGATATGAACGCAGTAGGTATTATCTTCTCCAGCATGAACGAAAAAAGCGTGTATGAGCTCACAAAGCAGCGTACGATGGCATCCGTGCCGTTCGGCTGCCGTTACAGACTCATCGACTTCGCGCTTTCCAATATGGTAAACTCGGGCATCAACCACGTGGGTCTTGTTACTCACTATAATTACCAATCGCTTATGGACCATATCGGCTCGGGTAAGGATTGGGACCTGGCTCGCCGTCACGGCGGTATCAAAATACTCCCGCCCTATATAACCGCATTTGCCAATAACAGCAATTATCTTTACAATACACGCCTCGAAGCGCTTATCAGCATCCGCGATTTTATTGCAGACTGCAAGGAAGAATACGTTGTCCTTTCCGATTGCGATACCGTTTGCAATCTGGACCTTTCGGCTATGATAGAAAAGCATATTGAAAGCGGCGCGGATATGACCTTGGGCGTAAAGAGCAGCTATATTTCGACCGATAAGGTGCGTGCAACGACCATCATCAAGTCCGACGAATCGGGTAAGGTTACCGATATCGGCGAATTTTCCACCGTTCAGGGCGGCTTTGCCGACGTGTATATCCGTATACTCGTTATCGGCAGAAAGTATCTTGAAGAAATCATTGCCGATTCGATAGCACACGGATACACGAGCTTCACCAAGGATATTCTTATAAGAAGCCACGCAAATCACGATTGCCGCGTGTTCAAGTTCGACGGCTATTTCGCAACGATAAGAAGTATAAGCGATTATTTCAATTGCAGTATGGATATGCTCGACCCCGAAATACGCCGCTCGATATTGTCCGTACCCAACCGTCCCGTGCTTACCAAGGTGCGCAATTCCGCACCCGCATCGTACGTGAACGGCGCGATAGTACGCAATTCGCTTATCGCGGACGGCTGTGTGATAGAGGGCACGGTTGAAAATTCCATCCTCTTCCGCGGAGTAAAGGTAGGCAAGAATACACATATCAAGAACAGTATAATAATGCAGGATACGATAACCGGCGAAAATGTTTATCTTAACTGCGTAATAACCGATAAAAACGTGGTCATCCGCGACGGACGTGTGCTTTCGGGCCACGAAACTCGCCCCTTCTTTATCGATAAGGATTCATACGTATAATAAAACGGCTTTCCCCCCGAACCCTTCGGCTCGGGGGGAATATGAGTTTTATTCGGACCGTTTTCGGTCGCTCAACATATAATGCAAAGGAACTGTAAAAATGAAGAAAATACTCTACGTTGCGGGCGAATCGCTTCCGTTTGCCGCTTCGGGCGGACTTGGCGACGTTACCGGCTCGCTTCCGATAGCTTTAAATAACGAGGAAGGCTATGATGTACGCGTCGTTATGCCGCTTTATTCGCAGGTGGGCGAAAAATTCCGCAAGAAGATGGAATTTATCGGCTCGAAATATATCAATCTTTCGTGGAGAAGCCAGTATTGCGGTATATTCCGCTATATACATAAGGGCGTGACCTATTATTTCCTCGATAACGAATTTTACTTCAAGCGTGCATCGCTTTACGGCGAATACGACGACGGCGAAAGATTCGCTTTCTTCTCCCGCGCGGCTTTGGAAATATTGGAGGATATCGATTTCTTCCCCGATGTACTCCACGCGCACGATTGGCATTCGGCATTGAGCGTTATCTATCTGAAGCAATGCTATGCAAAGACCGACGAAAGATATAAGGATATCAAGGCGATATTCACTATCCACAATATTCAGTATCAGGGTATTTACGATATGTCGATACTCGGCGACGTGTTCGGTCTTATGGCTTGGGATAAGGAAATTGTTGAATACGAAGGCTGTATCAATCTGCTGAAGGGCGCGATCGTTTGTGCCGACCACGTCAGCACGGTAAGCCCGACCTATGCAAAGGAAATACTTTCTCCCAAATTCTCGCACGGGCTCGACAGCGTGCTCAAGCTGTTTGAATTTAAGCTTTCGGGCATTTTGAACGGCATCGACCGCGATTATTACAATCCCAACAAGGATAAGGAAATATTCGCAAACTACAATACCCGTAATACCGAGGGTAAGAAGCTTTGTAAATCGGGACTTCAGCGTATGCTCGGTCTTCCCGAAAGGGACGTACCCGTCGTTGCAGTTATCTCGCGTCTTGTAAGCCATAAGGGCTTGGACCTTGTGATGCTCGCGGGTGACGATATGATGCAGAACGATATCCAGCTTGTCGTTCTCGGTCAGGGCGATAAAAGCTACGAAGCGTATTTTTCCGATCTCGCGGCACGTTATCCAACCAAATGCAAAACGCTTATCACCTATAACAGAGATCTTTCGAAGAAGATATACTCGGGCGCGGATATATTCTTAATGCCCTCGAGAAGCGAACCCTGCGGACTTGCACAGATGATATGCTCTCGCTACGGTACGGTTCCCGTAATCCACGAAACCGGCGGACTTTACGACAGTATCAAGGATATCGGATGCCTCGGCGGCGGTAACGGATTCACGTTCTCGGCATACAGCGCGTATGAAATGCTCAACTCGGTCAACCGCGCGGTAGGTATGTATTATAACGATCGAGAGGGATTCGATAAATTAAGCAAAAAGGTAATGCGTGTGGACTTCTCCTGGAAGCAAAGCGCGTTGTCTTATATAGAAATGTACAATAAAGTATTAAACGATTAACCCGGAAGGAAATTAACCCAAAATGGCAAAGAAACTCACTGCCTCGGAAATCAGAGAGGCGCTCAACGTAAAGCTTTCGCGCTACTACGGCATCAGTGAAGGCGACGCTACCAAGGATCAGATCTATAATGCTACCGTTCTTACCGTTCGTGATATCCTTGCTTCGAGAAACAAGGAATTTCAGGATAAGGTAAACCAAAAGGAAGCGAAACAGGTCTACTATATGTGTATGGAGTTCCTCATCGGCAGATCGCTGAAGATGAACCTCTGCAACCTTGGTCTTGAAAAGGATTATAAAAAGGTATTAAAGGAAATCGGCTTTGACCTTGATGATATTTACGAATGCGAAACCGACCCCGGCTTAGGTAATGGCGGTCTCGGCAGACTCGCTTCCTGCTTTATGGATGCGCTCGCATCGCAGGATTATCCCGCAAGAGGATATTGTATTCTTTACGAATACGGTTTGTTCAAGCAGCGTCTGGTAGACGGCGAACAGCTCGAGCTTCCCGATATCTGGCTGCCCGACGGTCAGAACTGGCTCGTGCCCCGTCACGACAGAGCCGTAACCGTTCGCTTCGGCGGTAAGGTGCGCGAGGAATGGAAGGATAACCATTGTGAGATCATATATGAGGATTACGACGAGGTGGAGGCTGTTCCCTACGATATGCTCATTTCGGGCGGCGTCGGCAAGGCTGTAAACACTCTTCGCTTGTGGAAGGCAAGGGATATCAATAACTTCAATATGGAAGCCTTCTCGCAGGGTCAGTATTTGAAGGCGGTTGAGGAAAATACCATTGCCGAAACCATTTCGAAGGTGCTTTATCCCGCGGATAATCATCACGAGGGTAAGCTTTTGCGTCTTACTCAGCAATATTTCCTTGTTTCCGCATCGCTTCAGAATATCGTGTGGAGACACCTTTTCCGCTATAAATCTCTCGATAATCTTCCCGATAAGATCGCAATACATATCAACGATACCCACCCTGCATTGTGTATCCCCGAATTGATGAGGATACTTATCGACGATCACCACGTTTCGTGGGAAAAGGCGTGGGATATGGTAAAGCGCACTATCTCGTATACCAACCACACCGTGCTTCCCGAAGCGCTCGAATGCTGGAACGAGGATCTGTTTGCGCTTAAATTGCCGAGAATCCATTCCATTATAAAGGAAATCAACCGCCGCTTCTGCGCAGACGCGTGGAATGCGTTCATGGGCGATTGGGATAAGGTCGGCAGAATGTCGATACTCAATAAGGGCTCTGTCCGTATGGCAAACCTTTCGGTCATCGGCTCGCATACCGTAAACGGTGTATCGAGATTGCACTCGGATATATTAAAGGAAACCGTTTTTGAGGATTACCACGATATGTATCCCGAACGCTTTACCAACGTAACCAACGGTATCGCGCACAGAAAATGGTTGTGCTACTCCAACCCCCGTCTTGCAAAGCTTCTTGATGAAACCATCGGTAAGGATTATCGCTCCAAGCCCGCTAATTTAAAGAAATTCTTGAATTTTGCGGATGATAAAACGGTTCTTGACCGCTTGGACGAGATCAAAAAGGCGAATAAGATCGATTTCGCAAACTATATCAAGCAGACCAAGGGTATTGTCATCGACCCCGATACTGTATTTGACGTTCAGGCAAAGCGTCTGCACGAATATAAGCGTCAGCTGCTGAACGCGCTCAATATCATCGCGACCTACGTTAAATTGAAGGAAAATCCCGATGCGGACGTAACTCCCACCACCTTCATCTTCGCGGCAAAGGCGGCTCCCGGCTATTACACCGCAAAGGATATTATCCGTCTTATCTGCTATATAGCGGCTGATATCGAAAAGAATCCCAAGATCCGCGAAAAGATGCGTGTTGTGTTCCTCGAAAACTACAACGTAACCCTCGCAGAACACCTTATGCCCGCAGCCGAGGTGTCCGAACAGATTTCCTTGGCAGGTAAGGAGGCTTCGGGTACCGGTAATATGAAGTTTATGATCAACGGTGCGCTTACCATCGGTACGCTCGACGGCGCAAACGTCGAAATGGACGAACAGGTCGGCAGAGATAATATTTATATCTTCGGCCATACCGCAAGCGAGGTCGAGGAATTGTGGAGAAAGGGCTACGCTTCTTCCTATTATTATAACCGTAACCCCGAGCTTAAGGCGGCTGTCGACTATCTCCAGCACGGCTTCAACGGACGCTCGTTTGCCGATATAGCAAACTATCTGCTTTACTCCTTCGGCGTGTCCGATCCGTTCATGTGCCTTGCCGACTTCGATTTCTATACCGATGCACGTAAGCG
>JAZNWF010000045.1:0-20107 GCA_045593165.1 Eubacteriales bacterium
GGCGGTTATAAGATTGCGGGCGGCTTGCACGGTGTAGGTGCGAGCGTTGTTAACGCGCTTTCAAAGCGTGTTGAGGTACGTAATCACCGTGACGGTATGGGCTATTATATTGCGTTCGAGCGCGGTAACGTTGTAGAGGAATTCCGTGAAACGGGTGCTACCGATCTTCACGGTCTTCACGTGCGCTTTTGGCCCGATGAAACTATTTTCGAAACGGTTGAATTTGATTATGAAACCGTAAAGACCCGACTCCGTGAGCAATCCTTCCTTAATGCAGGCGTTTCTATAACCATTTGCGACAAGCGCACCGTTGATGAAACGAGCGAGCATTTCTGCTTTGAGGGCGGTATTCGTTCATTCGTGGAATATCTTAATAACAAAAAGGGCGCAGATCCCTTACATCCCGTTATTTACGTAAACGGCGAAAAGGGTACATCTATCGCAGAAATCGCGCTTCAGTATAACGAAACAATTACCGATTCTATTCTTTCTTTCGCTAACAATATGCACACCGTAGACGGCGGTACACACGAAACCGGCTTCAAGGTAGGTCTTACAAAGGCGTTGAACGACTACGGTAAAAAATACAATCTTTTTAAAAATGACGAAAAGCTTACCGGCGACGACGTACGCGAGGGCTTGAGTGCGGTCATCTCGGTTAAATTGGAAGACGCACAGTTTGAAAGTCAGACCAAGGCAAAGCTTGGTAACAGTGAGATAAGAACGCTTGTTGAGGGTATCGTAAACGAAAAGCTTTCGATATTCTTCGAGGAAAATCCCGAAACCGCAAAAATAATCATCGAAAAATCGGTGCTTGCTGCAAGAGCAAGAGAAGCGGCTAAAAAGGCGCGTGAGCTTACAAGACGTAAAGGCTTGCTCGAATCGAGCTCGCTTCCCAGCAAGCTTGCAGACTGTAACGAAAGACGTATGGAATATACCGAGCTTTATCTTGTAGAGGGTGACTCGGCAGGCGGTACGGCAAAGGACTGCCGCGATTCGCGCTTCCAGGCGATTCTTCCTCTCCGCGGTAAGATTCTGAACGTTGAAAAGAACCGTATCGACAGAATTTATTCATCGGTACAGATAATCCCAATAATTCTTGCGCTCGGCACGGGTATCGGCAGTGAATTCGATATTACAAAGCTACGCTACGGCAAGATAATTCTTATGGCCGATGCCGACGTCGACGGCTCGCACATAAAAACACTTCTTCTCACCTTCTTCTTCCGTCATATGCGCCCGCTTATCGAGGCAGGACACGTTTACGCGGCAACCCCTCCTCTTTATAAGGTATACCGCGGAAAACAGCAAAGATATGCGTTTTCGGACGAGGAAAGGGATATGTATATCGAAGAGCTTGGCGGAAACGCTCAGGCTGAAAGATATAAAGGTCTTGGTGAAATGGACCCCGATCAGCTTTGGGACACCACTATGGACCCCGAGCGCCGTATTTTGAAGCGTATTACTATTGAAGACGCGCTTGAAGCAGACGCGCTGTTCTCGGTGCTTATGGGCGACAAGGTAGAGCGCAGACGTGAATTTATGGAGGGAAATGCAAAATACGGAAACCTTGATACTTGATCAAGAGGTGAAAAATGGCACACGAATACGATTACAGTAACCACGAAGAACAGGTTATACATAATATCGGTATCGAAAACGAAATAAAGAGCTGTTATATCGACTATGCGATGAGCGTTATCGTAGGCAGAGCATTACCCGACGTACGTGACGGTATGAAGCCGGTTCACCGCAGGATCCTTTATGCGATGTACGAGGATAGGCTTACCTACGATAAGCCCTTCCGTAAATCGGCAACGACCGTCGGTAACGTGCTCGGTAGATACCATCCGCACGGCGACGCATCGGTTTACGACGCGATGGTTCGTCTTGCACAGCCCTTCTCGTTAAGATATCCTCTCGTTGAAGGTCACGGTAACTTCGGTAATATAGACGGCGATCCCCCTGCGGCATACCGTTATACCGAAGCAAGAATGTCGCGCCTTGCCGACGAAATGATGACCGATATCGAAAAAGATGTCGTAGATTACGTTCCCAACTTCGATAATATGCGTAAGGAGCCCGTTGTTCTCCCGTCGAGGATTCCGAATCTGCTTGTAAACGGCAGTGTGGGTATCGCGGTCGGTATGGCAACGAATATTCCTACCCATAATATGAAAGAGGTTATCGAGGCAACAGAATATCTTATAGATAATCCCGATTGTCAGATAATCGACCTTATGAAGTATATCAAGGGCCCCGATTTCCCGACCTACGGTACTATTTACGGCACGTCGGGCATTTACGAAGCGTATATGACGGGCAGAGGCAAGATTCGTGTACGCGCAAAGGCTCACTTCGAGGAAAAGAACGGCAGAACCAGCATTATTATTACCGAGCTGCCTTATCAGGTAAATCGCTCGATGCTTTTGGAAAGCATGGTAGATCTTGTAAAGAACAAGCGTATCGAGGGTATTTCGGATATCCGAAACGAATCGGGCAGAGCGGGTATGCGTATCGTTATCGAAATAAAGAAGGATGCGAATGCGCAGATCGTTTTGAATCTGCTTTACAAGTATACACAGCTTCAGGATACCTGCGCGGTAAATATGGTCGCGCTCGTAAACGGCGAGCCGAAGCTTCTTAATTTAAAGCAGGTGCTTCAGCATTATCTTACTCACCGTAAGGAAGTAGTTACAAGACGCGTTAAGTTCGATCTTGCAAAGGCTGAACACGAGGCACATATTTACGAGGGATATAAGATTGCTATCGATAATATCGACGAGGTTATCAATATTATCCGCTCGAGCGCAAGCATAGCCGACGCAAAGGTAAACCTTATGGAACGCTTCGGTCTTTCGGAGGCGCAGGCACAGGCTATCGTTGATATGACCCTCGGTAAGCTTTCCGGTATGGAGCGCCAGAAGATAGAGGATCGCTTGGAAGCACTTTACGCGCTTATCAAGGAATTAAAGGAAATCCTCGGCGACGAAACCAAGCTTATTGCTATAATCAAGGAAGACCTTGAATTTATCAAAAATAAATACGGCGACGAACGCCGTACAGATATCGTGGAGGCAGAAAACGATATTCTTATCGAAGACCTTATCGAACGTGAAACCTGCGTTATCACCGCAACACGTGCAGGCTACGTTAAGCGTCTGCCGAGCGATACCTATCAGGCACAGCGCAGAGGCGGTAAGGGTATTACTGCTATGGGCACAAGAGAAGAGGACTTCGTAGAGGACGTTATAATCTCTCACAGCCACGATTATCTGCTTATGTTCTCGAATACGGGTAAGGTTTATATAAAGAAGTGCTACGAAATACCCGAAAGCACACGTACCGCAAAGGGCACGAACCTTGTAAACCTGCTCTCGCTGGATAACGATGAAAAGATAACCGCTATCGTTCCCGTAACCGAATTTACCGAGGACCAGAACCTTGTGCTTATAACAAAATTCGGCGTAGTTAAGCGTATCAACCTCACCGCATATCAAAGAAAGCGCAACAGCGGTCTTTACGCTATTACGCTTGATGAGGGCGACCAGCTGCTTTACGTGCTTCGCTCCTCGGGCAACGATGATATTATCGTTGCAACAAACCGCGGTATTTCGATCCGCTTCACCGAAAACGATGTACGCGAAATGGGCAGACACGCACGCGGTGTGCGCGCAATTATGCTTAACGAAGGCGATTTCGTCGTCGGCGCAGGCATAATTCCCGAGGGTATCGACGATAACGAGCTTTACGTGCTCACGATCACCTCAAACGGCTTCGGTAAACGTAGCGTTACCGGCGAATATAAATGCCAGAACCGCGGCGGTAAAGGTCTTATCTGCCACGGCATAAGCGAAAAAACGGGCGAGCTTGCAGGTATCCGTCTTGTAAAAGCCACCGATGAAATTATGCTTATCACAGATGGCGGTATAATCATACGTACCCGCGTAAACGAGATTCCCGTATACGGCAGAAGCGCGTCGGGCGTAATTGTAATGCGTCTTGAAGAGGGTGCGTCTGTTGCACGCTTCGCAGCTGTTGATCCCGAAACGGAATCCGAGGATAAAGCAAGCGAAGAAATCGAAAACACCGAAGAAACAACTGCGGAAACCACCGTTGAAGCAGAGCTTTCCGTTGGGGAGGAACAGTAATGGGACTTAAAACATTTGTACTCGAAAACAGCTCGACAAAAAAACAACGTCAAAGCGATATTCAAAAAAAGGTTCGCGAATATCTTAACGAACCGAAGGTAAAGGTCGTTTACGACGAAAAGGGCAGACCCTCTGTTGAAAACACCGAAAAAAAGGCTTATATCTCGATAACCCGTGCAGGCAGTGTAATGCTTTTGGTTATCTATGAAAAGGCTATTGGCATCGACGGCGAATATCTGCCGCGTATACTCGATCCCGAAAACAAGATCGATTATATGCAGCTTGCGGAACGCTTTTATTCCGACGATGAGGTAGAGTTCCTGCGTGAAAGCTCTCGCGAGACTGAAACCGAAAACTTTGTAAAGATCTGGATACGCAAGGAAGCGTACGTAAAGGCGGCAGGCAAGACAGTTGCAGACTTCCCGAATTTCTCGGTGGTCGACGGATCCCGATTCTTGCCTAAGGTAAGCGGTGTTTCCATAAAGCTGTTCAGCATTAAATTCCCCGATTACGAAAACTATCTTTTCGCAATAGCGGGATTGGATTAATCAGTAAAAATTTAGAGCAAAGGGGTGCTTTTTACAAAAAGCACCCCTTTTAAACCCCGCAAAATCTTTTATATCCGAAAAACCAAAGTTTTTCGGGAAAACTTTAAAATAAAAAGCCCTTATTCGAGGGCTTTTTGTTTTAAAATGAAGTGATTAATCATACGGCGTGATTTCGTCTGTCAATTCTAAAATATAATCGGTTGATGTGTTATAAAGTTTTGCAAGCGCGATAAGAATATCCGTAGGAATATCGCGCAATCCGCGCTCGTATCTGCTGTATTGCGATTGCTTCATGCCAAGATATTGTGCAACAAAATTCTGTGTGTAGTCGCTGTCTTCTCTCAGATTTTTTATTCTGCAGTAATAGTTATTCATAAACTTCTTTCCTCTATAACCATTTGGTATTGACAGAATAACATATAAGTGTTATAATCGAGAAAAATATAACCATATGGTTATAAAAAAGCGGGAGAAGACTATGAAAATCAATTCTAAAAGCATTTTTTGTGAAAACGTAAAGTTTCTGCGCAGGCAATCGGGGCTTAACAAAAAGAATTTTGCAAAGAAGATAAACATAAGTGTATATTCACTTAACAAGCTCGAAAACGGTGTTATTCCCGAAAGAATGCCATGCGATATTCTTGCCGACATATCAAACGAATTTGGCGTGGATGTTTTCCTTCTTCTTTGCTGTCGAATAACGGAATGAAATGCTCAAAAAGCGTAGGTGTTTTGTTTCAAGGAAACTGTTTGCAAAAAGTTCCCTTTTTCATTTCCAAAGAAAAGCGACAAAAAAGGGCTCGTATGAGCCCTTTTTTATTTGTTATTTATTGTTGTTTATGCCTTCTTTTTCTTGAGAATGATAACAACTGCTGCTGCGATAGCTGCAACAACTACAACAACGATAACGATGATAAGAACGGTGTTGCCGCCTTCTTCATCCTTTTCAGCTTCAGAAGATTCGGTAGTAGCTGCATCATCTTCCTTGTCTGCGCCTTCAGACTCGGTGGTACCGGTAGAAGTGTTGGTCTTGTCATCTTCAGAGGTAGCAGGAGTAGAGGTTACAGGTGCTTCGGAAGTGGGATCTTCAGTAGTGGTGGATTCTTCGGGAGCGGAAGGATCTTCGGTAGATTCACCGGAGGTTACGGGATCTTCTGCTTCGAATGCTTCGAGGTCGATTTCGAAGGTGAGGTCGTCCTTATCATAGGTAAGACCGAAAGGACAGCCGCTGATATCGATAGTCATGTTGTTAGGAAGAACGCCGTCAGCAGAGTAGCCGATGATAGCTTCTTCATAAACAGAAAGCAACTCGTGGTTTGCATAGTTGTCTGCGTTGTTGAAGAACGAGAGCAATACGCCGCCTGCAGGAACAGTAACGGTAGTCTGATCGGTTTCAGCAGGTTCGTCATAGGAGGTAAGAAGGTTGTTACCGGCCTGAACGAGCTTGCCTTCTGCATCGAAAACGAGAAGGAAGGAGTAACGAAGGTTTACTTCGGTGGAGTCGATAACTCTGTCTTCGCTGCCTGCTTCGAAGAAACGAATTTCGCCGTTTACTTCAACGCCGTTTTCGCCTTCAAAAGCGGTGATGTTACCGGAAAGAACGTCGCCGTCAAGTTCGGGACCTTCAACTTCGGGTTCAGAGGGGATGCTGACTTCGCCGTCATCTTCATAGAATTCGCCGATAACAGCCGCGCCGTTGTGAGAAACAACGTGAGGACAGCCGTAAACGTCAACAGTCTTGTTGTAGATTTCGGTGGTAGCGTCAGCGGTGTACATAATAAGTACTTCGCAGTAAAGATCGTAAATATCCTGATTGATGGTGTGGCCGTTGGTTGCGTTGTAGTAGAAGGATACGCAGAAGCCGTCAGCAGGAATGGTGAGCTCGGTCTGGAAGCCGGGGCGTTTTTCCTTCAGGAGGTTGTTACCTGCCTGAACGATCTTGCCTTCAGAGTCACAAACGAGAATGTAAACGTAACGAAGGTTTACTTCTTCAGAGGTAAGAACACGCTCTGCGCCTTCAGCGAGGTAAACGTAAAGCTGGCCGTTTACGTCGGGAAGAATATCAGAGGGTTCATCCTGTGCGATGCCTTCGTACTGGGTGATAGCCTGTTCGAAGGTGTAGATGGGTTCTTCAGCTGCGCTCGGGAAAACGAACATAGCAAGGAGAAGAACAGAAACTACGATAAAACTAATAATGCGTTTCATTAGTGCCTCCATAAATTTTTTTTAGAGTGACTTATTATACCATTAAATTATACAATTTTCAATAGGTTTTATCTATTTTATTAACCAAAATCATACAAAAAATATACGACGTGTCGTCAGTGCAACGGAATATCTGTTGTTGTAACAAAATGTAAAAAAATGATATGTTGAGATTTTTATAAAAAACAAAAAAAGTATTGACATTTTTAAAAAAAGATGGTAGAATAATGCTCGCGCCGAAAGGCGACGTAAATATAGCGGAATTGTGTAACGGTTAGCACGACAGACTCTGACTCTGTTTGTTGGGGTTCGAATCCCTATTCCGCTGCCAAACAAAAAACACCCAAAAGGGTGTTTTTTTTGTTTGGCAGAATGAAGCGCGCCTGACAGCGCATGAAAAATGAAGTCGCCCTCGGCTATGAAGCGTGCCTTTCGGCACATTAAAAACGAAAAACACGCTTCGCTTCATACGAGTGTAGCGAGTGCTTCATATTGGCGAAGCCAATGCTTCATTTTTCATTGAAATAGTTAGAAATGCATGATATACTAAATCCAGAAAGTAGGTGTTTTATATGCGCAATGATAAGTTATCCGTACAGTCAATGGAATTTGCCGTTTCTATAATTAATCTTGTCAAATACTTAAAAGAAAATAGGGAACATATAATCTCTAATCAAATCGGCAGAAACGGCACTTCTATCGGGGCCAATATCCGCGAAGCACAGTATGCTCACGGAAAAGCGGATTTTATCGCAAAATTATAGATAGCTATCAAAGAAGCAAACGAAACAGGATATTGGTTAGAATTGTTATATAAAACGAATTATATGACAGAGAATCAATATAAAGCTTTAGATACGGTATGCTCCGGTTTGCGCGCAATGCTAATTGCTTCTATAAACACAGCAAAGGAAAATATGAAATGAATTACGAATACAACAAAACGATTCTTGCGAAGAATTTAGCTGATTTGCGCGAATCCGTCGGATGGAACAGAATGGAAAATGAATATAATAATCCATTGATGTCTTCGTACTATCATATCGCTATTTATAACATGGATAGCCTAATTGGATATATTGATTGCGTGTCTAACGGTGTTACTGATGCGTATATTCAAGATTTGATGGTTCATCCTGATTATCAGGGCAAAGGAATCGGTACTGATTTGATGAAAATTATGATTGATTTTTTGAAGAACAAACACATATATATGATCTCTGTCGTTTATGAAGAAAAACTAAAACCTTTCTACGAAAAGTTTGGTTTCTTTAATATGCTTTGCGGGCAAATGGAAACGTATGATTGTGTTTAAAGCTGTGAGGGTACAAATCTATACGCAAAACAAGCAAAAATATCTTTTTTGTAACCCATAGACAAAAACAAAAAGAGTACCAACGGTACTCTTTTGTTTTTTATTTTTTTCTTATCGATTTAATCTTGCTTTTTACCGCTTTTCCTGCTTTTTTTACCGGTGCAGTAATACGGAATTCCTTTTTAGGACTTACCCCGAGCTCGTCAAACACCAGCTTGCACGCCATTTTTGCCGACATTTTACGTATCTGTGCACGGCTTCCGGCAAAAAGAAACGTGGTTGCATAGCATTTTTCTGCCGTTGCGATGCCGATGCAGACCGTGCCGACAGGCTTTCCGCTTTCGTCGCTTTCGGGGCCTGCCAATCCCGTTACCGAAACAGCTATATCCGCATGTGAAAGCTTTAACACGCCCGATGCCATTTCGCGTGCGGTCTCCTCGGACACCGCGCCGAAATTATCAAGCGTTTCCTTTTTTACGCCCAAAAGCTTCATTTTTGCTTGGTTGGAATAGGTGGTTACCGAGCAATCGAAAACCTCGCTTGCGCCGGGAGTATCGGTCAAAAGCTTGGATACAAGACCGCCCGTGCATGATTCAGCCGCGGAGAGCTTATATCCCATTTTTTTCAATTTATTTATAAGTGATTTCATCTGTTTACCCCAATCTTACAAAATGGTCGGTAGCGAGTGCGCGTGCAACAAGTCCTTCGACGTCAAGCTTTGCTTCTTCTTCCAATATTTCTGCCATATCGGGCTTTGTGTCGGGGTGTCGCGGAGTGAATACGGTACAGCAATCCTCGTAGGGGAGAATCGAGGTTTCAAACGTGCCGATCTCTCTTGCGCGGACAACGATTTCTTCCTTATCAAGACCGATACAGGGACGCATAACGGGAAGCGTTGCTACCGCATCGGTCACGGCAAGAGCCTGCATAGTCTGGCTTGCAACCTGACCCAAGCTTTCACCCGTGATCAAGCAGCCCGCACCGTATTTTTCGCCGATCTTACAAGCACAACGCACCATAAATCTGCGCAGAAGCAGGGTAAAGAGCTTTTCCTTGCAGGTGTTAACAAGCGTTTCCTGAATTTCTGTAAGGCTGACCGAGTGGAGATATATCTCACCGCAGTAGACCGTTAGTTTTTCGGCAAGGGTACGCACCTTTTCCGCCGCCGCTTCGCCCGTGTAGGGGGGAGTTTCAAAATATACCGCGTCGATAGCCGCGCCTCTGCGGGCGATCATATGTCCTGCAACGGGGCTGTCGATACCGCCCGAAAGCATAAGCATCGCTCTGCCGCTCGAGCCGACGGGAACCCCGCCTGCTCCCTTTTCGCCGTTTCCGTGAACGAACGCCGCGCGGTCGCGGATTTCGATGGTGATGATTTTATCGGGATTAATAACGTCAACCGTCATATCGGGGCGCGCTTCAAGTATTTTTCCGCCGCAAAGAGCGCATATCTCGGGGGATTTAAGCGGGAACTTTTTGTCGCTTCGCTTTGCCTCGCATTTAAAGGTTTTTGCGTTGCCCAAAAGCTCGTCGATATTTTCGGTCATCTTCAAAACGATGTCGTCCATATCCTTTTCGCATTCGATACCGCGGCAAACCGTTGCGATACCGAACACCTTTTTCACTCTTTCGTATGCGGCGTCCATATCCGCATCGTCCGAGCCCCATACACAAAGCGTGGATTGAGCGTAATCGTAATAAAATTCGCCCTGAACCTGCTTGAGCGCACGCTTAACGCGGCTTTCGAGTACAGTATTGAAATAGCTTCTGTTAAGCCCCTTTAAAACTATTTCGCCGTATTTTAAAAGTAAAACTTCCTTCATCGTTTAAGTACCTTTGCGGTTTCCTCCAGCTTTGCGGCAAGAAAATCGCATTCCTCCATAGTATTGTGTGCGCCGATGCTTATTCTTATAGTGCTTTCGATTTCTTCCTTTGAAAGTCCGTATGCCGTCAATGCGCCGCTCGGACCCTTTCGGGCAGAGCAGGCGCTTCCCGCAGAAACGCATATATCGTGCAGATTCAGCGCGTTCAGCATAACCTCGCTTCGTACGCCCAAAACCGACACCGAAATAATAGAATCGATATGCGATTCGGGGATATGAAGCGAAATATATTCGCTTTTTGAAAGCAGAGATACAAGATAATTTCTCGTATTTGTTATGTGTGCGCGGATTTCGTTGTTAAACGCCTTACACGCTTCGCCGAATGCCGCGATGCCGATTACGTTTTCGGTACCCGAGCGGAATCCGCTTTCCTGACCGCCGCCACGGATAAATGCAGGTAATTTTATACCTTTTTTAATATATAACGCGCCGACGCCCTTCAATCCGCCTATCTTGTGCGCGGAAATGCTTGCGAGGTCGCAGTTTTTTGCTATCTCTCTCGGATTATCTGTCTTCAAAAAGCCCTGAACCGCGTCACAGTGCAACAAAGCACCGCAGCCGCTTCTGTCGATAAGCCGTCTTACCGCGGCAATATCGTATTTCGCGCCGGTTTCATTGTTTGCGAGCATTATGCTAACAAACGCCGCGCCGCTTTTTAATTCGTTTTCAAGCTGTATAAGGTCTAATTTGCCGTTTTTTGTCGAAATACGTATTATTTCGTAGCCGTCAGCTTCAAGCGCGGAAATGGGTGCGGATACCGAGGGATGCTCGCTGTCGGTGGTGATTATGCGCTTTGAACGGCGCGCGCGTAGCTTTGCCGCACCGAAAATGGCTTGGTTGTTGCTTTCGCTTCCGCATCCCGTGAAAATAACCTCCTCGGGTGTGCAATAAAGCGCGGCTGCAACGCTTCTGCGAGCCTCGTCTATAATACGCTTTGCCTGTATACCTGCCGAATGCACCGACGATGGATTGCCGTATATATTAAATGTACGCTTTGCCGCCTCGATTGCCTGCTCCGACGGTATCGACGTCGCGGCAGAATCGAAATATATCATTCCCATAGCATATCACCTCATTGTCTATTATACAGGGTGGAAAAGCATAAGGCAAGGGGGATTTTTGATCAAGGGGAACTTTTTGCAAAAAATTCCCCTTGGAACCCTTCAAAAATCCTTTATAATCGAAAAAAGTAAACTTTTTTCGGAAAGAAACAAAAACACCCGAAACAGCATTCGAGTGTTAAATTAAATAATACCCGAAAAACTTTAGTTTTTCGAATTTAAAAGTTTTTGAGGGATTAAAAGGGAACTTTTTTCAAAAAGTTCCCTTTGTAAAAACAAACCGTATTTTAAAGCGAAGCGATGCTTGCGCGGAGCTTTTCGGCGAGCTCTTCGTATTTTGCGAGCTTTTCCTTTTCGGCGTTAACAACCTTTTCGGGTGCCTTGGAAACGAATTCCGCGTTGTTGAGCTTGCCCTGAGCGCGCTTGATCTCGTTTTCTGCGTTTGCGAGCTCCTTGGTAAGACGTTCTCTTTCGGCATCGGTATCAACGATGTCGGCAAGCGGGAGGAATATCTCGCAGGCGTTGGTTACGATGCGGACGGTGCCCTCGTCTGCGCATTCGTCTACTACCGCGATCTCGCTTGCGGAAGCGAGACGCTTGAAGAACGCTTCCTTATCGGCAAACAGATCCTTTTCCGCGGTAACGATAATAACCTTTGCCAATCTCTTGGGAGGTACGTTCATTTCTGCGCGGCGGTTTCTTATCGCGCGGATAGCGGTAAGCATAATATCCATATTACGCTCTGCTTCGGGGAAATTGAGCTCGTCCTTAACAACGGGATATGCGGAAACCATAATGCTTTCGCCGTTGTGGGGGAGAGAAAGCCAGATTTCCTCGGTGATGAACGGCATAAAGGGATGCAAGAGCTTTAACGTGTTGGAAAGCACGTAGGTAAGCGTTTGCTGTGCCGCGATGTTTGTTGCGCTGCCTTTTTCTGCAAGACGGGGTTTAACAAGCTCGATGTACCAGTCGCAGAATATATCCCATATAAAGTCGTAAAGCTTGGAAACCGCGATACCCAATTCGTAGCGGTCTATGTTGTCGCGAACCTCGCCAACCAAACGGTTGTAGAGCGAGATAACCCATTTATCCTCTTCGGCAAGGGTAGAAATATCGATGTTGTCTGTATCGCAGTCGATATCGAGATTCATCATAACGAATCTTGCCGCGTTCCAAATCTTGTTGGCAAAATTACGCGAAGCTTCGAATCTTTCGTCGGAGATACGCATATCGTTTCCGGGGCTGTTGCCGGTTGCGAGAGTGAATCGAAGCGCGTCTGCGCCGTAGGTTTTTATAACCTCGAGCGGATCGATACCGTTACCGAGCGATTTCGACATTTTTCTGCCGAGCGCATCACGAACAAGACCGTGAATGAACACGTCGGTAAAGGGCTTTTTGCCTGTGTGGGCAAGGCCCGAGAATATCATTCTCGAAACCCAGAAGGTGATAATATCATAGCCCGTTACGAGCGTATCGGTCGGGTAGAAGCGGTTGAGAAGCTCTGCGTTTTCGTCGGGCCAGCCCATTGTCGAGAAGGGCCAGAGCGCAGAGGAGAACCAGGTGTCGAGCGTGTCGGGATCCTGACGCATTTCCTTGCCGCACTTGGGGCAGACAGCGGTCGAATCCTTGGTAACTACCAATTCGCCGCAATCGTCGCAATAGAACGCGGGGATTCTGTGACCCCACCAAAGCTGACGCGAGATACACCAGTCGCGGATGTTTTCCATCCAATGCAGATAGTTCTTCGAGAATCTGTCGGGAATGAAGCGAACGTCACCGTTTTTAACAGCTTCGATCGCCGGCTCTGCCAACGGCTTCATAGAAACGAACCATTGCTTCGAAACCATCGGTTCTATAACGTGGTGACAGCGGTAGCAGGTGCCGACGTTGTGAGCAAGGGGCTCTACCGCCTTTAAAAGTCCTGCTTCTTTAAGGTCGGCAAGAATAACCTTTCGCGCTTCTGCGGTGGTTAAGCCGGCATATTTGCCGCAATCTAAAACCTCGGGCTCGCCGACGGCGGCGGTGCCGCGCGCCAGGCTTTCTTCATATTCCGTTTTATCAGCCGCACCGGTCATTTTGCCGTCGTAGGTGAATACGCGCACCAAGGGAAGATCGTGACGCTGACCTACCTCATAGTCGTTGGGGTCGTGCGCAGGGGTGATCTTAACGACGCCCGTTCCCTTCGTCATATCGGCGTGCTCGTCGCAAATAATGGGAATTTCCTTGTTTATAAGCGGCAAAAGCACGTGACATCCGTGCAGGTGTGCATAACGGGGATCGTCCGCGTTGATAGCAACCGCGGTATCACCAAGCATGGTTTCGGGACGGGTGGTGGCAAGCTCGAGCATTTCGCCGGTCTCCTTGACGGGATAAAGGAGATGATAGAAGCTGCCGTTCTGGTCCTCATATTCAACCTCGGCATCGGAAATAGAGGTCATACAGGTGGTGCACCAGTTGACCATACGGTTGCCTCTGTATATAAGTCCTTCGTTGTAAAGGCGAACGAAAACCTCCTTTACCGCTTCGGAGCATCCGTCATCAAGCGTAAAGCGGCGCTTCGACCAATCGCAGGACGATCCGAGCTTTTTGAGCTGCTCGCAGATCCTGCCGCCGTAGGTGTTGTTCCATTCCCAAGCGCGTTCGAGAAAGCCCTCTCTGCCGAGGTCTTCTTTGGAAATACCTTCTTTTCTCATCGCCTCAACGATTTTTGCTTCGGTAGCGATAGAAGCGTGGTCGGTGCCGGGAAGCCAAAGCGTTTCGTAGCCGCACATTCTCTTGTAACGAACAAGAATATCTTGCAAGGTATTGTCAAGCGCGTGGCCCATGTGGAGCTGACCGGTTATGTTGGGAGGGGGCATAACGATAGAGAACGGCTTTGCGTCCTTATCGCCCGAGGGCTGAAAATATCCCTTTTCTTCCCATTCGCCGTATAATCTTTCTTCAAATTCGGCAGGGTTATATTTTTTTTCGAGTTCTTTCATATTTACCTCTTAATATTAAAGCGATTTATTTTTTAAGCTGGTTCATAACCAAGCCGGTTTTGAGCTTCGGATAGAAATAGGTGCTCTTCTGCGGCATCTTGTCGCCTGCGAGCGAAACCGCCTTTATCTGCGAAACCTTGGTAGCGTTGATAAGGAACGCCGCGTTTGCACGTCCGGTGTTTACGCTTTCGATAGCATCGTCCATCGAACGGGTGTAGCGGAGATTTATCTGGTTCGCCATATTTTCCTTGTCGATGCCGAGCGCGTGCTCGAGCACGTAGGAATGGAGAATGCTTACGTCGAGATCGCTGTATGCTTCGCCCTTGTTGTCGATGATTCCGCCCTTGCCTTCCTTGAGCGAAAGAACGAGCGCATCGCTTCCGCCGTTGTAGAACGCGTAGGTGTGTCCGTTCACGCCTTCGTTCAACGCCTTTTTAACGTCGGAGAGGGGAATTACCGAAATATCGAACCTGTCGGAGCATTTTTCGGTGATCTCATCCGCCGTAACCTCGCGGTCAACGATAAGTCGGTGAGTCGGGAATACGACCAAGCCCTTGTCGTCCATATCGACGAGCGTCATCATAATGAAGTTGTCTTGCGTGTTCTCGCAAGTATCCTTTTCGAGCTTTTTGTAGTTAAGCGCGGTTTCGTATCTGTGGTGACCGTCCGCGATAAACAGCTGCTTGTCGGCAAGCGCACCCATAATGGTAACTATCGCGCGTTTGTCGGAAATTTTCCACAGGGTGTGGGTAACATCTTCGTCGTCGGTGAAGCGGCAGATGGGAGCTTCGGCGGTCTTCTTGTCGAGCTCTTCCTTGATAAATCCGCTTTCGTCGTTGTAAAGCGAGTAAATGGATGAGAAGTTGCAGTTTGTTGCCTGCATAAGATTAAGTCTGTCCTGCTTTGCCTTGGTAAGAGTTTCCTCGTGTGGAAGTACTACTCTGTCGGCAAATTCGCGCAATTCCGCAAGACAGATCATACCGGTAAGACAGTAATCAACGTTATCGACGGTGAATTCCTCGCGGTAAACGTAAATGCCCTCTTCCTCGTCACGTGCAAGGATGCCGTTTTCCAGCCATTCGTTCAGGATTTTGCCCGCAACGGCGTATCTATCCTCGCCGATGGGAAGCTCAAGACGAACAAGGTTGTATTGATTCTTCGCGATAAGCTGTTCGCGCTCTTCTGCCGAAATAATATCATAGGGAGGGCATACGCATTCCGCGATGTCGCCTGCCTTTTCGGTAAATCTCAATGCTTTGATAGGTTTGATAATTGCCATGGTGTCCCCTTTTTATACCTGCTTTAATTTTGCGAAATTGCCCATCAGGCGTTTTATGCTTCCGTTTGCAAATTCGATTTCATATAAAACGTCGCCGCCCATTGGGTCTGCCTTCAATATTTCACCCTTGCCGAACAACGGATGCAATACCGTTGTTCCGACAGGAAAGAATTGCGATGATTGTTGCTTTTGCGCGGTCGCGCGGATGTTTTCGAGATAATTGTTTCTCGCGTGTTTGTCGCTTTCGGAATTGCTTTGATACGAGGAATAGCTCGACCTCGGTTCTTTTTCCGCGCTTCTGTCGCACGCGCTTTTCGGGATTTCGTTGCCGAAGCGCGATAGGGCTCTCGCCTCGGTGCGTCCGTAAAGCATACGCATGGTGGTGTTGAGCAGGAACAGCTCCTTTTTTGCTCTCGTCACCGCAACGTAGGCCAGCCTGCGTTCTTCTTCTATTCCCTTGTCACCCTCGGTAAGCGCTTGCGAGCTCGGGAACATTCCTTCTTCAAAGCCGGGAATGAATACTGTGTCGAATTCAAGCCCCTTTGCCGAGTGTACGGTCATAAGCACCACGGCGTCGCTCGATTCATCGTAGCTGTCGAGGTCGCTTACGAGCGAAAGCTCGTTTAAAAATTCGGCAAGCGTCGGGTTTTCCGCCGTTTCCTCGAAAAGCTTTGCAGAGGAAACAAGCTCCAAAATATTTTCCTCGCGCTCGCTTCCGTCGTCCTCGTCGGCAAGCATCAAGCGGTATCCGCTTTGCTCGATAACCTCGGAAACGATCTGCGAAACGGTGTGGCTTTGCGAATAATCGCGCAGATCGTTGATCAATGCGCCGAAGCGTTCGATCTTTGCACTTGCGCGGGAAAGCTCTTGAAAATCGTTCGCGCGTTCTATAACGTTGAACATCGTTATTCCGTTCGATTCGGCGATAGCGGATATTTTTTCCACGGTCGTGTCGCCGATAGCGCGCTTGGGTACGTTTATGATACGCTTCAATCGAACCGTATCGGCAGGATTTGCGATCACGGCAAGGTATGCAAGTATATCCTTGACCTCTCTGCGCTCGTAAAAGCGTATACCGCCATATATCTTATAAGGAAGCTTTTGCTTGACAAGCGCGGTTTCAAGCCCGTTCGAGAGGGAGTTTACACGATAAAGTATCGCAAAATCCGAATATTTTGCACCGTTTCGTACCTTTTCGCTTATCTTGTCGCATATAAAGCTTGCTTCCTCGGCTTGGGTGTACAGGCGTTTTATGTGTACCTTTTCACCGTCGCCGGAATCGGTCCACAGCTCCTTACCCTTGCGAGAAAAGTTATTTTCGATTATGCCGTTTGCCGCTTTTAATATGTTACCTGTCGAGCGGTAATTCTGTTCAAGACGCACGACCTTGGTGTTTTTGTATTCACGGTCGAAGCCCAATATGTTTTCAACCGTCGCTCCGCGGAAGGAGTAGATCGATTGATCGTCGTCGCCTACCACGCATACGTTGCGGCTTTTGTTTGAAAGATTTGCAACAAGCCTGCTTTGCGAGGGGTTGGTGTCCTGATATTCGTCTACGAGTATGTATCGGAACTGCTCGCGATAACGCTCTTGAATATCGGGGTTCGATTCAAGCAAGCGGTTCGTGAGCATTATTATGTCGTCAAAATCAAGCGCGTTTGCCGATTTCAAGCGGCGCTGATAGCGCGAATATACCTTTGCTATCTGCCTTGCCTTTACGTCGGGGCCTGCATCCAACGCCTCGTCCTCGGGCGTGCGGTCGTTTTCCTTCGCGCGTGAAATTGCGTTTACAGCCGCCTTCGGCGGAAGGATATGATCGCCTATATTAAGCTCCTTCAGTATTTCGGTTATAAGCTTTTTTTGATCGTCTGTATCGTATATCGTAAAATCGTTGTTATAGCCCAATCGATCAATATATCTGCGCAGAATACGTACGCATATCGAATGGAACGTGCCTGCCCATATATCGTTTGCCTGCTCGCCCAGCGTGCTCGAAAGCCTTTCCTTGAATTCGCGCGCCGCCTTGAGGTAAAGGTTATGCAAAGCACACGGTAGGGAAATGCGGGCTCAATGGCACATTGTTTAAGTATATATTCCATTTCGTGCCGTGTGCCGAGCTTTAATGCGTGCTGCATTATCGGAAGAAGATCCTGCGCGTTTTCGGGCAGAGTATCGTCGGTAGCCGCGCGGCCGAAAAGAATTATGTTTGCAATACGGTTAACGATAACGGTGGTCTTACCGCTTCCCGCACCCGCAAGCACAAGCAAAGGACCTTCGGTGCTGAACACCGCATCGCGCTGACGCGGGTTCAGGAATGCAAAATATTTATCAAAAAGCTCGCGCTTGACGCGATTGTATTCGATTCCGTTTTGCATTGGTATCCTCTCCGAATTTCCGACAAAAAATATAATCACATCATTATAATATATAACACGCGAAAAATCAAGATTTAATACGATTTTTATTGTTAGCCGAAAGGGAGGATTTTGAGCCTTGATAAATACGGATATGAACCGCCGAAAGCAACAAAAAAGAGGTTTGCTTTGTGCAACGTACCAAAAAACACAAAAAACATAAAATACCTATTGATTTTTTTGTACGAATCGTTTATAATAGTTCTACCATTAAAGGGCACACTATGCCCGAAAATCAATAAGGAGAAATACTTATGAAGAAGATTCTTTCTGTTCTTCTCGCAGCAACTATGCTCGTAGCATTGTTTGTTCTGCCCTCTGCAGCAGCAGATAACGTGAACTATGGAATTACGATCGATTCTACCGAAAAAGCACCCGTTGTTGACGGTAAGATCGGCACGACCGAATACGGTCTCCTTCCTATTCACACTTATTCCGAAAGCAAATCTCAGTTCGATCACACCAAGAATAACGATGTTGAAGACTGGGATTTCTCGTTCTATGCAACTTGGGACGCAGATAACCTCTACTTGGCTTGGAAGGTTAACACTCCCAGACACGCAAAGCTTCCCTTGGCACAGTTTGATGCCAGCGGCAACCCCATCGAAGGCACCGAGCTTTCCGATGAATCTCTCGGCTACCTCTGGATGCACTCCTGCATTCAGCTCGGTATCACTCCCGGCGAACCTGTAGACGGCACCTCCAACTTTGGATCCAACTACCTCAACATGGGCTTCGGTCAGCTTGCTGACGATTCCACCGGTAAGGCAATCTGGGCATATCCTAACGGCGTTCTCGCTGAAGACATCAAGGGTTGGGAAGCAATCTGCACCAGAGATGATGCAAGCGAAACCACCATTTACGAAATCGCAATTCCTTGGAAGCTCGCAGGCGTTCCCGCTACCGGCGACGGCTCCAAGTTCGGTCTTTCCTACGTTGTATTCGCTCAGGAACACGTTAACATCGAACGCGCAGGTATCCAGTGGCAGACCGGCTGCTTCTACATGGAAGACATCAACAAAGCAGGCGTTGTAGAACTTAACGTTCCCGAAGGACAGGACGATATTTCTATCGATAACAGCTTCATCGGCCCCGGCAGAGTTCCCACCGATCTCCGTGAAAAGGAACAGCTCTTTATTCCTAAGTTCAATACTCCTATCGGCGGCGAAGATGCTACCCTTATCACCGATCTCGAAGGTGATTACAGCAACGCTGAAGGCGGCTACAACTTCAACTACGCACTTACTTGGGTACTCAAGCCCATTGAAGATGACCTCTATGAAATTGTAGAAGTTATTTCCAACACCGGCTCCGCTCCCGTATTCACAACTCTCGAAGAAGGTTGTGTAATCGTTGCTTTCCACTCCGATGGACAGGGCGTTGGTAATGAAGCTAAGAACAAGGCAGCTACCTACAAGGTAGGCACCAAGGTTGGTATCTGGGGCATTGATATCGACGACGAAAAGCAGGAATACTCCAACTCCTTCGTTTACATCGAAGAACCTGTTCTGGACACTCCTGTTGAAGATTCTTCCGCTCCCGATGAATCTACCACTACCGAAGATCCTTCCACTCCCGATGAACCTGTAACCTCTACTCCTGCTACCTCTGAAGATGACAAGACCAACACTTCTACCGGTACCACCGAGTCTGAAGGCGCAGACAAGGAAGATGACGCAGCTACTACCGAATCTTCTGAAGCTGAAAAGGATGAAGAAGGCGGCAACACCGTTCTTATCATTGTTATCGTTGTTGTAGTTGTTGCAGCTATCGCAGCAGCAGTTGTTATCGTTCTCAAGAAGAAGAAGGCATAAACAACAATAAATAATAAAAAGGGCTGAAATTTCAGCCCTTTTTTATTTTCTATTTAGAACATTTTAAAAGGGAACTTTTTGCAAAAAGTTCCCTTGAACCCTCAAAAATCCTTATATTCGAAAAAAGCAAGCTTTTTTGGATATAAAAGTTTTTGCGGGGATATAATCGCTTCGCTCTCGTCTAAAACGGCAAGCGTTTTAGCCGTTAACCGCTTCGGCGGGGTTTGTGATGCCCGTTCGTTCGCACCAACCTCGTGCGCGCACTACGTGTTTGTCCGAGGTTGCGGACATCATAGGAATAAAAACCGAGGCGCATGTCCTCGGTTTTTATGTTAAATTTTATTGTATTTTCCCGAAAAACTTTAGTTTTTCGGATATAAAAAGTTTTTGCGGGGTTTAAAAGGGGTGCTTTTTGTAAAAAGCACTCCTTTTGATATGATCTTTTTATTATTCGAA
>JAZNWF010000046.1:0-141073 GCA_045593165.1 Eubacteriales bacterium
AAGTTCTTGCCGCCTGCAAAGCCGTAATCGGCCTCGTAGATGCCGCCGTAATTCATCGCCTGTCCCGTGCCTTGACCGTAGCCAAAGGGCAGAAGAACGCCGGCGGGAGCGAACACGTTTTCCAGAAGCATAGCGGCGAGAATGGTGATGCCTATACCAAGCACGCCCTGCATCAGATAGGTAGAAACGGTCGTAACGCCCGTGTTGAATATTTCCGTGGTCCTCTTTTTGGTCATTTTACCTTTTGCGGGCTTGAAGGTAGATGCGATCATGCCGAGCGCCAAGGCGTGATATGTAATAATTTCAAGCGTTGCAGTTCCGTTACCGCCGAAAAATTCGGTATCGAACATAATGTTGCCGGTGATGAGCTTGTATATGTAAGCCACAACGATAAGTATACCGCCGCCGAGCACCGACGTGGGTATAAGCGAGTTTTGTAAAGCGGGTATTGCTTTTTTCAGCATATTAGCCGCGAGCAAGCTTATAAGCAAAACTGCGATAAGGTTAAAGCCGCTCCAGACATTAAAGTCCCAAAAATTTTCCATCCGGTTCACCTCTGTCAATATTTTTATAGCGGAAGTACAGGTTTACGTATTTAAGTGCGTTGAATCGCTTGTCGCCCCTGAACTGATATACCCTTTTGTCGTGATAGATATTCAGCTTGTTTCGTCCCAATGCCGCCGCGGCAGTGATTTCCGAGAAGGGGAACACGGTCGAAAAGCCTGCGCCTTCGATAACTATTCTGTCGCCGTAAAGCGCAATATCCGCGTTTTCGGCCAATATGTTCTTGCGCTTGTAAACTATAACCTCGGAGATATTCGCAACGTCGTTGTACAGCGGCTCTTCGGTATATTGTGTTACGTCAAGCGCGTTTATAAAATCATTTTGATAATCGTACCATTCGGTGATGAATTCAAACGGCAGGTCGAATCCGATACCGGATAATTTTTTATCCTCGCCGTAGTGTACCTTTCTGCCGCATTTCTTGCATTCGAACTCGTTTCCGTGGCTTTCGAATACCGAAAGACCGCAGAACGGGCAGACGTAAAGTGCGCGTTCGATATATTCGGCACGTTTATCGGATTTGAAGCAACCGTCGGCAACGCCCTCGTTCACGTAAAGCCCGTCCTCAATAAGCTTAAAAAGCTCGGCGTCCGAAAGATCAACGTATTCCTCGGGTTCGATAACTCGTGAAACGTAGGAGCGCATTTTACCCTTGCGTACGCAATCGCTCCAACGCGGCTGAGCACCGTATCCGCCCTCGATCCGATAAAGCGCGATAGGAAGCTTAAGCTTTTTCGCGAGCATGGCTATGGCATCGCTCATATATTCGGTCTTTCCGCTGTACGTGCGGTTGCCTTCAGGCGCGATACAAAGCGTTCCGCCCTCCTTGGCGACCTTTATGCAATTCATAACGGCAACGATGTCGGTGGTCTGCTTTTTTATGGGAATGGGATTTACGAGATAGCGTATAAGCGTCGAAACGAAGCCGTTCGAGAAGATATCCTCCGTCGCAAGATAGTAGACCGGACCCTTGAACGACATACCCACGAAGAATTGGTCAAACGGTGTCTGGTGGTTGAGCAATATCAAATAAGCTCTGTCACCCTGCTCCTTGAAACGTTCCGCTTTGATTCCGTATTTCCAAACCGAATACGGCTTGAGGATCACCCGCACGATATTCGTCACAACGCGGTGACGGAATTTCATCCATTTTTTCTTTTTGTTTTTCTTCTTCATTTGCTGCGCCACCTTGTCCCAACGGTATATT
This sequence comes from Eubacteriales bacterium, assembly GCA_045593165.1. Classification (GTDB taxonomy): domain Bacteria; phylum Bacillota; class Clostridia; order Oscillospirales; family CAG-382; genus Coliplasma. The sequence continues at coordinate 1,772 of JAZNWF010000046.1, forward strand.
ATCTCATAATTATACAAATACAAAATATATCTTTAACATTAAATTAACATTAAATTAACATCGAAAACGCGTCTTTACAAAACAAAATATTAATGATATTATATAAAAAACGCAAAAAACTGTCAATAAATCGGAAACGACGATGCGGCAAAGAAGCATAAAAGGTTTGTGGTGAATGCAAAATGGTTAAGGAATATACAACTCTGCTTATAGATATGTACGGCGTGATATTGAACGAGCCGAAGGGCAGGGTGCTGGATTACGCACGCGACATACTGTCTTCGGACGAGTACAAAAGGGTAGAATCGACGATATGGAGCGAGCGTCTTTTTGATAAAGCGGGACTCGGCGAGATAGATTCCAACGAGTTTTTCAAGCGTATCGGTCTTGATGATACCGAATATCATATGAAGCAATATCTCGATAAATACCTTACGCTCGATAGCGGATTTACAGATTTCGCGGAAAAGGTAAAGGACAGGTACGAGCTTGTGCTGCTCTCGAACGACGTGTCAGAGTGGAGCAGCTTTATCACCCGAAAATTCGGGCTCGATAAATATTTTTCACATAAAATTATCAGCGCGGATGTAAAATGCCGCAAGCCCGAACTGAGGATGTACGATCTTACGCTGGATAAAATCGGCAGATCCGCATACGAATGTATATTTATAGATAATACGGTCGAAAACCTTTTAGGCGCGGAGGAGGTTGGAATATCCCCCGTGCTCTTCAACCGCGACGGCTCGCATTATTACGGCGCGAGCGTTTGCACGTTTGATGAATTGGGAAGCCTTATAGGATAAAATTTGAGCAGTGCGGGTATTTAACCTGCACTGCTCTTTTGCTTTTTAAAGGACGTTCTGACCGAAGCGTTTGATTTTTTTGGTGGTCGTCTTTTCGAACGCCTCCCAAACGATTTCGGTTACGATTATTTTTTTGTAATTGGGCAGGGAGTCGTTGATTTTAGCCACGACGCCTGCAATTTCCTTGAGGATATCGTCCTGCGAGGGAACGACGTCCTTGTAGACCTGCTGTATCTTTTCGATGCAGGGGAATATTTTAGCCTTGATAGCCGTACCGCCTTTTGCGTTTGGTACGCCGAGAACGAGCGCTTCGGAAATATAATCCTCCTCGGAAAGACGGGTCTCCAATTCCTCGGGATAGATGTTTTTGCCGTTTTGCGCGACGATAACGTTTTTGCATCTACCCGTAACGTATAAGAACCCTTCCTCGTCGAATTTGCCGAGGTCGCCCGTATGGAAATAACCGCCGCGCATTACGTGCGCAGTTCCCTCGGGGTCGTTGTAGTATCCTATCATAATATTATCGCCCTTCGCGACGATCTCACCCACGCCCTCGTCGTTGGGGTTTTCGATCTTGATTTCAACGTCGGGTATCGGAAGTCCGACAGCAGCTGCGTTCATATAAAAATCGTTGTTACCTGCAATAAGGGGCGAGCATTCGGTAAGACCGTAGCCCTGATAGGTGGTTATACCAAGTGCGCAGAATGATTCGATAACCTCGGGCTTGATGGGTGCCGCGCCTACGATGAGAAGACGAAGCTTGCCGCCCAATGATTTTTTCACCTTGCGTTTAACGATAACGCGCAATATCCAAGGTAACGCCTTTAAAACCTCGCTTAAAGGTGTGCCCTCTGCGGGCAATATCTTCTCGGGGAGCGATTTGCGTATCTGCGAATCAATGCGCTTTAAGATAAATTCAAGCAGAAGCGGAACTACTATAAGCACGCTGGGTTGGTATTCGGTGATGTTTCTCGCAACCTGACGCAGACCGTCGGCATAGGATATGCACGAGCCGCCCGAAAGCAAAAGCATATGTCCGAGCGTGGTTTCGTAGGTGTGGTGAAGCGGAAGCACCGAAAGGGAATGAAGCGTGGGGTCCACCTTTACCATACAAGCGGTGGAGTTGATGTTCGCGCAGATGTTTTTCTGCGATAGACATACACCCTTCGAGTTGCCGGTTGTACCCGAGGTAAAAATGAGAATGCTCATTTCCTCGACGTTCATAGGCATTTTATCGATTTCGTTTTTGCCTTCGGCATAAAGCTTTGCACCCTCTGCAAAAAGGACATCGATTTCGGAAACGGCGAATTTGGTTACGCCGTCAAGCTCGGGCATCTGCTTCAGTATAGCTTCGTCGGCGAACACTGCGGAGCATTCCGCATCGTTCATAAAGTTAAGCATATCGTCAACCGAAAGCTCCTTGTCGATGGGAACTGCAACGCCGATGCTTGCAGCCGCAAGATAAGCGGATATCCAGCCGTAGCTGTTTGCGCCGATTATGGCTATTCTTTTGCCCTTGTAGCCGCGCTCAAGAAGCGCTGTACAGAGCGAACGGTAATTTTCCGCAAATTCCTCGTACGTGATCTTTCTGTCGCGCAGGTGGAATGCGGGAAGCTTTGCAAAATGCTTTTCGCTTTCATATACCAATTCGCGAAAATCGTGAACGGGTCTTATTTTGTGTCTTTTTTTCAGGAACTCCTCGTAAATGCTCATTTAAATTCCGTCCTTAATATAAATTAAAACCTATTGTACGCATTATACACCAAAAAAATAGTCATTTCAAGTACTATATTAAATAGTTTTCGAAATTACATCGGAAAATTGTATGTATTTAATCGTGTTGCGCGGCAAAATACAGAAAAATATTCAAAATGAACAAAGACATGGTATAGTCCCTATATTTTGTTCTGGAATTTATCCGTAGCAATTAAAAAATATTTATGCTAAAATAATTCCGATAATATTTTGGAGAAGAAAATGAAGATACATCTTTTCGACCATTTTACATATAAAAAGCTACTCCGATTCACCTTTCCGTCGGTGGCGATGATGATATTCACCTCGATATACGGCGTGGTAGACGGATTTTTTGTATCTAACTACGTAGGTAAATCACCCTTTGCGGCGGTGAATTTTATATATCCGTTTATTATTATCCTTGGCTCGTTCGGGTTTATGTTCGGTACCGGCGGCAGTGCGCTTATCGCAAAAACGCTCGGAGAGGGTAATAACGAAAAAGCAAAAAAACTGTTTTCTCTTTTTGTGCTTGCCTCTGCGATCACGGGTGTGGCAGTGGCGGTATTCGGGATAATATTTATCCGTCCGATAGCAGCATTTCTCGGTGCGGATGGGGATCTGCTCGAGAATGCCGTTGTTTACGGTAGGATGATTCTGGCGGCGCTTCCGTTTTATATGCTTCAGCTGGAGTTTCAAAGCTTTTTCGTAACCGCGGAAAAGCCGCAATTGGGGCTATTTGTAACCGTGGCATCGGGTGTGACCAATATGGTGCTCGACGCGCTTCTGGTAATATTGCTTCCGATGCATTTAAAGCTTGTCGGCGCGGCAGTGGCTACGGCGATGAGTCAGGTCGTGGGCAGTGTAATACCGCTGATATATTTCTCCTGTAAAAACAGCAGTCTTCTTAAATTAGTACGCCCGAGCTTCGACGGACGCTCGCTTTTAAAGGCGTGCACAAACGGCTCGTCGGAGCTTATGTCGAATATCTCGATGTCGCTTGTCGGTATACTTTATAACATACAGCTTATAAAATATGCAGGCGAGGACGGAATCGCGGCTTACGGCGTGCTTATGTATGTGAATATGATATTTCTTGCTGCATATATCGGCTATTCCGTAGGCACTGCACCCGTTATAGGTTATCATTTCGGTGCCGAAAACAAAAGCGAGCTGAAGAGTATATTGAAAAAAAGCTTCGTTATAATAGGCATCTGCTCGGTTTGTATGCTTTTGCTTGCGTTTATTCTTGCCGAGCCGCTTTCCGAGATGTTCGTCGGCTACGATGCGGGACTTAAGGAGCTGACGCTCGATGCGTTCGGTATGTTTTCATATTCGTTCCTGCTGTCGGGCATAGCGATATTCGGCTCGTCATTCTTCACGGCGCTTAATAACGGGCTCGTTTCCGCGCTTATATCGTTTTTGCGGACCCTCGTTTTTCAAATCGCAGCGGTTATGCTGCTCCCGCTTATCTGGGGCATCGACGGCGTGTGGGTATCGGTGGTCGTCGCGGAATTTATGGCGGTGGTCGCAACGCTTATCTTCCTTGCGTTTAACCGAAAAAAATACGGATATTAAAAGACCGGATCGAGGACAAGCTCGTTCTTTACGTCCTTTTAGTCTATGATAAGAAAAAATATGCTTCTCAATTAAAGTGAGAAGCATATTTTCTTTTTATTCTACAGATTGGAAACGGTCGTTACAATTATCAAACAGATCGCCATCAGCACGCTGACGATCTCCGTTGCGTATAGGTACGGCTTTAATTTGTTTCCGAAATTTTCTACCGTGTCATTCTTGCTTTTCTTTAATATGGATATCATTTTAATAAACATCGAAACGTCTATTATCAAAAACATCACGGCAAATATAAGAGGTATCAATACTTCGGGTCCCATACTATCTCCTTTTTATAACGTTTTCAACCTTGCTTTTCGTTCCTTCCAATCGGGGATATGCTTTTCCAATTCGGCATAAAATGCTTTTGAATGGTTCGGATGTATAAAATGCGTAAATTCGTGAAACACAACGTATTCTATACACTCAACGGAATATTCCGCGAGTGCGGTATTGAAGGTAAGCACCTTGGTTTTTGGCATACAGCTGCCCCAGCGCGTTTTCATAAGCCGGTATTTTATTTCGGGGAAGGTTGAAACCGCGTTCTTGAAGATCGGATAAGCGCGTTCGCACAGCAGGGATATCGCCGTCTTGCTTTCTTCCTTGAGCCACGCGTTGTAGGTTTTCCGTTTCAGATCCGCATCCGTAATATCCTTGACCGTCATATAAATGCAAAATTCGTCGGAGGTTATATCGTTTTTGCTTCCGTTTTGCAGACGTAATACCTTTTCCTTGCCGAAGTGATAAAGAATATCGCCGTCGGCAAACATTTTTGTACGTTGCTTGCCTTCGGGAATCGATGAAAACTTATCAAGCGTGCTTATTATCTTTTCGGCGTTCGCGCGCAAAAATTCGTTTATCGTGCTTTCGGAAACGTATCTGCTTGCGCTTACGTGCAGACTGCAATCGGGCTTGATGCGTAAATTAATATTCTTCACGCGTTTACGCTGCAGGTCATAGCAAAGCTCACGTCCGAGCAGGCTTATCTTCTTTATCATTTTTCTTTTTTCAGCACTATTGCCGCACGGGAGGGAAGATAGCAGAAGAATCCGAGTCTTCCGTCAGCCGTTATTTCGGTGTTATAGGTGTATTGCTTGTCAACCCTGTTGAATCCGCCGAATTTTTCATCGTCGCTCGAAAGGATCACCTTGTAGGCGCCTGCTTCCTCGACGGGAATAAAGTAATTTTCGAACGATCTGTCGGGGTGGAAATTGAATGCGAAAGCGAGTCCCTTTTTAGTGTAAAGCAAAACCTTGTCGTTCTGGTCTATCCATTGGCTTTGCGTCTTTTTGCTCAAAAGGCGTTCGCCCTTTAAAAGCTTAATCATCGCCTTGTCGAAGTCCTGCAGGTATTCGTAGCGCAAAAGACTATTGTCGGCAAGACTCCATTGACGTCTGCAGTAATGATAGCTCCAGCCGTTGCCCTCGCGCGGGAAATCTATCCATTCGGGGTGACCGAACTCGTTGCCCATAAAGTTGAGATAACCCTCGCCCACGACGGTAGAGGTAAGAAGACGTATCATCTTGTGCAAAGCGATACCGCGGTCGATTATCGGGCTTTGCCTGTCCTTGCTCATACTCCAATACATTTCGGAGTCGCAAAGACGGAATATAATAGTTTTGTCGCCGACGAGTGCCTGATCGTGCGATTCGCAATAGCCGATGGATTTTTCACCGTTTCTGCGGCTTGTAAGCTCGTACCAGAGCTTGAACATATCCCAATCCTCGTCCTTGTATTCCTTTATGAACTTTATCCAAAGGTCGGGGATACCCATAGAAAGACGGAAGTCGAAGCCTATGCCGCCGTCTTTTGTTGCTATGCACATGCCCGGCATACCGGACATATCCTCGGCAATAGTTATTGCGTTTTCGTTAAGCTCGTGTATAAGCTCGTTTGCAAGTTGTAAATAGGTCACAGCCTCGGTGTCGGTGTTCATCGAGAAATACATATCGTATCCTGTGAAGGCGCTTCCCAAGCCGTGATCGTGGTAAAGCATACTCGTTACGCCGTCAAAGCGGAAGCCGTCAAAATGGAATATCTCCATCCAATATTTAAGGTTGGAAAGCAGGAAATGCAGAACCTCGTTCTTTCCGTAGTTGAAAAGCTTGGTGTCCCACGCCTTGTGATATCCGCGCTCGCCCTCGTGGAAATACTGGTAATGCGTGCCGTCGAAATAATTAAGTCCGTCACCGCCGTTTTTCACGGCGTGCGAATGCACCACGTCCAAAAGCACGGTGATGCCCTTTTTGTGCGCGGCATTTATAAGTGCCTTTAAATCCTTCGCCATACCGAAGCGCGAGCTTGCGGCGAAGAAATTGGATACCTGATATCCGAACGAGCCGTAGTAGGGATGCTCCATTATCGCCATTATCTGAATGGTGTTGTAGCCGAGCGATTTTATGCGCGGAAGTACGTTTTCGGTAAATTCCTTATAGCTGCCTACCTTGCCGTCCTCCTGCGCCATACCTATATGGCATTCGTATATAAAGGGAGTTTTTGCAGGCTTGAAGCCCGAATCGGTCCATTCAAATCCGTCAAAAAGCACGTCGTCGACCTCGGCGCACCAATTGTAGGTAACGGGGTCCTGCACCACGCGCGTTGCGTATGCGGGGATGCGGCGCATAAATTCGCCGTTTCGGTAGATTATCGCTTGTATCTTCTGACCGACGGAAAGAACGTCCTTGCCGTCTAAATATATTTCGAAAACACCGTTTTCGATCTTTGTCATCGGGTATGCGTGAAGCTCCCAATTACAGAAATCACCGGTCAGGAACATACTGTCTGCACCGGGTGCCCATTCGCGATATACCCAGCCGTCTTCTAACGGATGAATACCGAAATATTCGTAGCCGTTGGCAAAATCCGAAAGGCACTCGTTTTCGTTTACCAATTCCGCACGCTTTTCGGTATAAAGAGCCACGCGGTTTTCAAGGTCCTTTTGAAACGGTGTGAGATAGGGGTCTATTTTAAGTATCTTCAAACTCATATTTACCTCCCGTATTGCCAAAGCTTTATAATTTATTATAAAACATTTTTTTCGGTTAATCAAGACATATCTGTTGCGAAAAGCATCGAAAGGTGATATAATTAACAAAAATACTTCGTTTGGTGAATAATATGATACATGTGGTTTTATACGAGCCCGAGATTCCGCAGAATACGGGCAATATATCGCGCACCTGCGCCGTTACGGGCTGTCATCTGCATCTTATCGAGCCGTTGGGCTTCGAGCTTAGCGAGCGTACTATTCGCCGTGCAGGTCTTGATTATTGGCAGTATCTTACCGTTAATACCTATAAAAATTGGGAAGAATTCATTTCGGAAAACAATAATGGTCGCTTTTATTTCTGCTCGACAAAGGGGCAGAAATGTCATTCCGAGGTCGAATATCCGCAGGACGAGGATATATACCTCGTTTTCGGAAAGGAAAGCCACGGTCTGCCCGAGCCGCTTCTGGAAGCAAATTACGATAAATGCATCCGCATTCCCATGTTGGGATTTGTGCGCTCTTTAAATCTGTCGAACGCCGTTGCGATCATCGTGTACGAGGCTTTGCGTCAGCTCGGCTATCCCAACCTTTCCGACGAGGGACATTTAACGGGAAGACCCGATTAATAAAAAAATAAAGTGTGCTTTCGGTATGTTTGTAAAGCACACTTTTTCTTTTAATGGTGTAAAAAGCTCATTTCTCTCGGTCTGCAATGACAGTTTTTTCTCCGTTGTGTTTATTGCTTGTTGCTTTTTTTGATTCTTTCTTTAGCTTCTTCGACGGTTTCGCCGTCCTTTGTGAGATAAGCGTCTACAAACTTGTCCTCGATTTTGGTGTAACCGTCGACAACTCCCTTTTCTATTTTTTTGTAACCGTCAACAACTCCCTTTTCGATTTTTTTATATCCGTCGGTTACTGCGTCGGCGATTTGTTCGGTCGCTTTTACGATTTTGGATTTAGCCATATCTGAATATTTTCCTCCGATAAGATTGATTCCGAGTAACAGCACGATGCACCACGTCACCGTTCCCGTTATAATGTTTAATAATTGAATTTCCGATGCTTTCATACCCGGAAACGTCACGAGCATCGAGCGTTGCATTGTGTATATCGAAACGCAAGCATCTGCTAATGAAATATTCCGAAGTATTTTTATGATAGGCGACTCTGTATTTTTTGCCTTTACCATACCGATTATAGCTACGGTTATCTTTGTAAATGTATAGGCGGCAATAGCAATCATTATGATTTCATTGAACGCCGTGCCGCGAGCCTTTATTGATGAAAGAATATTTATACCGATAAGGCAAAAGGAGAGCGCGACAAGCAGGCTTCCGGTGATACGTTTTGCAAGCCGTTCGGTATTTATATCACCGTTTGCTTTCCTTTTTCGTTTTAATACCAAAAATCGCGCTGTGGAAAGAACGGCGTAGTAAATACCAACGGTAATAAACCACCACGAATATTCAAAAAAACCAACGATACAATTACTTGCCGCATATGCAATGTTTAAAAAGAGAGAGATATGTGGATTTTTTACAATTTTCAAAGCTCTCATTTTATACCCTTGATCATAGGAATAAGTGCTATCAGCATAACGATACCAAGCAATCCGATAAGAGTGCCCCATACGATAATATTCCATACAAGGCACATACACATGCCGGTACCGAATACCAAAACCGAAATAGCGGCATAAAGCGCACGTAAAATGTTTTTGCCGTTCATTTTGGGTAATTTTTTGTTTTCTTTTTTGCACCAAACGATAAGTGTAACGATGCCGAGAACGATACCGACTGCTCCGAATACGATGCCTTCGTTAAAGGAATTCCATTCGGGAATAAGCGTCATACACATACCAAGCGCGAACAAAACTCCGCTTACGGTTCCCATTATCAGCGCGATAAAATTGCTTTTTTTCATTTTATAACCCCCTTTCATTAAAACAACACTTGTCTTATTATTGCGATTATAGTATACTGACAGCAGTACAAGAAAACAATCATCAAAATACAGACAAGTGTCGGAATAATAAAAAGGAGACGTTTATGAACGTAAAAAACAACAAGAGACGCAGGGATTCGCAGGAAAAAATCGAAAAAGCCTTCGTGGAGCTTTTGCAGACCCGTGAAATCAATCAAATAACCGTTTCTGATATTATAAAAAACGCAGGGTTGAACCGAAGCACCTTTTATGCGAATTATATTGATATTTTCGATCTCGCGGATAAAACGAGAAAAAAACTTGAAAACGAGTTCAGCGCATTATTTATCGACTATGATTATTTCAACGAGCGTACGGGCGTGCTGAAAATGTTTATGCATATCAAGGAAAATCAACTGTTTTATAAAACCTATTTCAAGCTTTGCTACGATGAAAAGCATCTCGTTTCAATTTACGATAGCCGGCGCGCGGAAAAAGAGCACATCGACAGCAATATTAAATATCATATAGAATTTTTCAGAAACGGGTTGAATGCAATAATTAAGCTATGGCTCGCCGGAGGATGTCGGGAATCTCCCGAGGAAATGGCAGAGGTCATAAAGCAGGAATATCGCGGCAGATGATTATTTTCAATGTGCTTATTTATCCCAGATTCCAAATTATCCACACGCCGACAGAAAAGTATATCATCAGCAGTCCGATTATAAGGCAGGGTAGTAAAATAATTCCCGATAGCTTATCTATCCTGATAAAGTATTTTCTTTCCGAATAGGTCACCGCCCAAAGCGCAGATATCCATAAAAGTGCGAAGGTGTATTCCTTCAGGCTGAAAAACAATAAGGGCCAAAAGAGCACGAAAAGCTGCTGTATGGCAAAAAGCGATAGTGCGTCGCGCATCGATTCGTAGGTTGCCACCGCCGTCATCACGCGTAAAAACGCAACACCCGAAAGAAAAGCGTTAAGCATCCATACCGCGCGGAATCGGCTTATCGGGAATTGAAAAAAAGGCGAAGAAAGCATATCAAAGGGATTATCCGTGAATGCGGATATAATTAAAGCTGCTGCTCCCGTGATTATCGGTAATCCGAGCGAGAGCAACAGCTTTTTCGTTTTGGTATTCATAAACCACACCTCGCGAATAGAATATATGCGCGAGAGGGCTTTATTATGCGTTAGTTGTAGAGCACGGAATCAAGATTCCATTCGGCAAGGATATAAATAACGTAATCGGGCTTGTCGCTGGAAATGGTGTAGCTGTTCCAGGTATAGTCCCACATGCCGAGATAGTTGGTGCAGTTCATACGTTCGGCAAGAATGTCGTATATCTGTGTCGAATAGGAATCGCGCATAACCAAGCAGTTGGGGAGATCAGCGTTATTGGTGCGAATAACCTTTGCATAGGTCATTTGGTCGTTATAGCAAAGCATAGTGCTCGAGCGGTATCTGGGCGTGGAGATTACCGAAATGGGAACCTGTGCCTCGAAGGTACGGAAATATGCGTATTCTCTGATGTCTTTCTGGAACTTGCTTGCCTGATATGCGTCCTTTGCAAGATAGTATGCAAAGTCGCCGCCGTCATAATAGTCGGGATTCCAATTGAAATCCTCGATGGGACGCGGAGCGGCTTCGGGGAATTTTTCGGAAATATGCTCAAAGAGCGCCTGATACGCCACGAATGCGCCGTAATCTGACCAATGGCTGTCGAGCTTGTAATAAAGCGGCATCTCGTCGTTTTTGTGCTCGGCAAAGACCGCCTTGAGATCGATCACCGTCGCGCCTGCTTCGGTAAGCGCGGACATTGTTTTGTCAAGACGGGTGTCGCCGCTTGCGGGCTTGTATTCCTCGGGAACAAGCTCGGGATATACCGACATAGCAGAGGGAACGACCATATAAATTATTTCGGCATCTTCGTTGTATCTGCGAAGCTCGCTAAGTCTGTTCGAAACTCTGGTTTTGAGGTTTGAGAACACGTAGTTTGCAGGCATATTAGTGCCCTGAAAATCGGGAAGCATTTTATTGAGGAAGAACTGATAATCGCCGCCGGTCACCATAGGCCACATATCGCTTCCGGGCTTTTGGGGAGTAGCGGTATATGCATAGAAGCCGTCTGAGGAAACACCGTTTACGGACGAGGTAAGCTTTACCTCAACCGACGTGCCGTTGCAGGGGAGTCTTAAAGAGAACCAGCCCTTATAGGATTGCGAGGAAACGGTAATGTTGCCGACGGAGCCGGTAATGACAGCGCCCTCGTCACACGTGCCGATAAGCGCGAAATAGGGCTTTTCGGTATAGCTTGCCGCAACAATTTCGATACCGTAGGTTTCTATCGGCCCGTCGGGTACATCGGGCTCGCCAGGCTTGCTTTCGGAATCGTCATTGCTCGATTCGTCTTCGGTATTCGATTCGCTGTTGTTCGGCTCGTCATCGTTATCGGATACAACTGTAGAAATATCGGCGTCGGACGATTCGTCAAGGGCTTCCGAGGATTCGGTAACGGGTGTCGATGACTCGTCCTTCGTATCGCTTTCGCAGGCGGAAAGAAATACGGTGGTGAATACGAGCGCGATCGACAGAATAATAAGGATGCGTTTCATAATATCCTCCAAAATAAATTTTATCTGACTTTGCTTAAATGAGGCGTTGTGATAAGGTTTTCGGTGTTGTAGCAGATGAGCACCGCCGAGGCGTTATAATACTCCGCAAAGCTCGAGATCGTGGTGAACGTATTGAGGTTCAGCGCAACGATATCAAACTCTCTTGCCAAAAACGGTATAAGGCAGTTGGCAAACGAATCCTTTGCGATAAGCAGGGTTTCACGCTCGACGCCCTCTTTTTTGATTTCGGTCACGTTGTGTGTGCTGTCGAGGAACACCGAATATTTATCGGTCGATTCAAGAAAATCGCGGTTGTAAAATCCGCCAAGATCCTTGCCGTCGGCGATAACGGTATATTCATTATCGTCGGGGAGATGCCATATTTCAAGCACGTCCTTTTTACATATCGGGAAATTTGCCTTCGATTGCGTCGTGCCCGAATAATTTTCTATCCGCTCGATTTCAAACTCGTTGACAGGAATTATCTTGTCGCTCTTGCCGAGCGATTCCATTATTTCGCAGTAGGTGTAATATGCACCCAATGTGGTCCAATGGTGGTCGGTTCGGTAATATACGTATTCGCCGCTTTCGTATTTTTCGCGAAGCAGAGAAAGTGTATCGATATAATTATCGTTTTCATCGAGCGTTTTCTGCATAAGCTCAAAAACAATATCACCGTCGGGACGGTCATACGAGAAGCTGTTGTCCGCAATATCGATAACCCTCGGCGGAATCACCGTTACGAGCGGAACGCTTAAATTGTCGCCCAAGCGGTCTACCGAGCTTAATTGCGCCTTTATAAGCTCGGGGAAGACTCGATCGGTATTTACCGTTTCGTTTAATCCCTTGTAGACGTTAAAATCGGTAACCGCAAGCTGATCATAGCTGTAAAGCACGCCGTTGTTTTCGCCCTTCAAGAGCGCAAGCTCGGCACCGCTTTTAAGGCGCACAAACCAATCGCGCAGAGGGAACTGGTCGGCGAAATATACGTTCATTTCACTGCCGAAAATGCCGTCGAAGAATTTTTCGTTATCGTATTCGGGCATTTGCGCAAGGTCACGGTTTTCCTGCTCGGAAAAGGCTCTGTCGGGCATTATCACAAACGCGAGCGCACAGGCGGCGATGATGACGCAGAAGAGGACGACTGTAAGAATTTCGGATTTCTTTGCCATATCTGTCCTCCTTAAAAGATGTAGTAAAGGAACGGCGAGAAGCTGTTATCCACCATATACGCCACGCAGACGAGGAAAAGCAGCGCCAACGCTATCGGATCTATCGCCGAAACAAAGCCGAAGCGTTCCTTTAATTTGCCGTAAATATATTTGGGCGCGGGCGTGCAGGCAAGCGCGCAAACCAAAATAAAGGGAATCAAGCGTAACAATTCCGAAACGACCGAAGCATCGACAAAGGTCGCATCAATACCGATAAGATGCTTTGCCGTGTCGGCAATAACGTTTAAATCGCTGTGGAAGAAGATTATCCAGCCGAAGCCGACGATTATGAGCGAATAAATATTGCTTATAACAGGGGCTTTTTTAAGCAGCTTGCCGAGGAACGACTTTTCTATAACGAGGAATATCCAAAAATAAACGCCCCAGATGATATAGTTCCAATCCGCACCGTGCCAAAAGCCCGTCAAAAGCCAAACGGTTGCGAGGTTTATAAATCCGCGTACCTTTCCGACACGGTTGCCGCCCAGGGGAATATAGATATATTCGCGGAACCACGTGGAAAGCGTTATGTGCCAGCGACGCCAGAAGTCCGTGATGCTTCTTGCGATATAGGGGTAATTGAAGTTTTCGACAAATTCAAAGCCTATCATTCTTCCCAAGCCGATAGCCATATCGGAATAGCCCGAAAAGTCGAAATAAATGTGGAAGGTGTAAAAGATCATTATCAGCCACGCGCCGATAACGGTTGCTTCAAATTCTGCTGCCGACTCTAGTGATTCGGCTATGGCAAACGCGGCATCGCCAAGGATAAGCTTTTTGGCAAGACCGGTTACGAATCGCGAAACACCGCTTGCGAATTTCGAAACCGTTTCCTTGCGCGATTCAAGCTGGTCGCAAACGTCCTTATACCGTACGATAGGTCCTGCGATAAGCTGAGGGAACAGCGTTACGTACGTGCCGAAGGGCACGAATTTTTTTGCCAACGGTACTTCCTTTCGGTAAAGATCGATAGAGTACGACATTATCTGGAAGGTGTAGAACGAAATACCTACGGGCAGTGTAAGATTTTCTATCTGTGCAAAGCCGAGATTTTCGGCAAAGAAATTATAGTATTTAAAGAAAAGCAGGAACGAAAGGTTGCCGATAAGCGAAGCGACAAGAAAAATTTTTGCCAATCTTGTGTTCGTATCGCGGTATTTTGATATTCCGAAGCCGAAGCCGTAGGCGATGACTATCGAAATAAGCATAAGTATTATGTAGGTCGGCTCGCCCCAACCGTAAAATGCAAGTGATACGACGAACAGCACAAGGTTGCGCCATTTAAGCGGCGTCACGTAATATGCCGCAAGCGTTATTACGAGGTAGGCGAATACGAATATCAACGATGAAAATACCATTATTTCTTCTCCGCGGTGATTTTTAATTACTATAACATAAAATAACTTGAAATAAAAGCATTATTTTGTTAATATGAAGACTTTTAATTATGTGCTCATTGACAGAGGGTTCAAAATAAGTTATTATTATTTCAGAGAAACAAAAGAGAGGTTATGTTTATGAAAAGATTGGTTTTAATACTTGTTTCCGTGTTGCTTGCTTTCGCGCTTTGTGCTTGCGAGAAGGGCGAGGATGCAGCCTCCGACTCCGTTTCGGAAAACGGCGGCGGAGAGGCAACCGTTAAGCTCGATATCGTAGCAGAGGCTGACGCTATTATGCAGAAATACAATATTTCGGGCGGTACTCGCTTTACTTCCACCTCGAGCGAGGCAGGCAAATATCTCGATGATGACCTTATTCTTTCCTATTACGGCGATATTACGTCGGTTCCCGATTTCAAATCCGTCGAGGCGTACGAGGTATATATCGATGAAACCAAGCCGCTTGACCCCTGCGAATTCGGCATTTTCAAAATGAAGGCGGGCGCAGATACCGAAACCTTTGTAAAGTTCCTCGAGAACCGTATCAATATTAAAATCGAAAACGCGAAGGCTTATCCCACGATGGATACCTCCGCATTAAAGACTGCCGAATTTACCGTTAAGGGCGGCTACGTCTGGTATTGCGTGGTAAAGGGCGGTAACGATGACATTAATAAAACACTTGAAGGGAAGTTCAATTAAAATGGTAAAGCATATCGTAATGTTTAAATTTCTCGATGAGGCCGAGGGCAGAACTAAAAAGGAAAACGCACAAATTGCCGCGGATATGCTTATAGATCTTCAGGGAAAAGTCCCTACACTTTTGGCGTCCGAGGTGAAATTGAATTCCGAATGCGCGGACAAGACAAATTACGACCTTGTGCTTATAAGCGAATTCAACGATTGGGATTCCTTAAAGGAATATATCATTCACCCGCTTCATAAGGCAGTCGGCGAATTTATGAAAGGCGTGCGCGAAAGCCGCGCTTGTGTCGATTATGAGTATTGATGCCGTTTGCGAAACCTGCGAATTTGCCCGTATAGACGAGGAAACCGGCGACCTTATCTGCGACGCTCTGCTCGATGAGGACGATATGGTCGATTATCTCAATCAACAAAGCGGCAGATGCAAATATTACAGATTTTACGACGAATATAAAATGGTGCAAAAACAGAATTAAACAATAACCGGAAGGAGCTTTCTATGAAAAGATTAACAAGCGTATTACTTTCCTTGCTGATAGTATGTACGATATTTTCCTCCTTTGCGGTATCTGCGGATACCGATTACGTTATTTCAAACGCCTCTCCCGTTATTACGTGGGAAACATCAAGCGCTCTGATCCTCGACAATTATTCGGTTGTCTTCGACGGTGATACCGAAGCGACCTCCGACGTTGAATGGTACGATGACGGTGTGCTTTTAGAGGACGGTGTGATCGTTTATGAAAAGACGGGCGTTTATACCCTCACCGCAAAAAACGGCAATAAGGAAAAAACGATTTATTGTGTTATAAACGAATCCCTCGACGGTGAATTTGTTCTCTACGAGGCAGATTTTTCTCAATATTCCTCGATCTCCCAGCTTAAAGACGAGGGATATAAATTCTTGAATCCCGACGACAGATACTCCTTGACCGACGGCAATCTGGTTATCGGCTCTACTGCCGACGGCTATGCAAGGGCGGTTCTTCCCGAATGGCTTGGAGATTTCGGCGATTATTCGATAACCGTCGAAGCAAAAATGCTTTCCACCACCGATACGGGCAGATGGTTCGGTCTTGTTTACCGTATACAGAATGAAAACTCGCAGTATTATCCCTATTACCATATGTGTCTGCGTGAAAACACCACGGCAGCAAGCGGTATTGAATTTGCCGAAAGAACTCTTGCGAACGCATGGAACGTGGCAAGCAAGACCTCGGGCGATATATCGTCGCTCAAGGACGGATACCACACCTTTAATATTCAGGCATACGGCACGGATGTTCAGTATAATATCGACGGCAAAGAGGAGCTTTATATTACCGACGCGGTGATCGGAAAGAGCACGGGCCTGTATGAAAAGGGTATGGTAGGTCTTACCATGAACTACGGCACGATTGCAATCAAGAGCATAAAGGTGTCGGTTCAGAAGAACGCTCCCGAAAGACCCGAAATCAAGCTTTCGCTTATTAACAATAATTACGATGAATTAAAGCTTATAAACCCGATCGCAAACGTTCAAAGCGTTTCCGATGTGAGTGTGTTGGAAAACGGAAATATCGGCATCGCGCTGTTTAATGCAGGCGAGGTAGAAAGCATTTCCGAAACCATACAAAGCTGTGTAAGCAATAAAACAATACCGACGTTTTACGTTTCGAGCGTAAAGGAAGCAGATTTAGTGGTTGCTTCGATGTTTGAAACCGAATGTAACGACGTAACGATAATTTCGGAAAGTGCGGATGCGTTAAAGCACGCGAGAAGCCGCAAGACAGCTATCCGCACGGGCCTTATAGTAGACCTGCAGAAATCCGAAATTACCTCCGACGAGGCACACGAGATACGTGCCAAGGTAAGATCCGCACCTGCGACGTTCTGCGTTATAAACAGTAAATACGCAAGCAAGCAGGTCGTTTCGGAGCTTCAGGAAATGGCAATCGCCGTTTGGGTAACTGTCGAAAGCGATCCCGATACCTCGGATTATACCGTTGAAGCGTTACGTGCAGTCACCTCGGGTGCAAACGGTATTATAAGCAAGAGTACGTCAAAGCTTGCCGAAACGGTCAATACGTATTTGGCGGATAACGCTATGACGCGCACACCCGTGATGATAGGCCATCGCGGTAATCCCTCGCAAGCACCCGAAAATTCGCTTTCGGGATTTATTGCCGCATATGAAAACGGTGCGGACGTGTTCGAGGTCGACGTTGAAATAACGCAAGACGGCGAAATAATCATAATGCACGACAATACGCTCAACCGTACTACAAATTACACGGGTGCAAAGGTCGTGAATCAGATGACCTTGGAGGAAATAAAGAGCTATAACCTAAAAGCTCTCAACGGAAGCATAAGCGACGAAAAGGTTCCTACTCTCCGCGAGGTTTTGGATGAATTCAAGGACAAGGATTGTAAAATATTCGTTGAATTCAAAGGTGGTAATGCTCAAAACGTACCCGTTGCACTCGCACTTGTCAAGGAAATGGGTATGGAGGATAAGGTAGACGTTATATCCTTCAATGCAAGCTTCCTCACAAGCACGCAAACCGAAATAGTCGGTATGTCAACGGGTTATCTGCTTTCGGTAAACGGAGGTGCAACCACCGTTGAGGACGCGATAGAAAGCTTTTAT
This sequence comes from Eubacteriales bacterium, assembly GCA_045593165.1. Lineage (GTDB taxonomy): Bacteria > Bacillota > Clostridia > Oscillospirales > CAG-382 > Coliplasma. Next base: position 19,377 of record JAZNWF010000046.1, read on the forward strand.
AAAACACTTTTAACGGTTCAGAGCAGAAACAGCACGATAAACCCCGCAAACGGTATTATGACCAACTATTTCGCACAGGTCGCAACCGACCGCGGTATGACCGTATGGCCCTGGACCTATACCGCAAGCAGCAATAACGTCGGATTCCTTTCGGGCTGCGACGGTGTCACCACCGACGATATGCAATGGGTTACCGATATGGCTAAATATATGAAGGCAAACGGCGCGGCGATCGGATTCGGCGCAGAGCTCGACCCCGTCGGCACGTACGTAACCTACGGCGGACAGGAAATAAACGTAAACGGTGAAAAGCTTATCGTTAAGATACTTAACGGCGAGGAATACGTTGAATATAAGGATTTGAAGCTTGTCGGCAAGAAAGCCGGTACAGCGACGGTAATGTACGGATATAAAACCGTTACCACCGACGGCTCGCCCTACGTTGTGTATAGTCAGCCCGTCGATATAATCGTGCTCGATCCCGAAATCGTCACAAACGATAAGGACGGCAAAGGCGAGGATAACGATCCTACGTTGATCATCGCGATATCCATAATCGTCGTAACCGTTCTTGCAGGCGCAATAGCAATAGTTATCATTCTCAATAAGAAAAAAGCAACAGCTCCTGCAGAATCAAGCACCTCAGTATCCGAATCCGAAAACACAAACGAATAAATAAAAAGAGCACCTCGCAATGAGGTGCTCTTTTAATATGCGGTAATTATCTGTTCATATCGAAATTGATATAATATTCCGTGCCGTCGTAAAGGTCTACCTTGGTGCAGACGTAATCCATACCGCCGTAGGATTTATCGGGCCAGATGCTAACAGCGTCGTTTCTGTCGTCGGTCCATTCGACCTTACCGTCAACCTGCAAAAGCTTCATATCGAATACTCTGAGCTTGCGGAGGTAAGCGTTTTTATCGGTGTTTGCGAGAACCACCTCGACCCAGTTGTTGTCGCAATAGTTGCCGTTTCTGTCGACCATTGTGTTGGGAGGAAAGTCCATAGCGGCGTTGAAGAGGAACGCGGTGTTGGAGCCGTCCTCCTTCGCACCCATTACCTCTACCTTTACCGAATCGACCGCGCCGTGCTTCTGACCTCTTACGGTGAGGATCGCATAGTTGTCCTCAACAGTGGTGAAGGTCATGGTGTAAATATCGTCGTAGGGGAGCTTTATGCTCGATTCGTACCAGCTCGGAGTGGAGGGGTTAAGGGTCTTGAAAATATTATAGAAAATGTGCCAGCCCTCGTCTGCGCCTGCCCAGCAAAGACCTGCGTCGATACAGTTGAACCATTCGCCCTGGTTATCGTAGATATCGATACCGAGGAATGCATAACCGTTTACAGCCTTGCCGTCGGTCATTTTGCCGTTTACCTCGGAGCTTGCGATGTCGACCTGAACCGTTGCACCGGTGTAGCCCTGCTTGGAGTATACCGCAAATGCAGGACCGTCAAGGTCACCCATTCTGCCGTAATTTTTGTAATCGAGGTTTGTGATGGTCTTGGTTACTTCCATTGGAATAGATTCCTCCTTAGAAATTTCTGTTACCGATTCGGAGCTTTCCGGCATCATGCTTGATTCGGTATCTTCGGCCTCGCTTCCGCACGCAACAACCGTTAATGCGGTCATCAGGGCTAATATCAGGCATAAAATCTTGCGCATAGCGTCGCTCCTTATTTGTTATTATGCTTATTATACACGATCCGTGCTCTAAAATCAAGTGAAACGGTCTTATTCCTTTACTATCTTTACGAGCAAAAGCCTGCCCTCTTTTATGTTGACCCTTGCGATCGTACCTTTTATCGGCTCGTTGCTTATTCCGTATTGGTATTCGCAATCAATATCCGCGCTTCCGTCAAGCGTGTATTTTGCATTTTCAATGGTTATTCCCTTTGCACAGCCGCTTATATTCAAAAGTGAGAAAAAGGGATATATGTCTTCGATAAACGCTTCATCCGATACGATCTCCATTTCGGAATAATCATCGATTATAGTGGCTTTTTTACCGAGCGAATCGAGCATCAAAAGAAGAGAAACGTTTCCTAAGGTGTGGTCGAGCCTTTTGCCGACAACACCGATGAGCAAAAATTCGCAAAATCCGCGCTTTATTGCCTCCTTAACGGCAAAAACGGTATCAGTATCATCCTTTTCGCAGGGCAAAACGATTGTTTCGACATCAAGCCTCGGGTTTTCGTGCGAGTCGAAATCGCCGACGATAAGGTTGGGAGTGATTCCAAGTGGTCCGGCGTGCTTAAGTCCGCTGTCGCAGAAAATATAATGATCTTCTTCCTTTAAATGCCTGCGTATGAAATTGTAATCACTTATCGGCGCGCCGCCGATCAAAACGCATCTTTTCATAACGATATCCTTTGAACGTGGTGCTTTTAATATAGTATTTCATAAAGGTTTTGTCAATAGAGGAAAAAACAAAGCCGTCAAAAGACGGCCTTGTTTCAATAAGAAGATCAATGAGAAGAATTATTCTGCTATATAAGGGAATCTTTCGGTGAAGCGGCCTGCACCCTCGTACTGATAACCGATCCAGCCGTTGGGAGTCCACTGATATTCATCTATCCAGTAACCGTACCAATAGCCCTCAAGACCCTTGAATTCAAGCTTTGAAACAGCATTTTCGGGATTGGGCTTGAAGGCGTCACCTGCTTCGATCTGGGCGATATAATCGGAAATAAGATAATCGATATATCCCGTCATTTTCTCGCCGCCGTAGAAGGTAAGAGTGCACTGAGTAAGCTCATACATACTGTTGTTTCCATAGGTGTAAGAATACCAAACGCCGGCATAGACCTCGATTCGATAATCACCCTTAGGAAGATTTACAGCTTCTTCATTATAGCCGGGCTCGAAGGTTTGCGCCCAAGGATTGAATTCTTCTTCTACCAACTGACTGATATAATTTTCAATTTCCTCGGATTCGAGCGCTAATTGACCAACAAGCTCACCGGTTTTGTGAGAATAAACATCGATAACAACGCCCTTCAAAAGCTCGTAATGAGAGGAATACGGATTGTCCTGATTGCAACCGCAATAGTGCATATCCTTTGCGTCTACTATATTGTAATCGAAATCGGGATATTCATATTTCGGCTTTTCGGGAACAACCTCGGGAGTAGGAAGCTCGGGGGTGTCCTCCTCGGGAGGAACGACTTCGTCGTCAGTCGCTTCGTCACTAACGAGGAAGTCAACGCCCATATCGATTTCGGGCAGGTTATCTTCAAAAGGATTTGTAACAGCCTCATCCATAACAGCTTCATCCATTGGAGAATCGAAAGCCGAAATGTGCAACAAGGATAAGTTTCCTGTCAGAAGCACTGCCGAAGCCAAAATGATGACGGTGGTGATCAGCAATAAGCTTTTGCTTTTCATGGTGTAATCTCCTTTTCAAAAATATTCGAAAGCTTTTATCCTTCGAACGTATCTTAAGGCGCGTATATTCAGGATTTGTTTGGGAATTATTATGGATTTGTAAAAGTTACAAAAGCTGTTGTTCCTTTTTGGAGCTCGGAGTCAAAGCTCAATTCGGCATTATGAGCCAAAGCTATTTTTTCACACAAGGAAAGCCCGAGTCCTGTTCCGCCTTCATTACGTGAACGCGATTTATCGGTACGGTAAAACGGTTCGGTGATATGGGAAATTTGCTCGCTTGTCAGCCCTCTTCCGTTGTCGCGTACCGAAATCACAGTGGTATCATTTACTTTTTTACATCCGATAACAACAACTCCGTCGCTACCGCAAGCTTTTATGGCGTTATCCGCAAGATTGGATATTAAAAGCTCGGTCAAAAGCTTATCGCAATTAAGGTATATTTCTTCAGTGTTGGATTTCAAAGCTACACCTTTACTTAATGCTTTATCAGAAAGCTTTTTGGTGATTTCGAAAATCATTTCACTTATATTTACGTTTTCGGGACATATTTGATTTTCTCGTATGAAAGCCTCGTCCAACATTCTCTCGCCGATAAACTTCAATCGTTCGGATTCGGAAATGATATATTCGATAGCTTCTAATTTTTCCGCCTCGTTGATATTCGCATTCCGTAAATATTCTGCATAGCCTCTGATAGAGGTAAGAGGGGTTCTCATTTCATGGGCAAGGTTATCAAGCATTCGTTGCTTGGTTTGCGCAACAGCCTCCAATTCTTCCATTTGATTACCTATATGCTCTGCCATTCGATTAAAATCTTCTGCCAATATGGAAAATTCATCTTTTCCGCTTACAGGTGCTCTGGAATTGAAATTGCCATTTGATATTTCTTTGGTAGCGAAACGCAATTTTTCCAAAGGCTTGGCGAGCTTTCTGAGGATTAAAAACAAACATATTGCCAATATGACCGAGGCAACAACCGAAGCGCAAATATATACCGCGGAAAGTTGTTTTAAATCCTCGTCCAAATAGCTTATATTTTTCGCATATATCAAAATGCAATTTGTATTTTCGATAGGCTCGGCAACAACAAAAAATCTTGTGTCATTTATAGTTTGTATTAAATAAGTTCCGCTAACGGGGATTTTGATTCCTTCGTTTAGATTGCTGTAAACGATATTGTTTTCGTCAACGTTAAAAAATGCCAAACTTATATTGTTATCATCGTAATGCTCGCAATAATTACGCATCAAAATCTTTTGTGTGGATGCAAGATTAAGATATTTTGAATCCTTTTGAAAGCCTTCGGCAATAACACGGCTTTCTTCTTGGCAAAGCGAATACGCGGCTTTGGTATTGCTTGTATACGTGTAATACGCAAGCGAGAATATGCCGGTGTTAAGGAATATCAAAAACAGCAAAAGTGTGATTATATACGTTTTTTCTCTGAATTTCATAGTTCAAATCTGTATCCGGTCTTGTATAAGGTCTTAAGCCGGTCCTTTAGCCCCAATTTTGCGCGTATCTGCCGTATGTGAACGTCAACGGTGCGCGTGTCGCCCTCGTAATCGTAGCCCCATACGAGAGAGATCAATTTCTCGCGCGAGAGTGCGATGTTCCGATTCAGCACAAGCGTTTCTATAAGCGCATATTCCTTTGGCGTAAGTACGACCTCCGCATTATCCCGATATACCTTTTTTGCAGAAAAATCGATTTCGATATCGTCAAACGCGAGTCTTTTTTCGCTTCGGCTCGTACGTCTTAATACCGCACGTACACGGAGTAGTAATTCCTGCATTTCGAATGGCTTTACGATATAATCGTCGGCACCGAGGCTCAAGCCCTTTAATCTGTCGTTTATGCCGTCCTTTGCGGTAACGAATATTACGGGTGTTCCGTTTGCGTTCTTTATCAGCTCGAGCCCCGAAATACAGGGGAGCATAATATCAAACAGCATCAGATCGAACGTCTCGCGCTCCATTATGCTTGTCGCTTCGTCGCCGTCGGACGCCGAAACGCAATTGTGTCCGACAAGCGTGAGGTTTTTGATTATAAGATTTCGTATAGGACGCTCGTCCTCAACAACCAATATTTTTGCCACGCTAAAAGCACCTCCGAAAGCATTATAGCATATTTTACCCGATAATTGTTATGAATCTATTAGAACGTCGATTTTTCTTGACTTTGATTTAAAATGCTTTATAATTGTTTTCGTGAAATAACGATTGGAGGCGGCATTATGACTTACGAAGAGATAAATAAGTGCAATACGGTTATATTCGACCGTCTTGCTCTGCTTTTGAACACGCGCCCCGATTTTGTCACGAAGGAAATGGTGTATGAGCTTGTTGATGGCTTCGGCTTGTCGGTTTTCGATGCATTTTCGCTTCTTTTTTGCGCTGCGTTGGGATTCGATACCGAAAACGAGTTTGACCGGGAGCTTTGGGAATCCTATTCGCCGCATATGCTTCATCATCTTGACGAAGCGTTTTTCACAAGCGACCCCTATTATTCCGCCGTTCGTATAAACGACGGCAAGAAAATCGGCGAGTGGGAGCTTCGCGAGGATACTCTGCCGCCGTTTTCTGCGTTCGTGTGCGATGATCCGATAACTCTGCCCGACGGAAGAGTTATACCGCAGATAGGCTTTTTTGATACCGAGTTTAAATTTTTAAGCGTGCTCCAGAACGGACGCGAGTGGATGACGATGATGCCGAACGAGCTTGTCACACAGCGCGCTCCTATTCTGAAGGCAAAGGGAAGAGTGGCGACCTACGGCTTGGGGCTCGGATATTTCGCGTTTATGTGTGCACGTAAGGAAGAGGTTGAAGGCGTAACGATCGTCGAGCGCGACGAAAGCGTGATAAAGCTGTTTAACGAGCTTCTTTTGCCGCGCTTTGTTAACCCCGAAAAGATAGAGATCGTGTGCGCCGATGCTTTCCTGTTTGCCGAAAAGGAAGCACCGAAGCGCAATTTCGATTATATCTTCGCGGACATCTGGCACGATCCCTCCGACGGGATCCCCGCGTATAAACGCTTCAAGGAGCTCGAGCACCTCTGCCCGAATACGAAATTCGATTATTGGATAGAAAAAACAATGAAATTGTATATGTAAAGAAAAACCGCTTGGTGATTCCCAATCGGTTTTATATTATTATTATTATTATTATTATGTAAACAACTGACTTGCCGTAGCCAAATCCTCGTGATTGTCTATTTCGAACCAACGTCCTACAAGAGGACATGCGGCAAAATGCACGGTGGACAAAATATCGTTGAGAGCAACCTCGCTCCATAATTTGAGTTCGGACTTTTGTTCAATATATTCGGCACATTTGCCAAAGAACGCTTTTGCACCCTCAGCGGAAAATTTATATACGTCGATAGATGCACCCAACGCTTGTTCCTGCGGTATTGCCTTCGATATTTGAATTAGTCTTCCGTTATCCTCGACTACCTTCATAGATTCTTCAAGATATCTGCCAATGTCCGTTACGATTGCATTTTCCGCATTGAAATCAAGCAACGCCGTTATGACAGAATTATCGAAAAAGACGTCGGCGTTCATCATAATAAATCCCTTGCCGTCCATCGCGTTTCTTGCCAAATATGCTGAATACATATTGTTTGTGGTTGCATAATCAACACTGCGAATCACCTTGATATCGGGAAAATGTTCAGCGAGCCGGCTTTCAAGCACATCTGCCTTGTATCCGGATACAACGGTTATGTCAAAAATACCGTTTTTATGCAAATTATCGATCTGTTTAAACAAAATCGGCGTTCCGTTTACAGGAACCAATGATTTTGGACAATTATCGGTTATGGGTGCAAGTCTGGAGCCGAATCCGGCGGCTAATATCAAAGCCTTCATGTAGTTTCCTCCAATATTTCACGATAAATTTCAGGGAGAATATCGGAATCCAGATCGATTGCGTGCAAATAAGTATATCTGCCGCTTCTCATAGAGGTTGCCATTTGCATACAGTTTACAAACGTCGCTTCATCAATACCCAAACGGGCAGGGTTAATATCAACGTCGAATTTCTTAAGATAATTCAAAACATCTGTGTGGTCGTGACCGATAAGCTTCAAAACGGCAACAGTGCCCAACGCCACCTGAATACCGTGAAGACTCGGCTTTTCGCAATAATAGTCAAGCGCGTGGCTGAATAAATGCTCCGAGCCGCTAACGGGGCGGCTGCTTCCTGCGAAATCCATAGCAATACCCGAAAGCACCAATGAATTTGCCAAAACCTCTATAAATTCGGGACAAATCTCTTCATACTGGGTTTTCATCAATGCATCGAGCGAGGTTTGGGACATAAGATAAGCATAGCCGTTCATTTCGTCCTTGCCCTGCTGGCAAGCAAATTCCCAATCCAGAAGCGCCATATAATTAGAAATAGTATCGCCGATACCTGCCTTTATCAGCTGTGTAGGACTTTTGTAAATAAGCTCGGTGTCGAGAATAAGTATACTCGGCGTAGCACAGCCAAGACTTTTGGGCTTTCCGTCCATACGCTTCAATACCGCGATAGGCGAAGCGATACCGTCGTTTGCCATGGTGGTTGCAATAGAAACAACAGGCTTTTTGGAAATATACGATGCGTATTTACAAACGTCAAGAACCTTACCGCCTCCCAAGCCGACGATATAATCTATGTCGGTAGCGATAACTCGTTCCGCCACGGACATCGCATAGGAAATGGTGTTGTTGTCGACATATTCGCATTTTAATTTTCCAAGCCGCTCAAGCTGCGGGCGTATTTTATCACCAAAAAGCTCATCAACAACGGGATCTGTTACGTAAAGTATTTTTCCGCTGACGTTGTTTTCGGCAAGAATATCTGTTACATGGTCGATATATCCTGGACCTATTTTTAATACTTTGGATTTCAGCATTTTATCACTTCTCCAATTAAACGGAATACTTATAAACGCAATATTTAATACATTTTATCACAAAAACAGAATTAAATCAACCACAAAATAAAAAGAGGCATTATGCCTCTTTTTTTCTGTTGTAAAGTCCGGCGTAAATACCGTTTTGCGCAAGGAGCGATTCGTGATTACCTCGCTCGGCAATGCCGTCTGCGGTCATAACGAGTATCTCGTCGGCGTTCTGAATAGTAGAAAGCCTATGCGCAACTACAATAACGGTTCTGCCCTTCGCGAGCTCCTCGAGCGATGCCTGTATCTGCATTTCGGTTACGTTGTCAAGCGCACTCGTAGCTTCGTCGAGAATAAGTATCGGGGGATTTTTAAGGAATACCCGCGCAATAGAGATTCTTTGCTTCTGTCCGCCAGAAAGGTTTATTCCGCGTTCGCCTACAGCGGTGTCATATCCCTTTTCAAGCTGCATTATATAGTCGTGAATGTTGGCACGCTTTGCCGCCTCGATTATTTCATCGTCGCTTGCGTCGAGATTGCCGTATGCGATGTTTTCACGTATCGTGCCCGAGAAAAGAAATACATCCTGCGCAACCATACCGATGTTGCGACGGAGCGAATCGCGGGTAAGCGCGGTTATATCGTGTCCGTCTATTGTGATAACACCCTCGTCGGTTTCATAAAAACGGGGGATAAGATTGCAAAGCGTTGTTTTGCCGCCGCCCGAAGGTCCGACCAAGGCGACGGTCTTGCCGCTTTCGATGCTTAAGGAAAGATTCTTTAAAACGCCCTTGCCCGTGTCGCCTGTGGGATAGCTGAACGAAACGTTCTTGAATTCGATATCACCGTTTACGTCTGTCAGTGTAACAGCGTTTTCGGATTCCTGTTCGATAGGCGTTTCCATGATCTCGCGGAATCGTGCAAAGCCCGTCATACCGTTTTGAAGCTGCTCGAAGAGTGATATAAAGCGGTTTATCGGCTTTAAAAGCATCGCCATATAAAGAATGAACGCCGCAAATTCGCCGCTGTTGATACCGAATGCGCTTTCGGGGTTTTCGAAACCGTTGTAGAAGAATATACCACCCGCCACCAATGCCGCGAGGTAGAGAAAATCGGTGAAAAAGGTCATGACCGAGTGGAACTGACCCATGGCCTTGTATGCCTTGCCGCGCGCAAGCTTATAACGCTCGTTTGCTTTGTCGAATTTTGCGTTTTCGTGGTTTTGGCTTGTGTAGGAGCGCGAAACGCGTATGCCCGAAACCGAGGTTTCTACATTGGCGTTTACTTCAGCAACCTCCTCGCGAGTGATGCGGAACGCTTCCTTCATACGTCTGCGCATAAGCACCGAGAAAAATACAACGAACGGGATGAGTGCGTAGATTATCAGCGTAAGCCAGATATTTATCGAGGAAAGAGCGATAAAAGATCCGATGAACATTATGATCGAAAGGAACAGATCTTCGGGACCGTGATGCGCAAGCTCGGATACGTCCATAAGGTCGTTTATAAGCCGCGACATAACCGTACCGGTCTTATTTTCGTCGAAGAACGAAAATGGAAGCTTCTGCAGACGTCTGAACATATCGCGACGCATATCGCCCTGCATTCTTACACCGACCACGTGTCCCCAATAGGACACGAAATAGTTAAGTGCCATTTTCGCAAGATAGAGTCCGAGCACGACGCACGCCCACGTTATCACCAAACGGAGATTACGGTTGGGAACGTAGTCGTTGATTATGTTCTTCGTTATTATCGGGTAGAACAGGTCTGTCAGCGCGATAAGGAACGAGCAGAGCATATCGAACATAAACAGCTTTATGTGCGGCTTGTAGTATTTGATAAATTCCTTGATCATAGTTTTCCTCGGCATTACTTGTTTTAACATATTAATTATACACCCTGCGCGTTTTTTGTCAATAATCGTCTTGACAAAACAGAGGGGTTATTATATCATCGAATTATAGAAACGAAAAGGAGTTTCGGTATGGAAAAGCTAAGAATTGCAATAATAGGAACGGGCGGAATAAGCCATTGTCATATGGGCGGCTATAAGGCGTTGCCTGATAAATGCGAGGTCGTGGCGGTTTGCGACCTTGATGAAGGTAAGGTTAAAGCATATGCCGAGCAGTACGGTGTTCCCGCATATTACACCGATTATAACGAAATGCTCGCAAAGGAAAAAATCGATGCGGTTTCGGTCTGCACGTGGAACTCCTCGCACAAGGGTGCAACTGTTGCCGCGTTAAAGGCGGGCTGTAAGGTTATTTGCGAAAAGCCTATGGCGATGAATACCAAAGAGGGCGAGGAAATGCTTGCCGTTTCAAAGGAAACGGGCAACCTTTTGATGCTCGGCTTCGTTCGTCGCTTCGGTAACGATGCGGATATTATCAAAAAGTTCGTGTCGGGCGGCACCATGGGCGATATTTATTATGCAAAGGCGACTTATCTGCGCAGAAGCGGATGCCCCGGCGGCTGGTTCGGCGATAAGGAATATTCGGGCGGCGGTCCGCTTATCGACCTTGGCGTTCATGTTATCGACCTTGTTCGCTATCTCGCAGGCAGTCCCAATCCCGTTTCGGTATACGGCGTGACCTATAATAACCTCGGCTCGGACCGCGCAGGCGGCGGACAAAGCTGGGTGTCTACCACCAACGGCTTTGAGTTCAAATACGACGTAGAGGATTTTGCGTCGGCTATGATTCGCTTTGATAACGGACTCACTCTTACCGTCGAAGCGTCGTTCAATTTGAATTTGAAGCAGGACCGTGGCGAAATCGAGCTTTTCGGTACCAAATCGGGTGCAAAGATAGATCCTCAGGTCGAGTTCTTCGGTGATATGAACGGTATGTTTGTTGATATCAAGCCGTTTGGCAACAGCGCGCTTTCCTTTGACGGACTCTTCAATCGCGAAATTGCTCATTTCGTTGATTGCTGTCTCGGCAATTGCGAATGCATTTCCACTGCGGAGGACGGCGTAATGCTTATGAGAATACTCGACGCAATCTACGAATCGGCGCGTACCGGCCACGAGGTCCTTATCGGCTGAAAATAAAAAGAAAAAAGAGTCCTTCGGGACTCTTTTTTGTCCACTTTATAGGTTTTTGTCTGTTATTAATAATGAAAGGGGGAATCTTGAGTGCTTTTGTTTCTTGCACTTTCCGACAAAACATCGGAACGTGAAAAAATATCGCTTCTTTACGAAAAATATAAAAAGAAAATGTTTTATACAGCCTATTCGGTTCTCAATGAGCGCTATTTGGCAGAGGACGCCGTGCACGAGGCTTTTATTGCAATATCGCGGAATATATCGAAAATAAACGATGTGGATTCTCCCGAAACCGGAGCTTACGTATGCCGTGCGGCGAAAAGCCGTGCGTTAAACATATTGGAATCGAAAAAACGCGAATATGAACAGGGTGGATATCTGTATGACAGCGAGGAGATAGCGTTTGAAGAAAGCGAGTTTGAACGTATTTGTACCGAAAGTGAGCTATCACACATAATAAGATGTATAAACGCTCTGCCCGACAAATACCGTCACGTTATCATCCTGCGTTATTTAGACGATATGGCGCCGTTGGACATCGCAGCTCTGCTCGGAAGAAATACGGAAACCGTAAAAAAACAGCTGCTTCGCGGCAGAAAAATACTTATGGATTCGATAAAGGAGGAGGGAAGAGAATGAACGGTAAAGATAGATTAAAAACAGCCTTGCTTGAAGCTGAAAAGAACAAATACGCGTCGCTTCCCGAAGATGACTTAATCGATTGGACTCCATCTGCCGAATTTGAAGCAAAAATAAAATGCGTTTTAACAAATAACACAAAAACGCGCAGAAACAGAATAAAAATAAGACTGGCTGTTGTTGCGGCAGCTTTGGTTGTAATATCATCGGCGTGCATAGTGATGCTTTCAAACGGAGAAGACTCTGCAACAAGCGGTTCTTTGACTTCCGACGTATCCGATACAGATGTAAACACAAATATGGACATTCCGTTTATGCCCGACTACATCCCCGCGGGATATATGCTCAACAGCTGCAAAATATGGTCGGACGGGAGCTTGGAGATAGAATATATCAACGGTGAAAACCAACTGTATTTCCGTTCCTATCCCGCGGAAGAGGTTGACCTTTCTGTGTTTGAAGAGGTTTTGCATACGGAAAATATGAGCGGGCTTGAGATATTTCAGGCAAACAATTATAACGGCGTCGCAAACAATAACGTAGCCTGGAACAACGGCAATTATTCGTTTGTTATCACGAATACCGACGGAATTCCTCTTGAGGAAATGATACGTATCGCTTTAAGCGTAAACGCTCAACCTTATGAAACGGAGGAATAATATGAAAAAAGTGCTTATTGTTATTATTGCAGTCTGTATCGTTTTGCCGCTTTGTGCCTGTGGCGGAAAAATCGATTCGGAATCATCAGCAGAGGATTTATCCGATACAAGCATCTCACGCGAATTGCCGGATTTTCTCACGCGTGAATTGCCCGAAGCTATCGAAAAATATAACGATCCGCCTTCATATACCGGTTCTGCGAACATGCCGTTTGAAATATGGTTTTCAGATACTCGTCTGCGCGAAACACAAAAAACAGAAAAGCTCGCCGCAAGCGGTGATGAGCTGTGTAAAATTTTACTCGAAATGAAAGAAAGCGCGCATATATGTATGTATATGGGCAGTATCTGCTCTCATAAGCCGAATTATGATTATTATTACGTTAACCGTGAATACGAAGAAAGCGATTATGCATATTTGTCCGATATGTACGATTTTTCACGCAGAGGCATATATGATGCTTACAGCGTGTATGCGGAGATCGCGCTTTACCGCCTTACAGCCGTGCAGGAAAAATGTAGGATTTGTATTCCCGATTATCTATATCTGTTCACAGGCAGGGGTAAGATTTGTCCCGACAATATAGAGCAGCTTGATTCGCTTGTTGCGGAAATGATGTCAAAGCCGTTGTCAGAACTTGCAAATGCACCCGAAAAATACGGTTATCTTTCGGTAATACGGCTTGCAGAGGGATATTACGATAGCGGAGAGAATGCAAAGGCTTGTAATGAAGGCTTGCTGAAAATCAAAGCAATTGCCGAAGAAGATGATTTATTCACAAAGGCATCGGATATTGATAACTGGCTTCAGGACAACAGCGATATTTTTTACGGCATCAGAGCACTTCTCGAAAAGATAAAATGAACAAAAAGGCAGTTAAACCACTGCCTTTTTCTTATCGTAAATTTTTTCTGAGATGAAAACTATGAAGAATACCGTAATGCCGACAGCGACACCTGCGAAAACGTCCAAAATCGAATGTTGCTTTATAAATACGGTGGCGAGCGAGATGAGTATGCACATTACGAACGACAACGCCTTTATAAAGTATCTTTTTGCAAACGGGCGTAGCCGGAACGTGGAAAACATCAATGCCCACGCAACCGTTACGTGCATAGACGGCATACAGTTTCTCGGGGGCGAATCCGCCGTATAAATGAGCTGTACGAGCTTTGTTGCGATATTTTCTCTGCCGAGCGTGTTGAAATCGGGGCGCATCGAGATATCGATTCCGTTCGGTACGAAAATGCAGAATATCATCGGGATTGCCATACAAAGCGTCAAAAGCATATCGGTGCGGATAAATTCGCGCTTGCCGTGATAAAGCGAATATATAAGCATAAACGCTATCCAGAAATACCAAAAAACGTAGGGGAATATAAACCACTCGCAAAAGGGTATCTTGTCGTCAAGCGGGGAATATAAAAGCCAGACGTCCATATCGGCAAATATTTTGCCGAATAATCCGTAGGTTATAAAATGTATCGGCCAATAAATAAGCAAAAGACAGTATTTATTGGCTTTTATATAATCAAGTATTTTTTTCATAAAACCTCATACGCGGAATATTGCAAATACCGCCGTTTTTCAACAAGAGCCGTAGAAGAAAAGCCGCGCGCGGCGGCTTTATGCGGTTTGCGTTAATCGATATATTGCAATTTTACTCTGTGCTTTAACGAACAGAGTATTTCGTAGTTTATCGTGCCCATTGCTTCGGCAAGACGGTCGATGTCCTCGCTCGTTTCGAATATAACGGCTTCGTCGCGCACCTTGCAATCACCGTCTATACCGATGTCTACCATACACATATCCATACATATCTTGCCAACGGTGGCGTATGTCTTGCCGTTTATACGGATAAGCTCCTTGCCCGAATAAACGCGTGAAAAGCCGTCGGCGTAGCCTATAGATATTACCGCGACCTTGGTATCGTTTTCAGCGCGGTAGGTACAGCCGTAGCTTACGCAATCGCCCTTTTTCAATTCGTGCACGGCACAAACACGTGCAGAAAGCTTCATCGCAAGCGATATATTATCGTTGCGCACCTGCTTCGACGGCATAAGTCCGTAAAGGATAATGCCTGCGCGCACCATATCGAGATGCATTTCCTTGTATCTGAGCGTTGCCGCACTGTTGCAGCAATGCTTCGCCCCGACGTTTACGCCGTTTTGCTTTAGTTCGTCAAGCAAAGCGGAAAATACGTTGAACTGCCTTTCGGTAAATTCCTTGTCGCTTCCGTCGCTGTCGGCAAAATGGGTGAATATGCCCTCTATGGAAATATTATCAAGTGATGCTATTTCCTTGATTTCGTTATATGCATTTGCGATATCGTCTTCCGAGTGGCAATAAATCCCGAGACGCGACATACCCGTATCCACCTTTACGTGAATGCGCACCTTGCCCTTTTTGGAGATCGCGCTTGCGTATTCAAGGCTGTCGACCGCCTGAATAAAGTTGCCCTCTATTACCTCGTGTATCAGCTTTGCATCGGTCGGACCCAATATAAGAATGTTGCAATCGATTCCCGAGCTTTTCAGCTCCTGCGCCTCGCTTAAGCAGGCAACGGCAAAATCGCGGCAGCCGTTTTCATAAAGCGTTTTGGATATTACCTCCGCGCCGTGACCGTACGCGTCAGCCTTTACCACCGCCATTACCTTGCTGTCTCCGACAAGTGACTGTATGTAGTTGTAATTGCGTTTTACGGTTGAAAGATCAACCTGCGCCGTTACTCTGTGCTTCATATGGCTCGAGCGTTATTATAACGAAATCAAAGCTTCGTCCGCTCTCCTCCGTTCCGATACCTGTTATAAGCCCGGTATCCTTATCATAATACACCATAATCTCGTTTTCGTCAATAGTGTACTTCATACCGTTTTCGGTTTCAATGCCGTTTTCTTCACACGCTGAAAGCAATTTGATTGCCTTTGCGAAGGATTCCTGTGCAGGAAATGTGCCAACGGCAACGTCACGGATAAAATCACCCGTTCCTGCCGTGTTTCCGTCTTCTCGGAATCGTAACGTGAGCCCCGAAAGCACGTGCTCCTCGTCGAAGGTGATATCACATCCGTCGGCACGGACGTCTGCGGTAAATAACGCATCGCTGTTGTCGAGCCGCGCGGTGATCTTCATCGGCAATGTGAAGCTTTCTCCGGGTTCGTATTTTGCCGTGCATCCGCTTAAAGCGGTCAACGTAAGAATAAGCAGAAGTAAAGCCTTTTTCATTTCAAAACCGTCCTTTCGATAAAACGATATGCACATATGGAAAAAATATGCAGGACGGTCGAAGCTTTGCTAATTACAGCCTCTTACGGTCGGCAGACTGAATACTCCGTTTTGGTATATCGGCAGGATACGGTTGTAGATATAGCTTTTTCCGAAAAGCCCGTGTATGACGCCGTTTCCCGCGTCGATAAGCATTCTTAACGTGTGTCCTCGTTCGAGTATCGCGCCGTACGTGCGGTCACCGTCTACAACGGTTACCGCGCGGAGCCCGTCCTTAAGCGTGCTCATCGCGTAAAGCTCGTGATGCGGAGATATAAAGTCGGTTATTCTTTCATTTCGGTCGGCTTGGCATAAAAGCGACTGCCTGCGTCCGCAAAGGTCGTATAAATATACGCTTTTGTCGAATGCCGCGACAATAAACCGTTCGTTTCCGATGGTGGTGAACGATGCGTCGTTAAGCACGGTATCGCCCTCGCATGCTCCCCCACAGCCGCAATCGCGAAGCGTGTTCAGAATTACCGAATCGTTTTCGCGGAAATTTTCGTCGAGCATATACATTTCGGCGCGCTCACAGCAGGCAAGGGCGGTGTATCCGCACGAGCCGTCGGAGCGAAGCCGACGGTATGAGCGAAGAGTGTCTATCCGCCTGTTGCAACCGTTTTCGGCGTTGACGATATGAATTTTGCATTCGTTTCCGTCGGTTGCGGCAATATGATCGGTATTTACGACGGCAGATACCGCCGCACGCCGATTATCAAGTATAAAAGTTTTCAAAACGTTAACATTCAAAGCAATCACTCCCGATATAATTATATTCCGGAAAACGTATAAATGTATAACTATTCCTCTTGATTTTTGACAGTATAGTATATATAATCATATATGTGGGAAAGTATACGTATATAAAGGCTGTGTAAGGGATTGAAAAAATGAAAAAAATGATTTCTCGGTTGCTTTTTATTGCGCTTTCGCTCTCACTCGTTTCCTGCGGTGCTTTCGGTGATGCATCGGACACCTCAAAGGAAAAAGAACCCGTATCGGACGGAGCTCCCGTTGTGAACACGTCGGTGACGGTTCAGGAGGGAAGCGAGGGCGGTAAAAAGAAAATAGATATTCTTGTTCTCGGCGACTCGATTGCCCGCGGATATGGGCTCGAAGACGTTGATAAGGAACGCTTTTCCGCAATATTAAAGGATATGCTTTCAAACGAAAGCACCGAGGTGTCCGTAGCAAATTACGGCATCGACGGTCTTACGGGCGCAGAGCTTGTAACCAAGCTTCAAGATGAGGATATAAGCGAGCTTTCCGATTGCGATTACGTTATCATAAGCATCGGCGGCAACAATATATTGGGTCAGCTTCAGAACCTTCTCGGTATGCTCGTTTTACCGCAGGAATTTGACCCGAGCGTATTTTCGGAATACTTTTCCTACGTGTTCTCGGGTGAAACCGATTCCGAACGTGCGGCGTACGTGCGAGATATGATCAACGAGCTTATAAAGAGCGTATGCGACGTTTTTGAAAGCGAAGAATTCAGGCAGATGGTTGTTTCCGCAGGCGAATCGCTCCGCGAGGAGATACCTGCGATCGTTTCGGCGATAAGGGAGAAGAATCCCGATGCAAAAATACTGCTTCAGACGGTATATAATCCGTACGGAAATATAAGCATATCTCTACCCGGAATAGAAGCCGTGCTCGATATGTCAAAATACGGCGAATTTGCCGTTTCGTCGCTTAACGAGGCGATACTTTCGCTTGCCGAGGAAAACGGATATACCGTTGCGCAGGTTCACGAGGAGTTCGAAAGATCCGACAAGCCGCTTACCAACGCGGGCATAAATCTCGGTACGGCGCAGTTCAGCGTCGATCCGCACCCCAATGCCGACGGGCATAAAAAGATAGCAAACATTTACTATAAGATCATCAAGGAGGGATAAAAGTGCGCAAAAAGCTTTCTGTGTTGCTTCTTACGCTGTGTATGATGCTGAATTGCTTCGGCATATATGCATATGCGGACGAAGAGGGCTTCAATCTGGCAGAAGGCCTTTCATACAAGATATCGACGGGCGAGCCCGTCACGATGTCTTACGCACTTTTTTCTCAAGACGGAATAAATTACGACGAGGATAATGGTCAGCTTACCGATTCCAAAACAGCTATGACGTCGCAGGTGTCGAACGGTTGGTATCGTTCGTATAAGGGCAAAAGCAGGGTCGTAAGCTTCGATTTGGGGCAGGTATGCTCGATAACCCGTGTGGAAGCGGGCTTTTTGCATTCCAAGCAGGCGCAGATATACGCCCCTCGCTACATAAAGGTGCTCTTATCGCACGACGGCGTAGAATACGGCACGGTGACGGAATACGAAACCGGCTTTGATATCAGTACCGAGCTTGTCAGCCGTCAGGAATTTACGGTGGATTTCGGCGCTACCTATTCGGCAAGATACGTTAAGGTCATATACTCCTGCGACGTGTTCAGCTATTGCGACGAAATAAGAATAATCGGCGAAAAAATATTGTTCGGCGGTGAAAAAACGGTCACTCCCGATAAAGATACTGCCAAGGGCGGCTATCAGACCGAGCATTCGGGCAATAAAAATATTGTCAAGCTGTATAACGGCAGTGTGAATAAGGCGTCGGCTCTTAATGAGGACGCGCTCATTCCTTACGTTGCATACGTAGGAGCAGACGGAAATATTTCGGGTATGATGTTTGATTCCGTTGCGTTCGTTCCCGATAAAAATGCGATAATCGACACGTCTGCGATAAGCGATTGGGAAACGTATCTCGAAAATACCTTCAAGGCAGGACAGGACGTCGATGCGTTGAACCAAACCGCAGGCAAGGTGTATTCACATCTCAATATAGAACAGAAAATGGGAGTGTATCTCACTATTCCGTTCGTTGCTCCGAGTGACATTCCGTTCGGCGATATAAACGGCGACGGTATGATCGACGGACGCAGTACGGTAGAGGAACGCTATGCAATAGTTGAATGGTATATCAATCAGTGCACGAAGCTTTTCCTGCGCGGAATGTATGATAATTTAAAGCTGAGCGGCTTTATATGGGGCAATGACGAGATATCGCTTTCGGTTTCCAAGGATGAATATGATTTTATCAGTCGGAGCAATGCGTATCTGAAGGAAAAAAGACTTTATCTTATTACCGAGTTCGGATATCTTTCCGAGGGCTTTGACGAATCGGGAGAGCTTGGGCTTACGGGTGCGGTAATGCGTCCCGAGGCGTTTGGCTCTGCGACCGATGAAAATTATTATTTCGATCCCGCAATGATAGAGGAGTTTGCTTACACCGCGAAAAATAACGGTCTTGGTGTAGGTATAGAAACCGATTCCGTTGCGGCATTCACGGGAGAAAACTACCGTAAGGCAGGCAAGGAATACGAGAATTATCTGTTCGGCGGATATAAAAACGGATATATAAATGCGCTCAAGATTTTTTCGCAGGGCGAGGGTAAGGGTGCTTTTTATGAATTTTGCCACACCGATATAAGCACTCCGCGCGGAAGATATCTGCGCCGCCTTTACGACCTGACTTATCAGTTTATACACGGAGTTTATAAAAACGATGCACCCATTGTTTCTATTCCCGATATGGAAATGTACGTCGGTGATTCAAGCATAACTACCGCGATTTCGATAAGCGATGCCGATTCCTACCGCGAGGATATCGTTATTGAGTTTGCGATCGAGCCGCAAAACGGAAGCGTAGCAGTTGCGGCGGACGGAAGTACGCTTATATATCGCGCTAACGAGGGCTTTATAGGCAGTGACAGCTTTACCGTAAGGGTAAGTGACGGCTTCAACTATTCCGAGCCCGCAACCGTTATCGTTACCGTTTCCGAGCCCGAGCCCATCGTGAGCGAGGGCGACGTTTCGGATACGTTGTCGGACGAAAGTAAGCAGGATTCCGACGATTTGACGGGTAATACCGACGATAAATTAATAATAATGCTTGTATGCGGATTGAGCGCGGTTATTGTTCTTATCGTTATCGTATCAAAAATAAAACGCTCACGCGCATCGAAAAAACGCAGAAGGTAAAGATACAGACCAAGAAAAACAAAGTTATTTTTCACGAAAAACGAGCATCGGCGTACGATTGTACGGCAGTCGAGTTTATCGTGAAAGTGCCCGAAAATACAATGAAATTTAATACCTTATAAAAATAAGATATGCTTCTGATTTTAGTTTTGGAAGCATATCTTATCTTGTTTTATTCTTTCGGGCACGTAAAGAACGAGTTTTTCCTCGGTCTGAAGCTGTGCCCTATGACACAGCTTTTTTATTTTCTTACATGAGACCGAAGCTTATGCCAATGGCGTTGTTTACCTGCTGCATGGTAACGTCGTCGAGCTTTCCCATGCGCTCTTTGAGCCTTCGTTTGTCTATGGTACGTATCTGTTCGAGCAGTATTACCGAGTTTTTTGCAAGTCCGCATCGACCCGTAACGCTTAAAGCCTCGCCTGCGGTTACCTCTATGTGTGTAGGTAGCTTATTTTTGCCGGTCTTGCTTGTAATAGCTGCGGCAATTACCGTGGGACTGTGCTTGTTGCCCGTATCGTTCTGAACGATCAGGACGGGACGTATGCCGCCCTGCTCGGAGCCAACTACGGGGCTTAGATCCGCGTAATAGATATCGCCCCTACGGATACTGTCCTCGCTGTTTTGTGTCTTCAATGTTATACACTCCTTTGTTTTAAGAATATGCAAGTGAGAACCGCTTTGCAAATATATTTTTGCCATATGGCAGAGGTTTATTCCAAAGCGCAAAAGATAACAAAAACAGCAACAAAAAACCGCTCGACGTTAAACGCCAAGCGGTTCGATTTAGTTTACATAATCATTCAGTATCGAGAGTGCGTGCGATGAATTCGTTAAACTGATTCGACGTGCCTGCGTGCACGCGGTCGATTTTAAGCGGGGCATTGTATTTTATGTGGTTGCTGCTTACGGTTATACTTCTGCGAAGCCACGGGTTGACACCGCTTTTGAAAACTATCGTGTCATATTCAAAGCCGGAATCGTCCAATGCGATCATATAGCTTTCGACACGGTCGAGCATTTCGGGAATGCTCTGGACGCCCGAAAGATATACGTCGTAGGAAAGGTTTTGGTAAAGCGTTTTTTCCTTGGCGGAAAGAATTACCTCACCCGGCATCGACGCTACGCGGTAGCATTCGACGCTGAAGGTATCGTTGGGGAATGCTTGACGGAAAATATCTGTCAATTCAAGGGAATACGGCTCGCAAAGCTTTTCCTTCATATGACGCTCGAAGCCGTCGTAAACGTTTCCGTTGTTGTAGGTTATCATTGCACCTTCGGTGGGGTGTTTCGAGCTTACGGCGTCTATCGCGTATGCTCCCGTATCAAATCGGTAATATATATCCGAAAAGTCGAATTTGCCTAGGGCGGCGTTTTCGATCTGCGGATATTTGTTTTCGGCATATTCGTCAAGCGCGCTTTTTGCACTGATGGCGGTGAATGGGTTTCCGACGAGGAGCAAGCTGAGCGTAATGCATACTATGCCTCCGCAGACGGCAACGTAATATCCTGTCTTTTTATGCGCCTTTATTTTTGAAAACGAGTATTCCGCAACGATGCTCGCAAGTAGACATAATGCGGAAAACATCAGCGCGATTTTCATGTCCTCCTGCTCGACGGTATTCGTAACAAACACCGACACGGCAAATATTGCGCTTTTAAGGCTTGACTTGATATCTATAAACGCTGCAACGGCACAAAGCAGAAAGGCTATGGGACACATCGCTATGATTCCCGAGGAGCGTCTGAACGTTATCGCCGCGATAAAGGCAAGCGCGATAACGAGCAGAAGCTTTAATGAATACCATTTCGTTTCGGTATCCGCTTCGTTCGGGCTTTCGTTTTCATAAAGCTTTTCTTCGGTCATTTATATTCCTCCGCAAAATAGGGGTTGGTCAGCTTTATAAGCAGGCTTGTATCGTCGTCGGATTGCATCTTGTTGTTTCGTTCGGCTCCGCAAACGACGCATTTATGTGTAATTATGAACCCTTTTTTTGAATTTACCGTTACGGCGCTCGGACGCATCAGTCCGCCGCATTCACTTGCGCGGTCGCCGGGGTTTATATCAAGATGACGCGAATAAAGGCAGAACGGACAATGGTTGCGCGAGCTGTATCCCAACGGGGCTACCTCGCGGCCGCAGTTTCCGCAAATAAATCCGCTGTCATTTTTTGTAAAAACCTTGTTTTCCATAGTAAAATCCTTAAAAGACTGTAAAATTTTCAAAAAAGGGTTTAATTTTCGGTTCGGATATAGTATAATACAAAATCAAGAGAAAATCAACCGTAAAGGAGTAGAATATGAGCAAAAAAGAACAAAGCGCTCCTGAATGCTCGTTAAGACGCGGCGCCGTCGGCGGACAGGCGATAATCGAAGGCGTTATGATGAAGAGCAAGCAGCATACCGCAATCGCAGTGCGCCGTATGGATAATAAAAAGATCAGGGTCACGCGCAAGCCAAACTCGTCGATAGCGGATAAATGCAAGATATTGAAATGGCCTATTATCCGCGGCGTTGTGAATTTTGCGGAATCGCTTATACTTTCGTTTTCGACCATTACCGAGGGCACCGAAATGCTCGGACTCGACGTTGCCGAGGAGGAGCAGTCCAAGCTCGATAAATGGCTCGAGGAGCACTGCGGAAAATGGCTTATGTCGGTAATTTCGGTAATATCCGTTATTCTCGGACTTTTGCTTGCCGTAGGATTGTTTTTCTTCCTTCCTACGCTTATTTGTGACTTTATTTTAGAGCCTATGTATCTCGCAAGAGCGACAGAGGGCGTATGGCGCGGAATCATCGAGGGCATTTTAAAGGTGGTTATCTTTATTGCCTATATCTGGCTTACTGCGCTTATCCCCGATATGAAGCGAGTTTACAAATATCACGGTGCGGAGCATAAAAGCATTTTCTGCTACGAGTCAGGGCTTGAGCTTACCGTTGAAAACGTTAAAAAGCAGTCCCGCTTCCATCCTCGTTGCGGCACGTCGTTTATGTTTGCGATGATATTCATTTCAATAGCTATCGGTATAGCGTTTCTTTGGTCTATCGAAACTGTGTGGCTCCGTACGCTGTTAAAGCTCGCGCTTCTTCCCATAACCGTCGGCATCGGCTATGAGTTTATACGCTATGCGGGCAGACACGATAATAAGCTTATCCGTATTCTTGCAACTCCGGGTCTTTGGATGCAGAAGCTGACCACAAAAGAACCCGAGGACGATATCATTGAGGTTGCCATAACCTCGCTTAAATGCGCGCTGCCCGACGATTTTCCGAACTTCTACGAGGAAATGCTGGCGGTTCAGGAGGCAGAGGATGCGGCTGAAAACGATTTGAATGACGAAAAATCTGCGGAATCCCTAGAAAATGCCGAGGCCGTTGCCGAAATAACGGAGGAGACCGTAAGCGAAGCCGAAGGTGCTTCCGAAAATGCGGAGGAATAATGAAATTAAAGGATTACAGAAATAAACTGCGCGAGATGCTTTTGGAAATATCCCCCGAGGAGGGTGATGTTATTGCCGATATGCTTTTATGCGAGGCGTTATCGACCGAACGCGGATATTTACTCGCGCATCTCGACGATGAGGTGTCACGTACCATAGACCCGTTCATAAGCGGTGCGGTATTCGAGCTTTCGCTCGGAAAGCCGCTTCAGTACGTGCTCGGAAAATGCAATTTCTACGGCTATGACATCCACGTGGGCGACGGCGTGTTTATTCCGAGAAGCGATACCGAGATCGGCGTTAAAGCCGCCTTGGGCGTTTTGAAGGATGGCGATCTGTTTGCCGATATATGCAGCGGAAGCGGCTGTATCGCAAAGGCTATCGCCGCGGAAAAGCCTACGGTAAGCGGATACGCGCTTGAGCTTTCGCGCAAGGCCTTGACCTATACCGAAAAGAATTTGAGCGAGCAGAAGAACGTGTCGGTAAGACGCTTCGACGCGCTTGACGAGGATGATTATATCGAGCTTGCTTCGATAATCGAGCGTCCGCTTGATCTGATAATATGCAATCCGCCGTATATCCCGACCGACGATATCCGCACGCTTTCCGCGCAGGTTGGCTTCGAACCCGAAACCGCGCTTGACGGCGGCGAGGACGGACTTCGTTACTACCGCACGGTCACCGCGCTCGTGCCTCATATACTGAAAAAAGACGGTATATTGATCTACGAAATAGGCATCGGTCAGTGCGAGAACGTTTCCAAAATTTTGCAGGATAGCGGCTTCTCCGTGGCGGTGCTTCGCGATTACGGAAAAATAGACCGCATACTTTTAGCAAAAAGATATTGACAATAAATAAAATCCGTACTATTATTATATATTATAATGTAGTGCGGATTTTTTTGGTGCTTATGAAACGTATTGAATCGAGAAACAACCCCACAATCAAAAATTCGGTTGCTCTGAACGCCCGACGCGAAAGAGAATTACAGAAAAAATTCTTCTTTGAGGGCGCGCATCTGCTCGAGGAATATCTCCGCTTCGGTCATAAACCGAACGCGGTCTTTGTCCGCGAGGATGCGGTTTTAAAATATTCTTCGCTTATAAACAGATGTGAAAACGTGTTTGAGGTTACGCAGTCGGTTTATGATAAGCTGACCGAGGAAAAAGCACCGCAGGGTATATTTACCGTTTCGGATTATCTCGGGAACGTGATTTTCGTGGGAAAGGATATGCCGTACGATGAGCTTTCGGGCAGAATAAACGGTAATTCTATAATGCTTGTCGATCTGCAGGACACGGGCAACGTGGGTACGGTCATACGTACCGCCGCGACTCTCGGCTGTGACGTGCTTTTGTGCGGAAGCTGTGCCGACGTGTATTCTCCCAAAACCGTCCGTGCCACGATGGGCGCAATATTTGCGAACGATATTTATATCTGCCCATCGCCCGAAGCCGCTGTAAAGGCGTTACAGCAGGGAGGTAAGCGTGTTATAGCCGCCGCGCTTTCCGATAACGCAAGCGTGCTCGGCAATTTTGAAATTTGCGAAACCGATTGCTTCGCGGTAGGAAATGAAGGTCAGGGCTTAAAGGATGAATTCATTTCGGAATGCGATATGACCTGCATCATTCCCATGTCCGGCAGGACCGAAAGCCTTAACGCCGCATCCGCTTCATCGATATTGCTTTGGGAAGCAAAAAGAGGCAGAATATGAAAAATGCAATATATCACATCTGGCTGCAGACAGCCATAGGACCGTACAGCCGTTTGGTAAAGGAAATATTCCCGAGGTTCGAAAGTATCGAGGAAGTATTCGCCTGCGACGATTTTTCATTTCTCGGCGAATCGAGAGAAAAATATATAAAGCGTCTTGAAAATAAGGATACGTCCAATGCGTTTGAGATCGCAAAGCGATGCGAGGCGGTCGGCGCAAGAGTTACAGGCTATTACGATGCGCTTTATCCCGATTCGCTTCGCCGTATCGAAAATCCGCCGGTTGCGCTCTATTCGATAGGCGAATTCAGGAATCTTGATGAAGTACCTTGCATCGCACTGGTCGGCACTCGTAAAATGTCCGATTACGGAAAAACCACAGCCGAACGGTTTGCGTATACCTTTGCAAAAAGCGGCGCTTACGTGGTAAGCGGTCTTGCAAAGGGTGTTGATACTGCCGCGCACAGAGGTGCGGTTATGGCAGACGGATATACGGTAGCCGTTTTGGGAAATCCTATCGGTGACGTCTATCCGAAGGAAAATTTAAAGGCGTTCGAAACGCTTTATAAGCGCGGCTTGGTAATGAGCGAGCTTTATCCCGGATGTCCGCGTACAAAGGCGGATTTTCCAAACAGAAACAGAATCATAAGCGGAATCAGCGATTCCGTGGTAATAGCCGAGGCGGGTGAAAACAGCGGAGCCTTGATAACCGCGCGCCACGCTATAAATCAGGGCAAGCACGTTTATGCCGTGCCGGGTGCAATAGGTGCCGAAAACGCGGGCACGAATATGCTTATAAAAACGGGAGTTCCCGCCGCTACCGAGCCTTATGACGTTCTTTCGGAGCTTGCGCTTGAATATCCCGAAGCGATGCATCCGTACGAACCGTCTGTTACCGAGGGTTTACGCTCCTACGGAAACGTGATGGCAAATAAAAGGACCGAGCCTGTGGTAAAATGCAAGCCGCTCGTTTCGGAAACGGTATTCGACTCGGATAAGATCGATAACGATCAAGGCTTAAGCGCAAGGATATTATCCTGCCTTAAGGGAAAAACACTTACGGCGGACGAAATAGCGAATGCCGTGGGCATGAATATCTCGGAAATACTTTCCGAGCTGACAATGATGGAAATAAGCGATTTGATAGTATCCTCCGCAGGCGGAAGATACTCCGCTAAATAGATTTTAAGAACAACGCGACTTTTTCAAGGAGAAAACAGATGAACACACTCGTAATCGTCGAATCGCCCCACAAGGCGAATACAATCAAGAGCTTTCTCGGTAAGGGCTATAAGGTCAAGTCCTCGAAGGGCCACGTGCGTGACCTTCCGAAAAGCAAGCTTGGTATTGACGTGGAAAACGATTTTGAACCGCAATATATAAATATCCGCGGTAAAGGCGAGCTGATAAACGAGCTTCGCAAGGAAGCAAAGGCGGCAGACCGCGTTTATCTCGCGGCCGACCCTGACCGTGAGGGCGAGGCTATAAGCTGGCATTTGGCAAACGTGCTTGCGCTCGACCCTGAAAAAACGAAGCGCATCACCTTTAACGAAATTACAAAAAACACGGTAAAGGAAGCTATCAAGCATCCGAGGGATATCGATATGAATCTTGTCAACAGCCAGCAGACAAGACGTATTCTCGACAGACTCGTCGGCTACAAGATAAGCCCGTTCCTTTGGAAGCATATCAAAAACGGTCTTTCCGCAGGCCGTGTTCAGTCGGTCACAACGAGAATAATCGTTGAACGCGAGCAGGAAATAAGCGCGTTCGTTCCCGAGGAATTTTGGGTCATAGCGGCAACGTTCACCACCGAAGACGGCGAAAGCTTCAAGGCAAAATTCTTTGGTCGTGACGGTAAGAAGATAGAGCTTTCCTGCGAGGAAGAGGTAAACTCGGTTCTCAACGCCATCGATAAAAACAGCTTCAAGGTGGAATCGGTAAAGCGCGCAGTCAAGAACCGCCGTCCCGCACCTCCGTTTATTACCTCGTCGCTTCAGCAGGAGGCGAACAGAAAGCTTTCGTTCCAATCGCAGAAGACCATGCTTATCGCGCAGGAGCTTTACGAGGGTGTAAATATCGGCGAAAAGAGCACGCACGGTCTTATCACCTATATGCGTACCGACTCGCTCCGTATCTCCGATGAGGCGCGCGAGGCGGCAAAGAACGTAATTCTGTCGCTTTACGGCGAAGAGTATTATCCGAAAACGCCCAATAAATATAAGCTTAAAAAGAACGCGCAGGATGCGCACGAGGCTATCCGTCCCACCGACCCCTCGATAACTCCCGAAATGCTTCGCGGCAAGATCGGTAACGATCAATACAGACTGTATAAGCTCATCTGGGACCGCTTTATCGCATCGCAGATGTCGGCAGAGGTAATGGATACCGTTACCGCCGATATCGTATCCAACGGCTGTGTCTTCCGCGCAAACGGTCATACCGTTAAATTCCGGGGCTTTGCGGCCGTATACGGCGACCTTGCGGATGATAATACCGATGAGGAAAGCTCGTCGTCGCTTCCCGAGCTTAAGGAAAACGAGCGTGTGATCTCCGAAAATATCGACCCGGAGCAGAAGTTTACCCAGCCCCCTGCAAGATTTACCGAGGGCTCGCTCGTAAAGGTGCTCGAGGATAAGGGCATCGGCAGACCCTCCACATATACTCCTACCATAACCACAATAATCTCGCGCGGATATATCCGCCGTGACGGTAAATTCCTTGTTCCCACCGAGCTTGGTGTGGTCACAACCGAAACGATGAAAAAAGCGTTCTCGCACGTTGTTGACTACAATTTTACCGCCGAAATGGAGGAGGATCTCGACAGGATCGAGGACGGCACCAGCGAATACATCGCGGTTCTGCACGAGTTCTACGGTCATTTCAAGGCACAGCTCGAGGAGGCTGAAAAGACCTTGGGCACGGAAAAGGTCGAAATACCCAAGGTGGAAACCGACATCATATGCGAAAAATGCGGTGCGGTCATGGTTGAAAAAACGGGACGCTACGGCAAGTTTGCCGCCTGCCCGAATTATCCGCGCTGTAAGAATACAAAGCGTCTTGAATCGGAATCCGAAAAGAAGGACGAAAAGAAGACGGTAGAGGTCATCGCCGATGAAAAATGTCCCAACTGCGGCAACGATATGATACTCCGCAAGGGACCTCACGGTAATTTCTTCGCCTGCCGCAATTATCCCGACTGTAAGACAGCAATACCCTATCGCCGTGACAGCGGAATAGTATGTCCCGATTGCGGCAAGAGGGTCATGATAAAGCAGACCAAGAGCCGTAAGACCTATTACGCCTGCGAGGATTACCCTAACTGTAATTTCTCGTCGTGGGATATTCCCACCGAACGCCGCTGTCCCGTGTGTAATTCTCCCGTGATGAAGAAGAAAACGCGCGATCATTACTATTGCAAGAATGAATGCGGCTGGACCGAGGGTAAATAAGCTATGGAGAACAATCATATGAAAATAACCGTTGCGGTCGATATAATGGGTGGTGACAACCCCGCAAGCGAGCTTGCTACGGGTGCGATAAACGCTGCCAACGAATTTAAAGCAGACGGACTTTCGATAATCCTTGTAGGTACTGAAGAAGCAATATCGCAGTTAGGCGAGCTTCCCGCAAACGTAACGATCTGCACCGCCGAAAGCGTTGTTGAAATGACCGATGATCCTTCTGTGGTAATGAAGGAAAAAAAGGATTCCACGCTTGTTAAGGCGTGCACGCTCTGCCGCGAAAATCAGGCGGATGCCGTTGTAAGTGCGGGCAATACAGGTGCACTGTTTACCGCCGCATCGCTTATAATTCGCAGAGTAAAGGGAATAAGACGTGCCGCGCTCGGCTCGATAATACCGCTTGACAATCCGTTCGTGCTGCTCGATTGCGGCGCGAATCTCGACGCTACTCCCGAGATCCTTCAGCTTTATGCAAGAATGGGCTCGATATACGCCGAAAACGTTCTTGATATAGAAAAGCCACGTGTTGCATTGCTTAATAACGGCACGGAATCGCATAAGGGAACTCCGCTTTACGTAGAAACCCACAAGCTTCTTGCAAGCGATGAAAGCATAAACTTCGTCGGCAATTGCGAGGGTAAGGCAGTACCTTTCGGCGCGTGTGACGTGCTTGTCTGCGACGGATTTACCGGTAATATCACCTTGAAGCTTATCGAGGGAATGGGCAAGTTTATGTCCAAGGAAATAAAGGGCATATTCCATGCAAATCCCGTTTCAATGATAGGCGGCGCACTTACTCTTAATCAAACGAAGAGGCTAAAAAAGCGTCTTGACCCTGCAGAATACGGCGGAGCACCCTTTTTGGGACTCGCGAAGCCTGTGGTAAAGGCGCACGGAAGCTCGGATGCATATTCCTTCCGCTCGGCGATAAAGCAGGTGCTTTTGTATTGTCAGGGCGGTACGATCGAAAAATTCGGGCTTGCTATGGCTAAGAAAAACGAGGAAAAAACCGAAAATGAGTGAAGAAAAGAACTTTTCACTTCTTGAAAATGAAATAAATTACTGCTTTTCCGATAAAGAACTCCTTGTGACTGCGCTTACGCATTCATCCTATTGCAACGAAAACCGCAAGAGAGGTATTACCGTAAGCAACGAAAGAAGCGAATTTTTAGGCGATTCGATCCTTTCCGTAATAACCGCGGAGTTTCTTTATCACCGCTTTCCCGAAGCGGACGAGGGATTTTTAACCCGTACCCGTGCCGCGCTTGTGTGTGAGGATACGCTTGCAATATTCGCGAATAAGCTTTGTCTTGGCGATTATATGCTCTTCGGAAAGGGTGAATCGGCTTCGAGCGGAGGCAGACACAGAAAAAGCACGCTTGCCGATGCATTCGAGGCACTTATCGCCGCGATATATCTGGACGGAGGTATGGAAAGTGCAAAGGAATTCGTGCTTCCGTTTATAACGTCTACCGTTGATACCGTAATAAAAATGGGCACGGAGGATTATAAATCGCGACTTCAACGCATAGTTCAGCAGACCCCCGAGGAAACGCTTACCTATACGCTCGTCGGCGAGGAGGGCCCTCCTCATGACCGTACGTTCAGGTATGAGGTTTACCTCAATTCCAATCTTTTGGGCAAAGGTGAGGGCAGGACCAAGCGCGAGGCAGAGCAGGCCGCCGCGCACGAGGCGTTGATATTGCTCGGTGAATTAGATGAGATCGCACCGTAATCTGCCGTTCTTCGTTCCGCACGCGGGATGTCCGAATTGCTGTGTTTTCTGCTCGCAGACAAAAATCACGGGCGAAAGGGCAGAAAAGGATATCGATACGGAAATATCAGAGCTTCGCGAGCTTTTAACAAGCGAAAGCGCAGGCTTTGATAAAAGCCAGATAGCCTTTTTCGGCGGAAGCTTTACGGCAATCGAAAAAAACCGTATGGAAAGGCTGTTGACGGTTGCAAACGAATACATAGATATGGGCGTAGCCGACAGCATTCGCATTTCCACCCGTCCCGATTGCATCGATGAGGATATTTTATCGGTTCTGAAAAAATACCGTGTTACGAATATCGAGATCGGCGTGCAAAGCACGTCGGATATGGTGCTTTCGGCATCGGAAAGAGGGCACACCGCAAGCGACTCCTTTAAGGCGGCGAGGATGATTGCCGAAAACGGATTCGCTTTCGGCGGTCAAATGATGATAGGACTGCCCGGTTCTACCTTGGAAAGCGAGGTACAAACGGCGCGCGATATCGTAAAAATGGGCGCGAGTGAGGCACGTATCTATCCCACGGTGGTTTTTGAGGGTACAAAGCTTTACGAAATGGCAAAAAACGGCAAATATAAGCCGTTGGAATTGGAAGATGCCGTTGAAAGAACGGCGAAATGCTTCCGCGTGTTTTTGGATGCGGGCGTAAAAATGCTTCGCATCGGATTACACGCGTCGGAAAATCTTAAAAACGCGCCGTTGGGCGCAAACCATCCCGCAATCGGCGAGCTTGTAAAAAGCTTTGTCTATACCGATATCATAGCCGAGCAGGCAGGCGATTGCAGAGGGAAAAAATTAAGTGTCGGTATTCGAGGATCGGATATTTCGATGCTGTGCGGACACAAGGGTGTCGCAAAAGACAGGCTCAAGCGATTAACGGGTGCAACGGATATCGAGGTATATCCGGCAGACTGTGAATCGTTCAAGCCGAAAGTAAGGAGTGTTTAAAATATGCGCTTAAAGGCCATAGAAATGCAGGGCTTCAAGTCGTTCCCCGATAAGACCCGCATTAGCTTTGACAACGGCGTGACCGCCATTATCGGTCCGAACGGAAGCGGCAAATCGAATATTTCGGATGCTATCCGCTGGGTTTTGGGCGAAATGAGCGCGAAATCGCTTCGCGGCAGTCGTATGGAGGACGTTATCTTTAACGGCACCGCAACGCGTACTGCCGCAAACTGTGCCTCGGTATCTCTTTGCATAGATACGGAGGAGGAATACAACCGCGCAAATCATATCACTATCGAGGCGGAGGAGGACGAAACCGCAAAAAGCGGCGCGTACCGTCTGTCCGATCAGACCGAGGTTACGGTCACCCGTAAGCTCTACCGAAGCGGCGAAAGTGAATACTATATAAACAAAAAGCAGGTACGCCTTAAGGATATCTACGAGCTTTTCTACGATACGGGTATCGGCAGAGAGGGCTATTCGGTTATCGGTCAGGGTAAGATCGCAGAGGTGCTTTCGCAGAAGGATGACGAGCGCAGAAGCATTTTCGAAGAGGCGGCAGGTATCTCGAAGATACGCTATAAAAAGCTCGAGGCGGAAAGAAAGCTTCGCGATACCGAGGCTAACTTGGTTCGTGTAAACGATATACTTTCCGAAATCTCCTCGCGCATCGGTCCGCTCGAAAAGGAAGCCGAAAATGCAAAGCAGTATCTCGTATTGAGTGAGGAAAAGAAGGGTATAGAAATTACCCTTTGGCTCGATAGAATAGAATTTCTCCGCGCGCGCAGAGTCGAATGCGAAACCGACCTTGCTGCCGCAAAAATCGCTCTCGAGGCGGCAGAGCGTGAGGTTGCGGAATGCGATGCGGCTACCGACAGAATTCTTAACGAAAGCTATGAATATTCCCGTATAATGAGCGAATGCGAGCGCGAAAAGACCGAGGCTGTTCACCGCAAGGGTGAAGCAGAGGGTAAAAAGGCAGTCTGCGAAAACGATATCGCTCACGCCGAGGAATCTGCAAGTGACGCAAAGGCGGCTATAAACTCGGCTGTTACCGAAAAAGAAGAAGCGCTTAAGGTCACTGCCGAATGCGTTACGGCAAGGGAGCAGGCGGAAGCAAGGCTCAATACCTCGGAGGCGGAGGCGGCAAATGCCGAAAAGGCATATGAGGAAGCAAGAAACGCATCTCTTGCGGCAGATAAGGAAAGCGTCAACGCAGCGTTAAGGCTTGAAATACTCAATAACGAAAGAAGCACGATAACCGCACGTCAGGCGGCTTGCAATGCTTCGCTCGAGGCAGAAAAAAGAAGCGTTGCCGAAAATGCGGACCGACTCATTGCCGCGCGTGAGCGTATGGCATCGCTCGAAAACGAGCTGAAATGTGTGGACGAGGCGTTGGCCGCAGCCACCAAGCTCGTTAACGATACTGAAAATAAGATAATATCGCTCGATTACGAGCGCGCTTCGCTTTTGAATGCGTTGCGTACGGCGGGCGATGAGATAACAGCCGAAAAAATAGCACTTTCTGCTGAGGAGCAGAAAAAGGAACAGCTTACTCGTTTGGAAAATCTGCTTGAGGGCTATTCCGAAAGCGTAAAGCGTGTTATTAACGATTGCAACACGGGCGATATCCGTAACGGCAACGATAAGATCGGTCTTTACGGCACCGTGTCGAATATCATATCCTCCGACAGCGAATACGTAATTGCGCTTGAAACCGCACTTGCGGCATCGGTTCAGTTTATCGTTGTCGAAAAGGAATCGGATGCAAAGGCTTGTATCCGCTATTTGAAGGAAAATAAGCTTGGCAGAGCAACGTTTTTACCTCTTGAAAGCGTAAACGGCAAGAAATGCGATGTTTCGGCTATTCAGGATATGAAGGGTTACATAGGCATCGCCTCGGAATTGGCGAAGTACGATCCCAAGTTCGAGGGCGTTGTAAACGACCTTTTGGGCAGAACCGTTATCGCCGAAAATATCGAGCTTGCGTCTGCTATCGCACGTAAGAGCGGATTCAGAATAAAGATCGTTACGCTCGACGGACAGATAATCAATGCGGGCGGTAGCTATACGGGCGGCTCGTCTGCCGTAAAGGTAGGCGTGTTTACGCGTGCTATGGATATCGAACGCCTTGGCGAGCAGATAAAGCAGCGCGAGGAAAAAATAGCGCAGCTTGAAGCAAAGCGTGAAAAGCTTAATACAGACTGCGCGAATGCCGATAACGAA
This sequence comes from Eubacteriales bacterium, assembly GCA_045593165.1. Classification (GTDB taxonomy): domain Bacteria; phylum Bacillota; class Clostridia; order Oscillospirales; family CAG-382; genus Coliplasma. Next base: position 52,851 of record JAZNWF010000046.1, read on the forward strand.
ATCGAAGCGTTGCGCACCAAGCTTGCCGAAACGAATACTGCCAAGGCGGGACATGCCGCTATGCGCGATTCGTTCGCAGAGCGTATAACCGAAGAAAAGAACCGAATCGACTCGCTTTCCTCTGGCAACGAAATACTTATTAAGCTTGAAAACGAGCTTTCGGGTCTGTTGGCAGAGGCAGAATCCTCGGCAAATGCTATAAACGAAGCAACGCTTGCGCGTGATAATGCAAGAGCCAACGCCGAAGAGCTTAAAAAGGCAGAGGAAGCGGCGTTTGCATCGGTAAGCGAAGCGAGAATGAATCTTTTTACCGCCAAAAACGAGCTTTCGGTTGCGGGCGAGCGTCTTGCACTTTCGCAAAAACGCGAAAACGAGCTTAATGCGCGTATCGCACTCGGTAACGCTTCTATTGAAAGAGCGGAAGCGGTTATTCGTGAATGCGTTGCGGAAACCGGAAAGCTTAACGCCGAATGTGCTGAATGTGACTCGGTTATTGCAAATTGCGATAAGCGTCTGGCAGACCTTATCTCCGGCAGAGAGGAAAAGGAAAAGCAGTTAAACGAAATGCGCTCCAGGCAGAAGATAGTTGCCGCAACCAAGGAGGAGGCTTTCCGCCGTGTTACCGAAACTGAAATGAAGTGCACTTCGGTAAATACCGAATACGATACGGTAACGGGCAAGCTCTGGGATGAATACGAGCTTACCTATTCCGATGCGGAACGCTTCAGACTTTCCAAGGAGAAAATGGACAAAGCACCGTCGCGTCTTGCATCGCTCAAGGCGAAGATACGCGCTATGGGTGTTATAAACGTAAATGCAGTTGAGGAATACCGTGTAACCAAGGAACGCTTTGACTTCCTTACCGCACAGACAGACGACCTTAATAAAACGCGCGCAAGCCTCGACAGAACTATCGCGAAGCTTGCTTCGGGTATGAAGGAAACCTTCCTCGAATGCTTCGAAAAGATAAATACCGAATTCAATGCCGTATTTACCGAGCTGTTCGGTGGCGGCAGTGCCAGAGCAGAGCTTACCGACCCGATGATGCCCCTTGAATGCGGTATAGATATCGTGCTAAAGGTACCCGGCAAGAGCGTAAGAAGCATTTCGCTCCTTTCGGGCGGCGAGCAGTCGTTTGCGGCAATCTCGCTTTACCTTGCGCTTCAACGTGTAAACCCGTCGCCGTTCTGCGTATTCGACGAAATAGAATCCGCGCTTGACGACGTGAATATAGTAAAGCTTGCGTCTTACGTTCGCCGAAACAGCGATAAAACGCAGTATATACTTATAACTCACCGCCGCGGAACAATGGAGCGTGCGGACACCATCTACGGCATCACTATGCGTCAGAAGGGCATTTCGGATTATATGACTCTGAATATGGCGCATCTTGATGATATCATTAAGGAGAATTACATCGAATGAGCTTTTTCGATAAACTGAAAAACGGGCTGAAGAAGACCAAGGACGCTTTATTAAAGCCCGTAAACGACCTTTTTTCCTCGTACGATAAGGTCGATGAAGACTTTTTTGAGGAGCTTTGCGATCTGCTTATTATGGCAGACGTCGGAGTGGAAACATCCGATTATCTCGTAAACGAGCTTCGCGAAAGATTAAATGAAAAGAAGATAAAGGATGCATCGGTTGCAAGGGACGAATTCCGTCAGATACTTACCGAAGCGGTAGGCGAAAGCGGCGAATTGCAGTTCGGCGACGGACTGAACGTCATACTTGTTATCGGTGTAAACGGCGTGGGTAAAACCACCTCTATCGGTAAAATAACGCATTGTCTTGCCGAAAGCGGCAAAAAGGTAATGCTTGCCGCCGCGGATACATTTCGTGCCGCCGCGGCAGAGCAGCTTACTGTCTGGGCTGAAAGAAATGACGTTCCGATAATACGTCAGAACGAGGGCGCAGACCCTGCTGCAGTAGTGTTCGATGCCGTTGCCGCCGCAAAAAAAGCGGGCAGTGACGTGCTTATAGTCGATACGGCAGGCAGATTGCACAATAAGAAGAATCTTATCGACGAGCTTGCGAAGATCAATCGCGTTATCGATAGAGAAGCACCCGGAAGCACACGTGAAACGCTTTTGGTGTTAGATGCATCTACCGGACAAAACGCGCTTATTCAGGCGAAGGAGTTCGGACGCGCGGCGGAAATAACGGGTCTTGTGCTTACAAAGCTCGACGGTACCGCAAAGGGCGGTATCATCCTTGCGATCAAGCGCGAGCTTGGTATACCCGTTAAATTTATCGGCGTGGGCGAGGGCATTGACGACCTCCGCCCGTTTGACCCCAACGATTTTATAGGTGCGTTTTTCGAGGAATAAATAATGATAAAGATCGTTTTTGCAACAAACAATCAGCATAAGGTTTCGGAGTTCAAAAGCTATTTTTCGCAGATGGGAATAGATGCTGATATCAAAACCATACGCGAAACAGGCTTTGACGGCGAAATTATCGAAAACGCGGACACCTTCGAGGGTAACGCGTATATCAAGGCACATACGCTTTGCGAATATACCGGTATGATCGCAGTCGCCGACGACAGCGGCTTGGTGGTCGAGGGCTTGAACGGCGCGCCGGGCGTGTATTCCGCAAGATATGCGGGTGAAAACGCCACGGATGATGAAAATAATCAAAAGCTGCTTTCGATATTGGCAGAGGATGAAAGCATTTCTCGAAATGCAAAGTTCGTTTGCTCGATATGCGTATGCCGTCCCGACGGAGAAACACTTTACGTATCGGGCGAAAGCAACGGAATTATAATAGACGAATATCGCGGCGAAGGCAGATTCGGCTACGACCCGTTGTTCTATTATCCGCCTATGGATAAGACCTTTGCCGAAATGACCAAGGAGGAAAAGAATTCCATAAGCCACCGCGGTCTTGCATTGAAAAAGCTTTTACAGCACAAGGATTTCTTCGAGGCGTAATCGGATCACGCCTTAAAAATAAACTCTCAGCGAAAGGGAAGCGGATATGAACGCATTTCTCGATTATCTTGAATATTTGTGGAACCAATTAAGGGGTATAGGCATTGTCGATATTATCGATATATTGCTCGTTGCGTTCCTGTTTTATTGGGTATTTAAATTCGTGCGCGACCGCCGTGCAGGTAAGCTGCTTATCGGCGTGGTCTTTCTTGCAATAATTTTACTTGTAAGTGATCTGCTTGAAATGCGTGCGATGAACTTTATACTTACCAACGTCTTCTCGATAGGTATGGTGGCGATAGTTATCGTGTTCCAGCCCGAGCTTCGAAGCGCACTCGAAAAGGTGGGCGGCGAATCTTTGAAGAACTTCAAGGGCAGATTGGACAGCGATGAGGAAACTGCTATCCGTGCCGCAATAAGCGAGGTAAGCGTTGCCGCAGAATCGCTTTCGCAGACCAAAACCGGTGCACTTATCGTGTTCGAGCGCTCGACACGCTTGGGTGACCATATCCGTACGGGAACTACCATCGATGCGCTTACTTCGTCGTTCCTGCTCGGAAACATATTCTATAATAAAGCACCGCTTCACGACGGTGCGGTAATAATCCGCGACGGAAGAGTGCACGCCGCAGGCTGCTTTTTGCCGCTTTCCTCCAACGTGGAAATAGTCAAGGAATTAGGTACGCGTCACCGTGCCGCTATCGGCATGAGCGAAAACAGCGATGCAGTGGTTCTGGTCGTTTCCGAGGAAAACGGTATCATTTCGGTTGCCGTTGACGGTGAGCTCAAGCGCGGATTCAACAAGAAAACGCTTGAATCCTACCTCGTTTCTCTTCTTATAAACGATGATAAAAAGAATATTACCGACCGCGTAAAAGGCAAGATATTCAGAAAGGGCGGTAACACCAAGAATGAGCAATAATCAGGTTGAAAAAACCAAACGTCCGTTAGAGCAGATGTCGAGCACGGCAAAGCTTTTGGCTCTTATCGGCTCGGTGCTCGGCGCGTTACTGCTTTGGATATATGCGATCGGCTACGACAGCACGATGTTTGAAAGCACGTTTGACGGCGTACCCGTTGTAATCGAGGGCGAGGAGGAGCTTAAATCCTCGAAGGGCTTTACGCTTGCGGATGCGTACAAGGAATTTTCCATAACCGTGGTTGCGAAGGGCAAGCGTTCACAGCTGAACGAATTAAATGCCTCCGATTTCCGCGCGGTTATAGACGTTTCACTTGCCGAAGAAGCGGGCGAGCAGACCTTTAATATAGTTGTTTATTCACCCAACGGAACGGAGGTCATTTCTCAGTCCTCTACCACCGCAACGCTTTTTGTGGATGAATTTACAAGGCTTACAAAGCCGCTTGCCGTAAAGGTTGATACGGGCGACGGTAATGCCGTTATGACCGAGGGTGTAACCTTTTTCACGGCTATGTCCAATCCTTTATTCGTTGATGTGTACGGTCCTAAATCGATGCTTGATAAGATCGACGGCGCGTACGTAAAATTCGACCTTGACGGTCATATGATAAAGGACAGCCTCAGCGGCTACGGAGCTATCGAGCTTCGCGATAAAAACAACAAAGTAATCAATAATCCTTATATAACTCTGTCGGAAAGCACCGCCTACGTTGAAATAGAGGTTACAAAGGAAAAAAGCTTACCCGTGACGGTAGTATTCACGGGCGGCTTGGGATACGACCCCGTAGAGCGTGCGATCCCGTCGGTGCAGTCGGTTATGGTAACCGGTACTCCTACTGCGCTTGATTCGATAAACAGCTTGGTGCTTTATATCGACGAATCGACGGTAAAAAATACCGCCACCTTTGATTTCCCCGTTTCGTCGTATCTGCCCGAGGGTGTATCGCGTGATGAGGGCAGTCCGTCGGTGGTGACCGTAACGGTGAATCTGCCGAGCGAAAACGTTTCAAAGAATTTCAGGGTTTCTGCTGACGATATAGTTATCGAGGGTGTGCCCGAGGGAATGACATATACGGTGAATAACGATATTACCGTTACCGTAGTAGGACCTAAGGAGCTTTTGTCCGAAATCGACAGGAAGCTTATCACCGCAACCGTTTCGTACGATGCTTCGGAGCTGATAATAGAAACGAACGGTACCCTTACCGCAAAGGCAACGGTATCGCTCGGCGCGGAATATAACGGAGTATATATTCTTACACAGGAATATCTTGTTAATTTCGAATTGGAAGCGGAATAATAAAATCTGATCAAAGCAGGTGAGCATATGAATAATCGAGAATGGCAAATACGCAAGCAGGATGAAGAGGTCTGCAAAAGGGTCGCAAAGGACTGCGGCCTTATGCCGCTTACCTCGCGCTTGCTCGTCAATCGCGGATTTACAACCAAAGAGGAAGTATTTGCGTTTCTCGACAGAGATTCTATGCCGCTTCATGACCCTTTCCTTTTAAAGGATATGGATAAGGCTGTTGCGAGGATAGAGAAGGCGATAGCCGAAAAGCAACGTGTATGCATATACGGCGACTATGATGTTGACGGTGTTACGAGTACCGTGTTGCTTTATCAGTATCTCTGCTCGAGAGGCTTGGAATGCGAATATTTCATTCCCGAGCGTATATCCGAGGGCTATGGCTTGAGTCTGCCCGTTATCGAAAAAATGAAGGGCAGAGTAGACCTTATCATAACCGTTGATACCGGTGTGACCGCTGTTGCCGAAGCTGAATATGCTTCAAGTATGGGAATAGATATGGTCATTACCGACCACCATTCCTGCCGCGAGGTACTGCCCAAGGCAACGGCTGTTGTTAATCCTCATCGCGATGACAGCGAATATCCGTTCCGAAACCTTGCGGGCGTGGGCGTGGTATTCAAGCTTCTTTGCGCGCTTGAGGGTAATACCGAGAGAATATTGGAGCTTTATTCGGATATCATAGCTGTCGGAACGGTTGCCGACGTTATGCCGATAATCGATGAAAACCGCCGCATAACGAGCGTTGGACTGAAAAGACTTTCCGAAACCGATAATCTCGGCTTGCTTGCGCTTATGTGCCGTGCGGGTATAGTAAAATACGGAAGACGCGTTAAAAAGGTGACATCTTCTACCGTAGGCTACGTTCTTGCACCGCGTATCAATGCGGCGGGCAGAATCGCCTGTGCATCACGCGCTGTTGAGCTTTTACTTACAAAGGACGAAAACGAGGCGGAGATTATCGCAGAGGAGCTTTGCGAAATAAATAAGCTCCGTCAGGCGACCGAGCAAAAGATATACGAGCAGGCTGTCGAGCTTATAGAGGCGTCGGATTCCGACGACCGATTCATTGTTCTTGCATATGACGGCTGGCATCAGGGCGTTATCGGTGTCGTGGCGTCCAAAATAGCCGAACGATATTCGCGCCCCTGCATACTCTTTTCATTAGAGGGTGATACTGCAAAGGGCTCGGGCAGAAGCATAAAGGGCTTCTCGCTGATGGACGCGCTTTCCTCTTGCGGAGATCTGCTTTTGGAATACGGCGGACACGAGCTTGCCGCAGGACTTTCTATTGAAAGAAGCAAAATAGACGAGTTCAGAAGAAAAATTAACGAATACGCCGCACCGTATCTGGGAGAAACCGTTTCCGCATTCCCGATCGAGATCGAATGCGCGGTGAATTTCTCGGATATGAACGAAAGAGTAATAGAAGAGGTGTTGAGGTTAGAGCCGTTCGGGCTTTCAAATCCACAGCCCGTATTTATGCTCAATAACGTCACGCTTTGCGATATCGTTCCGCTCTCGCAGGGCAAGCACGTCAGATTCCGCTTGCAGAGAAGCGAAAACGGCCGTAACTATTCGCTGAACGCCGTGTGCTTCGGAATGCCCTTCGATACGTTTGAATTTTGCGAGGGCGATATATGCGACGTGGCGTTTACAGCCGATATAAACGAATATATGGGCACTCGCTCACCGCAGCTTTTCGTAAAGGCGATAAGGCTTGCGCGTGAGGAGGAGGAAAAAATAACCGCTTGCAATAAGCAATTTGAATTGCTTAAAAACGGCGGCACGTACGAGGGTGATAGCGATGATATCCCCGACCTTTCCGATTTCCGTTCGATATTCCGTTATCTTCGCCGCGAGGCAGGTCACGACGGACGCGAAATATCCTTTACCTCCGCGGTAAGAGTGCTTAACGATGATTTCGATATACGCGTTTCACTCTGCAAATTGAAGATAATTCTCGAGGTATTGTCGGAGCAGAAGCTTATAGAGCTCGATTATCGTTCGGGCGGCAATATACTCTTTATAAAAATGATACCCTCGTCGGGTAAGATAAATATAGACGATTCACCTTTACTGCGGGCTGTTCGCTCCGGCAGGAGAAGCTGAAGAAACGGGAAATAAAATGCTTAAACAAGCCGAAGAACTGTTTGCACGGATAAAAGAAGCAGGCAGCTACGATTACGATAAAATTTACAAAGCGTACGAATACGCAGATAAGCTTCACGAGGGACAAAAGCGTATCTCGGGAGAGGCATATATAGTACATCCGCTTTCGGTAGCGGAGGAGGTGTTCAAGCTCCAGCTCGATACCGATTCTATTTGTGCGGCATTTCTTCACGATACGGTGGAGGATTGCGCGGACAAGATAGACCTTACGCATATACGTAAGGAATTCGGTGCGAACGTTGCCGAAATAGTGGACGGCGTGACGAAGCTTGTTCATATTCCCTTTGAAACCAAGCAGGACGAAAGCATAGAAAACCTGCGTAAGATGTTCCTTGCCATGAGCAAGGATATACGCGTTATATTCATAAAGCTCTGTGACAGATTGCACAATATGCGTACGCTCAGCGTACGCTCGCCGGAAAAGCAACGCTCGATAGCATTGGAAACGATGCACGTATACGCACCGCTTGCTCACCGTTTGGGTATGCAGAAGATCAAGCAGGAGCTTGAAACGCTTGCGCTCTTTTATCTTGACCCGATAGGCTATAACGAGGTAAGCGAGGATATAAATAAGCGTTACGGCGAAAACAAGGACTTCCTTGATAAAGCGACCGAAAAGGTTGCCGAAAGCCTGCGCTCGTACAACGTGGAGTTTACTCTTTCGGGACGTGTCAAAACGATATACAGCATCTATAAAAAGATGTATAACCAAAGCAAGAAGTTCGATGAAATATACGACTTCTATGCGGTTCGTATAATCGTTGATACCGAGCTTGATTGCTACACGGCACTCGGTATAATTCACGAGCAATTCAATTCTATCCCCGGCAGATTCAAGGATTATATTTCCACTCCCAAGCCGAATATGTATCGTTCGCTTCATACCACGGTAATCGGTAAGGAGGGTATTCCCTTTGAGGTTCAGATAAGGACCTGGGATATGCACCGCGTTGCCGAATACGGTCTTGCGGCGCATTGGAAATACAAATCGGGCGAGCAGGCAAAGGCGGATATTGACGCTAAATTGCAGTGGATACGCACCCTTATCGAAACCGAAAAGGATGCCGACGACCCCGATGAATTCTTCCGTCCGTTGAAGATAGACCTTTTCGAAGACGAGATATTCGTATTTACACCCAAGGGTGACGTTGTAAACCTGCCCAACAACAGTACTCCCATCGACTTTGCGTACGCGATACATTCCGCGGTCGGCAACAAAATGGTCGGTGCAAAGGTAAACGGAAATATCGTTCCTATCGATACTATTCTCGAAACCGGACAAATAATAGAGGTGCTTACGAGTGCTTCCTCAAAGGGGCCGAGCCGAGATTGGCTTAAAATCGTTCGCTCGGGCGAGGCACGTAATAAGATCAGACAGTATTTCAAAAAGGAAATGCGTGCAGAGAATATTGCTGTGGGCAAGACCGAGCTTGAGCGTGAAATAAAGCGTTACGGCAGGCAGTATACCGAAGCTCAGAAGAACGAGATAATGAAAAATCTCGCAAACCGCCTTTCGCTTCCCGACGTAGAGGATATGTATAACAATATCGGCTATGGCGGACTATCGGTGTCGAAAATTGCGGTTAAACTCCGCGAGGAATTTATGCGCGTCGTCGCACCTCAGGCCGAAACGGCTCCGTCGCTCACCGAGCTTCCCAAGGTAACCTCGCGTTACGAAAAAAGCTCGCGCGGTAATGCCGACAGCGTTATCGTCGACAGCGTCGAGGGCTGTACCGTTAAATTCGCAAAATGCTGTAATCCGCTTCCGGGCGATAATATAATCGGATATATCACGCGCGGATATGGCGTATCCATTCATAAATACGATTGTCCCAACGCGCAGTCGGGTCTTTCGCGTCCCGATGATAAGGACCGTTGGGTAGTTGCCTCCTGGTCAGAAAAGCTCAACAAACAAAGCTTTGGCAGCTTCGAGGCGGTATTGAGTATATTCGCGGTCTATTCACCGCATATTATTGCAGATATCACACTTGCGCTTACCGATATGAAGGTGGCGGTGACATCCATTACCACCCGTGAAAACGAGGGCGAAATGCTTATGACGGTAGGTATAAAGTGCAGCGGCGTAGAGCATCTGCGCAACATTATCGGAAATCTCCACCGTATAAAGAACGTGCGCGAGGTTACGAGAGGTAGTATATGAGAGCAGTAGTTCAGCGCGTTCACAGCGCAGAGTGCGTTGTGGACGGCGAGGTAGTGTCCAAAATCGGTCAGGGGCTTGTTGCCTATATCGGCGTTTTTGATGACGATACCGATGAGGATGTTGCCAAAATGGCAAATAAAATATCGGGCTTGCGCGTTTTCCGTGATGAATCGGGAAAGCTTTCGCTCAACGCGAGTGCGGTCGAGGGCAGAGTAATGCTCATTTCCAATTTCGTGCTTGCGGGCAGAGTCACACGCGGATTCCGTCCTGATTGTACCCACGCCGCAAAATACGACGAGGGTAAAAGAATGTTCGAGCTTCTTGCCGAGGAGATAAATAAAAATCTTCCTACGGTTACGGGCGTTTTCGGTGCACATATGGATATTATGGTGCATAATGACGGTCCTATTAATGTAATAATAGATACGCGGGAGCTGCGCAAATGAAGCTCATAATAGACAACCGTACCCGATATCTTAACGATTATTATTTTCAAACGATGTGCCTGCTGTATTTCCCGGGCGAAAAGTTCAAGTTGGATTTTGTAAGCGATAATTACGCCTCGTTTTATCTCGAGGAGACTGCCGAGCATATAATTACCGCACGCGTAACGCTTGCTTCGGGTGAAAGAAGTGCCTCGGGCGAATTCAGCGGAAAATATGAGCCCGTTATCCCGATGAACGACGATTTTTACGCGATGAATGCCGTAGGAAAGGCGTTTTTGGAGGCGGGCAGAGGGCTTTTCGGCTTTGGGCTTCCGTGGGGATATATCACGGGTCTGCGTCCCGTAAAGCGTGCGAAATATTATCTCGACAGAGGATACACCGCGGAAGAGGTAATAACGCTTTTTAATAAGGATTACGAGGTATCGCTCGAAAAATCCACGCTTTCGGTCGAAACTGCACTGACACAGCAAAAAATGCTTGCCGATATCGCACCGAACGATTGCGGAATGTACGTTTCTATTCCGTTTTGTCCCACGAGATGCGATTATTGCTCGTTCGTTTCTTATAGCAACGCAAAGTTGTTTTCGCTTATTCCCGAATATCTCGAAAAGCTTATGGTGGATATTGCGGCAACGGGCAAAATGATAAACGAGCTCGGTATGCGGCTCCGCTCGGTATATATCGGCGGCGGCACGCCCTCTATTCTCGATCCCGAGCAGATAAACCGATTGCTATCCTGCATCAATAAAAGCGTTTCGATGAGCTCGGATATCGAATACACCTTCGAAGCGGGCAGACCCGATACGATAACACCCGAAAAGCTTATCGCTATAAAGCAAAACGGTGTCGGAAGAATAAGCATAAATCCGCAAACCACGAGCGATATAGTTCTTAATGAAATCGGCAGAAAGCATACGAGCGAAAAATTCTTCGAGGCGGCAAATCAGGCGTTTGCAGTTGGATTTGATACTATCAATGCCGACCTTATAGCAGGACTTCCGCGCGACACGCACGAAAGCTTCCGTAAAAGCCTCGAGGACGTTATCTCGCTCGGATTTCAGAACATAACCGTACATACGCTTTCCATAAAGAACGCCGCGAATATAAGGTTCGTCGGCGACGGGTATTACGATCCCGAGGGCGATTTTGCCCGTGAAAGCGTAGCATATGCAAGAAGGCGTCTTAATGATGCCGGCTATGCGCCCTATTATCTTTACCGACAGAAGAATACCGTCGGCAATGCCGAAAATACGGGATATGCTCTGCCGGGTAAGGAAAACCTTTATAACGTACTGATGATGGAGGAGCACTCCACCGTGTTTGCCTGCGGCGCAGGCTCGATAACCAAGCTTGTCAGCCCCAACCGTGACGAAATATTGCGTCACGCGTTCCCCAAATATCCGTTCGAATATCTGCGCGACGGCAAGGAACTGGGATTTGACGAGGCAAAAGGCTTTTTTTCTCAACATCGAAAGGATGAAATCAATTGAACGAAGCGATTCTTGAAAAAATAAGAAACGATGAAAGCTCGTACGAGGCAACGCTTGCCGATATAGCCAAGCATATCGTAGGTAATGACCGGATAAAGATCATACTTATCGCAGGCGGATCGTGCGCGGGAAAAACGACTACGACCAAAAAGCTGTCGTCGCTTATAACCGAAAACGGCAGAACCGCGTATACCGTTTCGCTTGACGATTATTACCGCAATCTTGACGAAAGCGTATATCTCCCCGACGGCACGCGTGATATCGAATCTATAAACAGTCTTCGCACCGACCTTATCCGTGAATCACTTTCGGATATTCTCGAGGGCAGAGAGGCGAAAATACCGATGTACGATTTTATGACGAAATCGCGTACCGACGATTACCGCCGTATCAAGTTAGGTCCCGGCGAGGTGGTGCTCGTAGAGGGGCTTCACGCACTTGACCCGCAACTTTTCGAAAAATGCCCCGATGACGACGCTGTCTACCGTGTTTATCTGTTTGCCGATGCCGGCGACGGAACCGATTGCCGATTCGTACGCCGTCTTGTGCGAGATGCAAGACACAGAAATGCCGATGCGGAGCATACCTATAACCTGTGGTTTAACGTAAAGGCGAATGAATATGCGTCTATCGAGCCGTTTCGCAATACCGCCGACGTAACGATAAACACCTTCTTCCCGTATGAAAGAGCTATCCTCAACGATGATGCTGTGCATCATCTCAATACCGTATTGCCCGAAAGCGATCATTATTCGTCCGCGCGTGAGCTTATCACGGTGCTCGAGCCATATGAACAGCTGACCGACGATTACGTGCCCGCTAATTCGCTTCTCAGGGAGTTTATGTAAATAAAATGAGTTCGGAAGTCAAAAACACAAAATCAGGCGCTGCTGAACAGGGAAAGAGCTTTCTTCGTGAAGCGATAATACTTTCGATTGCCAGCTTTGCCGTAAAAATAATCGGGGTGGTATTCAAAATACCGCTTACGAATATATTGGGAAAAAACATAGGAATATTCACCGCCGCGTATTCTATCTACGCGATGCTGTTTATGCTCAGCACGAGCGGACTGCCCGTTGCGGTAAGTAAGCTCGTATCTGCGAGCAACGAAAAAGGAAGAGGCAGAGAAGCCAAGCGTATATCGATGCTTGCTACGGTGGTATTCGGGCTTATAGGCTTGGTGTTTGCAATTGCTTTGTACGCCTTTGCGGGCGATATAGCAAGGCTTACCAACCACGCCGACAGTAAGCTTGCTATGCAAATTATCGCGCCCGCGCTGTTCTTTATATGCATTTGCGCATCGGTGCGCGGCTATTTTCAGGGCTTGCGCAATATGTATCCCACCGCAATATCGCAGTTTATAGAAGCCTTCTTCAAGCTCGTAGTTGGTATGGGCGCAGTGCTTTATGCCGACCATTTAGGTGCAAGCGTCGAGGTAAAGGCGGCGTGTGCGATAAGCGGTGTAAGCGTCGGAACGCTGTTTGCTACCGTTTACATATTGCTGTATAAGCGATTTTCGAAAAAGTGCGTGCCTAATATGACCGATGATAGCGTCGATGATGATAAAAAGCTGGTTAAGCTGATTGCGCTCGTCGCGCTTCCCGTTACGCTTACAGCCGCCGCGCTTTATTTCTCGCAGTTTTTGGATACTCTTATAATAGTAAACTGCCTCGTCGGCTCGGGGATTCCCGTGCAGTCGGCGGAAACGCTTTATTCGGCATATACGGGGCTTTCGGTTCCGATATACGATCTGCTTCCCGCTACGCTTGTGTTCCCGATAGCAACGAGCATTCTGCCTGCGGTTTCGGGTGCGCTTGCCGTGAAAAAGAACAAAAAGGCGAGCTATCTTACCGCGCAGGCGATAAGAATATCGGGAATAATCGCGGTTCCCTGCGGTGTGTTCTTGCTCGTTACGGGCCGATCCTGCATTTCGTTGCTTTACGGCGCGGATAAATGGTCGGCTACAATAGATATGGGCGGTAATGCTTCGGCTATTCCGTTGGATTCCGCGACAACGGCACTTGCTATCCTTGCATTTGCGGTGTTCTTTATATCGGTGGTTTCCACCTGTAATTCCTTGCTTAACGCGTACGGAAAATCGCATCTGCCGTTTATTGCTACGATAATCGGTATCGTGGTGCTTATATTGACCGAGCTTTTATTGCTGTATAGCCCGTTGGGAATACAGGGCGCGCCGATAAGCTCGCTCGTTTGCTATTGTATAGTTATGCTTATCGACATATGGTTCTTGCGCAAGTATTGCGGAGTAAGATTGAAATTAGCGGGAATGTTTGCCCGTCCCGTGATTTGCGGTGCCGTATCTGCAGGTATAACCTTTGCGGTGTATAAGCTGACGTATTCGCTGTGGAGCTATCCCGATACGCGTTCAGCGTCGTTTGTGATACTTATTGCATCGGGCGTGACGTTGGTGATATCGTATGTCGTGTCGGTGCTTTTGCTCCGCGCGATAAAGGAGGACGAGGTAAGGCTGTTGCCTATGGGCAATTTCCTTGCGGATAAACTTATCAGATTGGGCTGGCTCAAAAGATCAGCGCCCATTTCAGAGGATTAATATGATAACTAAGGAAGAGCTTTTAAATAAAACCGAATACAGCTTTGACGATCTTGTCGCTATAATGAAGATACTCCGTGCACCCGGCGGATGCCCTTGGGATGCCGAGCAGAATCATCAGTCGATAAGACGCGATCTTATCGAGGAAACGTATGAGCTTATCGAGGGCATCGATAAGGATGATGCTTCTATGATACGCGAGGAATTGGGCGACGTTCTGTTGCAGGTCGTATTTCATTCGGATATCGCCGAAAGCAACGGAAATTTCGGCATAAACGAGGTCTGCACCGATATTTGTAAAAAGCTTATCGTGCGTCACCCCCACGTGTTTGGCGACGTAGTCGTGACCGGATCGGAGAACGTGCTTGCCAATTGGGATGCAATAAAGCGCAAGACCAAAAACCAGCAGACCGATACCGAGGCGTTGCGCTCGGTTTCTCCTGCACTTCCCGCATTGATGCGCGCCGAAAAGCTTGGCAAGAAGGCGCGGAAGCTCGGATTTGATTTCGACGATGCCGAGGAAGCAATGCAGAAGGTATACGAGGAGGTAAAGGAAGCAAGCGACGCGGTCGCAAGCGGAAATAAAGCGGATATCGAAGAGGAATTCGGTGATTTGCTGCTTGCCGTGGTAAATGCGGCAAGGCTTGCAGGCGTTGATTCCGAGCGTGCGTTGTATAACGCAAACGAAAAATTCCTTACACGCTTTGAGCTTGTGGAGGAGCTTTGCTGGGCATCGGGCAAGACGGTCACCGATACTCCGCGTGAGGAAAAAGAACAATTTTGGTGCGAAGCAAAGAAAATTCTTCAAAAAAACGCTTGAATTAAGCGGTTTTTAGCCGAAAAAATGCAAAAAGCCCTTGCTTATGGGGAAAAATGATGATATAATAATTTCACAATATTTTTATATTTATTGAAAGGAATTAACGTTATGAACAAGTCCACTCTCGTAGAATTTGTTGCAACTAATGCTAATCTTAAAAAGAAGGATGCAGAAGCAGCTGTAAACGCAATGTTTAAGGCAATCGAAACCGAACTCGCTACCGGCGGCAAGGTTCAGATCGCAGGCTTCGGTTCCTTCAAGGTTAAGGAAAGAGCTGAAAGAGTTGGCCGTAACCCCAAGACCAAGGAAGCTATCACCATCCCCGCATCCAAGGCTCCCGCATTCGTTGCAGGTAAGGACCTCAAGGAAGCAGTTAACAAATAAGATTGTTATTTGATCAAGGCAGGGCAACCCCCTGCCTTATTGGTCATTTTTGGTATAATATGAGACTCGATAAATATCTTAAGGTTTCGCGTATAATCAAGCGCCGTACCGTTGCAAACGAGGCGTGCGGTGAAAATTTAGTGTCGGTTAACGGCAAGGTAGTAAAGCCTTCGTACGACGTTAAGATAGGCGACGTTATAGAGGTTCGCTACGGCAGCCGCGTCACCAAATTCAAGGTGGTTTCGATAATGGAAACCACGAAAAAGGCTGAAGCCTCGGAAATGTACGAGGTTTTGGAATAAAATCCGCCCCTCCGTCATAGGTATGAATATGTATCAACGGAGGAACGGTCATGAATACTCAAAAGCATTCTCTTACACTCGAATCGCGTACGGCGTTAAACGTTACCGCCGTGGATGAGGTCATCAGCTTCGATGAAACGCTTGTCAGTCTTTCGGTAGGTGAAGCCGTGTTAAACGTAAGCGGCGAAGGTCTTTCTATTAAAAACCTTTCGCTTGAAAACGGCAATATCACCGTAAACGGAAGGATCGGCGCGATAGTGTATTTTGATGAAGCCCCCCGCAAAAAACGGTTTTTCGGCGGACGTTAAGTGCAAAGCGGCAACGAAAGCTCGTATTTAGTAGTAATCTGGTCGCTTGCAATAGGCGTGTTCCTCTGCGCAGTATATGATATATTCAGGATAACGCGGTTAAGGAAAAAGCAAAATGCGGTCACGCTGTTTTTCTTTGATCTGCTGTTTTGTATTATTGCGACGTGCTCGTTTTTACTGCTGTTTTTCAATCTTACGTACGGCAGGGTGAGGGTGTATTCGTTTGCTTTCGCGCTTATCGGCTTTTTAATATGGCGGTCTACCGTAAGCCGCTTGGTAATAGGAATTATTTTAAGGGTCATAAAAATAGCCGAAAAGCTTTTGAATTCGATAAAAATGCGTGTTCGCTCGTGTGTTCTGCTGGCGTCGCGCCGTATATATACCGGTTATTACTGCCGTAATACTGCCAATAAGGCAAAAAGCGGCTTTGGATTAATAAAGTTAAAAGGAAAGGAAAAAGAAGATGAACAAAAAAAGACCTGTACGCACCAGCCTTGTGATTAGGGCGGCATTCGTATTGATTTTTATCTTCCTTTTCGTATCTGTTATCAATTTGCAGGTTGAAATGAACGACCTTCGCATCGCACGCGATGAAAAGCTCAAAGAGGTCGAGCATATTCAGGACGAAATAGATGAGCTCGAATTACGTATTCAAACACCCGTTGACGATGAATTTATCGAACGCGTTGCGCGTGAGCTCGGATACAGAAAGCCTAACGAAATAATATTTATTAACGATATAGCGGATTAATTTGGAGGTTGCGGATAAATGGCATATTCTGTGGGAGACCGCGTTTCAGGTGTGGTTAGCGGAGTTACCGCTTACGGCGCATTTGTGCGTCTTGAGGACGGCTCAAACGGAATGATCCATATATCCAAGCTTTCAAGGGATTTCGTTTCGGATATCCACAGCGTTATAAAAAAAGGCGATTCGGTAGTTGCAACGGTTATTGCGAATAACGATAATAAGATCGCGCTTTCGCTGATAGGTGAAACGGCAAAAAGTAACGAACCGCGTGAATACAAGCCGCGCACGAAGTCAGAACCGAAGGATTTCGAATCGATGCTTTCGATGTTCAAATCCGCAAGCGACGAAAGGCTTGCCGATATTAACCGTGCTTCCCGCGGAAAACGCAGAAAATAAGACAAAAGAGGGCAAAAAGCCCTCTTTTATTTTGTGGTTCGATTCGTGATAATGCACAAAATATTGTTGTTTCGGTAAAATATAGTTGACATAATTACGCATGCGTGGTAGAATAAAGACGGACAGAGAGCTGTCTATTAAATAAAAGGAGATGGAGTTATGAAAATCAGAATCATCACCAAAAAGTTCACACTTACCGACGATGTTCGCGAATGGGTCGAGAAGAAATTAAAGAAGTTCGATAAATTCTTCTCCGAGGATACCGAAGCAACGGTGACCATCGGAAGCAACAAAATCGGTGAGCGGATTGAACTCACCATCTACCGCAACGGCTCGATCTTCCGTTCCGAAATATCCGATAAGGATTATAAATGCGCGTTGGATACCGCGATGGGCAATATCGAACGGCAGATCAGAAAGAACCGCACGCGTCTTGAAAAGAAGGTCCACGTAAAGAAGGAATACTTTGCCGATTCCGAAACCGAAATTCCCGAAGAAAGCATCGAGGTGGCAAAGGTAAAACGCTTCGAAATGCACGCGATGACGGTTGAAGAGGCTATTTTGCAGATGAACCTTTTGCAGCACAGCTTCTATATGTTTTTAAATTCCGAAAGCGGCAGGTACAACGTTGTTTATAAACGTGCCGACGATGCATACGGCGTTATCGAGCCGATAGAATAAAGCGCAGATACGGCAGGCCGTTTTAATACGACCTGCTTTGTTTTTTCTGAATAAAAAGAACAATTCAAATTTGTTGAATACGTAGAAAATTTAGGGGGGGTGGAAAAAGCATTGTTTTTATGGTATAATTATATCGCACAAAGGAAGGAGGCAATCATATGAAAAGAATTATTATTTTGATATTATCGGTTTTGATGCTGATCTCGCTTTTTGCCGCTTGTTCGGAGGAAAAAGCCGATAAGGACAATACGTCAAGCAAAACAGAATCGGTAACAGACACCTCCGACGAAAAATCGGAAACCACTCCGAGTGAAAATTCCGATGAAACGTCGAGCACTCCTTCTGCCGATACTTCGAGCGAATCACCCGACGAAAGTGTAGATGCTCCGTCTGTTCCCGACGAACCCGATACCCCTGACGAACCCGATGAACCCGACACCCCCGACGAACCCGTTGAATACGACCCTACACCGAGGGATTTGGAATATACCTACTACGATTTTAGCGAAGTGTTTACGGGATTTAAGGAATTAAGCAATATCGATGGATACGATAGCGACAACAGAGTTCTTGTGGTAGACAGCTACGATGTCTGCAAGCAGATACTTACGTTGAACAAGGACCTGAAAGGTACAGACTCAAGCGAAACGTATAAATTTTTGAACGGTCTTGACAAGGATTATTTCAATAAAAAAATCGTTCTTCTGTTCGATGATTTTGCAAACCACAGCGGATATACGTACGAGATCACAAACGTTCACGCAGACGAAAACGGCGTGACGACGTATATAACGGAAATCGATCACCAATTGGGCTTTGATATGCTTTGCTATCACGTTATCGCAGTCGAGCTCGATAAATCCGATATTTTGGGCTGTGACAGCTTTAACGCCGAGGTAGAAACGGTTCAATACGACCCTACACCGAGGGATTTGGAATATACGGAAAAAATCATTCCTGCAATGTTTAATGGTGACAGCAAACATAGTATTGTCGGTAATGAAACACCAACTCCTATCGTTATAAAAAGCTTTGATGACGTTGATACTTTGTTGTCGAATGTGTCCATTAACCAATCTGAAAAACTCGTAGAGTATTTGAACGATCTGCCGTCGAGCTTCTTTTCCGAAAAAATCATTTTAGTCAATGATTTTACTCATGGCATAGATTACACCGACTGCGGAGTGATAGGTGTGCGTGCAGATGAAAACGGTGTTACCGTAAAGTATACGTATAAGCTTCCTTCGTCGGGGCATCCTTCGTTGCCTGCGGAATATCCCTGTGTATGCGTAATCGAGCTCGATAAATCCGATATTTTGGGCTGTGAAAGCTTCAACGCCGAGGTGGAAACGGTTCAATACGACCCTACACCGAGGGAATTGGAATATACTGCGCATATATCTGATGAATCTTCTTATGGCTTCGAATACATCAGCAGTCTTGAAGATTACGACAGCGAGACTTGTATTTTAGTAATTGATAGCTACGATATTTGCAAGAAGGTTTTAGACCTTCAAAAAAATGTAGATGAGAAATATAGCGAAACGGTTACGTTTTTGAAGAGCCTTGATAAATCTTATTTTAATTCAAAAACGATTTTGCTGATTGATGCTCAAGTTCCGACCTCGGGATACAGCTTCGATGTTTCGAACGTTCGTGCAGATGTTGACGGCGTGACAGTGGAATGTATTAAAAATTATCCCATCGGACCATTTGTTAATCAGGCATTGGGATATTTTATAATTGCAATCGAGCTCGATAAATCCGATATTTTGGGCTGTGACAGCTTCAACGCCGAGTTCGAGGTAATTTATCCCGCCGCATAAAACCAAATAAAAAACACGAGGTGAAAGCCTCGTGTTTTTTTTATGAGGTTAAGGTGTCGGATCTTGCGATAATTCGTCGCCGTAGTATTTATACTCGTCGGGGAAATCGAGCGGTTCTACCGCTTCGGGAAGGAGAAGCGTCAATTCTATATCGGTCTTTCCGATATCTGCAGAAACGTTACACACCATTTTTTCGTTATCGTAGGTGACGTCGATGCCGTTTATGTAGTTATCCAAAAGCATAACGGGGATATAATATTCGTTTTCCTTGTAAATAAGCGGCGCGGAAATACGAACGGGGTTGCCGTTGATTATCGCAAGCGACGAATTTACGGTGAATTCTATCTTGTTTTCCGTACCGACTATGAACATCGTTACGTCGTTGCCCTCGCCCGCAAGACCGAACGAGCCTATTTCCGAAAGGTATTCGAAGGGGATATACAAGCCGTATTCGTTGTTCGCGCTTTCGGCATTAATTTTATAAAGCGTTTCTTCGTCATAAATAACGTTTACCGAATAAATTTCGGTATTTTCCGCGGTATCATTGAAGGAATAAAGCACGAAAGCGGCGATGAAAAGACTAAACGCCAGATAAAATGCCAAGAATACGATAAGCACCGCTAAAATCTGGCTTCCTGAGCCGGTTGCACGCTTTTTTCTTTTCCTCGGAGGCGTTTTTTTCGATACGGGCTTTTTCTGAACCGGGCGTTCTTCGGCTTCGCTGTGTTCGGTTTTGATCTCACGTTCGTCCATATCTGCACCTCCTTTTATAAAAGTATATCATATAGCTTTCAAAAAATAAAGGGGTATAAATAACCTTTTTGATTATTTTTTCATAATCTGTATTTGCAAACAGATTATAGTAAGGAGTACGTTTCCGTGAGTGATATAACAAAACGATTTGCAGAAGGCGCAAGGCGTGTTATTACGGCGGCATTGCTTTGCGCCAAGGAGCTGGGGCATAGCTACGTGGGGAGCGAGCATCTCCTTTTGGGTATACTGCGTGACGGCGAGGGCACACCGTGCTCCTTGCTTACCGAGCGTAGCGTTACGTACGATTCGGTAAAGCAAAAGGTAATAAGCCTTGTGGGAACGGGCTGTAAGACTTTGCTTTCGAGCGACGATATGACACCTGTCTGCCGCAGGATAATACTTCGCGCATCGTTTATTGCAGGCGCGGAGAACGCGTCCTGCGTCGAAGTGGAGCATCTGCTTATGTCGATGCTGCGTGAGGAGTGCGTTGCGGTAAGATTACTGCGCGAGCAGGGCGTTGACGTTGACGAGCTCGATACCGTGCTTGAGGAGCTTTATTGTGACCAAGACACCGAGGCTGCAGAGGAAATATACGATTTTTCGCCTGTCGGTACAAAAAGAAAGGTCTCTACGCCGTTGCTCGATTCGGTTGCGCTCGACCTTACGGAAAAGGCTAAAAAGGGTGGGACAGACCCCGTTATCGGCAGGGAAAAGGAGGAAGAACGTCTTATTTCGATCTTACTGCGGCGTTCTAAAAACAATCCCTGCCTTGTTGGTGAGGCGGGTGTCGGCAAGACCGCCGTCGTGGAATCGATAGCCGCGCGTATTGCGAGCGGCAACGTGCCCGACGAGCTCAAGGATAAGCGTATTATGAGCCTCGAAATATCAATGGTCGTTGCAGGGACGAAATATCGCGGCGAGTTCGAGGAAAAAATAAAGAACATTCTTGAGGAGGTACGCGCCTCGGGTGATGTTATACTCTTCATCGACGAACTTCATACAATAGTCGGCGCGGGCGGTGCGGAGGGAGCAATAGATGCCTCGAATATATTAAAGCCCGCGCTTGCAAGGGGCGAGATAAGAATTATCGGTGCGACCACGCTGAATGAGTTTAAAAGCAGCATCGAACGCGATAAGGCGCTCGAGCGCCGTTTTCAGCCCGTGACGATTAACGAGCCGAGCGAGAGCGAGTGTATAAATATGCTTTCGGGCTTGAAAAAGCGTTACGAAAGCTATCATAATGCGATAATTACCGATTCTGCAATAAACAGTGCTGTTAAGCTTTCAAAGCGTTATATCGCCGACCGTTTTCTTCCCGATAAGGCGATAGACCTTATCGACGAGGCGGCGGCAAGCGCCCGAATAGGCCGCAAGGGCAGAAAAAAGGTGGAGATAACCGAGCGTGATATTGCCTCGGCTATCGAATCACGCACGGGGATTCCCGTTTCAACGGCGGAAAACGACGAGGCAAAGGCGCTTTTGGGCTTGGAATCGGTATTGAGCGAAAGTATAATCGGGCAGGACGAGGCGATTTCTTCGCTTTGCCGTGCGGTAAGACGCGCTCGCTCGGGAGTACGGTGCGGAAGCCGCCCGAATGCATCGTTTTTGCTTATCGGAAGCGCAGGCGTGGGGAAGACCGAGTGTGCAAAGGCGCTTGCAAGGGCGGTATTCAATACCGATAAGGCGTTTATAAAGCTCGATATGTCGGAGTTCTCCGAGCCTCACAGCGTTTCGAAAATTATCGGCTCGCCGCCGGGGTACGTAGGCTTCGGTGAAGGCGGTGCGCTGACCGAAAGGGTACGGAGAAGCCCGTATTCGCTGATACTGTTCGACGAGATAGAAAAGGCGCATCCCGACGTGCGTGCTCTGCTTTTACAGCTTTTGGACGATGGGGTGCTCACAGATTCCTCGGGTACGACTGTACGGTTCAATAATACCGTGGTTATAATGACAGCCAATCTCGGCAAAGGCGCAGGCGGTATAGGGTTTGGCGGCGAAACGCAAAGGAAAGCGTCCGATGAGGCAAAAAAGCTGTTTTCACCCGAGCTTGCCGACAGAGTTGATGAGATCATCATATTCAAAGAGCTCAGCAAGCATGAGCTGTGTACCGTTGCCGAGCGTGCGTTGGCAACACTTCGCGACAGCTTGCTTGATAGGGGCTTGACAGTCGACCTATCTCCCGATTTTGCCGAAAATACGGTTAAGCTTTGCAATGTCTGCAGTGCAAGAGCTGTTTCGCGTACGGCGATCAGGCTTGCGGAGGAGGCAATTTCGGAGCTTTTGTTGTGCGGAGAATCGCCAAACGGAAAAAGTGTAACGCTTTTTATAGAAAACGGCAAAAGTATTGCAAAAATAAAGCAAAACACCTATTGACAAGCGCAAATTTATGTTGTATAATACGCCCTGTAAAGAAAATTGCTTTACAGGGTTTGAGTTTTTTTATTGACAAGGGGGCGTGCACCGTGAACGAGGATAGGGCATACATCTGCCGCCTTATCGATATTTACGGCAACGCGCTGTCCGAACGTCAAAAGGACGTCGTTGATCTGTATTATAACGAGGATCTTTCTCTTGCCGAAATAAGCGAGCATTGCGGGATAACCCGTCAGGGCGTGCGCGATGCGATTCGTCACGGAGTGGAAATACTCCATTCTCTTGAATCGTCGCTCGGATTCAACGCCAAGATCGAGCGGATAGGTAAATACGCTTCCGAAATAGCAAAAACCGGAAATATTATTGAGGCGCGTATGCTTGCCGAATGGATCATAGGAGAGCTGTAATGTTTCAAAGTCTTGTAGATAAAATGCAAAACGCCTTTTCGAAGTTTCGTAACAAGGGCAAGCTTACCGAAGCCGACGTAAAGGCAGGTATGCGCGAAATAAAGCTCGCGCTTTTGGAAGCGGATGTAAACTTCAAGGTCGTTAAGGAATTCGTTTCCCGTGTATCCGAGCGTGCTGTCGGCAACGAGGTGCTTGAAAGCCTTCTTCCCGCACAGCAGATAGTAAAGATAGTCAACGAAGAGCTTATCACTTTGATGGGCGGAACGAATCAGAAATTAAATAATTCATCCAAGGGTCCTACCGTAATATTGATGTGCGGTCTTCAGGGCTCGGGTAAAACGACACACTGCGGAAAGCTCGCAGGTATGTTCAAAAGGCAGGGACGCAATCCTATGCTCGTTGCATGCGATATATATCGTCCTGCGGCTATCACACAGCTTCAGGTAGTCGGCGAAAAGGTTGGTGCTCCCGTGTTCGAGCGCGGCACAGCCGATCCTGCCGAAACCTCAAAGGAAGCAATAAAGCACGCTATAAAATACGGATATGACCCCGTAATAATCGATACCGCCGGCAGACTTCACGTCGACGAGGAGCTTATGAACGAGCTCAAGCGCGTGAAGGAAACGGTTGAACCTACCGAAATATTGCTCGTTGTCGATGCTATGACGGGTCAGGACGCGGTAAACGTAGCGAAAAGCTTTAACGATCTGTTGGATATAACCGGTGTTATACTTACCAAAATGGACGGCGACACCCGTGGCGGCGCGGCACTTTCGGTAAAATATATCACGGGTAAGCCGATAAAGTTTATCGGTACGGGCGAAAAGCTTGATTGTCTTGAGCCCTTCCACCCCGACAGAATGGCATCACGTATACTCGGTATGGGTGACGTGCTTACGCTTATCGAAAAGGCAGAGCAGCAGATAGACGAAAAGAAAGCGCTTGAAATGGAGCGCAGACTGCGTGAGCAGAGCTTCACGCTGGTCGATTTCCTGGATCAGCTTGCAACGCTTAAGGATATGGGCTCGATGGATTCGCTTTTGGGTATGATGCCGGGCGTAAAGCCCTCGGCATTACAGAATGCCAAGATAGATGAAAAGGCGTTGGCGCACACCGAAGCGATAATACTTTCGATGACTCCGTACGAGCGTGAGCATCCCGACGTGCTGAATTCCTCGCGCAAGCGTCGTATAGCGGCGGGAAGCGGCAGATCGGTAGAGGAAATCAACCGCTTGTTAAAGCAGTATGATCAAACCAAACAGCTTATGAAGCAGTTTATGGGCAAAAAAGGTAAAAAAGGGAAATTCAGATTTCCTTTTTAAATAAAATTCATTAATAATTTTTTGGAGGATACTCAAAATGGCAGTAAAAATGAGACTCAGAAGAATGGGCGCAAAGAAGGCTCCCCACTACAGAATCGTTGTTGCGGATTCCCGTTACCCCCGCGATGGCAGATTCATCGAAGAAATCGGTTACTACAATCCTATGACCAACCCCGCAGACGTTAAGATCGACGCTGACAAGGCAAAGCAGTGGATCCGCAACGGCGCACAGCCTACCGACACTGTAAGAGATCTTCTCAAGAAGAGTGGAGTATTGGATTAATGAAACAGATCCTTCTCGACATCACAAAGGCTATCGTTGAAGATCCCGATTCGGTACTCGTTACCGAAAAGGTAAGCGGCGATACCGTTGTTCTCGAACTTTCGGTTGCAAAGCACGATATGGGCAGAGTAATCGGAAAAGAAGGCAAGATCGCAAAGAGCATCCGTACCGTGATGCGCGCGGCTGCCGCAAGAGAGAACAAGCGTGTCATTGTGGATATAATCTGATGAGACGCTTTCTTGAAGCAGGAAGGCTTAATTCCCCGCGCGGTATCAAGGGCGAGATACGCTTCGACTGTTGGTGCGACAGCATCGAATTTTTGTCGGGAGTAAAGTATCTTTATCTTGACCGCGAGGGTAAACGCCCTTTGGAGGTTAAGGCTTTCAGAGAAACAGTTTCAACCGTTATTTTTGTCGGCTACGAGGATCGTAATCTGGCGGCATCGTTGAACGGCAGAACGGTTTATTTCGACCGCGAGGACATTCCTCTGCCCGAGGGCGTGTTCTATAACGACGATCTTATCGGCGTTTCGGTCACCGATGAGGCTTCAAATACCGTAATAGGCAAATTGAAGCGCATTGAGGAGGGTGTCGCCTCCGACATTTATTACGTCGAGGGTGAAAAAAAGTATGTAATCCCTGCGGTAGATGAATTTATCGTAAGGGCTGATCCAACGGGAATAGTTATCCGTCTTATCGACGGCTTGGAGGCGTAGGCGAAGATGAATTTCGAGGTACTTACGCTTTTTCCCAATTCTCTTGAGCCGATGTTCTCATCGAGCATTATCGGAAGAGCCGCCGCAAAGGGCGTTATTTCGGTGAAATGTACCGATATCCGCGATTATACCAAGGACAAGCATCGCAAGGTCGACGATGCTCCTTACGGTGGCGGATACGGAATGGTTATGATGTGCCAGCCTGTCGTTGACTGTATACGCGATGTCAAATCGCGTCTTAACGGCTCGACAAGGGTGATATATATGTCACCGCAGGGCTCGCTTTTCGATCAGAAAAAGGCACAGGAGCTTACGAGCTACGATAATCTCATTCTTCTTTGCGGTCATTACGAGGGCATAGACGAGCGTATTATCGAGCTTGAAATCGATGAAGAGCTTTCTGTCGGTAACTACGTGCTTACAGGCGGAGAGCTTCCTGCCGCAATCGTTGTCGATTGCGTTTCGCGTCTTATCGACGGTGTGCTTCCGTCCTCCGAATGTTATTCCGAGGAAAGTCTGCAAAACGGCTTGCTGGAGCACGCACAATATACGCGTCCGCGCGTTTTTGAAGGGTTAGAGGTGCCCGAGGTGCTTATAAACGGCGATCATGCAAAGCAGCGTCGCTGGAAGGAAGAGCAAAGTCGACTCCGCACCGAAGCCAAAAGACCCGATCTATTGGAGATAAACGATGAACAGAGCGAGGAAAAAAACGTATAAGATAGCCGCATCAAAAAGGCTCGTAAGCGAGAGTCTCTTTTTGTCGTGCACGCGTTTTGCTTCCTCGCGCATCGTTCGTTTTTTCAAAACGGGCTTTGTATCACCGTTGATAGCTTCGGTTAAAAAGGTCGATAGCTTCGCTCGTGATAAAATCACCGGACCGTTGCTTAAAATGCTCGGTATCCGTAAAAAGTTTTATATGCCTGCGCGTAATGCTGTGGCAGCGGCGATATCGCGCAGTCCAGTAATGAAAAAGCTGTCCGCATTTATGAAAGCGTGTCTTAATATGTCGATGCGCTCCGTCGGTGTGTTTCTTATAACGTTTGGCTTGTATACCGCAGGTATATTCCTGTTGAAGCGTTATATTTCCTCTACCTTGGGCGTTGCCGATACGAACGATCTTGCTTTCGGTGCGATATCCGCTCTTGTAGGTCTGTTGCTTGCAGGATTTGGCGATAAAAGCGTTATGCATACGCTCGGTACGGGTAGGATAACGGGCTCCTTGCTTTACGGCTGTTTAGGTATGAATCCCGCTACCGTTGAACGTTATTCGGTAGTCGGAAAGGAAACGCACGTCGGAATCGGGTTTATCATAGGCTCGTTGCTTGGTGCGGCAACCCTATTTTTTACGCCTGCATCGGTAATGCTTGCCTTTGCGGCGGTTGTTCTGGTGATTTCGGTATTAAATATACCCGAATTCGGTTTACTGCTGCTTATTGCTACGTTTACCTTTGTGCCGGTTGAATATTCTGCGTTGCTTTCTGCAGTAACGCTTGCGTCATTCCTTATTAAATGCGTTCGCTTGAAGCGGAACTTTCGCTTTGGTACGGCGGATGCGGTCGTGATGGTGACGTTTGTATTTATGCTTATATCCTTCCTCGTTTCGGATTCGGCAATTACGGTCGGGGAACGGTACGTTCTTTGCTTCACCTTTGTTTATTTCTTGGCAAAGAACCTTTTATGTTCGGAAAAACTTGTCTTTCAGGCATTTAATGCACTTACCGTCGGTTTGTCCTTCGGTATGGCGCTATATATATTGGGTGAATTTGCGTGGCATATCCCGCATGAGCATTTTCGTAATGCGGCGGTGTGGATGACACGATTCACGCTCTCGCACGAAATGATGATAATGCTTGCTTCCGTTATCCTGCCCTTTGCGTTCTTTTCGTATTCGGGTCAGGGCACGAAGAAAAGCGACAACAAATTTGTGCTTCTCGCTATAACCTGCGCGGTCATAACCGATAGCTTTATTGCATACGCGATCGTTTTATCATCGCTGTTCGTGTATATTCTGTTCACGCGTAAAGCCCCTGTCGGTACGATAATTGCCGCAGGAGCAATACTAACACCGATGCTTGTGGTCATAAACGACTTTACCTCATCGTCAATTGTTTCTGCAGGCAAGCTCACCGCGATAGATTCGATCTTCGGTACGGTGACGAAGGCATACGGAAGCTTCTGGACGGGCATGTCGGATATCTGCGGTCCGTTGATCAACGTGCTTGTTGCGGTTGCTATAGTATTTATGCTTCAGCGCGTTTTGGGCGCATGCATTATTGATAATTCGGTAAGGACTACCCGTGTATGCGGTACGGTTGCCGCATCTGCGGTGATGCTGCTTGCGTGCTTGCTTATGTTCAATCCGTTTTCGGATATCAGAACGCTTCTGTGTATATGGTTCATATTCGGGCTATGCGGATCTGCGTATAAGGTCTGTTCAAATTCAAAATACGTTCAGGAGGTGTGACCGTGCAAAAGCAAAAATTCAAGGTGAATATACTTGACGTTGCGATTTTTATTGTAATAATCTGCTGTGTGGCGGTTCTCATTTTCCGTGACACTATAAACGAATTCTTCGGTGAACCCGAAATTACGCATATAAGCGTAACCGTGTCGTTCGACGGCACGCTTCCTGCCGAGCAGGCGGAGGCAAGCGAGGGCACGAACGTTGTGTTCAAGCCGATAAGAAGTGACGAGCTTAAGCTTGATGCGCGTATCCGCCGTCCCGTTACGGTGAATAGCTCCGCAAACCCCGCTACGTCGCAGATGACTATCACCTGCAAGGGATATAAAAAGCTTGGCAGATTCTATACCGAAAGCGGTGAGCTTATTGCGCTCGGCTCCGAATGCTCGCTCAGCTTTTCGGGTTCCGAGGCGTATGGAAGAGTCACAAAGGTTGAACTTTCAAACACATAATAATGTTAATGGATAATATCGACAAAAAAAGCGTTTGATGCAAACGGTATTTTGGCAAATCGTCCATTAAGTTTCTATTGATTTGATTATTTCGGTTTGATATAATAGGATTGTATGGGGGTACATATATGACTACTAAGAATATTGAAATCCAAAACGAAGTGGGTCTCCACGCAAGACCTGCAACATATTTCATACAAAAGGCAAACTCCTTCCGTAGCTCGATCTGGGTCGAAAACAGCGATCGCAGAGCAAACGCAAAGAGCTTATTGGGCGTACTTTCGCTCGGTATTTCGAAGGGTGACATTATAACCATACTTGCTGACGGGGCAGATGAAGAAGCGGCTGTTGACGGTCTTGTTGCGCTTATTCTCGGCGGCTTTAACGAATAATATTTTGAATCTATCGCCTTGACCTTTTGGTTCAGGGCGTTTTTTGTAGGTGTATATAATGACTCGCGAGGAGCTTTTTGAAAAAGCACGCCTGCTTCCTGCAACCCCCGGCGTGTATATAATGCGCAATAAATCCGGCAGAATTATCTATGTCGGAAAATCAAAGGCGCTCAAAAACCGTGTTTCGAGCTATTTTTCGCCCTATTCGGAGCACCGCGGAAAGACCGAACGCATGGTCGAATCGGTGCACGATTTCGAGGTATATTACACGTTAACCGAGCTCGAGGCACTCATTCAGGAAAACCAATTTATAAAGCAATTTCAGCCGCGTTATAATATTAAGCTAAAGGACGGCGGCGGTTACCCGTATATAAAGCTGACAAATTCCGCATATCCCGAATTTTCGATAGTATATAAGCGTACATCGGGCAACGATAAATATTTCGGACCCTATTCCTCGCATCACGTTGCAAGAGATATTTTGGAAACTGTTCGCAAGGCGTTCGGGCTACCATCCTGCGGAAAGGAATTCCCGAAGGATATCGGAAAGGGAAGAGCATGCTTGAATTATCATATCGGCAGATGCTGTGCCCCATGTATTAAGGGAAACGTGTCGAGCGATGAATATAAAGAGCTTTATGGCCGTGCGGCTTCGCTTTTAAAGGGCGACGGAAAAAAGCTTATATCACAGCTTGAGGAGGGAATGAAAATTGCCTCCGAGGGCTTGAATTTCGAGCTTGCGGCAAAGCTTCGCGACTGTATTTACGCGGTTAAAAAGTTAAGTGATAAACAGCAGATAGTCTGTTCACCCAATGTAGAGGCGGATATAATCGGAATTTACGCCGATGACCTCGGCAGCGCGCTTTCTTTGCTGTTTGTACGCGGCGGTGCGATAGTCGACCGTGAAAACTTCTTCTTCGGCGCGGATGAAATAATCAGTAGCTCGGCTCTCGTTTCGTTTTTTCAACGCTATTACGAGCTTCGCGGATATATTCCAAAGAAGATTTATATCGATTACGAGCTCGAATCCGCCGATAAAGAGCTGTTTACCGAATGGCTTTGCTCCAAAGCGGGCTTTAACGTCAGTGTTATCAAAGCCGAGCGCGGTGATATGCGTGCTCTTTCGGTTAGAGCAAGCGAAAACGCAAAGCAATTGATACTTCATAAAAGAAAAAGCGACGATAAGCAAAAGGATTTTCTGCTTTCAATCGCCAATCTGTTGGGACTTGAGGTGTTACCCGACAGAATAGAATCTTACGATATTTCGCATTCCTCGGGCGAATATACTAGCTGCGGAATGATAGTGCTTGAGCACGGCAGATTTGCCAAACGGAAATACCGCGGATTCAATATAAACACCGTGCAGGACGGCAACGACCTTGCCGCGCTTGAGGAATGCATACGACGCAGGTTCGCGCACGATACCGATGAGCAGGGATGGGAATATCCGGATCTGATGTTTATCGACGGCGGCGCAAATCAGGTCAACCGTGTTCGCTCGGTGCTCGACGAATACGGGCTTTCGATACCGATATTCGGTATGGTCAAGGATGAGCATCACAAAACCCGCACGCTTACAGACGGCGAAAACGAAATATCGCTTATAACCCGTCAGGACGCGTTCGTGTTTATTTACAAAATACAGGAAGAGGTACACCGCTATTCGCTTTCGCTTATGGACGCGAAGCGCCGTAACGCCGTAAAGAAAAGCAGTCTTACCGAAATAAAGGGCGTAGGAGCTACAAAGGCAAACGACCTTATGCTGCATTTCGGTACGCTTAACGCCTTGAAGTCGGCAACAAGGGACGAGCTTTTAGAGGTAAAGGGTATAAACGAGGCGGTAGCGGATAATATAATCGAATACTTCGGAAGGGAACAGGATGAGAATAATAACCGGAACGGCAAGGGGAACAAAGCTTAAAACCCTTACGGGAACAGATACAAGACCTACAACCGAAATGTGCAAGGAAGCGGTTTTTTCGGCAATACAGTTCGAGCTTCACGACAGAAACGTGTTAGACCTTTTCGGCGGATGCGGTCAG
The DNA here is from genome assembly GCA_045593165.1 of Eubacteriales bacterium. GTDB lineage: Bacteria > Bacillota > Clostridia > Oscillospirales > CAG-382 > Coliplasma. The sequence goes on from JAZNWF010000046.1 coordinate 83,521, forward strand.
ATGGCGCTTGAGGCGCTTTCGAGAGGTGCCGAAAAGGCGGTTATAGTGGATTCGTCGCGTGCGGCTTGCGAGGTCATAAAGGAAAACGCGCTTAAGACAAAGCTTATGAAGCGTTGCCGCGTTGTAACAGCCGATTGGAAGGAATATATAAGAGGTGCATCGGGCAAGGAAAAGTTCGATCTTGTTATTCTCGATCCGCCTTATGCGGAAAATATACTTGATGACGTGCTTCACAGATTGCAGTATTCCGAGCTTTTGTCGGATAATGCGATAATCATAGCCGAATCCGACCAAAACGGAATCCCCAAGGAAATAGAGGGATTTAAAAGCAGGCTTTATCGCTACGGCAAGACCTACGTGACCATGTACCGTGTCTCGGAGGAGGGAAGCGAGGAATGAAAACTGCCGTTATCTCGGGTACGTTCGATCCGATAACAGTCGGTCATTTGGATATTATAGAAAGAGCTTCAAAGCTTTTCGATAACGTTGTGGTTGCGGTTTCCACGAATAATTCGAAAAAGGGATTTCTTCCCGACGATATTCGCGTTTCCGCGGTCGAAGCAAGTATAAAGGATATAAAGAACGCAACGGTTATGCTATGCGAGGGTCTGCTTGCCGATTTTTGCAAGCAGTTCGAAAATCCCGTTATCGTGCGCGGAGCTCGCAACGGAAGCGATTACGATTACGAGCGTAGTCTGTTTATTATCAATAAGGGCTTGGGTACTCCCGAAACGATAGTACTCCCTGCCGAAAGCGGAATGGACCATATCAGCTCCACTTATGCCCGCGAATTGATAAAGTACAATAAAAGCCTCGAGGGAGTAATTCCCGAAAGTGCAAGGAAGATTATAGAGGATCATCTGAACAAATGAAAAATATCAGAATCACTAAAACCGATTTAAAATTTGTACGCGAGCCATTGCTTGCTCCGTTCGGGTTCAAGGGTAAATATCTTACCGAGCTTTGGCAGTCGGTGGTATACGTTGCAAGCGATAATTTCGAAGCCACCTGCCCCGGCACCATTTCGGTGCTCTGGTCGGACGCAGAGGTGTTTGCCGAGCATTCACCCGAGGAATCGAGTGCGCTGATGAATCAGGTAACGGCACGTGCGTTACAGATGATAAACGGCGAAAGCTGTGCACGTCCCGATATGCTTATCCGTGCAATAGTTCCCGAGCTGAAGAAATATGCGGATAAAATATGCGGCAGAAACGTCGCCGAAACCTTCGTGCTCAATTCGCTCGTAGGGCTTGATTACGCGCTTTGGTCGGTTTACGCCAAGGAAAACGGAATAGACAGCTTCGATGGAATAATTCCCGATCACGCACGCGAGGCGTTGTCCTTCCGCCACGAAAAATTGGCACATATTCCGCTTGTAAGCTATGCGGTCGATAAGGACGGATTAAAGTCGCTTCTCGATTCGGGTACCGGACTTTTAAAAATAAAAATAGGCAAGGCTTGCGGTGAAAATCTCACACGTGATGAGGATATGCGCTCGATGCTCGAATGGGACAAGGCGCGTCTTACCGAAATCCACGAGGTTGCAAAGAATTATCACACCGACCTTTCCAAAAACGGCGGCATAAGATATTATCTCGATGCAAACGGCAGATACGACGATATAATCCGCCTCGAAGCTCTGCTCGACCACGCCGATAAAATCGGAGCACTTGGCTCGATCGAACTTATCGAAGAACCGTTTGCACCTGAAAACGAAGTGTTCGTCGGCAATCTGCCCGTAACGATAAATGCCGATGAATCCGCACATTCGCTTGCCGACGTTGAGCATAGATTGTCGCTCGGTTATAAGGCTGTTGCCTTGAAGCCTATTGCGAAGACTATGTCGATATCCTTTGATATGGCGTCCGCGATCTATAAGGCAGGCGGTCAGTGTCTTTGTGCAGACCTTACCGTTGTTCCGCTTCTTGCAGAATGGAACAAGCAGTTCGCATCGCGCATCGGTGCACTTTCGGGTATGAATTGCGGATGTATCGAAATCAACGGTAATCAGAATTATAAAAATTGGAGTCTTTTAGGCGAAATGCTTCCCGATGGCATTGAATACAAGAAGGAAGTTAACGGTCGCTTTACCTTGGAGGATTACTATTACTCCAACGGCGATAAGCTCTTCAATACAAACGGATATTTAAAATTATTTAAATAAAGAAAGGCTCACACTTATGAAAATTGCGCTTATTCTCGACCCCGGCACCAGAAATATGGTGTTCAACGAAAAATGCCTCAAAAGACTCGAAAAGAGCGGCGAGGTAGTTATTAACGAAGGCGGTACCGATTTTGAATCCATCGCACCCGTAATCAAGGATGCAGATGCAATCGTTACGTCTTGGGGCAACACTCCCATTGATGAAAAATGCTTGGAGCTCTGTCCTAACCTTAAGATCCTTCTCCATGCAGCAGGCAGTGTAAAGCCCGTTGTTTCCGACGAGCTTTGGAAGAAGGGTGTACGTGTTACCGCAAGTGCAAACGTTCTCAGTATGGGCGTTTCCGAAACCGCACTCGGCTTTACCATTTCCGCTTCCAAGAACTTCTACAACCTCAATGAAAACATTCATAACGGCGGTTGGGCAGAGGGTAAGGAAAACATCCGCGAGCTTTATGATCTCACCATCGGCGTTATCGGCGGCGGCTGGGCAGGCAGACACTATATCGAGCTTATGCAGGCGTTCGACGTTGATATACTCCTTTACGACCCGTTCCTCACCGAAGAAAAGGCTGCGGCTCTCGGCGTTCGTAAGGCAGAGCTCGAGGAGGTTCTCAAGGAAAGCGATATCATCTCTATCCACGCTCCTCAGATTCCCGAAACCTACCATATGTTCAATGCAGATACCTTGAAGCTTATGAAGAAGGATGCCGTTCTCATCAATACCGCTCGCGGTACTATCATCGATGAAAAGGCACTTTACGAGCATATGAAGGCGGGCAACCTCAAATATGCGTGCCTTGACGTAACCGATCCCGAACCCCCTGCAGTTGACAATCCTCTCCGTACCTTGAAGAACTGCATTATGACTCCTCACCTTGCAGGTCTTGCAAACAACGGCTTGAAGAAGATCGGTCAGCACGTATGCGAAGAGCTTGAATCCTTCCTTGCAGACGGTACTCTTACCACCGAGGTTACGGAGGATATGCTCGCTCGTATGGCGTAATACCCCAAAAATAAGGAGATACCGATATGAAAAGGATAATAGCTGTAATACTTGCGTCGCTTTTCTGTATCGCATCTGCATTCTCGGTTCTTGCCGCATATTATACTATTGCCGAAAACGGTGATGCCGTATATGAAACTGCTATCGGATATTGCTTTGATATCGATGACGTTAACGGAACGATAACCGGCGAGGACGCTACGATAATCACCACAAACGAAGCGCTTGCAAACGTAGGCAGTAAATGGGCTATCTGGTTTACCGCAGAAGAGCTCGACGACAGCGGTATCTATAGGGTGCATACCGATGGCACCGCTATGGGTGGAACTATTCCCGCTATCACGCTTTTAGAGGGCGAAATTTTCGTTGCAATACACTCCGCAACCTCAAATCCCGATCAGGCAAGTCAATATCCCAATTGGGAGGATAAGGTTGCCGCGCTTGCAGTAAAGAGCGGCGATTGCCTCGCGTTCGACGGTATCGACCTTGATGCAGGCACCTGCGAAAACGGCAGAATGCTTGTGGTTGAGTATGAAGACGTATTGGCAGGAAACATAGTCTTCCCCGATGCAGAGGAAGAATCGATTCCTCCCGTTGAAAGCGAAATCACGTCAGAGCCCGAGGAATCCGAAACGGTTAGCGACGTATCGGTTGAAGAGGAAAGCAATATCGCAACCGACAACGCACCCGAGCCCGATAAGGATAAATCCCAGGCATCGGCAGACGACGAAATCAAAACGTCGGTTATCAAGCTCGATAGTGGCGTGGACACTTGGGTATGGATACTCATCGGCGGTATCGCCGCGGTGATCGTTGTCGCAATCGTTTGTATCGTTCTTTTAAAGAAAAAGAAGAACGCGTAATAATTCATATCAATAACAAAAAGAAGGGATTATTAATCCCTTCTTTTTGTTTGCGGACAAAGTCACAAACTGAACCAGATCGAGAGAAACGAAGTTATTTTTTTCTAAAAACGAGCGTCGGCTTACAAGGGTAAGACAGTCGAGTTTTTCGGAAAAACCCTTGAAAATACAATGAAAATTTATACCTTATAAAAGAAATATGCTTCCCATTTTTGCAAAAATCATATTTTATCCGGTTTCTTTCAAGGGTGTAAAGAACGAGTTTGTCCTCGGTCTGAAAAGAAGGAATTTAAATTCCTTCTTTTTTTACGGTTATTTTTACCTCGAGCGTGCCGTCCGCTTCGTTTTTGCTCCAATTTGCAATATAACCCGAGCTGTGAAGCATTTTGACGGTTTTGTCTATGGTGTTGTATAGAAACCTCATATCACCGATCGCGCCCTTGATATGTGGATTTTTCTTTCTTTCCCGTTGCTTCTCGGGTAAAACGATTTTTTCTGATAAATATTCGTCCACAAGCCGTTCTGTATCGGGTGCTTGCAGTTCGTTTTTGATTATCGCAAGCATAACAGAACGCCTTTCGCGCTCGGATTCGATTCTTAAAAGCGCACGGCAGTGCCGCTCCGAAAAACCGTTTTCGATCGCCATCAAACGCTCACGCTCCGAAAGCCGTAGCAATCTTAGCTTGTTCGAAAGGGTGGATTGCGATATAGATAGAGCCCTAGCGAGCTCGCTTTGAGTCTTTCCCGACATAAGCAGAAGCGTCTGCATCGCCAATGCCTCCTCGAAATACGAAAGATTGCTTCTTTGCAGGTTTTCTATCAACGCCATCATCGCGCTGTCCTGACGGTCGGCGTCGAATACAATGCAGTGGATTTCTGTCAGCCCCGCTATTTTCGCGGCACGCCAACGGCGCTCGCCTGCAATTATTTCGTATTTCGCCTCGATTTTGGGCATCGGGTGGGGAAGCGGTATCAGCTTTTTTACTGCTATGGGCTGGATCAACCCATAGTTTTTTATGCTTTCTGCAAGCGAGTAAAGCTCGTCCTCATCGAAGACACGGCGCGGCTGTAAAGGGTTTGGCGTAAGCTCGTCTATCGCAACGGTTATGTTTTTTCCGCCCTTTAACGACTTCAAAACGCCCGAAATATCCATAAATATCACCTGTAAAACAAAGAATCTGCTATTATCATAGCAGATTCGCGTGTCTTATTTTGTTATATCGCGTTAACGGAAGTATTTTTTTTGATAAAAATACTTTACGCCGTCTTTTTCGGTTATTTCGCCAATCGAATAAAAGCCGTTTTCATCGTAAACCCTGAATGTGTCACCGACCTCGCCTTTAATTCCGCGTAGCTTAGAAAGCTTTATCTTTTCGCCGTGCTCGTAAAGACGATTAAAAAAGGCATCAAGCCGTGCCTCCGGCAGATGCGTAAACATCTTTTCGGTAGGAATAAGGTGTGATAGTATTTCTTCAACGGTCATATCGTTTAAATCGTCGAAAACTATCGCGTCCTCGCGCTTGAATACGCCGACCTCGCTTCTCGTAAGCGAGCTCATACAAGCACCGCAGCCAAGCCTTTCGCCGATATCTGCACAAAGCGTGCGGATATACGTGCCTCTCGAGCAGGCAACGTCAAGATAAAATTCTCCGTCACGCTCGATCGGCTCGATGGAATAAATTTTAACCTTTCTCGCCTTGCGTTCAATAGTTACACCCTCGCGCGCAAGGTCCAAAAGCTTTACGCCGCCTACCTTTAATGCCGAATACATAGGAGGAACCTGCATAATTTCTCCCTCGAACGATTTGGCGACGCGGCAAAACTCCTCGAAGGTGGGCAAATCGCCCTTGTGCTCGCCCGTTATCTCGCCCGAGATATCCTCGGTCGTGGTGGTGATACCGAGCTTTATACCCGCAAAATAACGCTTGTCGTGGTCAACAAGATATTCGCTCGCCTTGACTGCGCTTCCTATCATTATGGGAAGTACGCCCGAAGCCATAGGGTCAAGCGTTCCGCAGTGACCTATCTTGCGTTGCTTTAATAGGTAGCGAAGCTTGGATATGCAATTGTGTGATGTAATGCCGCTCGGCTTGTCAATAACGATTATACCGCTTGCGTTGTTCATATAATTATCTCCGTAAAGATCTTACGAGTTAACTCAACCGCCGAATCAAAATCGCCGTCGTAGGTAAAGCCTGCCGCGTGGTAATGTCCGCCGCCGTTTTGTGATTTTGCAATCTCGGCAACGTCAATGCTTATGTTGGAGCGAAGCGATACTTTTACACCGTCGGGCTTTTGACGTACCACCGCCGAAGCGAGAACGCCTGCGATTTCGCGGGGGATAGAATTAATACAGTCAAAATCAGTTTCCACGGCACCGCACGCCTCTACCTCATTAGGCGGTATTGCAACGATTGCGAATTTTCCGTCACGTAAAAGGGTAAGGTTGCGATAAGCTGCTTTTGTAAGCTCTACCTGTGCAACAGTTTTGCTTTCGAAAAGAAAACGGTTTATTTCGGCAAAATCGATTCCGGTTTCGAGTAATCTTGCCGCCATAATATGCGTTTCCGATGTTGTCGCATCGTAACGGAATCCGCCGCTGTCCGAGCTTATTGCCGCGTAAAGCGCGATCGCCATATCCTTAGTTAGCTTTACTCCCATTTTGTCTGCAAGCAGGAAAATTATTTCGCCGCAGGCGATTCTTTCGGGGTGTACCAACAGCATATCGCAATCGATAGTATTCACCTTGTGGTGATCGATAGAAAGTGCAAAGTGTGTATTTTTGGCTTTGCCGAGCATTTTGGGACCTGCAACGTCGACGCTTATAAGCGTATAATTGCTCAGGTCCTCGGGCTCGCTTTCTATAAAGATACCGTCTGTGGGCAGGAATTTCAGCTTTTCGGGAATTCCGTCAACCGAAAAAACGTTTGCTCTTATGCCCTTTGCACGCAAAGCAAGTGCCAATGCGGTTGCCGATCCCAACGTATCACCGTCGGGTGAAGCGTGTGTGTATATGAGGCAGCCGTCGCAGCCCAAAAGGAATGCGGCGGCTTTATTTATGGATATATTCTCCATATGGGTTAACCCTCAATGTCCTTTAATATGCGCGAGATATTCATTGCGCGTTCGGTATTGTTGTCGCGGACGAACGTCAGCTTCGGTGTGATGCGCAGGTTCAAACGTTTTGCAAGCTCGCTTCGTATAAAGCCGCTTGCAGACGTGAGTCCCTTTGCAACGCCCTCATCGTTACCTAAAACGCTGTAAAATATCTGCGCTACCGAAAGGTCGGGGGAAACGTTTGCACCAACTATGCTTACAAACGCGCCCGAAACTCTCGGGTCTTTAACTTCTCGTAGTATCGCGGCAAGCTCCAGGCAGACCGCGTTGTTTAATTTGTCTTGTCTGTGTCCCGCCATTAGCGTTCAATTTCCTCCATAATATAGGCTTCGAGAATATCGCCGACCTTGATGTCGTTGAACTTTTCAAGACCTATACCGCACTCGAACGACTGGAGAACCTCCTTGGCATCGTCCTTGAAGCGCTTGAGAGATGCAATCTTATCCTCGTAAATAACGATACCGTCACGTACAACACGTACGAGCGAATTACGGGTGATCTTACCGTCCTGAATGTAAGAGCCCGCGATAGTGCCGACATTGGGAACGTGGATAGCGTTACGGACCTCTGCGTGACCGAGTACGTTTTCTCTGTAGGTGGGAGCGAGCATACCCTTGAGTGCCGCTTCGATCTCCTCGATGCAGTCGTAAATTACGCGGTAGGTACGAATTTCAACCTTGTCCCTTGCCGCCATATCGATAGCGTTCTTATCGGGACGTACGTTGAAGCCGATAATGATCGCATTGGAAGCGTTTGCAAGCATAACGTCGCTTTCGGTAATGCCGCCTGCACCTGCGTGAAGAACCGCAACCTTAACCTCTTCGTTGGAAAGCTTTGCAAGACTGGATTTAACAGCCTCTGCAGAGCCCTGAACGTCTGCTTTAATGATGATATTAAGGTTCTTGACGCCGCTTTCGATCTGTGCAAAGAGATCGTCGAGGCTGACCTTGTTGTTGGACTGCTCCTCTTCCTTCTTCTTCGCCTTGCGCTGCTCTGCAAGCTCACGTGCCATTCTTTCGTCTGCAACGGCATTGAACATATCGCCTGCCTCGGGAACCTCGGAAAGACCCATTATTTCAACGGGAACGGAGGGACCTGCTGTCGCAAGCTTTCTGCCCTTGTCGTCGGTCATAACTCTTACTCTGCCCACTGCAGTGCCCGCGATGATGATATCGCCGTTTTTAAGAGTACCGTTCTGAACGAGAAGGGTAGCAACCGCGCCCTTGCCCTTGTCAAGACGTGCTTCGATAACAACACCCTTTGCGGCTCTGTTCGGGTTAGCCTTAAGCTCGAGCATATCTGCAGAGAGCGTGATCATTTCGAGCAATTCGTCGATACCCTGCTTGTGAAGCGCGGAAACGGGTACGCAGATGGTGTCGCCGCCCCATTCCTCGGGAACAAGCTCGTATTTGGTAAGCTCGGTCTTTACTCTGTCGGGGTCTGCACCGGGTCTGTCTATTTTGTTAATAGCAACGATAATGGTTACGCCTGCCGCTTTTGCATGGTTGATCGCTTCAACGGTCTGAGGCATAATACCGTCGTCCGCCGCAACTACAAGCACTGCAATATCGGTAAGGTTTGCACCGCGTGCGCGCATCTGTGTAAACGCCGCGTGGCCGGGGGTATCGAGGAAGGTAACGTCTCTGTCACCAACGGATACGCGGTATGCACCGATGTGCTGAGTAATACCGCCTGCTTCACCTGCGGTAACGCGGGTGTTACGGATAGCGTCGAGAAGCGAGGTCTTACCGTGGTCAACGTGACCCATTACAACGATAACGGGAGCACGTGTAACAAGGCTTTCTTCCTTGTCTTCGCTTTCGTCGAAGAGACGGTCCTCGAGTGTTACAACAACCTCACGTTCAACCTTGATGCCGAATTCGTCGGCGATAAGATACGCGGTGTCGTAGTCTATCGATTCGTTTACCGATACCATCATACCCATAACCATAAGCTTCTTGATGACCTCTGCCGCCGCGGTCTTCATACGCGATGCGAGCTCGGATACCTGAATGGTTTCGGGAACGGTTATCTTGAGCTGAACGGGCTTCGGCTTCTGTGCCTGCTTTTGCTGTTGCTGCTGTCTGCTCTTGTCAAACTGCTTCTTGCCCTTCTGCTGATCGGCAAACTTGTTCTTTTTCTTTATCTTCTGAACGCTGGTCTGTGTTTCGGGAACAGCGTTGTCGTAGCTGAGAAGCTTTTCGTCGTACTTGGAAAGGTCAACATTGGTGGTACCGCGGGTATCTACAACGCGTACCTCGTCTCTCGAACGCTTCTTCTGGGGCTGCTGCTGAACGCCTGCAGCCGCCTTTTTCTTGCGCTTTTCCTCGTCGGCAGCAGCCTTTGCCGCCTCCTGAGCCTTGCGGACCTCTTCCTTTTTGGCATTCTTCTTATCGTCGTATTCCTTGAAGAATGCAGTAATATCCACCTGATTATTCTGGGTGAGAGTTTCGAAAATAATGCTTAATTCGGCTTCGTCGAGAACTGCCATATGAGTTCTGCCGGTAAGACCTGCATTGTCGAGTATGGTTATAAGGTCCTTGCTCTTGATATCGAAATCTTTTGCAAGGGCGTTGATTCTGTATTTCTCACTCGTTGTTGCCATATACATATACCTCTTTTCTGGTCGGATCAGTTATCGCTCGACAGGCTTTTTTCGTATGCCTTAATAAAATTGGCATCCGTAAACGCAATAGCCGCTGTATTGCTGTGCCCGACCGCTCTGCCGAGTTCGATTGTAGTAACGTCGGTCTCTTCGATCCTGACCGAGTAATAATTGGATTTGTCGTTTAGATTCTTTCGCGTGTTGTCCGAAACGTCGCAAGCTATAAGCACTAATTTTGCCTTACCTCCGCGTATTGCCTCGAGCACTTGGTTCGTGCCTATCACGATACCTCTTGCCCTTGCGGCGAGACCGATAACTCCTAAAGTGTTTTTTTTCAAGGTTACCGCCCCCTTATTCCGAAATTGCGATTCTTTCGCGGAGCGTTTCATATATTTCATCGGGTATCTTTGTTTTGAAGGCTCTTTCCAATCGCTTTGCCTTTACGGCAGTATCAAAGCATTCAACGCAATTGCAGATATAAGCGCCGCGTCCCGACATTTTGCCGTTGGTGTCAACGCTCATAACGCCGTCCTTGCTGCGAACGATGCGTATCAATGCCTTTTTGTCCTTCATTTCGTTACATCCGATGCACTTGCGTAACGATATCTTCTTTTCGGTCAAGGTTTGTCACCTCCGGATTATTCTTCAATAACGCTCCGATTGCTCTTGATGTCGATCTTGAAGCCGGTAAGCTTTGCGGCAAGTCTTGCGTTTTGACCTTCCTTGCCGATAGCGAGCGAAAGCTGATCGTCAGCAACGGTTACACGGTAAGCTCTGTCGGAATCGGGAAGCTTAACAACGGAATCAACCGTAGCGGGAGCGAGTGCCGCGCTGATAAATGCTTCGGTATCCTCGCTGTAGGGAATAATGTCGAGCTTTTCGCCGAAGAGCTCTGCGGTTATGTTGTTCTTTCTTGCGCCCTTGGGACCGATGCATGCGCCGATAGCGTCAACGCGCTCGTCGTTGGAAACAACTGCGATCTTGGTACGGCTGCCTGCTTCACGTGCGATTCTCTTGATTTCAACGGTGCCGTCCTTGATTTCGGGCACTTCAAGCTCGAAGAGTCGGCTTACCATACCGGGATGTATACGCGAGAGCACGATGCTCGGGCCGCGAGCTTCCTTTTTGATTTCGGTGATGAATACCTTTATTCTGTCGCCAACCTGCAAGGTTTCACCGGGAATCTGCTCGTTACGGAAAAGAACCATTTCGTTTTTGCCGATTTCGAGCGTAGCGTTACCGGTGGTCGGATCAACGCGTACTACGACAGCGGAAACGATCTCTTCCTTCTTTTCCTCGTATTCGCGGATCATATTTCCACGTTCTGCCTCGCGGATGCCCTGAATAATAACCTGCTTTGCCGCCTGTGCCGCGATTCTTCCGAAGAGCTTGGTTTTGAGCTCGATTTCATAAACGTCGCCGAGCTTGTATCTCTTGGATTTCATACGAGCGTCCTCGAGCGAGATTTCGGTTGCGGGGTCGATAACCTCTTCAACAACCAAAAGCTGCTTGTAAAGCTTTACGTCCTGCTTTACGGGGTCGAGCTTTACTCTTGCGTTTTCGTTACCTGCGTTTTCCTTACGGAACGCGGAAAGCAGAGCAGCCTCGATCTTTTCGATCATATAATCCTTGGATATGCCTTTTTCCTTTTCAAGCACGTTAAGTGCCTCAAAGAGTTCCTTATTCATCTTCCTTCTCCTTGTTTTCTTCGCTTACTTCGGTTTCGAATTCAGCGTTTATCTTTGAAATTTGTTTCTTGTTGAATTTGTGTGTCACACCGTCTGATACAAGGTCTATCGATTCATCGTCGTATGCTTCGATCACGCCGCTGTATTCCTTGCTTCCATCAACCGCAACGTAAAGACCTACCGTGACGTTCAAGCGGTTGTCGCAGGCGAACGCGATATGCTCATCCTTATCCAAAGGACGAACCGTGCCTGCCGATGCTACCTGAAGACAATAGCTTTCTTCAATGGGGTCGAGCTCGTCTATTATCGGCTCGATAAGTCTGGTTACCGCCGAGCAATCGTTTATCGAAATGCCGCCTGTCTTGTCGATAGATATTTCAAGTATCATTTCGGGGCCTTCCTTATAGTAGGCAACGTCCCAAAGCGAATAGCCTGCGTTTACTATCGTTTCTTCAACGGCGTTTCGTACCTTTGCGGCGATGTTTGTTTTTCTGTCCGCCATAAATCCTCCAATCAAGACTCAAGAGAGGGCTTGCACCCTCTCTTGATAAGTTACTGTTCTTTATGCGGTTATTATATCACGGTTTTAACGTATTTACAATAGTTTTTTAAAAATTTCAAGCATCTTTTTCGCCTAAAAACACAGATTTTTCGGCTTTTTCCCAATCCACGAACAGTAAATTCTGCTTTTTGCCCCGGGAAGACTTAATAGCGCGTTCCGAAATTACGTCGTTTTCCATAAGCGTTTTCATCGCTTGCGCTATCTTTTGCTTGCTTGCGTTGCGGTTGCCCTTCAATGCGGCGGCAATCGCGTCGTTATAGGTGGGCTTGGGGGCTGTTCTCAGATAATCGAAAATAGTTTTGTAGAAGCTGTCGTTAATATCCTGCTCGGTGGGTAACGTGTAGAATGTGTTGGCGGTTTCGCGCAGCTGCTTCGAGAAAGAACCGTTTACGCCGTAAATTACCACCTGCTTGTGATAGAAGTTTTTCAAAAATGAAGTTACCGAGCTGAAATGTCCGTCGCCCGAAAACAGTATAAATACCTCTATATCGTCAGACGAGAGAGCCTTTTGATACATGTTGTCGAGAATGATGAAATCCGTGAAGTCCTTTTGAACTCCGTTCGGGCTTCGGGTGTCGATTATCTTGTTGGAGAACAAACGGATACGTCCGATCTCGTCGGCAAGACTTTTGTGTGAGAAATCCGCAAAGAAATTGACTTCCACGAGGTTGAATTTGGAATTAAGATCCTCGAACCACGCCTTGATATTCGGCTGTAAGCCGTAATTGTTCTTAAGCGATATGTACCAATGCTCGTAATCGACAAATGCGGCGGCCTTTGGAAGCGAGCTTGGACTGCAGGCGTTATCCTTTGCGGTGTCTCTTTTAAACAGACTCAGAATACAGGTATACCTCCTTCCGTAAGATTTGATCGTGATATATAAATTATACACCTTTTCCGCTTTATGTCAATAATTTTGTTTTGTTAAAAAGTCCTTTAATTGTACTATTATCTTCTTTTCAAGCCGCGAAATATAGCTTTGAGATATGCCCAAAATATCGGCAACCTCCTTTTGCGTAAGCTCGTTGCCGTTTCGGTTTACTCCGTAACGAAGCTCTATGATCTGTCGGTCGCGCGCGTTAAGCCCCGAAAGCGCGCGGCGTATCATTTTCCTGTCCTCGCTTTCTTCGATGCTTTTGTAAACGTAGTCGTTTTCAGTGCCCAGAACATCGCTTAATAAAAGCTCGTTTCCGTCGTAATCGATGTTCAACGGCTCGTCTAACGAAAGCTCGTTTTTTACTCCGTTATTTTTGCGGAGAAACATAAGGATCTCGTTTTCTATACATCGCGAGGCATAGGTGGCAAGCTTTATCTGCTTGTCGGAGCGAAAGGTGTTTATCGCCTTGATAAGCCCGATAGTACCGATAGAAACGAGGTCCTCGATACCTACCGCCGTTGTTTCGAATTTGCGTGCGATGTAAACCACAAGCCGTAAATTGCGCTCTATAAGAAGCTTTTTGGCATCGGGATCGCTTTCCAATCTCTCTATTGCCTCAGCCTCCTCCTCGGTTGAAAGCGGCGGCGGAAGGGTAAGCGGGCCGTTTACGTAGAATATTTCCTCGCCGTAGCCCAAAACCTCCTTTATCCAAAGTATAACGAGGTCGACCTTTTCCTTTAGCATTGCTTTTCTCCTGTTCATAATAAGCTTGTGGGCATAAGCCCATCGTATCCCGAATATCGTCGGTTGCCGGTGTCGATGCCGATGAACGCATCTATTCGTTGTGGCTTTTTTGCAGGCCGCAGTATTTCGATCTTGTCAGGGCGAAACCCCAAAAAACAGCTTCTGCCCGCGCTGGTGTTAAAGGGTATCGCTCTTATGGGAAAGGGGAAACGTTCGCTTTCGGGTGCATCATAGGGCGGCGGCAGGGCGGTGGAGGATATAACTATTACCGGGAGCGAGGAAAACGGCTCGGTTACGAGGTTTCCGCTGTCTACCAAAAGCCGTGCACCGAAGCGTTCTTCGCCCGCATATATTCGTATCTCCGCCGAGCGTGTATGTATCTTGCGTTTGGATATCATCCCGTAGGCAAGCGCGATGCTTGCCGAAAGCAAACAGATAAGGCAGAACGATAACGCGTCGGTTTCGGCGTATATTCCGTCAGAATAACCTCCCGATATCGAGTAAAACGCGGTTATCAGTCCTCCGAGAAGCGCGCAGGTCGCAAAAAACGTGCCGAAAAGGAGCAGATTCTTTTTTGCACCTCTGTTTCCGAAAGTTATAAAGCACAAAAGCATTGCAGAGGCAATATGTAACAGAAGCAACACGGGCGACGGCAGATCGACGACGTAGGGGAGAAACGAATATAAACCTCCGATTGCGGCTGCAATCAGCAATCTGTGGGTTTTCGGTGCGCAGTTGAAGATACGTCCTGCGATGAACAGACATAAGAAATCAAGCGAAAAGTTTATCAAAAACAGTATGTCGGAATAAATCACGGTTGCTTCGGCATACATAAAAACACCTGCCTTTGCTTTTATTATAAGTGCAGGGCAGAGGTATATTTTGTCGCAATGAATAAGGTGAGTGGTATTTTTTGAAAAAACCTATTATTTCCATAAAAAACGGAAGTGACGTATGCAGGCTTGTGCTTTGCCTGCTTCTTACGCTGTCCGTGTTGATGCTGTTCTATCTTCCCGAACAGAGTGTGGCGGCATTTTCAGACGGCGGAGGAAACGGTATACAGAGTCTGTTCGGACTAGTAAAACGGATGATTTAACGGCTATGTATATCGTTTTTCCGCGTTTTCGTATTCGTATATTCGTTTTTGCTTTACCGACGCTAATGCTTATGCTTTGGGTAGAGGGAATCGAGGCATTTTCTGTGCTGATGCTTTCTGCGATCGCACACGAATCGGGGCACCTTTTGGCTATGAAGGCTTGCGGATATAAAAGCCGACGGGTAGATATATTGCCAATGGGTGCGCTTATCGTAGTTCCCGAGGGCATACCGTATCAAAGGGAGGCGATCATCGCACTCGGCGGACCGCTTGCTTCGCTTTTTTGCGCGTTGATTTCGGGAATATGGTTCGCTGTAGCGCACACGGCTCTGCCTTTACTTGCTATGCTTATAAACCTCACGCTCACGATATTCAATTTGATGCCGATAATAAAGCTTGACGGCGGAAAGGCGCTTTGCTGTTATCTGCTTGGCAGGGGAACCGAACAAAAAACGGCAGAGCGTATCTGCTCTGCCGCGTCTGCGATCTCAAAGTCTTTGGTATTTGCGCTTTTGCTGATATTCGTTGCAGTGTCGGGATATAATTTGGGCGTAGTGATTCTTTCTCTGACGCTTATATTTCAGCTTTTTAAATAAAAAAGAAGCCTCGGTTGCGAGGCTTCTTCAATGTTATCATTATTATTTCTTCTTTTCTGCTTCTTCGCGAGCGGCGCTTACTGCGTCCTCGGAAGCGTTAACTTCACGCCAATCATCAAGCTCAAGCTCGGTCATATTAACGTAGCCGAACCAGTTGTCGGTGTCGTAGCCGTCGATCATATCGTCGTTTGCAACGAAGCTTCTCTGATACCAGAATACCATGGTTGCGGGGCAGAGCTCGTTAACGAGCATCTTTTCTGCCTTGTGGAGAAGCTCGGCTCTCGAAGCGCGGTCCTTAGCATTAAGTGCGCCGGTGATGAGCTTGCTGTAATCTTCGCTGTCAATGTTAGTGTAGTGAGGCTCGAATACCTCTTCATCGTTTGCGATATTGTTGTCAAGAACAGAGCCTGCACCGCTGTATTCCTTAGCAAAGGGAGCGAGGTATGCAAATGCGTCAACAGAGCCGAGGTTGGTGTTGAGGCCGATTACTTCGAAATCTCTGTTAACAAGAGCAGCGGTGAATTCCTCGGGATTGAGTCCGCGGTATTCAACGTTGATGCCGATAGCCTTCCAGTTTTCGCCTGCCTTCTTAGCGATGTTTTCGTAAACGTTATCGTAGTTTACGGGCTTGCCGTTACCATAGTTTTTAATGGTATGAGCGTTCTGAGGAATGAGGTAGGTGATGGTTACAGTGCCCTTCTTGCCGTTGAGGAGCTTTTTCGCAGCTGCGGTATCGGCAGTGGTCTTGTAAAGGCTTCCGCCAACCTCACGGAAATCGGTTTCGTTATCGGTGTTAAATACGCCGGTAGGAACGTAGCCGGTAGCGGCGATTTCGCCGGTGCCGGTAACACCGGTGATAGCAGTTCTGTCGAGAGCGGCAGAGAGAGCCTTACGAACGCCAGCGTCCTTTAAAAGCTCGTTTTCGCCGTTGGTGTTGAAATAGAACGCGTAGCCGTTTACAGCCTTTGCGGTTTCCATATCATCGGAATACTTCTTGTAGGATTCCTTGTTGAATGCGCTGAGGTAGAAGATTTCGCCTGCATCAAAGAGCTCGGACTGGAAGATCTCCTGAGTCTTGCCTGCCGAATCCTTATAGTAAGCGGACTGACCTTCGAAGTAGTAGCAGGTGATACGGAAGGGAGTTACGTATTTATCGAGCGCTTCATCATCCTCGCGCATATAGTAGGAGTTACGTTCAAGAACGAGCTTGCAAGCAAACTTGCCGCTGTAGTTCTCTTCGCCCTCTTTTCTTGCACGGGGCATATCCATTGCTTGAACTCTGAACGGACCGTTACATACGATGTTACCTGCGTTACCTGCCCAGTCTTCGCCTTCCTTTTCGCAACGGGTTATGATATCCTCACGGCAGGGAGCAAGGTGAACGTTTGCAACCTGCTCTGCGAAAAGATCGCAGTCGTATTCATTCTCAAAGGTTACTTCGAGAAGAGTATCGTCAACTGCCGCGAGACCGAGGTCATCGATAGTGCCGACACCGGATTTCAATTCTCTTGCGCCCTTGATGGGGAAGAGGAGAGAAGCATAGGGGCTGTCGGTTTCGGGGCTGAGGATTCTTCTCCAAGCATATATAACGTCGTCAGCACTGACGGCGCGTTTATCACTCCACGCGGTGACCTTAAGCTCGAAATACATCTTGTGGAGCTGATAGATTTCGTCGTAATCGTAGTACCATTCGGTAGCAAGAGCGGGCTGAACCTCGCCGTCCTCGTCGATCATAGTGAGAGGCTCATAGATCATAGAGAGAAGCTGTTCAACGTCGCTGTTGAGCTGAACTACAGCGGGGTCGAGAGTGTAGGGATAATCGGAAAGATAAACGCGGACGTTTGCGCCCTTTTCGTCTTCTTCCAAGTCACTACAGCCTGCAAAAACACCGATGCAGAACATAAGACAGAGTGCGAGACAAAGTATTTTTTTCATATTGACCTCCGGACATAAAATTCCAGCTTTAGTTAGACTCATTATATCACCGAAAATCGAAATAATCAAGTATGATTTATCTATTTGTAAAAAGTCACAAATTGTTCACCTTTTAATTGTGCGAATTATAAAACAGCCCTCTTGAACGTTTCCGTAAAAGAGGGCTTTTGTTTATATATTTAACAGCCTTAAGGCGTTTTTATGAGTAACGAGCTCCATACTTTCGTCGGATAGCCCGAGCTTACTTAAAAAGCCGAGTATCTCCGTGGGCCTTGCCCAAGGGGCGTCCGAGCCGAACAGTATTTTTTCGTTCGGGTGCAGAGCAAATATTTTCTTGCCCTGCTCGGTCGTTATACCCACGCGCTCACAGCAGAATGCGGTATCCAAATAAAGATTCTTGCCGCACAGCTTTTCAATAACCTCGTCCCAATGACTTACACCGCCTAAATGTGCGGCGATCAGTATAAGGTCGGGGTATTGCTCCAATACGTTGCATATCGCGTCGGGAGATGCGTGCATCTTGTCGGGCGATACGGGGTCGTAGCCTGCGTGAATGACCACAGGAAGCTCAAGCTCGCTCGCTGCGGTCAACAACGGGCGCATACGCTCGTCATCAAGCTCGATTCCGACGTAATCGGGATGATGCTTGATACCCTTTATTCCCAAAGCCTTGTATTCGGCAAGCTTTTCCTTTATGCACGGGGTAAACGGATGCAGAGAGCAGAACGGTATAAGACGCGTAAACGTTTTGTCGGTTTTCAGGGCAAATGCATTTACCTTGTCTACCTGACGTTCGTTGGTAACGGTGTTAAGCACGACCGCCATATCAACGTGATCTTCATCCATAAGCTTCAATAATCCGCTAGCCGTTCCGTCAAAGGTAACCGGCATTTGCGCGGTGGCTTGCAATGAAGCAATTGCCTTGGGAGCTAACGTATCGGGGAAAATGTGAGCGTGGAAGTCGATAATCATTTTTATCCTTTTTTATAAACCGAGCAGATTGAGAAGATTGTTTTCTGCAAATGCTGCAACGGTTACGAGCGAGATGGTGCTCATAATCTTGATGAGAATGTCGAGAGACGGACCAACGGTGTCCTTCAAGGGGTCACCTACGGTGTCGCCGACAACTGCTGCATCGTGAGCAGAGCCGCCCTTAGCTTCGCCTTCAACGCCGCCGACTTCGATATATTTCTTACCGTTGTCCCAAGCGCCGCCGGAGTTACCGCAGAAGAGCGCGAGCATGATAGCGGAGATGGTTGCACCTACGAGAACGCCGCCAACGAATTCTGCACCGAATACAAAGCCGCAAACAACGGGGAATGCTATACAGAAGATTGCGGGAACACGCATTTCCTTGAGCGCGCCCTGAGAAGAAATTTCGATACAGGTCTTGTAGTCGGGAAGTACTTCGCCTTCCATAAGACCCTTGATTTCTCTGAACTGACGGCGAACTTCTTCAACCATCTTTCTTGCGGCCTTAGCAACTGCGTTGATAAGCATACCGGAGAACATGAAGGGAAGTGCTGCACCAACGATAGCACCAACGAGAACTGCGGGTTCGATAACGTTGAGAGCGATCTTGTCAAGCGCGCCTTCGGTGTAGTTTGCCTGTTCGGGAGCGGGAGTGTATGCGAAGATGTAGGAGGTCATCATCGAAAGGGTTGCAAGTGCAGCAGAGCCGATTGCGAAGCCCTTACCGATAGCAGCGGTGGTGTTACCTACAGCGTCGAGCTCGTCAGTGATTTCACGAACTTCGGGTTCGAGGTAGGACATTTCTGCGATACCGCCTGCGTTGTCCGAGATAGGACCGTATGCGTCAACCGAAACGGTGGTAGCAACGAAAGAAAGCATACCGATAGCAGCAGCTGCAACGCCGTACATGCCGGAGAGGAGGTAGGAGCCGTAGATAGCTACGCCGAGAACTACGCAGGGAAGCATACAGGAGATCATACCGAGTGCGAGACCCTGAGTGATAGTGAGTGCAGAGCCTTCGATGGAAGCTGCGGAGAGTTCCTTGGTGGGCTTGTAGTCGTAGCTGGTGTAGTATTCTGCGATCTTACCGATAACGATACCTGCGATGATACCGATAGCGGCAGCAACCCAGGGGGAGATCCAACCGATGTGGAATTCAACGGATTCGAAAACGGAAAGAGTATTGCCGAGATCGTCGGTGACATTCTTGCCGCCGAACTGTGCGAAGGAGAAGTATGCGATAACAGCGCCGAAGATCATGGTGAGGATCGCGGAAATGTAAGTAGCGCCGTTGAGTTCCTTGTGAGGATTGTCGGAAAGCTTCTTACGAACGAAGAGAGAAGCGATACCGATTACGCAGGAGATAAGACCTGCAGCAGCGAATGCGAGGGGGAAGTAGATCATTGCGGTGAGCAATTCGGTTCCGCCGAAAACGTGCTTAGCGAAGAGCTCGATAGCAAGGATGGTACCGGAAAGAAGTGCGCCGACGTAAGATTCGAGAAGGTCGGAGCCGAGACCTGCAACGTCACCAACGTTGTCGCCAACGTTGTCTGCGATGGTTGCGGGGTTTCTGGGGTCGTCCTCGGGAATGTGAGCTTCGGTCTTACCAACAAGGTCAGCACCCATGTCAGCAGCCTTGGTGTAGATACCGCCGCCGATACGAGCGAAGATAGCGATGATGGAGCAGCCAAGAGCATAACCCGAAAGGGTCATGGTGAAGCCTGCACCGAAGTTGAGATTTTCGTTGATCATACCGAGGATGCTCTTGCAGGAGTCAGCCTGATTGTGAACGAATTCAGCATCGATCTGACCAAGGCAAACACCGAATACGATGAATACGATAAAGATACCGAGCAAAGCACAGCCGGAAACGCAGAGACCCATTACGGAGCCGCCCTTGAAAGCGACCTTAAGGGTGTTGGAAAGCGATTTGCTGGTACGTGCGGTATTGGTAACACGTACGTTTGCGTAGGTAGCAATTTTCATACCTACCCAACCTGCGGAACCACTCATGACTGCACCGATAATAAATGCAACGGCAGCAGACCAAGAGATGATGAGAGCAAGCAAGAGAGCAACTACAACTGCAACGATAGCAACAATCTTGTACTCATAAGTAATGAAGGCATTTGCACCTACACGGATCGCAGCTGCGATTTCCTGCATACGTTCAGTACCTTCTTCGAGTTTCTTGACCGAGAAAAAGTTGTACGCTGCGTATGCAAGACCGCCGAGCGCTGCAACGATTACAAGGCCAAGGACGAGAGAAATGTCCATATTTTGTCCCTTTCTATAACACGGCAAAAGCCGTTTTGTATTTGTTATGCAAAGCTGTGTTTTAGCGGCATTGACCGTATGCCCACACTTCGCACGCTACCTATTATATTAATAACGCGCAAGCGTGTCAAGGAAGAATTTACAAAAAATTCTTTTTTGTGGTTTTTGGCAAAAATACGTCTTTTTATGTGTCTTTTTTTTACAAAAGTAAAGAAACGGCAAAGAACGATCGATTTTGTTTACCGTTTGTTTACCGAAGGCAAAAAATAATTCCGATTATTATCGGTTTCGATTGACATTTCCCGGCAGGTGTGGTAAAAAGTATAATGTAAGTATACGGTTTTACCCGAAAATTCTAAGGAGAAAGTTATGACTATACTTCCGCAACCGAAAAAACTCAAAAAGACAGGCGGCGTTGTTGCCACCGCAGGACTTGCTATCGTCCTCACCTCGAAATGCGATAGCCGTATTTTTAAGGCGGCTCAAAAGCTCGCTGCAGAAATTTACGATGAAACCGGTATTGATCCCATAATTACCAAGGTGCTCGGCACTCCCGCACCCGAAGGAAAGATCGTTATCGACTGTCTTGGCAAAAAGGGCGAGGGCTACAAGCTTTCCGCACGCGAAAACGGTATAATCATCACCGGTGATTCGCTTGCAGGCACCTTCTACGGTATCCAGACTCTCCGTCAGATGCTCGAAACCTGCGGCGAGGATATCGAATGCTGTGAGATCGAGGACAAGCCTGATATGAGCTATCGTGGATTTTATCACGATGCATCGCGCGGCCGTGTTCCCAACCTTGACGGCGTTTATAAAATGATCGATTTCCTTGCATATTATAAGCACAATTCCTACCAGCTTTACATAGAGCACACCTTTGCTTTCGACGAATACAAGGGTATTTACAAGGCATTCGGATATATGACCGCCGAGGAAATAATGCAGATCGACGATTACTGCTACGAAAACTTCATCGATTTCGTTCCCTCGCTTTCTACCTTCGGTCACCTCTTCCGTCCGCTCCAGAGCAAGAAGTTCAAGCACTTGAGCGAGCTCGAGGATTACAGAATGTACGAAAATCCGTGGGTGAATATGATGCTTCACCACACCATCGACGCATGCAATCCCGACAGCATAAAGATGATCTGCTCGCTTATCGATCAGTACGTTCCCTTGTTCCGCAGCAAATACTTCAACATTTGCTGTGACGAAACCTTCGACCTTGGTAACGGCAAAAACAAGGGCAAGGATAAGGGCGCGCTCTATCTCGACTTTACTCTTAAGATTATCGAACACCTCAAATCGCTCGGCAAGACGGTTATGATGTGGGGCGACGTTGTTCTCAACCACCCCGAAACGATGGATCGCTTCCCCGACGATATGATAATGCTCAACTGGACATACAACTGCAATCCTCCCGTTGAAAACGTTGAGATCTTCGCAAAACAGCGCTTCTCGCAGGTTATCTGCCCGGGCACAAGCTGCTGGAACCACTTCTGCGAGCACGTCGGCTATGCTGAACAGAACATTACCAAGATGCTCAAGAAGGGCGCAGAATTCAAGGTTATGGGTATGCTCAATACCTCTTGGGGCGATTACGGATCTATCTGTCCGATGTCCTGCACGCTTTACGGCGTTGTTTTGGGCGGAGCTATTGCTTGGAACCGCAAGACCAAGGTTATGTGTGAAAAGTACGATAAGGCAGTTTCCGAGCTTGTTTACGGCGACGCTTCGGGCGAGACTGTTAAGCTTATTCGTGAAATGGGCAGATATCAGGACGTTCTTTCTTGGGGCGTTTACGTTAACGCATTCTATGCTCACCGTATGGATTATAGCGATACGGGCGCACCGCTTCCCACCGACAGCACTCCTTATATCGAAAACGCAAAGAACGCGCTTAAGCTTGCTGAAAAATTCCGCCGCTTACCCGTTCAGAGCGAAATTACCGCGGATCTCCGTTTGGGTGCAGAAGGTCTCTATATCGTAAACCAGCGTATCGCAGGCGTTATCGACGGCGTTACCACTGTTGACGAAGCGTTCGTTGAAAATTGGTGCGAGCGTTATAGCGAATCCTGGCTTACCAACGATAAGATGAGCGAGCTCGATGCTATTCTTACCGCTATCCGCGGCAAGGAAATGAAGACCACCGATCTTATTACAAACGCATAAATTCAATAATTCAATAAAAAAGGACGAAAGCGATTTCGTCCTTTTTTATTGCGCTGCTTTTCTGTTTGTGGTATAATATTTGTGTAAAACCGACACGGAGGGATATAAAAGCATTATGAATATGGAAGAACGAAAGGCGCTTGTCGAATCATATCTCGGCAAAACAGTCCGAATCGTGATCGATAGACCGATAGGCTATGTTCACGAAAAAAAGAATTACAATCTTACGTACAACATAAATTACGGCTATATTCCCGGCGTTTTGGGCGGCGACGGGGAGGAATTGGATGTTTACTTGTTGGGCGTGGACGTGCCTGTGGAAGAATATACCGCAAAGATCATCGGCATCGTCTACCGCAAAAACGACGTTGAGGACAAGCTTATTGCCGCGCCCGAGGGGATGATCTTCAACCAAGCCGAGATCGCAAAGCAAATAAGCTTTCAGGAGCAGTATTACGATACGTACGTTGAAGCCTTATATTAAAAACAACGGCTGGCTTCGGTTTTTATTATACGAAACGGGTCACGGAGGTGCGATATGTCATATATTTACGATCTTCACGTTCATTCGAATGAATGCAGCGGCTGTGCCGCTACGCCTGCAAGGGAAATGGTGAAAGCCTGCAAGGAAGCGGGATATTCGGGATTTGTTCTGACGAACCATTTTCTTACGGGTAACAATTGCATAGATAAATCGCTTTCGTGGGAGGAAAAGATGCTTGCCTATTGGAACGCATATCTCGAAGCCAAGGACGAGGGCGATAGATGCGATTTCGACGTGCTTTTCGGCATAGAGCATCATTACGGCAAGGGACGTGAAATGCTTATCTACGGCATCGATTACGAGTTTTTGGTAAACAACCCCGATCTTTGCGATATCACGCCCGAGGAGATCTGCGACCGCGTTCATAAGGTCGGAGGATTCGTTTCACACGCGCATCCGTTCAGGGAACGCGGATATATTCCGCACGGTGAATTTTTTATGGATTTTTCTTACCTTGATGCTATGGAGGTCTATAACGGCGCAAACCGTGAGGATGAGGACGTGCAGGCAAACGAGCTTTGTGAAAGCTTAAACCTTGCAAAAACTGCGGGGAGCGACCTGCATTGGAAGGACCATATAGGGTTGATACCGTCGGGCGGAATGGAATTTGACCGCCGTATACGCAATTCAAGTGAGCTCGTTTCCGCACTTAAATGCCGAGAGGGAAGAGTCTGGCACAAGGGTGAAAGATATTTCAAATAAGGTTTACATAATTAACACGTTGCATGACAAAAAAGCCGTCTTTATGACGGCTTTTTATTATATAATTTTTTCCAACTCCAAAAGTGACGATATCGTATGATCGGGAACGATATCGGGGTCCTTTGGCTTATTTTGCGGATTGAACCATACCGTTTTCAGACCGCAAAGGCTTCCGCCCTTGATGTCGGCGTTTAACGAATCGCCTATCATTATAATTTCTTCGGGCTTTATACCGTCGAGAAGAGCGATGCAACCCTCGAAAAATTGTTTGTCGGGCTTGGAAAACCCGATTCTGCCGGAGGGGAAGTAATCGGTGATGTATTTTGAAAGCCCTGCTTTGCTCATGCGGTTTTGCTGTTGATGCTCGGGTGCGTTGCTCGTGACGTAAACAGGATACTTTTCGGAAAGGTATTTTAATATTTCGTCCGCACCTGCGATCTTGATACAGCTTTCGGCAAGATGTGCACGGAAATCGAGCTCGAACTCATAACCGTCGAGATCAAAGCCAAGCTCGGTAAGGATTATATTCCAGCGAATCTTCATAAGCCCCGGAATATCAAGCGTTTTGTCCTCGATGCGCTTCCAGAGCACGCGGTTGTTCTTCAAAAACACCGCGAACGCGTTTTCGGGCGGAACGATGCTCCGCTTGGCAAACGCTGCCTCCATCGATTCCTTTGCGCATGCGTTGAAATCGAGCAGGGTATCGTCAACGTCTATAAATACTGCTTTTATCATATTCATTCCACCACGTCGTATTCGTCAATGTCGGTGTAATGCCACCATTCTTTACTGTATCCCGAAAAACCGTACTTGTACATTAGCTCTTCAAGCATTTCGGCGTTTTCTGCCGCTTCGGGACTTACATCCGAATAATCCCTGTCGGCGGTTGCTCCGAATTCATCAAAGCCACTTGGCAGTGTAAGTGTGTTTCCCTGTGCATCGACGATAGATATATCCACCGTGTTTCCTCTGCTGTGACTTGAATATTTTTTATTCGGGTCGGATACGTAGCTTGGGTCGGGGCATATTGCCCAAAGCTTCCATTGTGCCTCTGTAGGACGGTAGGCGTCCCAAATAAGCAAACTGTACCCGTTACCCTTCAGCTCGTTTTGTACGCTTATCAGTTTTTTTACGGTTCCGTAACGAAGATAAGCATCTGCGGATTCGTAAATGATCTCACCTGTGAAATTGTTCGCGGTTGCATAACGTATATCTAATACTATGTCGGGGATATAGTCGATAATGCGCACTAACTCGTCGTTCTGCGGCACGTACGGTGTGCTTTCTTCCTGTGTAAATTCGGATATGGCAATGCTTTCGGTATCAACACAATATGACGATTCATCCGTCAAGGCTTTACTTGTTGCATCGTCTGTGTTCGAAGTTATTACGGCCATTTTATGCTCCTCGCACCCTGATAAGATCAGCACGAAGACAAATAGAATAATCGAAAAGTATTTTAAGATCCGGCAACTATGCTGTCGGCAAATCAATCTATCTGCCAATTGATTTCTTCCTTTCCTATCGAACGCAGGAACTCGTTGCATTTCGAAAAATGCTTGCATCCGAAAAAACCGTTATATGCCGAAAGCGGACTCGGGTGCGCCGATTCGAGAATCAGATGGTGCTTGCCCGTGATAAGATTCTTTTTTGCTCTTGCATAACCGCCCCAGAGTATGAAAACTATCGGCTCCTCGCGCTCGTTAAGAAGCGATATTGCCCTGTCGGTAAACGTTTCCCAGCCCTTTGCGCGATGACTGCCTGCGTTGCCCGCGCGTACCGTGAGTACGCTGTTTAAAAGCATTACGCCGTTTTGCGCCCACCGAGTAAGCTCGCCGTGGTTGGGCGGAATAATGCCGAGGTCGCTTTGAAGCTCCTTGAAAATGTTGATCAACGACGGCGGCTTGTCTACGCCCTTTTTTACCGAAAAGCAAAGCCCGTGTGCCTGACCTGCACCGTGGTATGGGTCCTGCCCGATAATTACGGCGCGTACGTCGTTGTAATCGGTATACTTGAAGGCGTTAAAAATATCGTTCATATCGGGATAGATCGGCACGCCCGAGCGCGTATATTCGCTTTTCAAAAACGCTCGTAGCTTTATGTAATAATCCTTTTCCGCCTCGGGTGACATCAGCGCGTCCCACGAGTTTCCGAATTTGAACATATCTAACACCTGCCTTTAAATAGAGTATACCATAAAGAAGAATAAAGTCAACGAAATTTTTGGTTGACAAATGCGTAAAATCGGGTTATCATAAATTGATTAATATTGTTCATAAAAGAGGTGAGATTTAATGGATTCCGGGCGAAGTAGCGGCATAAAACCCAAAGGTATATGCGCAGACGGGATAAGTTATATCTCACTTTTTCCGTTTGCGTAATAAAGTAAGGTTTATGCCAAGCTTCCTTTTTCACGTTATAAAAGAAAGGAGAATGGCTTATGAACATTGATGAGCTTTACGAAAAGGTAGTCGAGCTGTTGGAGAATCACGGCTACCAGCAATTACGCTCTATCCTGCACGAAATGGAGCCCTTTGATCTGGCTCTGCTTTGTGAGGAATTGGAGGAATTTCAGCTTCCCGTGGTATTTCGTCTTATGGGTAAGGACGCGGCCGCGGAATGCTTTTCTGAAATGTCGTCCGACCTTCAGGAGCTTCTAATCCGTCGTATGTCGGATGCAGAGCTTCGCGCGGTATTGGACGAGCTTTATATCGACGATACGGTTGACATAATTGAGGAGATGCCTGCGAACGTTGCGACGAGAATACTCGCAAACTCCGACCCCGCCTCGCGCGAGCAGATAAACAGAATTTTGCAATATCCAAAGGACTGCGCCGGCAGTATAATGACTGTCGAATACGTTCGCTTGGATAAAAATATGAGTGTCGCTGATGCTTTTACGCGTATTCGCCGCGTAGGTATGGAAAAGGAAACTATTTATACCTGCTACGTAACCGAATCCGACAGAACTCTTGTCGGTGTGGTCACGGCGATGGATTTGATGCTTAACGAAACCGATACGCTAATTTCGGAAATAATGGAAACCAACGTTATTTCCGCAACCACCGACGAGGACAGAGAATCGGTAGTTTTGAAGTTCAGTGACTATAATTTCCTCGCTCTCCCCGTTGTCGACAAGGGTAACCGCTTGGTCGGCATCGTTACGGTCGACGACGCGATCGACGTTGCGTTGGAGGAGGCAACCGAGGACGTTGAAAAGATGGCGGCTATCACACCGTCTGACAAGCCGTATTTAAAGGTCGGCGTGTTCGAAACCTGGTTAAGCCGCATTCCGTGGTTGATGCTTTTAATGCTTTCCGCCACGTTTACGGGTGCGATCATATCCA
This sequence comes from Eubacteriales bacterium, assembly GCA_045593165.1. Taxonomy (GTDB): domain Bacteria; phylum Bacillota; class Clostridia; order Oscillospirales; family CAG-382; genus Coliplasma. The sequence continues at coordinate 110,785 of JAZNWF010000046.1, forward strand.
ATTACGAGGACGCGTTGAGCAAGCTTGTAATATTAACAGCGTTTATTCCCATGCTTATGGGTACGGCAGGTAACGCGGGCGGTCAGACCTCGGTTACTATAATCCGTGCGCTTTCCTTGGGTGATGTAGAAACTGCTGATATATTCCGCATTTTGTGGAAAGAGCTGCGTGTTTCCTTCCTTTGCGGTATTTCACTTGCAGCAGTCGGATATTTTAAGGCAATATGGCTTGACGGTGCAGACAGCCTGGTTGCGCTCGTTGTTTGTCTTACCTTATTGTTTACAGTGGTGGTTGCAAAAGCGGTCGGTTGCTTGTTCCCTGTGTTTATCAAGCAGATTGGATTCGACCCTGCCGTTGTTGCGAGCCCGTTTATAACCACCGTTGTCGACGCGCTTGCGCTCGTGGTATATTTCGCTGTTGCGACTGCGTTGATACCTGTACTTTGATATATTTAAAATGCTAAAAACTCGGAGGTAAATATGTCTGTTATTTATGATTCCGCCTCGGGACAGTATTCGCTTCATACGAAAAATTACAGCTATATAATGCTTCAAAAGAACGGCTTTTTGCTCCATCTGTATTGGGGTAAGAAGACCTACGGCGATTGCAGCTATATGCATCGCGAGCAGGGAAGAGCCGCTTTTTCACCCCGTATGGAGAATTGCGACGGCTTCACGCTTGACGATACTCCCCTGGAATATCCCTGCTGGGGCAGGGCTGATATGCGTACCCCCGCACTTGAAATAACAAACCCCGACGGCTCGGTGATTATCGACCCTCGTGTTGTAAACTACCGCATCGAAAAGGGAAAGCCTAAAATAAAGGGTCTTCCTGCCGTTTATTGTGAAAGCGATGATGAATGTGAAACGCTCGTTGTGGAAATGCTCGATGAGGTAAGCAATATAGCGGTTGAGCTTTATTATTGCGTATTAGAAGAATACGATATAATCACGCGTTATACGAGGATAATCAACAAGGGAAGCGAATCGGTGCAGATAAACGCCGCGGCTTCCGCCTCGGTCGATTTCGATCATATCAATTACGACGTGATATCCAACTTCGGAACACACTGCCGCGAGCGTAATATAGAACGCGCTCCGTTAAAGCGCGGAAGATACATTATGTCATCCAGACGCGGTGCGTCGGGACACGTTCATAATCCTTTTTTGATACTTACCTCTCCGACTGCCGACGAGGTATCGGGCGATGCATATGGATTTGTGCTTGTTTATTCGGGCTCGTTTGCTGCGGAGATCGCCGCAAACCAGTTTGATACCGCACGCGCGGTCATCGGCTTGAATCCCGAAAGCTTCAGCTGGTGTCTTGGTGTGGGCGAGGAATTCACAACGCCCGAATGCGTTATGAGTTACTCGAGCGAGGGCTTGGATACGCTTTCGTATAATTTTGCTACGATATTCAGAAAACGATTGTGCCGCAGTAAATTCCGTGATGTAAGACGTCCCGTTTTGCTTAACAGCTGGGAGGCGTGCTACTTCTCGTTCGACTCCGAACGTTTGATGAAAATCGGTGATTCGTGTGCCGATCTCGGTATAGAATTAATGGTTATAGACGACGGTTGGTTCGGTAAGCGTAACAGCGATAATTGCTCGCTCGGCGACTGGTTTGTAAACGAAGAAAAAATGCCCGGCGGCATAAAAAAGATATCTGATCACCTCGCCGAAAAGGGAGTGAAGTTGGGTATATGGTTCGAGCCCGAAATGATCTCTCCCGATAGCGAGCTTTACAGAAAACACCCTGATTGGTGTCTGCATTATGTAAACCGTCCGCGTTCCGAGGGACGCTTCCAGCTGATACTCGATCTAACGCGTCAGGACGTCTGTGATTATATATTCGAATCGGTTGCCAATATACTCCGCGAGGGCGGAATATCCTACGTAAAATGGGATTTCAACCGTAATATGAGCGAAGCAGGCAGTCCGATTCTCGGCTCTGCCCGTCAAAGAGAGGTCGATTTCCGTTATTATCTCGGCTTGTATTCGGTGCTTGAACGCTTGAACCAAGAGTTCCCCGACGTGCTGTTCGAGTCCTGCTCGGGCGGCGGCGGAAGATTCGATGCGGGTATGCTTTACTATATGCCGCAGGTATGGACAAGTGATAACTCGGACGCTATCGAAAGATTAAGGATACAATACGGCACGTCGCTCGTTTATCCGATGTCGGCGATGAGCGCACACGTTTCGGCATCGCCGAATCATCAAACAGGTCACGTTACGCCGTTTGATACGCGATTTACCGTTGCACTTACCGGATCGTTCGGATATGAGCTCGACCCGACTGCGCTTTCCGAGGAGGAACAGCAAAAGGTACGCGAAACGGCGGCGCTTTACAAGGAATACGGCGAAATTCTCGCAAAGGGAAGATACCACCGTCTGCGCGATCCGCATAATGGGCCCTGCTCGGCTTGGTGCACCGTTTCCGAGGATAGATCGGTATGTATCGCGGGATACGTGCTTACCCACGTAAGAATGTACGGGAATAATGAACGAATCGCACTTCGCGGACTCGATCCGGATGCGCTCTATAAGGAACGCTTCACGGGTGCTACCTACCGCGGCGACCAATTGATGAATTTCGGTCTGCACGCTCCCACAACGCTTGAATTTCATAGCATTTTGTGGATTCTGGAAAAGGTAGAACAGTAAAAAATCAACAACAAAAAAGGACTCAAGCGAGTCCTTTTTCTTTGCTTATTTTGTTATTTCTTCGATTGCGGATTTGAGATCTTCATATTCCAACGCTTCGTAGAAAATATGAGTGATAACGCCGTTTTCATCGGTAATTACGGTGTAGGGATAAGTACCTCTTCCGCCGAGGATTGAATAATATCCCTCGCCCTCGAGGTCGCAAGCGAATATCATATCGCTTTGCTTGTAATATTCGTTTACGAATTCAAACTTGTGCTCCTCGTAGTCGGTCATTACGGTATGTATCGCGATAACCGAAACGGATTCCTTATATTCCGTTGAGATTTGGTCGAAATAGGGAAGCTCGTGAGTGCAGGGACCGCACCACGTGCCCCAAAAGTTTATAACGGTTATTTTGCCTGTTTTGGCAGGGTTTATCTGCTCTTTCGTGTAGCCGTTTCCGTCAAACACGTTCAATTCCGCGCCGTAGCAAAGCTTTCCGATCTCGTTTCCGCGCTCGGGGAGATCTTCATCGGTCGAGGAATCGTCTGTAACTGGAGGCTTTATTTCGTTGCTGTCGTCATTCCAATAGTAAACGAATGCACCTGCGAGTATGCTTATCATAAGCAGACAGGAAATAATGCGCGTTACGGTTTTTGCGGTCTTGCGCTTGGGTTCGGTGTTTTCCGGCTTTTCTTTGAGATCGTTGCCGCGTACGAATATCTTCGGGCCCTTCCAAACGATTGCTTTTGTGGGGCAGACGTCAACGCATTCGCCGCAGCTTATGCATTCTTGGTCGCCGACGTGCTTTATGTCCAATTTACATTTGCTTACGCAAAGATTGCAGTTAACGCATTTGGGCTTTTCTACCTTTACACCGAAGAACGAGATCTTGTTAAAAAGTCCGTATAATGCGCCGAGAGGACATATGAATCGGCAGAACATTCTGAAAATGAATATACTTGCGACAACAATGCTTATCATCAGCACGAATTTCCAGGTGAACAACGGACCGAGCATCGAGAAATAGCTTGCGTTTACCTTGTTCGCAAGCAATCCCAAACCGCCCTCTATCGTGCCTGCAGGACATATGTATTTACAAAAAGCGGGAAGCGGAGTATCACGGAATGCGTACGTTATCGGTACGATAAACACGAAAAATACCAAAACGACGTATTTGAAATACGATAATATTCGCGTGATGCCGTTTTTCTTTAATTTGGGCGTTTTGATTTTGTATAAAAGCTCCTGAATAAGACCGAACGGGCAAAGCCAGCCGCATATCATTCTGCCGAACATCAGGCTGTATAGCAATAATATGCCGCCGACGTAGAATAAAGTGCTTTTATCGGCGGAAAACGATCCCTGAAGCGAGCCTATCGGACACGCGCCGACGGCGCCGGGACAGGAATAGCAATTAAGCCCGGGAACACACATCTGCTTGGTGTCGCCCTTGTAGATGTTTCCCGATATAAATCCCTTTATATTCGCGTTGAACAGCAACGCGAAATACAGCTGCATCAGCTTGCGCTTCGTAGGTATAAACGAGGCGATCTTTTTAAAAAATTTTTTCATATTATCACCCCAAACCGATGCATTCGGTACAGATATTTACCGCCTTCGTCAGCACGTCCTTTGTGCCGCCCGAGGCAAAGCCGTAAACGAGTATGGAAATTGCGAAAACAAGTATAATGATTCTTGCGGAAAGTATGATTGTTCTGTTGCGCAAACCGCTTGTTGTATCAGCGTTTTCGCTGTTTTCGCGCTTTGCGGATTCCTTTAAAATCGCAATCTCGCGCGCGATGCTTTTTTTGTTCAGATAAAGCACGGCTACAGAGCAGATAAATGCCGCCGAAACGCAGGGGAACAGTACTCTCATCGCGCCTATTACAGATGCGTTTATATCGCTTCCGAAATTGCTCGTATCCAGTGCATATATCAGGAATATCACGCCCGAGATCACGTAGATTGCGGCTTGTATCAGATTGTTCGTTTTGCGCTTTTTACGCTCGGCTTTCAAAGCGTTCGATTTTGCTTCGTCAAGTGAATCGATATCGCGCTTTTCCGAAAGGCTTTTAAGCAGCATTTCATCGTTCACGGAAGGCTTTTGGCGCACTTTTTCGGGAGTGAAGACCATATCCCAAGCAAGCCCCAAAACGGTAAGCGCAAGGCAGATATAAACGGGTATCGATATCTCGGAAAAGGCAGCTGCGACAGCCTCTCTCGAAAACTCGCCCGAATCGTATATCGAGATACAGCCTGCAATAAGACATACGCCCGCAACGACTATCGATATTGCCGATAATACCGAAAGAATACGGCGCACGGAAGCGGCGTTTTTTATAGACATAAAACAAATTCTCCGTTTGTTTATTTGACTTTGAAATTGCAGTTTTGCAATCGATGATGCCGAAAACCGCAAAATTCTTTAGCATAATTATACCACAATCAAATTCAAAAGTAAATGATTTGTTAAAAAATGCCGAAAAACAAAAAAAGGAACATATAACTCTTGCAATTATCGTTTGAATGATGTATCATAATATGAATATATATGTATATATGTAAACATTCGTAGAAAATTTAAGGAGATAAATACCAGTGAAGAAGAAAATGTTTGCAAGGATGAAGAAGACGTTTTCCGGATTTTTGGCAACTGCGTTGCTTGCCGGAACGGTTCTCGTGCCTGCTATGTGGGCAACGACCGCGGTGGCGACGGGCTTTGGCGCGTCACACATCAATCGTCTTAACGGGCTTAATTACGATTATTCGCAATATTTGGATAACTCCGTAATGTTCAAGCTTCCCGACGGCATCGACGATAACGAGGAAATTTCGGTTATCGTTACGGTTGATACCGTCAATATTATGGACGCGTATAACGGAACGGATAAGACTATGAGTCTTTCCGAATACGCATTGAGCGACGAGGCGGCGGCAATAAGAAGCTCTATCGCTTCCGAAAAGGCGAGCGCGCTTAAAACGCTCGATTCGCTTTCGCTTTCCTACAAAACGGGCGAGGATTACTCTACCGTTTTAAGCGGCTTTGAACTTGTGATCAAGGCGGGCGATTTCGAAAAGACCTGTCGCGCATTGGGTGACGGTACCAACGTTATCGTCAGTGAGGTATACAAGCCCGCGCAGACTCAGCTTGTCGAAAACAAGGTAAATGTGTTTGATACGGGTATCTTCGACAGCTCCGATTCGGGCTATGACGGCTCGGGTATCGTCGTGGCGGTTCTTGATACCGGTCTTGATTCCAACCACTCGGCATTCTCGCCCTCGAATTTCACCTCCGATAAGCTCGGACTCACCTATGAAGAGGTTGCATCGGTAGTGAATAAGACTGCGGCGAGCAAGCTCCTTTCGGGACTTACCGTTGATGACGTTTATATCAACGAAAAGGTTCCCTTCGGCTTTGACTACGCAGATAACGATTCCGACGTATATTCCACCCACAATAACCACGGTACTCACGTTTCGGGCGTTATTGTCGGCAACGACGATACCATTCGCGGCGTTGCTCCCAACGCACAGCTCGTATCGATGAAGATATTCTCCGACGTTATGGATACCGCAAGAGCATCGTGGATCCTTTCGGCGTTGGAGGACTGCGTTGTATTGGGCGTAGACGTTATCAATATGTCTATCGGTACTGCCTGCGGCTTCAGCCGTGAATCCGATGAGGAAAAGCTGAACGGTATTTACGACAGAATCCGTGACGCAGGCATCAGTATGGTCGTTGCGGCATCCAATAGCTACAGCTCGGCATACGGCTCCGAGGCAAACGGTAACCTCGGTCTTACCTCCAATCCCGATACCGGTACGGTCGGCTCGCCCTCTACCTATGAAGGCGTTATGTCGGTCGCTTCCATCAGCGGTGTTGAAACTCCGTATCTCAAGTACGGTGACAAGATAATCTACTTTGTCGAATCCACCGACGGCACTACCGAGGAGCACGATTTCTGTGCAACTCTGCTCGGCGATGAAAAATCCAAAACCTTCGATTACGTCGTTATCCCCGGCGTAGGCAGAAGCGCAGACTATACCGGTCTTGACGTCAAGGGTAAGATCGCGCTCGTACGACGCGGCTCGAACACCTTTGAGGAAAAGGCGATCATCGCACAGGAGCAGGGCGCGGCAGGTATCATCATCTACAACAACGTTTCGGGTGATATCAAAATGAACGTCGGCGATGCGACGCTTGCGGTATGCTCTATCTCGCAGGATGACGGCGAGCTTATGGCAAAGGCAAACGGCAAGTTAACACTTGCCAAATCGCAGACCTCCGGTCCCTTTATTTCCGACTTCTCCTCCTGGGGTCCCACTCCCGACCTCAGAATCAAGCCCGAAATCACCGCACACGGCGGAAGCATTCTTTCGGCGGTGACCGGCGGCTCCTACGACCGCTTGTCCGGTACCTCGATGGCGTGCCCCAACCTCTCGGGCGTGGTTATCCTCTTAAGACAGTACGTCGTTGAAAATTTCCCCGAAATCGCAAACGACAATAAAAAGGTAAATTCGATGGTAAGCTCGCTCCTTATGTCGACTGCCGATATCGCTTACGGAAAGAACGGTAATCCGTATGCGGTAAGAAAGCAAGGCTCGGGTCTTGCAAACCTTACTTCTTCCATAAAAACTCCCGCATATATAACCACCTACGATGCAAACGGCAACGTGATGGATAAAGCAAAGCTCGAGCTCGGCGACGACCCCAAGAAGACGGGCGTTTACGAAATGAGCTTTACCGTAAACAACTTCGGCGACGCTACCGTTTCCTATAACGTGGATGCGTACGTTATGACCGAGGGTGTCAGCGAAACCAAAACCAACGCAGGCGAAACCACCGTTACCGAGGAATCCTATATCCTTGCAGGCGCGGTTATCGAGGTCGTTTCGGTTGAAAACGGTACCTTGAGCGGCAAGAGCGTTTCGGTTGAGGCGGGCAAAAACGCAAAGGTGACCGTGAAGATCACTCTTTCCGATGAAAACAAGGAATATCTCAATAAATCGTTCGAAAACGGTATGTACGTAGAGGGCTTTATCACTCTCGATGCAACCGCAGGCACGGAGATCGATCTCAGCGTTCCTTACCTCGCATTCTACGGCGATTGGACCGTTGCTCCCTTGTTCGACCTTACCTACTTCGATACCAACGCCGATGAGCTTGATACCGGTATCGATGAAGAGGATAAGACCAAGGCAGACGCTTATCCTACCCGTCCCGTAGGCGGTGTAAGCGATGATTACGTAAGCTACCTCGGCTCTTACTACTTCCAGCAGGACCCCGACGATATGGTTATCGCCGCGAATGAAAATTACATCGCGCTGTCGAACCAGGTCGGCTCTGTGCATTCGCTCCGCTTCGTTTGGGCAGGTATGCTCCGTAACGCGGCGAAGATAGATATTACCATTACCAGCGAGGCTACGGGCGAGGTAATATTCGAGCACACCGAAACCGACGTGCGTAAATCGTACAGCGATGGCGGTGCATCGATCTATCCCGCAAACGTTAAAATAGAATTCGACGTTTCCGAATACAACCTTGCAAACAACAGCAAATATATCGTTAAGCTTGTCGGATATCTCGATTACGGCGATGGCGGCTTGACCACCAACGAAAATAACGTGTTCGAGTTCCCGATGACTATCGACTTCCAGGCACCCACCGTTACGGGTGTTGAGTACTACTACAAGTACGATAAGGCCTTGAAGAAGAACCGTCTTTATGCGGACGTTCTCATCTACGATAACCACTATTCGATGTGCTCGCAGCTCGGCTACGTTGTAAACGGAACCGATGAGGACGGAAACGCGGCGCTCACGCTCAATGCGTTCGAGCACTTTATGACCCCCATTTATTCCGACCGCAATACCACGACCAAGGTAACCTATGAGCTTACCGATTACGTTTACGATATCAAGAACAACTCGGCTAATAAAAATACGTACGTTCTTACAGTTTACGACTACGCGCTCAACTATGCTACCTACGAAATAGGCTTGCCCGATGATTTCATCGACTTCCATTTCGACGGACTTGACGAGGGTCTTACCTTAAGTCCCAATGAGGTATATTCGCTTGAGCCTATCGTAAATCCTCACACCGAATGGTCGGAGCTTCTCAGCTACACCTCCTCGAAGCCCAGCGTTGCACGTATCGTTAATAATAAGATCGTCGCTGTTTCCGAGGGTACCGCAATAATCAAGGCGCAGGATCTTACCACCAACAAGAGCGTGACCTTTACCGTTACGGTATTGGGCGAGGACGACGAAAACTACCGCAGATACGACCGTCCCGTGGCCGACGTGTTCACGCTTGACGGATATACTACAAATAAGGCGTATTATATTATCGACAATACCGAACGCGATATCGGCGAAACGGGTAATATCAATTTCTTCGAGGGTAATTACGACCTGAAGATGTTCCCGTCCGAATCGGTATTGCTCAATTACTCGCTCGATGCGTTCTTCCCGAACGATACCACGGTTGAATTTGAATCGAGCAACGAAAATATCGTTAAAATAGATGCTTACGGCAACGTAACGGCGGTTGCGGAAGGATTTGCGTCGGTTACCGTTAAGGTAATGCAGTCCGGCGAAAGCACCTATTATTCCGAAACCGTTTCGGTTGAGGTCAAGGACCCGTACATCAAGACGGGTGCGAGCCTTACTCATTATTACGGTAACGGCGGACTTGTCGACGTTCCCGCAAGATTGAAGCTTACCGAAATCGGTCAGTTCGCGTTCTCCAACTTTGAATATATTATGAAGACTCCCGAGGAGCTTGCATTTGACGATGCGGAAACCTCGAAGGCGTGGTTCATCGGTGATAATACCATAACCAAGGTGGTGCTTCCCGAGGGAATCGAAAAGATAAACTCCTACGCGTTTGCAAATCTTACCGCGCTCGAGGAAATAGTACTTCCTTCGACGCTTCAGTCTATCGAATACGGTGCGTTCTACAACTGTACCTCGCTTCAGAAGATAACCTTCAGCGGCGAAAACAATCTGCAGATAATCAGCCAGAACGCATTTGAAAACTGTGACCTCCGCGGAACGCTTGAGCTTGATTCTATCTGCGTTATCTCCGACTACGCGTTCGCGGGCAACCAGAAGCTTACCGGCATCGTGCTTTCGGATACTCTCCTTTCCGTAGGTCAGTATGCGTTTGCGGGCTGTAAGAAGCTTTCCGACGTAACGGTTAATTCGGATAAGGTAAAATACGGTGCGTATGCGTTCACGGGATGCGAATCGCTTACCGAATTTTACGTAAACTCCGCGGTTCTTCCCGAGGGTATGTTCTACGAATGTAAATCGATGACCAAGGTCACCGTCGGTAAGGACGTTAAGGATATCGGCGCATTTGCGTTCAGAGATACTGAAATTGCAGAATTCGTGATATCCGAGGGTAACACCGTATATAAGGTGCAGAGCTCCGATAAGATAATTTCGGCAGACGGAACCAAGCTGATTGCCGTTGCACCTACGTTAAGAGATGAATTCAATTCCGAATCGGTAAGCGGATACACTATAACCGAAATCGGCAAGGGTGCGTTCTCGCATAATCAAAGAATCACGTCTGTTGTGCTTCCCGACGTAACCGTTGTAGGAGATTACGGCTTGGCATCGAATGAATATCTCGAATCCGTAACACTCGGCAGCCTCACTGCGATCGGCGAATACGGCTTCTTCGAGGCAGGTATCTCGGTTCTGCCCGAAATGACTGCAGAAACAAAAATAGGCAAGTATGCGTTCTCGCATACCAAGCTTAAGAGCGTGAATATACCCGATTCGATGGTGATCGCAGAGGGCGTATTCAGCGAATGTGCAAGCCTTACCACCGTCGTTATCGGAAATAACGTAACGATAGGCAAGCACGCGTTCAGCTTCGATAAATCCTTGGCGTTCAAGGTGATCACCGTTTACGAAAACGGTAAGAAACTCCACAAATACGAATTCCATTCTCCGCTCACCTCGCTTACAATAGGCGATAATGCGATAATCGGCGACAACGCATTCTATAACGCGGCAGACCTTAAGTCTGTAACGCTCGGCGAAAATGCGGAAATAGGTAATTCTGCATTCTACAATAACTCCAGCCTTGAAAGCATCGATATTTCTACGGCAAACAAGATAGGCGATTATGCATTCTCGGGCGACGTTTATTATGCCTGCGAGGACGAAAATATGTCTGTTGCGGCAGTAAATAACGAGGGTATGTATTTCTACACCTATCACGGACCTCAGCTCAAGAAGATCGACGTTTCCTCCGCGGCAAGCATCGGAAAATATTCCTTCTCCTACTGCAGAGAATTGGTAGACGTTGTTTTGGGCGAGGCAATAACCGAAATCCCCGAATACGCATTTGCCGGCTGTGCATCCATAAAGAATATCAATATGGAAAACGTAACCACTATCGGCGAGTATGCGTTTATGGAATGCGGACTTGAAGCGATCGATATCTCTGGTGCTACCGACGTTGGCGACTACGCATTCGTTTCCAACCGTGAGCTTGCCGAGGTGACCTTCGGCGAAGGCTGTGAAAGCATCGGAGAGGGCTCGTTTGCATACTGTGATCCGCTTTCTGTTGTAAACAACCTTAATTACGTAATTAACGTAGGAAGCTACGCGTTTGCGTACACCGCAATCACGGAGGCTGATCTTACGGGCGTCGTATCTATCGGCGACCACGCATTTATCAAGGAAGACGTAACCGAGTTCACTCTCGTTCTCGGCACTGCACTTAACGAGCTCGGTGAAAACCCGTTCGCTATGTGTAAGATACAGCCTCTTTCCACCGTTGTGACCGACGATTCCCACGGCTACACCGTTGAAACTGTTTCCTATACCTACGATATAAGCGAAAAGGTAAAGGTGATCGACGGCTCGCTGTATTATAATAACGTAGACGGCTTGGAGCTTGTTACCTATGTATACTACGGAAACGGCGAAGCTGACGTTGCCGCCGATACCGTGCGTATAACCGCTATGGCGTTTGCGGGCAGCGACGTGAAGCGCGTTAAGCTTCCGTACACCGTAAAGGCGATCGGTCATAAGGCGTTCTACGGCTGCAAAGAGCTTGCGATCGTAGTATTCCAAAGCTATAACGTTCCCGTATTCGAGGAAGAATTCGATCCCGCATACTATAATAATTTAGAGCATATTCCCGGCTCGGGCGATTACGGCACGTATACCGATTTCGATGGAACCGAGGTTGAAATAATACCTCTCGGAATCGTTCCGTTCTTTATGTGGAACGCAACCGGCGGTATGTATTCCAACGTATTCTACGGAGCAAACTTCGTCGATTATATCGGATACGTGGAAAACAAGCCCGTAATGGTCAAGCCCGTTAACGGTGTCGGCTACGATTCGTTCATCTGTGATCAGTATTTCAGCTACACCATCGATGGTGCGGCTGCTCCCGACGAAGCAACGCTTGAAGCTATCGCGGCAATAGACCGTATCCCCGAAAGAGTAACCTACGAGGATAAGGCAATCGTCGAGGCGGCTCGCGAGGCATACGATAAGGTTGCCACTATGGAGCAGAAGGCACTCGTTACCAACTATTCGAAGCTCGTTTCCGCAGAACAGCGTATTATCGCGCTTACTCCCGAAAAAGAGCCCGAAAAGGATGATACCGCCAAAACCGAAAAGCCCGCAGAGGATATCTCGGGCGCACTCCTTACCGCACTTTACGCAGTGCTCATACTCGTAGCGGCTGAGGTGGTGCTCGTTTTAGTGATAAAACGTAAAAATGATAAGAAAAATTCCGATTCTGCGGAAAACACCGTAGAATCGGTTGAAAACGTATCCGAAACCACTGAGGAATCAGCAGAACCCGAAGAAACTGTCGAGGCAAATGAATCTGCAGAGTCCGAAGAAACGGTTGAAGCAGAGCAGGGTGAGGATACGAATGAAGAAACGGAGGCAAACGGAAACGAAAATGAAGCGTAAGATCAAAGCAATAACGCTTGCATTGGCAGGCTTGCTCGCCGTTGTTCTCTTGACGGGTTGCGGTAATACCGAAACCCCCTACGAAACAAACAACAAGGATAATTACACCGTTAGCGTCAAATACGACGCTAACGGGGGTATATTCACTACCAACACCTACGTTATCGTCGATTCTTATAATATAAAAGGAATGGAAAAGAACGAAAACGGTCTTGTGGAGATAGCGTTGCTTTCTCCCGATAACGAAAGCAGAGGCACAGATGCGTTCAGTGCTACGCTTAAGGACCATTTCCTTGCCGGCTGGTACCAAAACCGTACCGAGATCACTGATGAAAACGGCAAAACGACCTATACCTACTCGGACAAATGGGATTTCGAAAGCAGTGTGCTCGAGCTTGATCCCGTAAAAGAGTATTCGGCAGATGATCCCGTCATCACGCTTTATGCGGCGTGGGTTCCGCTTTACAGTATCGAGTTTTATTCGATCGATTCCGGTGAGCTGTTGGATACCTACGTTTACGATCCCGGTGCAGGCGAAAGCCTTTCGGTTCCCGCATGGGATAAGGAAAAGGGAACGGTTGAAATGTTTAAGTTCCCCGAAAGAAAGGGTTACACCTTTAACAATGTTTATTACGATGCAGAGGGTAAAAATGCGGTAAATGCCGAAACCGTTACCCATTCCGGCGTGATCGATTATGCAACAGGCACGGCTGAAAATACCGTGATGAAGCTGTATATCGATTGGCTTGAGGGTGATTGGTATCACATTTACAACGCAGAGCAGCTTTTGGATAATGCAAACCTCAGCGGACATTATATTATTGAAAACGATCTCGATTTCGAAGGCGAGGCCTGGCCTACCGTGTTTATGCACGGAAGCTTCGAGGGCGAGATAATCGGTAACGGTCATACGGTTAAAAACGTAAGCGTTACTCAAAAGAACCGCGGCAAAATGAACGCGGGTATGTTCGGTGTTATAACCGAAAATGCAAGCATTTCGGATATTACCTTCGAAAACGTCACCTTCACCATCGAGGGCGGCGCGCGTATGGTGGGCACAAGCTTCGGCTTGCTTGCGGGAACTGTTTCCGACGGTGCGGGAATCGAAAACGTGAAGATTCTCGGCAGTACGTTGCAGATAGATTCCAAGTGCTATTTTGAAACCGACGATTATGCTATCGGCTTGGTGTGCGGTATGGGTGATCATACCTTGATACCCGACGCGGAGATAACCTGCATAGCATCCGGCGACGAGCCTGAAAAAATCGTTGTTACGACCGACGGAAACGAAGTTAACGTCGAGATATTAAATTGATAAGTAAATAAAAATTATATAGAAAAAGGTGCTGAAAATGAAAAAGAAATTTCTATCAATCCTCCTGTGCATAGCTTTATGTATGGGCACGGTCCTCGCATTCACCGGCTGCGGCGGTAGCGAGGAAGAGGCCGCTGCAGGCAACGTTGACGCGTTCGTTATTATGACTGAACAGCTCGACGGTCTGTTCAACCCGTTCTTCTATACCTCTGCTCCCGACGGAACCATCGTCGCAATGACGCAGATCGGTATGCTCGGCTCGAAGTACGTAGACGGCAAAATTCAGGTTGCGTACGGCGAAAACGAAGCAGTTGTAGTTAAGGATTATCAGATCAAGGAAAATGATGACGATACCACCACCTATACCTTCGTTATCAAGAACGGTATCAAATTCTCCGACGGACAGCCTCTTACTATGGAGGATATACTCTTCAACTATTACGTATATCTCGACCCCGTTTATACAGGCTCGAATACGCTTTATTCCACCGATATTATCGGTCTTTCGGAATACAGAACCCAGACTGTAGGCTCGTCCTCCGACGATAGCGACAGCCTTATCACCTCGCAGGCTGCAAGCCGTGCAAGCGCAAGACTTAACGAGCTCATCAACCTCTTCAATCAGGAGGTCAAGTCTTCCGCTACCAAGGAAGTAAGCTACGACGCTATGAAGGCGGCAATTCTTTCCCATTCGTTGAGCAACGGCTATAAGAACGCTATTTCCAATAATCCCTCCGAGGTAACCAATAATAACCTTCTTGCAGACTACGATTACGCGTTGAAGCTCTTCAAGGAAGAACTCGCAACCGACTACGTAAGCGCGCAGGAATCCTACAAGGATAAGCCCTATACCTCTTACGAGGAATTCAAGAACGAAGTATTCTGCTTTATGTACACCGAAGGCTACGTTGAAGTTGAATACGCAGAGGGCTCTGACGGTAAGATCGACCGTACCAAGATCGAAAAGCTCACCAAGGCATATCCCGACTCGGTAAATACCAAGGATGCGGCTATCGACTACGTTTATAAGGATAAGATCGCAAGAGAACTCAACGTTATTCTTCAGTATTGGGCAACCGCGGCTACTCTTAATACCGAATTTACCGCAAAGGCAAAGGAAGTCATCCTCCACAGCAACGTAGCAGACGACGGCTCCTTGGCAGTCCAGAACATTTCGGGTATCGTTTCTCTCGGTCACACCGATAAGGCAGGCTCTACCATTAAGGTAAACGGCAAGGATTATAAGGTTGCATCCGCTCACAACAGCGACGGAACCGTTAAGAATGCAGACGAATACGACGTTCTTCAGATTACCATCGACGGTATCGACCCCAAGGCGATCTGGAACTTCGCGCTCACCATCGCTCCTCAGCACTACTACGGCGAGGGAAGTAAGGTTGGCGTGGATATCAAGAACAATAAGTTCGGCGTAGAATTCGCAAGCTTCGACTTTATGACCGACGTTATCCAGTCCCCGAGAAATATCAAGCTTCCTATGGGTGCAGGCTCCTATAAGGCAACCAACACCGAAAACAGCGATACTCCCTCCGAAAGCCAGTTCTATACCAACAACGTTGTATATTTCAAGGCGAATAACTATTTTGAAACCGTTGGTGCAGGCATCAACAATGCAAAGATCGAAAAGATCCGTTATCAGGTAGTAAGCTCCTCGAACGCTATCTCCGCACTCGAAAACGGCACCGTTCACTATATCTCTCCGTCGCTTACCAACGATAACTTCACCAAGCTTGAGGCTCTTAAGGAAAAGGGCATGGTAACTCTTACCGAGGATCAGCTCGGCTACGGTTACGTAGGCATTAACGCCGCAAAGGTTAACGACATCAATCTCCGTAAGGCAATTATGTGTGCGATGAATACCTCTCTCGCACTCGACTACTACCGTGCAGGTACTGCAGAGCAGATCTACTGGCCTATGTCCAAGGTAAGCTGGGCGTATCCGACCGGCACCGATGCAAACGACAACGGCTTTGACTATCCTCCCTTGGGAACCTGGAGCAACGACGTTGCTATTACCAACATTGAAAAATATATGCAGGCTGCAGGCGTAAGCGCAGGTGACTCCGAACTCAAGATCAAGTTCACCATCGCAGGCTCCAACCTTCAGGATCACCCGACCTACAAGGTATTCCGTGATGCCGCAAACCTCTTGAACGGTCTCGGCTGGGACGTAGAGGTCGTTTGCGATACTCAGGCACTTACCAAGATCAACACAGGCTCTTTGGAGGTTTGGGCAGCAGCTTGGTCCTCCGCACTCGATCCCGATTTGTATCAGGTATATCACAAGGATTCTACCGCAACCAGCACTCTCGCTTGGGGCTACAACTACTTGAAGACCAGCGGTACTACCGAGGAATTGAACATTCTCGATGAATTGAGCGAGCTTATCGACGACGCTCGTGAAACCAACGATCAGGCAAAGCGTTCCGAGCTTTATAAAGAAGCTATGAGCCATATCCTCGATCTTGCTATAGAGCTTCCCGTATACCAGAGAAGCGTGCTTTATGCATACAACTCCAAGGTGATCGCTTCCTCGAGTCTTCCCGCAGAATCCGAAATGAATCCCTTCTCCTCGCCTCTTGACCGCATCTGGGAAGTTGAATTTGCAAAATAAAAATCGGAGTGACTGATGTTTAAATATATTTTAAAACGATTAGTCATGTCCCTGTTTATTCTTCTTGGCGTTTCAATGATAATATATTTCCTCATAAGATTGATGCCCGTCGATTTTATCCAAAGTAAGATCGACGCCATCAATCAGGGCGGCGCAACCGTAAGTGAGGAAACGGTAAACGCCATGTATGAAATATACGGGCTTGGCGATAACAGCTTTATGGGCATACTGAAGGGATATTTCGGTTGGCTCGGCTCGCTGCTGAAGCTTGACCTCGGTACGAGCTTCGTATACGGTATTCCCGTAGCGGACGTTATATTCGACCATATGGGTATATCCTTCGTGATCGCTCTTATCGCAACGGTTTTCGAGTTTTTAATAGCTATTCCGCTTGGTATTACCGCTGCGACACATCAATACAGCTTCCGCGATTATCTCGTAACAGTTCTCGTTATGATAGGTATTTCGCTCCCGTCGTTCTTCTTCGGACAGGTATTAAAGGATTTCCTTGCCTTGAAGCTGGGATGGTTTCCCGCATCGGGCTTGGTCGATGCAACGGCGTCCTACGTCGGCTTCGACCTGCTCGTCGACTATGCAAAGCACTGCTTTATCCCGATACTCACCATAGTAATTCTGAGCATCGGCGCAAGAATGAGAATGACAAGAACAAATATGTTGGAGGTTATGAACTCCGACTACATACGCACCGCGCGTGCAAAGGGTCTTAAGGAAAAGGTAGTTATAAATAAGCACGCATTCCGTAACACCCTCATTCCTATGGTAACCTCGTTGGCAGGGCTTTTGCCCTCGCTGTTCTCGGGTGCTATCATCACCGAGCAGGTATTCGACCTTCCCGGTATCGGTAATATCGCGCTCGATGCGATGAACCGCGGTGATATACCGTTTATAATGGGCTACAATATGTTCCTTGCGCTGTTAAGCGTTATCGGCGTATTGCTTGCCGACCTTATGTACGGTATCGTTGACCCGAGAGTAAAATTAGAGTAAGGAGGCACGAAAAATGGACGATATCACAAAAAACGACGTCATTGAAGAAACCGAAGCGAACGACGTGGCTTTGTCTGTCGAAGATACCGAAGTGCCTCTCGATAAAAACGTACGTCTTATGTCCCCTGCTCGAATGGTAGTACGCAGATTCTTCCGTTCGAAATTGAGCATCGTCGGTCTTATAATGGTCGTAGGACTGTTTCTGTTCAGCTTTGTCGGTCCGCTCGTTTATAACGAATGGGGCGAAATAGAGCTTGACGAAAGCGGCAAGATCGAATATGCCGTATCCGAAACCACTTATACCGTAAACGGCAAGGAATACACCCTCCGTCAGACCACCGAAAAATCGTTGAAGGACAATTTCCTTGCACCACCGTCGAGCGAGCATATACTCGGCACCGACTTGCAGGGATATGATATTTTCACACGTCTTATGTACGGCGGACGTATCTCGCTTATAGTAAGCTTTATCGCGGTGTTCCTTATCACCGTTCTGGGCGTTATTATGGGCGGCATCGCAGGCTTTTTCGGCGGTGCGATAGATAATATCATAATGCGTCTGTGCGACATACTTATATGCTTGCCGGGTATTCCGATACTTTTGATTATAAGTACGATACTCGACGCATCGGATATCGATGCAAAATACCGCATTTATCTTCTTATGATATATCTTACCTTTATTTCGTGGCCGGGAACAGCACGTCTTGTAAGAGGTCAGATACTTTCTCTGCGCGAGCAGGAATATATGGTCGCTGCCGAAGCGATGGGCTATTCCGCACCGAGAAAGATATTCAAGCATCTCGTTCCCAACGTAATGCCTCAGCTTATTGTTTCGATGAGCTTAAGCCTTGGTAGTATGATACTTTACGAAGCGACTCTGTCGTACCTCAATCTCGGCGTAAAAGCACCTTATGCTGCTTGGGGAACAATGATAAACATCATTTCTACCGATACGAACATACTCCAAAACCACTTGAACGTGTGGGTGCCCGCAGGTGTCTGCATCGTTATCGCGGTTTTGGGCTTCAACTTTATCGGCGACGGACTCCGCGACGCGCTTGACCCGAAAGCGAGGAGATAATTATGAGTAAAAGTAATATCAATCACCTCACGGGTAAAGAGATCCGCGCGATCGTAAAGGAAAATAAGCGCATTATTAAAAAATTGGAAGCGTTTAAAAACCGCAAGGCAGACGAATCCGAATATATCACAAAAATGCGTGACGATTCCAATATATTGGAAATCGATGATCTTCACTCCTACTTCTTCACCGAGCAGGGCGTTGTAAAGGCGGTAAACGGCGTATCGTTCGATATTCCGAAGAACGCAACCGTCGGCGTCGTAGGCGAATCCGGCTGCGGCAAATCGGTTACGAGTATGTCGGTAATGCGTTTGCTTCAGGGGCCTACGGGACAGATCTATTCGGGCGAAATACGCTTCAATGCAAAGGAAGATTCGGGCGAAACCAAGGTTTACGATATCGCAAAAATGCCTATGCGCGATATTTATAAGATACGCGGTGATCAGATTGCGATGATATTCCAGGAGCCCATGACCTCGTTGAATCCCGTGTTTACTATCGGTCAGCAGCTTGACGAGGTAACCTTTATCCACGACCCCAACGCTACCAAGGAATCGGCAAAGGCAAAGTCCTTGGAAATGCTCGATTTGGTAGGTATAGCAATTCCCGAACGAGTATATAATTCGTTCCCGCACGAGCTTTCGGGCGGTATGCGTCAGAGAGTTATGATATCTATGGCGCTTGCAAGCAATCCCAGACTTATTATCGCGGACGAACCCACCACCGCGCTTGACGTTACCATTCAGGCGCAGATATTGGACCTGCTTCGCGACCTTAAAACAAAAATCGACGGTTCTATAATGCTCATTACTCACGATTTGGGTATAATCGCCGAAATGGCGGACTACGTTGTGGTAATGTATGCGGGCAGAGTTATCGAAAAGGGTACTGTTGAAGAGATATTCCATAATCCGATGCATCCTTATACCATCGGCTTACAGAAATCCAAGCCCACGCTTGAATCGGATAGCGACACGCTTTTTAATATCCCCGGTAACGTGCCCAATCCCATAAATATGCCCGATTATTGCTATTTCAAGGAAAGATGCTCTAAATGCACGAAGAAATGCTCGGGCGATTATCCCGATATGGTTCAGGTAAGCCCCACTCATTTCGTGGCTTGTCACTTGTATGAGGAGGAGAAGAATGGCTGAAGAAAAGATAATTGAACAAAACGGTCAGGAACCCATTCTTGAGATTCAAAACCTCCGCAAGACCTTTCCGTTGAAAAAGACCTTTACGGGTAAAGTAACGCAGGAGCTGATTGCGGTCGATAACGTTTCGTTTAAGCTCAACGCAGGCGAAACACTTGGTATCGTAGGCGAATCGGGCTGCGGCAAGACCACGCTCGGAAGAGCTATATTAAAGCTTCATCAGCCCACGGGCGGCAGGATAATATTCGAGGGTAAGGATATCACCGATTATAAATCCTCCGAAATGCGTGAAATCCGTAAAAAAATGCAGATAATATTCCAGGACCCCTATTCCTCGCTTCCTCCGAGAAGCACCGTCGGCGGAATACTTTCCGAGCCGGTTGAGGTACATAACATAGTACCGAGGGAGCAGGTAAAGGACTACGTGCTTGACCTTATGGAAAAGTGCGGTCTGCGTGATTATTATTACGAAAGATATCCGCACGAATTTTCGGGCGGACAAAGACAGAGGATATGTATCGCACGTGCGCTTTCGGTTCAGCCGAAGCTCGTTATCTGCGACGAGCCCGTTTCCGCTCTCGACGTTTCGATTCAGGCACAGATAATCAATCTGTTGAAGCAGCTTCAGCACGATATGAATCTTACCTACGTATTCATATCTCACGATCTGTCGGTTGTAAAATTCATTTCCGATAAGATCGGTGTAATGTATCTGGGCTCGATGGTAGAATTCGGCTCGAAAAAGGATATTTTCGCGAATCCGCTTCACCCCTATACGCAGGCGCTGTTCTCGGCGATACCTCATCCCGACCCCAACGTAAAAATGAACCGCATAATCCTCAAGGGCGATATACCTTCGCCTGCAAATCCGCCTAAGGGCTGCCGTTTCCATACGCGCTGTCCTTACGCAAAGGATATTTGTAAAGAAGTAGCACCCGAGTATAAGGATTACGGCAACGGACATTGTGCCGCTTGTCACTTGTTGGATTAGTTTTATGAAAAAAGAAAAATCGAAAAAGGAAAAGATTGTATATATAGATGACGGAAGCACTATTGCCGATATGGCAAACGTGTCCGGCGGAAGCAAATGGGCTAAGCGCGGCACCACTTCAAGTGTGAAAGACATCTTAAGCACCTATTGGAGCGCGACGAAAATGATGTTCAAGCCAACTCTTGTGGCGGTTGCGTTCCTTGCGGTTGCGTTTCTGATCGTATCACTCATCTTCTGGCTGATGTGATAAAACGAGGTAAAGGCGTTTGGAAGCGTTGTGCTTCAATGCCGTTACTCATCGACGTTATATTCGGGAGGATATATGAAAAAAGTTAAAAACACAAAGATGACGCTTATAAGAGCTTTGTCGTTGTTGCTTGTAACCGTAATGTGCGTCAGTGCACTCGCTTCGTGCGGCGGCTCGGGTAATAGCGACGTTTCGAGTACTGTAAGCGGCACTGCCTCGGGCGGAGGAAGCGCAAGCGGCGAAAAGTCTACCTATTCGGTATACGTAAAGACCGCAGGCGGAATGCCCTTGGCAAATATTGACGTTTATATTTATAATGATGCAAAGCTTACCGATATGCAGGACTTTGCAAAGACCAACGAAAACGGTGAGGCGGTATTCCAGCTTCCCGTAAGCGATAATTACGCAATCGCGCTTTCCGGCGTGCCTAATGGCTATAATGTTCAGGAAAGCTATGCTTTTGACGGAACGGGAGCGTTCATCTTCCTTTCCTCCTCGCTTATCAAGGACGAGCTTTCTACCACCACCATCGAGCTCGGCGACGTAATGTACGACTTTACCGTTACCTCCGCCGACGGAGAAACCATCACGCTCTCCGAGGTATTAAAGACCAAGAAAATGGTAATGCTCAACTTCTGGTACACCACTTGCTCGTGGTGCTTGACCGAGTTCCCGATAATGGAGGAGCTTTATCAGGAATACAAGGATGATATCGAGATCATCGCGCTCAATCCGCTTGAGGATAATTTGGCTGTAAAGCCCTTCCAGGAGCAGCAGCGTCTTTCGTTCCCGATGGCAGCCTGTCCCTCCTCTTGGGCAAACACCTTCGGTATTCAGGGCTATCCCACGTCTGTATTTATTGACCAATACGGCGTAGTCTGCATTATCGAATCGGGCGCGATCACGAGCAAAAGACCGTTTATCAGCACGTTCGACCATTTCATTTCGGATTCGTATAAGCAAAAGCTTTGTGTGAACGGCGTTGCAGACCTTGTGTCGCAGATAGTTCCCAACGTTACGATGCCCGAAAGCGATGAGATCGGAGCTATTGTCAATAACGGCGACATTACCGTTACCTACCGTCCCGAAACCGAGGATGAAAACGCTGAATATATCTGGCCCTTCGTTATCGGCAATAAGCTCGACAGGGATTGTATTTATGCCTCCAATATCGGCATCGACGATTCCTATGCTATTCTTTACGCCGACGTTACGCTTAAGGCAGGTCAGGCGTTTGGATTTGATTATCTTGCATCGTCCGAACGTTTCAGCGACGTGCTTTACGTTATCGTAAACGACGAGGACGTATATCAGATATCGGGTGCATCCGAGGACGAAAAATGGCAGACCTGCTATCCCTGCGTTGCGGAACAGGACGGCACTTACGAAATCGCACTCTGCTTCCTTAAGGATACCGATACCGCAGAGGGCGACGATACTGTCTACCTTTCCAATTTCCGTGTCATAGAGGAAAAGGATATCGATGTAGATACCTATCTGCCTCGCGATGCCGCTACCACCGAAGATGAAATCACTTATAATTACGTTGATATCTTCTTCAACGAAAAGGACGGCTATTACCACGTAGGCAACGAAAACGGTCCTCTGCTTCTTGCGGACCTTATGAATTACACCGTATTCAGCGAGGAAGACACCGTTTACAATATCGTTTACGAGGGCAGAGCCGATAAGGACGGAATCAGTCTTTATAATAAGGTACAGGACGGCGGCTTGGGAATGGTAAATTACTTCTCCTATGCTTCCAACTCCAGCCTTAACGGCGTATGTACCGTAAATAAGGAGCTTGCGGAAATGCTCAAGCAGGTTGCTTCTGTTGCAGGCTTTGAGGGTACCGAAAACGAATGGCTCAAGATGTGTAAATATTTCGAGTCCTACGGACCTAAGGCTACACAGCTTCAGGACCCGATAAAGGGACTTGCACCCTTCTCCGCATTTGAAGCAAAGCTCGGTAAGAATATCTCTACCAACTGCTTCACTTATGACAGAGCGATAATTCCGAGAGGTCTGTTCGCTAAATTCGTTCCTACCAAGTCGGGCGTTTACCGCTTTACCTCCAAGAGCGACTATCAGGATGGCATCGATGCTTGGATATTCGATGAAAACGGCGAAATTATTTATACCTACGAGCACGATGAGAGAATGTACGAGGACAACAATAACTGCTCCATGGTTTATTACATGGAAAAGGGCACGCCGTACTTCATAAATATGGCGTTCTGGGACGTTTACGCTACGGGCATTATCAATTACGACGTTGAATATCTCGGCGCTTCTATCGAGTTGTTCCGACTCTGCTCGCCCGGTTACTTTACCTACGATAGTGACGCTACCGGCGACGTTATGTACGATATCATCGCAGGCGGCATTACTCCCGTGTTAAAGGACGGCAAGTATTACGAATCTGTTGACGGAAGCCTTATTTATGCTGACTTCACGGGAAGCACGGGCGTGTTCGATAGGTCGATAATGAATATGATCGAGCTCGGCGGCTTCGATTTCAGTAAGACCGAAACCGACGGCGAGATACTTGCATACTTCAAGCAGAACGATTACGACGTTGATAAGACTATTGAATATCTCAAGGGTCTTTGGGGCGAGGATTACGATGAAAACGTCGACATATATCAGATAGAGGATATATTCGAGGGACGTTATCACGGCAACGGCGAGGATTATACCTCGGAAATGCGCGAATACGCAAAGAAGATCGATAAATCGAGCGGCGAGCGCAACGGCTGTGTGGTCGTAGACGAAAGATTGGCTGAGCTTTTACAGCTTCTTATGGATAAATACACATTTGAAGACGTTGAAAATTCTTGGCTTAAGGTATGCTACTACTACGACTACCTCGGACCTGCAAAATAAAGGAGGAAAAAACGATGAAAAAACGCATCAGTATTTTATTGGCGTTGATGCTTATGTGCACCGCGTTTTTGGCTTCCTGCGGCGGTGAAGGCGGAAATGCTTCGGGCGGAACGTCTTCGCTTCCTGCCGAAATGACCTATAAGGTTACAGTAAAGGATAATCTTGGCAACGCATACCCATCTGGTATAGTCATTCAGTTTATGCAGAACGGTGAAAAAAAGGCGATGCAGGCTTGTAACGAAGAGGGCGTAGCCGAAAAAACTCTTGCAACCGGCGATTATATCGTTGAGCTTGGCTTTACCGACGACAAAAACGGCTATTATTATACCGGCGACCTTGAATTAAGCGCAAGCAAGACCGAATTGGAGGTCATTCTTGCACGTAAAATTACCTCGGAGCCCGAAACACTTTATGTCGGTGCGGATGAATTCGATTCTTATGCCGTAAATACGGGCTGCACCTACGTAGATCTCACCTCCGGTGCAAGAAACTATTACCTGTTCACCCCCACCGTTGCAGGTAACTACGAATTTTCGGTAGCAAACGCAAAGGACGTTAAGATAGGCTATTACGGCGCACCGCATTTCGTTCAGAGCAATAACGTTGCCGGAAACGGCGATGACAAATCGTTTACAATATCCGTAAGTGCATCGATGATAGGCGACGGAAGCTCGGGCACATCTATGTACGTTCTTGGTCTTGATGCATCTGACGAGGATAACAACTGCGTGCTTTGTATCGAGCGCATCGGTGACCCGATAAAAACTATCGAGGACGAGCCTTGGGAAATCTATAAAACCACCTCGGACCTTGTGGAATATTCGCTTCCCGAGGGCGTAGAGATCAAGGAGTTTGACCTTACCGCAAGCACCGATACCTATAATCTCGTTTATAACGAGGACGACGGCTTTTACCATCTCGGCTCTGCCGACGGCGCACTTGTTATGGTACGTCTTGCAGAGGACTGCGATTATATCGCATGCTTCCAGACTATTCTTGACCGCTCGGGCGTTTCGAGATATTTCTACGACGAGAACGGTGAATTTGTTAAGAAGGTAAGCTACTCCGAATGTCTGCTCGAATACATCAAATATGTTGATGAAAACGAGGGCGTTTATCCGCTTACCGAGGATCTGAAAACCATAATCCAGAACCGCGGCGAATACGTCGGTTGGTGGAATAACACAAGTAGCGGCTATTTATTTAAGGATGAAAACGGCAACAACGACTTAAGCATCAATACGGAGATCGCATGGTTGTTGATGTGCTGTTATATCGAATAATATGGGAAAAAGGATAAAGCTATCGCTCATACCCTTGCTCCTTTCGGTTGTTTTGATATTTTGCTCGTGCGCGGCGGGAGATGAATCTTCCGCTTCGGACGAGGGTAAAAAGGAAACCTTTTCCGAATATTCGGTCGAGGTCCGCACAGAAGGCAAAAAGCCGCTTGCATATGTCGGGGTATACGTTTATAAAAGCGACGACCTTGAGGATCTTGTGTGGGCAGGCGAAACCGATAAAGAGGGAAAGACTTATTTCGAAGCATCCGATAATTATGAATACGTTGTGGTGCTTAAGGGCGTTCCCGAGGGATACAAATACGAAAAGGCGTTCGAGCTGAAGCAGGGAAATAATCTTGTTTCTGTCGAAACCGAGCTTCTTGACGGCGATTTTCTCCATACCTATAAATTGGGCGGAGTGTTCGGCGATTATACGATAACCGATTATAACGGAACCGTATATAAGATATCCGAGCTGCTCGAAACGAAAAAAGCGATCGTGCTTAATTTCTGGTTCGAAAATTGCGGACCCTGCCGTATGGAATTTCCGTATATGCAGGCATCGTACGAGGATTATCGCGACGATATCGAAATAATTGCTATAAACTGTATCGACGGCACGGACGAAAGCGTTGCGGAATATGCAAGTCAGAACAAATTAACGTTCCCGATGGCTGTCGGTGAATCGGCGTGGACTGATTGTCTTGGCATAGAGGCGATGCCCACAACGGTGGTTATCGATCGCTACGGTACGGTTGCTCTGAATCATCTCGGATATATAACCGATAAGGAAACGTTCGATAAGATATTCGAATTTTTTACTGCGGACGATTACGTTCAGACCGCTGTGAGAAATATCAGCGATATAAATTAATATAAAGAAGGTTTTATTATGAAAATTACCAGAATACTCCTTTGCGCGTTGCTGGTGCTCGCTATGATGCTTTGCCTTTGCGCGTGCGGAGGAGAAGAAACCGCTGTGTCCGATTCTGATGAAGGATCGACAGAAAGCACCGAATCGGTGAATAATGAAAGCGAAACCGCTTCCGTTGACGAGTCCGAAGCGGAATCTGCCGAGGAATCCACCGAGGAAGCAAAAACGTTTGTTGTAACCGTAGTTGATAACGAGGGAAACGTCGTTTCGGGCGTTATGGTGCAGATCTGCAAGGATTCCTGCCTCCCTGCTATGACCAATGCCGAAGGTCAGGCTGTTTTCAATGCTGAAATTACCGATGGCTATAAGCTGTCCGTAATGTCCTGCCCCGCGGGCTATACCTACGAGGGCGATGCAGAGGTATATCTCGAATCCGGTGCGACCGAATATACTCTTACACTTACAAAGGCTGCTGAATAATTATGAATAATATTTCAAAAGTAAGCCACAAAAGAATATTGGCGTTGATGCTTGTTTTAACGCTTGCGTTTACGTCTGTGCTTATCTCGGGCTGCGGCGGAAGCGGCTCCGATGAAAGCGAAAATGTGTCGAATGAGGCAAGCGTTGGTACTTCCGATACTGTGTCAGAAAATTCCGCTGCCTCGGATGATAAGACCTCGTCCGACAGCTCCGACAACGGCAATACCGAGGCATCCGATAACGGCTCCGATTCGGAATACGGTGTAAGCGGCGATGAATCGGGTGATACCGAATCATCGGTTGACCCCGACGAAGGCTCTGATGCAGACGATACCACATCGAACGATGAACCCGAAAATCCCGATGATCCCGATACCTCTACCGATCCCGAGGATGAAAGAATAGGCTCGGGTACGGAGGCTGATCCGTATGTTGAAATGCCCAATGCAGAAATGAAGCTGAACATAACCGTATCTGCAGATGATTCGGACTTTTACGGCATTTATCGTGTCGGCGGAATGATACTTACCATTAACGATAGCGACGTTTACGTCGTATATGGCGGTAAGGAATACAAAGCAAAGAACGGTAAGGTACAGTTGGAGCTCGAAAGCGCGATGCCGAGCGATACCATAGTGATTGAGATCGGCAATAAGGGCGCGTCCGATAAGGAATTTGAGCTTGTGTTTACCAATCCCACGGGAAGCTTTCAGAATCCTACTATGATCGAAGATGTAGAGGATGATTACGAATTAAGTCTTAAAGAGGGAAATCAGGTAGGCCATTACTACAAATATTACGCCGAAAAGGACGGTACGATCGTCTTTGAAATGACCGCTTCTGTGGACAGCATGATGTCGGTTACGAATAACCGAAATTCTGCACAGCGTACCACCGAGGCAGACGGAAACGAAGTCGACGGCGTGAAATACGTGCAGATCGATGTGCTCGAGGGCGATGAAGTATTGATCGTAATCGGTGCACTTCCCAACAAACGCGGTAAATATCCTGCGGCAGACATAAATTGGAGCGCAGAATATAAGTAAAAAACTGCAGAAATATTCAATAATATATTGCAATTTTCTAAAAAAGTGTTAAAATTATAAGGTAATGCTTAATAATTATAAAAATTGCATTAAAAATTTCAGGAGGAATCCAAATTATGAAAAAGGTATTGGCATTAATGCTGGTATTGGTAATGGTTTTACCGATGTCAGTATTCGCAGCCGAAGGCGATCTTGGTACTTATACTAACCCCTGGCAGTTAAGCACCACAAGCGTTCGTTTCTCGGTTTACGTTGAAGCAGGCGCTGAAGCTTGGGTTCAGGTTGATGACTGCAACAACTCTACTGTTACCGTAGGCTATGCAACTACCGCAAACTATATGCTCGTTTATTGCAGACAGCCCTACTATCCCGAAACCGAATCGGGCAACAACACCGTAACTATGACTATGGTTGACGGCGCTGATATGTTCTCGGTTTATAACTCGGGCGAAGAAGCAGTTACTCTTTATATGTCCTTGGAAGCAGGTGCTCCCGTTGAAAACAAGGGCACTATGGACAGCCCCGAGGAAGTTACTCTTTCTGCTAATATGTTCGGCGGCGTAGGCGCATACGTTTCCACCGACCTCGCAGCAGGCAATCAGGGCTATTGGTACACCACCACCGCACCCGCAGCAGGTAAGCTTGCTGTTTCTATCGGTGCAGTTGATGCTGATTGGAATAACGTTGGCTGGATGTATTGCGTAAATAACGAAACCGCAGGTAAATACGGCGATTATCACTGGAGCGACGATGCAGAAGCTCTCTTCACCGAAGAAATCGACGTTGCTGAAGGCGACAAGGTAGTTGTTTTCGTATCTACCTATGACCCTGCTGATATGTGGAACAATCCCGCAGGCACCGTTTCCGTTAACTTCGACCTTAGCGCAGTTGGCTCTTGGGGCAACCCCGATTCTACCGATCTTGGCCCTCAGGCAACCGATATCGTTGCAGGCTCTAACGGTTATTACATCAACTGGATCGCTACCGAAGCAGGCACCGTTACCATCACTATGAACGATGCTTCGGGTTGGCTGTATTGCGTAAACGGCGAAAAAGCCGACGGCTCTTTCATCTACGGTGATACTCACTGGTCTGATGATGATCCCGTTGTTGCTTCCGAATCCATTCAGGTTGCTACCGGCGACAAGATCACCGTTATGGTAAACACTTATGATCCTGCTGCATGGTCTGCTCCCGCAGGCACTGTAAACTGGACTCTCAGCTTTACTGCAGGCGAAGGTGACGGCGAAGTTATTGCTGATAAATCCTTTAATCTTACCTATGCTAACGGTTACGACGGACTTGCTACATCTGTATACGCTCTCGTAAGCTCGGAGAATATGACTCCCGTTGATATTCTCGGCGGAGCTGATTACCAGTGGTGGTATCAGGCACTTCTTCAGTACAACGAAGTTACCGAAAAGTTTGACGTTGTAATTGTTGACACCGCATTCACCGGCGATTACGTAAATTGGACCATCGGCCCCAACCAGATCTTCATTATGGCTCACGACGCTTGCACCGATACCGCAAGCCTTGATATCATCAAGAATCTTACCACCGATGATTCCTTCTATCTTGTAGGCGATTATACCGCACTTCTCGATTCCATCGGAACTATCGAAGGAACTTACTTCACCACCGATGATTCCGTTGCTCACTGGACTCCCGCTGCAGAAGAAACAAACTACGCAAACAGCGACGAAGCTCTCGTAGTTGGTACTAACGATTACAATGCAAATATGATGTATACCTACACCGTATACACCTTTGAACCTACCGAAACCGGTAAGTACACCATTTCTTCCGATAATGCACTTCTCGGTATCGTAAGCTACAACGGTATGTGGGTAACTGTTGAACCCTCCGCAGACACCGTAAACGCTAACAGCGTTGAATGGGAATGCACCTCTGTTGGTCAGTCCATCTGGGTTGCTGTATTGGCAGACACCAACGTTGCAACTATCACCATCACCGGTGAAGCAGGCTCCGTTGTTGAAGTTCCCAAGACCGAATATGAAAACAAGGCAGAGCTCGACAGCTTCACCTACGAAGGCAGCGAAGAAGAACTTCTTTACGTTGACATCGATGACGACGTTGTTGATACCGCAGTTCTCGGCGCTGACGGCTACTATCACCTCAACTCCGAAAACGGCCCCGTTCTTTACGTAAACCTCGATGATACCTTGATGAACCTCATCGACGCTATGGGTTACGGTCAGCTCAAGTACGTAGTTACCGAAGACGGAACTGCAGTTGAAATCATCGATTACAACAATGCATTTGCTGAATACGTTGCAGTTGCAGACGCTACCACTATGCTTTATCCTCTTACCGCAGACCTTATCGAAATCTACCAGAAGGTAGGCGAATATCAGGCTTGGTACGGTGAAAACGGCTGGGTAGGCGGCCTCCTCGAAGATGCTTGGATGTTTGCTTGCTACTATGAAGAATCAGCCCCCAAGACCGACCTCGGTAAGACCGAAGGCGCTACCTACGAAGGCATGGTAATCGGCGATGATGAATACATCACCAACCTCAATGGCGACGTATTCGTATTCGCAGCAGGCGCTGAAGACAGAGTAATCCTTTCTGACGATGCTAACCTCCGTTACAGCTGGCTCCTCGTAGCAGACGCTGACGGTAAGATCGTACAGATCGGTAACAACCTCGTTAAGGTATCC